>JAFYIE010000030.1 GCA_017538795.1 Bacteroidales bacterium | reverse complement strand
CTCCGGTAAAGTGGGAACCGTCATCGGTTCAAGTTGGAAGGGCATCAGCTACATGCGTGGCCAGGCTCAGCACGTAAAAAATCCTCGCTCAGCAGGACAGGTCAATCAGCGTAGTAAGTTCAATCTCGTTCTGAACTTCCTCCAGCCTAATGTGCCGTACATCCGCATCGGTTACAAATCACAGGCTGCTAAGCAAACCGAGTTCAACGCAGCGTTCTCGTATCACATCAAGAACGCCGTCACCGGCAGCTATCCTAACTATGCCATGGACTACACCAAGGTAGTCGTTTCAAAAGGCGGTCTCACTCAGGTTACTGATGGCGCAGTCAACTGGACAGCAGCTCAGAGCAAGCTCACCTTCAGCTGGACCGACAACAGCGGCGTAGGTAATGCATTGGCAACCGACAAAGCCATGCCGTTCATCTACAACAAGACCAAAAACGAGACCATCTACAACACTGCAGGTGCCACTCGTACAACTCACACCATGGACGTCACTGTTCCAAACAACTGGGTCGGTGACAAAGTTGAGGTTTACCTCGGCATGGTCTCTGAAGATGGCGCATTGGTCGCTGATTCTCTCTACTTCGGTGAGTTGACTTTAAATGCAGCTTAATCACTAAATCCGCTGTCCTATGGGAAAGATTAAGCAAGGCATCCTAGGGGGCTTCAACGGAAAAGTCGGCACTGTGGTAGGTTCTTCCTGGAAAGGAATCACCTATATGCGAGGTCAGGCTCAGCATGTCAAAAACCCCCGCACAGCGGGGCAAATCTACCAGCGCAATGCGATGAAAGCCATTGCGCTGGCTTTGCGTCCGATAGCTCCCACGCTTGGCATCACTTTCGCCAAAAGTGCTGGTAAAATGTCAGGCTACAACAAAGCAGTTTCAGTCAACTTTAAAAAGGCCATCGTTAATCAAGATGGCGAACCTGTAGTTGACTATTCCAAACTCATCCTCTCGAAAGGAACTCTTACGCCGTTCGACTATCTCAACATCGACGATATGTCCGAAAACGGCCGCTACTACCTGTCAGTTATCAATAGCGACAACTCGCAGGTCGATTACGAAGGTCTCATCTTCTTCATCTACGATCCGACTGAGGGCAGCTGGTTCACTGGCGTTATCAAGCAACACTTCCACACTGGCGAAACTATCGAATTCACTGGCGTTCCGCTCTACGGCGACCAAGAATACTTGGCGTTCGCTTGCGCTTACGACCCATCCACTGGTGCCGTCTCAGATCCGATTCCAGATGTCGAAGCTATGGGCGGTTAACCATTAAAAAACAATATAAAGATTATGTACTATGGGAACTATTAAACAAGGTATTCTCGGAGGCTTTTCCGGCAAAGTTGGCACCGTCGTCGGTGCCAGCTGGAAAGGCAAAGCCTACATGCGAGGGCAAGCCCAGCATGTCAAAAACCCTCGAACTGCTGCTCAGACGTATAATCGTGCAGCTCTTCAGCTCATCACCGACACTCTTCGCCCGATTATTCCAACGCTTCGTTTGACATTCGCCAAAAGTGCCGGCAAGATGTCTGAATTCAACAAAGCAGTCCAAATCAACTATAAGGAAGCCATTGTCAATCAAGACGGAACGCCTGTTGTTGATTACTCCAAACTTGTCCTTTCCAGAGGAAGTATTAAGCCGTTCGACCAGCTCATTATCAATGACATGTCACAAGATGGAAACTACTACATGTATCCTAAGAACAACGACAATTCCAGTGTTCGCTACGAAGGTTTGATTTACTTCATTTACGACGTGGAAAACAAATCATGGTATACAAAAATATACGAGTATAGTTTCCGTACAGGTTCAATGCTCGATTCTTATGGCATCGTACTTCACGCTAATCAGAGTTATCTCGGATTCGCTTGTGCTTACGACCCTTCAACTGGGCAGGTGTCAAATCCTGTCACCGAAGTCCAGGTTTACGGTGGTTATCATTAAAAAACAATAAAGATAATGTACTATGGGAACAATTAAACAAGGAATACTAGGAGGCTTTTCCGGCAAGGTCGGCACCGTCATCGGTGCCAGCTGGAAAGGCAAGGCTTATATGCGTGGCATGCCACAGCATTATACAACCCAAGCAACGTGGGGAACATTGTTCTGCCAGCGTGCGCTGAGCGCCATTATCGAAGTTCTGAGGCCAATAGCCTCAACATTGCGGTTGACTTTTGGCGACTATGATCATGGTATGTCAACATTCAATAAAGCCGTCAAGATCAATTATCCAGGCGCTATTGAGAACCATGGCGGTGAACCTGTTGTCATCTACCAAAAGCTTCAGCTGTCTAAGGGATTCCTGCAGTGCTTCGATATGTTTACTGTCGTTGATGTCAGCGAAGATGGCGAATGGGATGTGGGAGTTATCCAATATGACAATTCTCATGTTGAGTTTCCTGGATTCATTTTAATTCTGTATAATCCTGAAGATAATTCGTGGTTCTCTCACGTTCACGATCAGCCAATCACTTCAGGAACCTCAGTTGAAATTCAGGGTTTTCCGCTTAAAGGTGACATGGAACTTCTTGGCTGGGCTTTTGTTTATGACAAATCACTCGGTCAGGTCTCTAACGCTTGCTTGGATTTCCACAGCATGCATATCAATGAAGAAGACGATTAACAATTAAATTTTTAAAACTATGGGAACAATTAAACAAGGCGTTTTAGGAGGTTTCTCCGGCAAGGTCGGCACCGTGGTCGGTGCCTCATGGAAAGGCACCGCCTACATGCGAGGCATTGCCACTCACACCAAGAATCCTCGTACGCCAAAACAAATTGAACAACGAACGAAGATGGAATTCGCTCGCAACTTCCTGCAGCAGGCACAAGAGTTTCTTAATATCGGCTTGAAAGATGTAGCGAAACACCAGTCTCCGCTCAACTACGCTGCATCTCAAATGATGCGCGATGCCATTTATGGTGATTATCCTGATTATTCGCCAGTCTACTCCAAGTTGAAATGGTCTCATGGCCTACTCACTCCTCCAGTAGTTGAAACAGTCTATGCCAACTATGATGCGTTAGATTTCTTGTGGCAGGACAACTCAGGTCAAGGAAATGCAAAGGCAGATGATATCTCAATGGTTATCGTCTGCAATGAAGAGAAGCTAGAGATCAAATACTTCATGAACGGCTACACTCGTTCAACAAAGAGCACCCACTGCGAACTACCTGAAAGTTGGGTAGATGATCACGTTCACATCTACATCTCCATGCGCTCATCAGACGGCAAGCTCATCTCAAACTCCCACTATTGTGGAGAGTTTTTACTAGAATAACAGATTTTTCTGTTGTAAATAAAAAAATTTTTATATCTTTGTGGTGCTAAATCATTAGCAGACTCAGTTAAAGTTCTGGTGCATTTATGGTTTCATAGATGCACTTTTTTTGTTCCAACAACCCATTTTTTCGTCTACCCTACAGCTACCCAAAACCAAAAACTCCTTTATCAGCTTCCTTTCACACCATCTTCGGGAACCTCAGCATTTACTAGGGTAAATTCTTTCTTTTCCTTGTGTTTACTAGGATGATAGTAATGCCTTCGGTGGCTACATGGTGGCTACATGACAAAGAAAAATCCCCTGTAAATCGTTGATTTACAGGGGATTACATCTAAAAAATCCGTACCCAGGGCCGGGATCGAACCGGCACGAGTGTTACCTCATCGGTTTTTGAGACCGACGCGTCTACCAATTCCGCCACCTAGGCTCAAATTTTCAATGAACTTTTTTCGGGTGCAAAATTAATACATTTTTTGTTACACGCAACATTTTTTTTCATAATTTTGCAGCCGAAAAATTAAACAAACATTTTTGAACTATGCAAGAGCCCATTGTATCAATCTTTTCAGGCAGAGCCACACGTTATTTGGCAGATAAAATCGCCGAATATTATGGCAGTCCCCTCGGAACATGCAACGTAACTGTGTTCTCCGATGGCGAATTCCAGCCAAGTTTTGAGGAAAACTTACGCGGAAGAGACGTGTTTTTGATCCAGTCGACCTTCCCGCCAACAGAAAACCTCATGGAACTTCTCATGATGGTCGACGCCGCCAAGCGCGCCTCAGCACGCCGCATCATCGCCGTCATTCCTTACTTCGGATTCGCCCGTCAGGACAGAAAAGACCGTCCGCGCATCAGCATCGCAGCTAAGCTCGTCGCCAACCTCCTTCAGGTCGCCGGCGTCACACGCGTCATCACAATGGATATCCACGCCGACCAGATCCAGGGATTCTTTGACATCCCGGTCGACAACCTCTACGCATCGAAGATTTTCGTACCTTATATTAATAGCCTGAACCTGCATGACCCGATCATGGCATCACCTGACGCCGGCGGCACACGTCGCGCCTCATCATACGCCAAGATGCTCGGCACAGTGTTCTGCATCTGCCACAAACAGCGCTCGAAACCGAACGAGATCGAGAAGATGATCCTCATCGGCGACGTGAAAGACCGTGACGTCATCCTCATCGACGACATCATCGACACAGCAGGCACCATCACCCGTGCCGGTCAGTTGCTCAAAGACAACGGCGCCCGCAGCGTCCGCGCCTTCGCGACACACCCGATTTTCTCAGGCTCGGCAATGGAAAAAATCGACAACTCAGTATTCGACGAAGTGGTCGTAACCGACACCATCCCATTGGGACCTAACCCAAGCAAGAAGATCCACGTGCTCTCAACAGCCGAACTTCTCGCAGAGGTCATCAAGAAGGTGGAAAATTACGAGTCACTCAGCGAATTCTTCAATAAAAAATAACTAACAATTAAAAACAAACAAAATGAATTCAGTATCATTGAGCGGTTCTCTTCGCGAGAACGTAGGGAAAAAAGATGCTAAAGCATTGCGCATGAACGGCCAAGTGCCATGCGTTATTTACGGTAACAACATCGAACAGGTGAAGTTCTCAACAGACGCAAGAAGCTTCAAGAAGATTCTTTACACACCTGAGACATTGATTATCGACTTCGAAATCAACGGTAAAGTTTACCACACAATCCTCCAAGACATTCAGTATCATCCAGTTACTGACGAAGTCATGCATGCCGACTTCCTCGATGTCAACGAAGACAACCCTATCACAGTTATGCTTCCTATCCGCACACAGGGTACATGCCCAGGCGTTATGCGTGGTGGCCGCATGAACATGAACCTTTCAAAATTGAAAGTTCGCGGTTATGTCAACGATCTTCCGGATAACATCATCGTCGACGTCACAAAACTTCAGATGAACCAGGCTATTAAGGTGAAAGACCTCAACCTCGAAAAGATGCAGGTTCTCGTTTCTGAGAACACCATCGTCGTCGACGTCAAGGCTCCACGTAACGCAGCAGCTGAAGAAGAAAGTGAAGAAGCAGCTCCAGCAGCAGAAGGCGCAGCAGCACCTGCAGCAGAAGCAAAATAATGTAAATTTTAAGAAATTTATATGGAAAAAGCCTTCGATTGAAGGCTTTTTTTTATTTTTGCAGCATGAAATACTTGATTGCTTGTCTGGGAAACATCGGAGCCGAGTACGCCAACACGCGGCATAACATTGGTTTTATGGTCGCCGACCGTCTGGCGAAAGACCTCGAATGTTCCTTCACCACCAGCCGACTGGCGATGGTGTCGGAGATGAAATACAAAGGCCGCCAGATGATTGTGATCAAACCCACGACTTATATGAACCTCTCGGGCAAAGCCGTGAAATACTGGGCAACGCAAGAAAAAATCCCGATGGAGAACATCCTCGTGGTCTGCGACGACCTCGCACTGCCAGTCGGCACTCTCCGCATGCGCAAAAAAGGCAGCGACGGCGGTCATAACGGCTTGAAAAACATCATCGAGTCACTCGGAAGCAGCGACTTCTGCCGCCTGCGCTTCGGCATCGGCAACGACTTCGCCAAAGGAAAACAAATCGACTTCGTCATCGGTGAATGGAAACAGCAGGAAATAGACGATATCCAGCCTCGATTGGATGTAGCTGTTGAATTTGTCAAAAGCTTTGTGGCAATAGGCCCGAATCTGACAATGAATCAATTTAACAACAAATAGCCATTAGGTTTAGAGAAGATCATTGCTAATGGCTAATGGCTATTAGCTAATAGCTCTAGAAGTTCTTTCATTCCTTCAGAGGCACCTTTTTTAATATGTGTTATCGGACGATTCGAGTTGATGTTAACATCTTTAGGATCAATGAGATAAACATCAGCATTTGATGGAACATAATACAGCAGGCTTGCTGCCGGATACACGTTCATCGACGTTCCGATGATGACAAAGATGTCGGCTTTTTCAACGTATTGCACAGCTGTCTCGATTTCAGGCACCGCCTCGCCGAACCACACAATGAACGGTCTCAACTGGCTTCCGTCACCTGCTTTGTCGCCCATTTTCACCTCAAACTCCTCAGGTTTAAGCTCGCGGATGTAACGAGGGTCGTTCGGATTATAGCTCGAGCAAACCTTCGTCAGCTCGCCATGAAGGTGAATGATATGGTGACTGCCGGCTCTTTCGTGCAGATTATCAACGTTTTGCGTCACAACAGTAACGTCGAAATATTTCTCCAACTCGGCACAGAGAATATGACCTTGATTCGGTTTCACATCTAAAAGCTGCTTGCGGCGTTCATTGTAGAAATTGATAACTAACTCAGGATCAGCCTCATAGCCCTCAATCGACGCCACCTGCATCACCGGATATTTGTCCCACAGTCCGCCAGCGTCTCTGAACGTACTGATTCCACTTTCGGCACTGATGCCCGCTCCAGATAAGATTACTAACTTTTTCATAATGTATTACGTTTCATTTCATTTAAAACAATTCTCAATTCCCCCCACGAGTACTCCTCTCCGAGCACATCGCGAGCGGCTCCAAGCGACGAATCCTTAGTTTCCTCAAAATATTCTTTGATAGTTTCGTAATGTTCTTCGCTCATGAAATCTTTGGCGTCGGCGTAGCCTTTCAGCACCAGCTCCGCCGCATGCTGCTCTATCGTCGACCGCGCCATACTACGCTTCTCAGCGATCTCATCAATCGAAAGCCCCTCCTCTATCAGCTCCTTCGTACGCTTCACCGAAGTCCCAAGTTCCAGTTCTTCCTTCGACTCTGCATCGTCAAATTCCTGCTTCTTAAATCCTTGATGTTCAAGCACTATATTCAAAATATCAGCACCAAAACGCTGCAAACGTGTAGCTCCGATCTTCGACAGCGACTTCAACTCCTTCACCGACATCGGTTTCTTCTCCGCGATGGCAGTCAAGGTGGTCGTCGGGATGACTTTCGTCTCGCTAACCTCAAGAGCGTCAGCTACTTGCTCGCGCCACGCCACCAAAGCTTTAAAGAGCTTAGAATCATCCTTCGATAATTGCTTTCTGCTCAATTTCGCCTTCTTCGATTTGTTAAGTTCCTCAGCCTCAACGATTTTCTTGTTCTTCGTAGCAAGATATTTCTTCATCTCAAAGCCGCCCAAACAACACTCGAGACAAGCTTTTTTCACAAAGAAATCGGTATTAAACGCGTCTAACTCCTTCTTTATCTGGTCGTTAACAGCCTTGTTGTCGGTTTCAAAAGGCAAACCGGAAATCTCGTCCAAATCCGACAGCTTATCCAGGAAATACGAACTACCTTTCTTAACTCTTTCCTGAAGTTGTAAGTTGTTGTCAATCTGAAAGTTATCTTTTAAAATGGCACCAATCTGACGCTTGAATTTCTCCGACACCTCCACCACTTCCTCATGAAACTTCTGCCCTTTCGGAGCCACTTTCTCGTTTACAGAAGCGTCGAAGCTGCCTTTGTTGGCGAAAACCACCTTTCTGATGCCGTTCAAATCGCTCTCAATATCATGAAAATCAATGAGTTCGAAAAGCATCTGCGACTCGTAAAGTTTCTTGTTGTATTCAAATTGTTCCTCGTTCGGCTCCCTTGATGGCAATTCAGCCACAAACTGGTTTATAATCAGATCATTAAACAAGCCACTCTGCGATAATTTTGCCTTCAAAACCAGTCCTTCGAGCGACGTGCAGCGGCTCAACGCCACATAAACCTGACCGTGAGTGAATGCCAGACTCGCATCCAGAATCACCTTGTCGAAAGTCAGACCCTGGCTCTTGTGAATCGTTATCGCCCAAGCCAGTTTGAGCGGAATCTGAGTGAAGTTTCCGACCTCATTTTCCTCTATTTCTTTGGTCTCTTCGTTGATACGATACTCGAAATTCGACCATGTCACCGGTTTCACCTCAATCACCTCGTCGCCGCACCGTACCTCGAGTCCGCTATCCTCGTCGTAGCTGACAATCCGACCGATTTTTCCATTGAAATATTGTTTCTCCGGCGACGGATCGTTTTTCACGAACATCACCTGCGCCCCGATTTTCAGCTCGAGCTCCGCTTTGGTAGGATACGATGTCTCAGGAAAGTTGCCAAAGACCTTTGCCTTAAACTTCAATAGCTTGGTTTTCAACGCATTAAGCTTGCTTTCGTTTATCTCATCAACCTGACGATTATGCGTCATCAAAGTGATGTAACCATCTTCAACACTCGGCTCGAAATCAGGGTTAAAATGACTGTTGAGAACTGCCAGACTCGCAGCATCGAGGCGGTTGTTGCGCACTTTATTTAATATGTCGATAAACTTCCTGTCCTCCTGACGATATATATGCTCCAGCTCGATACAACAGTACGGCGTTTTCGTAAGCACATGACTATCAAAGAAATACACCGATTTGTAATAGCCACGCAACAAAGCCCATTCCTCTTCTTTTGCCACCGGAGCGAGCTGGTGGATATCGCCAATCATCAGCACCTGCAGGCCCCCGAACGGTTTCTCGTTACGGCGCACACGCCTCAAGACTGCGTCCACAGCATCCAACAAATCGGCGCGCACCATCGAAATCTCGTCGATGACAAGGAGTTCCAGCGAGCGGATGATTTTTAATTTGACAGCAGAAAATTTTTGATATTGCGCTGCAGAGACGCGATTTATAGCATCTCTACCCGGCGATGATTCGGTGGCATCGTCGGGAACCTGCGGCCCGAATTCCAACTGGAAAAACGAATGTATCGTCTGACCTCCGGCATTGATGGCGGCAACACCTGTCGGCGCCAGGATCACCATTCGTTTTGTCGGATTGGCAGCCAAACAACGCAGAAACGTCGTCTTTCCTGTACCGGCCTTTCCGGTCAGGAAGATGTTCATGTTGGTGTAACGGACGAACTTGTCGACCATTTCCAACTTAGCGTTTTCAATTTTCTGCGTCTGCATGATTCAATTTTTCGGTTACAAAATTATACAAAAATTTTGAATACTGTGCAAACTTTTTTCTTAAAATTTTTTAACATTAATTGCAAAAAAATGAAATTCACATGTCATTTCGACTGTAGCGAAGCGAAATGGAGAAATCTCCTGCAATGGAGGAGATTTCTCGACTCCCTGCGGTCGCTCGAAATGACGTTAGAAAAAGAGTTCCGCTGCGATACCGTCGGCAAATAGCATGCCGTTGTCGTTCAAAATGAAATTCTGGTCTTTTCGGAACATTTTCCCGCTTGAAATGTGATTTTCAACGCCTTTTTCGAACTTTTCGGCATATTTTTCACCGAAATTCAGGCGGAGATACTCCAAATCGACACCCCACATGGTGCGTAACGAGGTCATTATGTATTCGTTGTAGCGATCATCAGGCGTAAGTTGTTCTCTTTCAAAGGAATAGCTCTCGCAATAATCTTTCACGCCCGCCACATTCCACTGCCTCGAGACGCCGTCAAACGAATGCGCCGAAGGTCCCAAACCGAGATATTTCTCGCCTTTCCAATAAATAGTATTGTGCTTCGAATAATGTCCCGGTCGCGCGAAATTGCTTATCTCATAATGCTCAAATCCATGATTTTCAGTCGCTTCGCAAAGAATCTCATATTGTCGAATCGTAGCGTCTTCGCATACAGGCGCCGCCACACCTTTATTAATACGCTGCCCGAGTGCCGTCTTCTCCTCCACCGTCAAAGCATAGGCCGAAAGATGGTTAAAACCTGTCGAGAAGAAAATTTCCAAGTTCTTACGCCATTTCTCATCCGTCAAAGTAGGAATGCCATAAATCAAATCAAGGGTAATCTCTTGAAAACCAACTTCTTGGGCCCATTCCAAAACCTGCCGCGCATGCTTCGAGTCGTGTTTTCGGCTGAGATATTGCAAGTCGTCATCGAAAAAACTCTGAATTCCGATGCTTAACCGATTGATTCCTAATGATTTATATGCAAATAACGACTCCTTTGAAACGGTATCGGGATTAGCCTCAAGAGTGATTTCCGAGGCGGCGGCTATCTTGTAATTCTTTTTTAGGCAATCGAGAATTTCCGAGATCTCTGAAGCTCTCATAATACTCGGAGTGCCGCCGCCGAAGTAAACCGTTTTCACTTCTTCTTCACCCAAATAATCTTTTCTCGCCTCAGCCTCGCGTTTCAAAGCGTCAAGAAAATCATCACGCCGCTTCTCGGAAACAACCGAAAAGAAGTTGCAATAAGCGCACTTCGACTTGCAAAACGGGATATGGATATAGATGCCTGCCACGATGCAAAGATACGATTTTTAACAAATTCAATGTCTTGTATTAAAAAAATACGTATTTTTGTAGCTTAAATTAAATTAGAGTAATTATGGCAAAACGTTTACAATTCTTAAAAAGATTCGCGGCTTTGACAGTTGCAATATTTGCTATCTCATTGAGTGTCAACGCTCAAATATGGTATATCTATGGCGAATACACTTGGAGCGCACCTCATCCGGTCGGCACATTCCACGAATATCATTTTTCAGACGAAATAGTGGAAATCGATGGTCTTCAATACACCACCTTATACGTTGACAGCGAGGTTAACGATTTATATCTTGACGGAGCTTACCGTAACGATGGCAACCAGGTTTATTACCGCAAATGGAACGGCACTTCATTGGACGATGAGTTTCTTCTCTACGACTATGACCTCGAAGAAGGCGATTTCTTTAATGACGACAACGAGCATCCGATGCAGGTGACGGAAGTTACAACCATCACTGACCTTAACGGCCTCTCGAGAAAGAAAATAGCATTCTCTTTTATCGGTCTTCCAGACGCATCGGAATTCTGGATTGAAGGCGTCGGAAGCAGCCGCGGTTTCATGAATGTCGGAATGTGGGAAGCCGACCACGACAGCGACGGTGAGATGTATCATCTGCTCTGCTATCACGAGGATAACAACGTGATTTTCGTCAACCCGGAATACAACGACTGCGACATGCCTTACGCCGTTGAAGACAACAGCATAAACACCGACGTCAGCATCTATCCAAACCCTGCAAATGACGTTGTTAAGATATTGAATGACAATGATTTAAATATCAGCTGCATCGAAATCATCGACCTGACAGGCCGTATCGTTCTGAGCACTGAGAAAACAGACAACATCGACCTCTCAGTCATCCCTGAAGGTCAATATTTCGTTAAAATCATTGGCGAAAAAACCATAGTGAAGAAATTATTCATCTCAAAATAAAAAATTATGCAAAAACTTTGGCGTTTAATAACATCGTTAGTGTTTCTGCTAACCCTCGCATTGGCGGCTTTTGAGTTCTACAGATGCATCATCTACGTCATAGGCTCATTCAAAACCGACACCTACCAGGGCTATCTGTGGCTCGCCATCGGAATGATTGCCTTCCTCGTCTTCTCCGCGATTCTCTTCAGGAGAAACCTCGACATCATTCAAACCATGGCACACGAAGGCGCTCACATGCTCGTCGGAGGCCTCTTCCTCCGCAAAAAAATCAGCGAGTTCAACGCGAAATCGTCTGATTCACTCACCGCAAACGACACTACACTCGGCTATGTGGCATCAAACACCGGCAACAACATCATAATGTTACTGGCGCCATACATGCTGCCATATATCACTTTCGTGATGGTTTTCATCCGTCTGATGATAAAAAATGAATGTCTGCCTGTAATCGACTTCATCATCGGCTTCACACTCATGTTCCATATCAGCTGCTGGAAAAAAGACACCCGCAGCGACCAAAGCGACCTTCAGAAAGCCGGCGTGTTACGCTCTTTCCTGTACATCTTCACCTTTGTGTTCTTCAACCTTGCGATAATTCTTTACTCGCTTGGCGGCGGATTGTCGGAACCTGTCAACATCATTCACGCCAACGTCGAATGGTTCAGCAAGGCCTGGCAAGACATCCAATGGGTCATCGCATCATTTGCAAAATAAAAATCTAACTATATGAAAATAAGAACTTTAGCTATGGCATTAGCTCTTACGACAGCACTCGTAAGCTGCAGCGAAAAAAAAGAAAATTACGAAGCCCTCGCCAACCAATACGCGAAGGTGACTTTGACAACCGACATCAGCCATCTCTCTGATAATGAGGTGAAAATGCTCGATATCCTGTTCCAGGTAGGCAAGATTATGGACGACATCTACTGGACAGAGAACCTCGGCGGCGATAAAGACGAGTTCTTGAGCAAGATTCAAGACCCGAACGCACGCAAATACGCTGAAATCAACTACGGTCCTTGGGATCAGCTTGACAACCGCCGTATCTTCATCCCGGGATGCGGACCTAAACCGGCAGGCGCAGGATTCTACCCTACCGACATGACAAAAGAGGAGTTCGAGGCTTGGGAAAACCCTGACAAGACCAGCCAGTATACACTCGTCCGCCGTTACGCTGACGGCAGTCTGCACGCCATCTGGTATCACGAGGCTTACGCAGAGCAAATCAACAAGGCAGCTGACCTTCTCCTGAAGGCTTCGGAACTCGCAGCCGACAAAGAGTTTGCCGAGTATCTGAGACTCAGAGCAACCGCTCTCCTCACCGACGATTACTACTATTCAGACATGGCTTGGATGGATGTCCGCAACAACAACGTCGACTTCGTCGTAGGTCCTATCGAGAACTACACCGACGGCTTGTTCGGCTACAAAGCCGCTCACGAGTCGTTCATCCTCATCAAAGACCAGGAATGGACCAAGCAACTCTCACGTTACGTGTCATTGTTGCCTGTGCTTCAAACAAAATTGCCTGTCGAAGACAAGTACAAACAGGAAAAACCGGGTAGCGACGCCGACCTCGCGGCATACGACGTGGTGTTCTACGGCGGCGACTGCAACATGGCTTCGAAGACTATCGCCATCAACTTGCCAAATGACGAGAGAGTGCAGCTCCAGAAAGGCACACGCAAGCTTCAACTCAAGAACGCTATGAAGGCAAAATTCGACAAGATCGTTGTCCCGATTTCAGAGGTTTTGGTTGCTCCTGAAGCACGCCAGAGCATTAAGTTCGACGCTTTCTTCGCCAATGTGATGTTCCACGAGGTGGCACACGGTCTCGGCATCAAAAACACTCTCGACGGCAGCGGCACAGTGCGTCACGCATTGAAAGAGCAGTATTCAGCCATCGAAGAGGCCAAAGCCGATATTCTCGGTTTGTTCCTCGTTACCAAGCTCCATGAAATGGGCGAATACACCAACACTACATTGGAAGAAAACTACACCACCTTCATGGCAGGAATCTTCCGCTCGGTGCGTTTCGGCGCCGCCTCGGCACATGGCAAGGCCAACATGATCGAGTTTAACTACCTCGCCAACGAAGGCGCGTTCACTCGCGACGAAAACGGACTTTACAACATCGACTTCCCTAAGATGAAACTCGCGGTCGAGAAACTCGGCGGCGCCATCCTTGTGGCCCAAGGCAACGGCGACTATGAGTTCGTGAAGAACTGGATCGCCACCGACGGCGTCATCAAGCCGGAGCTTCAGAAAGACCTCGACAAACTCGCCGGAAGCGGCATCCCGAAGGATATCTGGTACGAAATGGGAATGGAATACCTAAGTCGTTAGACCTTAGACTTTAGACCTTAGATGAAAGAAGGTAAAGACGCGATTCATCGCGTCTCATAAGAAACATTAACAAATTAAATATCAATAAATTAAAATGAAAAAATTATCAGTTTTCTTTGCTATCATCTTTGCGATGATGGGCATCGTGCGCGCTGACGAAGGCATGTGGTTGCCAATGTTCGTCGAGCGTTTGAACTACGTAGACATGCAGAAAATGGGTCTCCAGCTCACACCTGAAGAACTCTACAGCATCAACAACAGCAGCCTGAAAGACGCTATCGTCGGCCTTTCAAACGGCGCAAAACCACGCGGTTTCTTCTGCACAGGCGAAATCGTTTCAACAAACAGCTTGCTTTTCACCAACCACCACTGCGGCTACAGCTCAATAGCAGCCCTCTCGACAGTGGAGCACGACTACCTCAACGAAGGCTTCGCAGCCAAATCATTCGAGGAAGAGCTTCGTGCTGAAGGCGTCTCGGCATCATTCCTCGTCAGAATGGAAGACGTGACAGCTGAAATCTTCAGCGTCATCACCGACGACATGGATTACATGGCAAGACAAAAAGCTATCAACGAGAAAGCTAAAGAACTTGAAGAGGCAGCATCAGAAGGCGGCAAACTCAACCCTGTCATCAAAGGCTTCTTCGAGGGCAATGAGTATTACATGTTCGTGTACAAGACCTACACCGACGTGCGTCTCGTGTTCACAGCACCACAGTCGATAGGTAAGTTCGGCGGCGACACCGACAACTGGATGTGGCCTCGTCACACCGGCGACTTCAGCGTGTTCCGCGTCTATGCCGACGAGAACGGCGAGCCAGCTGAGTTCTCAGAAAGCAACAAGCCTCTCACTCCAAAACATCATCTTCCTATCAGCCTCGACGGTGTGCAGCCAGATGATTTCACAATGATTTGGGGCTTCCCGGGCTCAACAGAGCGTTACATGACATCATTCGGCATCAACTACAACGTCGAGAAGTTCTATCCTGTCGTTTACGAAGTGTTCAAAGCCGAGACAGACGTCATGGACGAATATATGAAGGTCGACAAGGCCGTCAATATCGCTTACGCAGACAACAAAGCAGGTTTGGCAAACACTTGGAAGAATTTCGAAGGCCAGATGAAGATGCTCCGCAAGAACAAAGTCGCTGAACGCAAGGCAGCTCTCGAGGCTCAGTTCACCGAATGGGTCAACGCCAACGAAAACCGTCAGGCTGAATACGGCGATGTGCTCGGCACACTCGAGGCAATGTACGGCCAGATGGCAGAAGTGGCAAACACCCTCTTCTATCCTAACTTCGTGGCACAGCTCAACCCAATGGCTGCATCAGCCGAATTCATTGAGTACTATGGCACTGTGACAAGCAAAGAGGTCTCAAAAGAAGACAAAAAAGCAGCTGCTGAAGCTCTCCAAGGAATCAATGTCGAAGAGATGTTCAAAGACCTCGACGCACGCGTTGAGAAAGACATGCTCATCGCTGTCATGAATATCTACGGCAAGAAGTTCGCTACAGAAGAACTCCCAGAGGCTGTTCAGAAACTCCTGAAGAAACAAAAAGGCGACTGGACCGCTTTGGCCAACTACATCTACGACAACTCAATTTTCAGCGCTCCTGAGTCAATTCAGGCTTTCATCGAGAAGCCAAATGCAAAGAAACTCGAGAAAGATCCGGCCTTTGTCATGTACAACGCTTTGAGAGAACAGATGATGTCAGTGGCTCCTGCTTACAGAATGGCAAACATCGCCATCTCAGAAGCTGACCACAAATTCGTGAAAGGTCTCCGTGAGTTCTACGCTGAGACACAACCAGAGAAAGTCCTCTATCCAGATGCCAACTCAACATTGAGAATGAGCTACGGCTCGGTGAAAGACTATCAGCCAGCCGACGCTATCTCTTACGACTACGTCTGCACCGCCAACGGCATTCTCGAGAAATACATCCCTGGTGACTTCGAGTTCGACGCTCCACAGCGCCTCCTCGACCTCATCGAGACAAGAGATTTCGGCCAGTATGCCAACGACTACGGCGAGCTCATCGTCTGCTTCTTGTCGACCAACGACATCACAGGCGGTAACTCAGGCAGCCCGATCATGAACGGCAAGGGTGAACTCATCGGATTGGCATTCGACGGCAACTGGGAAGCAATGAGCGGCGACGTCAACTTCGAGCCAACATTGCAGCGCACCATCAACGTCGACATCCGTTACGTGCTCTTCATCATCGACAAATTCGCCGGTGCAACCAACCTCATCGACGAACTCGACATCCACAAAGCGATGCCGGAACCAGTGAGAGTTGAAGAAGAGTAGAGACTTTAGACTTTAGACGTTAGTCTTTAAGATTATTGGTATCATTTGCAGAAATCATTTCGAAAATGATACCAATAATCTTTTTACCAAAATCTTATGGAATCAAAAATTATTCTTATCTTTGCAGAATTAATATTCATTTATATGAAAAAAATTCTTGCAATTATCCTTGTTTTTGTAGCATTTACTGCAAACGCCCAGACTCCAGGCGAAAATTTTGATGTGATGCATTATGACATCCATCTCAACGAACTGAATTTCACAAGCCATACGATACAGGCTCAGACTACCGTCACGCTGACGGCTTTGAGTGCTATAAACGCTATAAATCTGGAACTTAAATCGTTGATTGTCAATGATGTATCGTCAACAGATGTCAGCATTAGCGGATTTACGCAAAACGGCGACGTGCTCACAATAAACCTCGCATCAGCATTGGCGGCAAACGCAAGCGCCTCGTTCACAATAACCTACGGCGGCAACACCTTCAACGAGAGCTGGGGCGGCATCATGTGGACCACAGGCTACGTATGCAATATGGGCGTGGGATTTGAGTCTATACCGCACAACCTCGGCAAATGCTGGTTCCCCTGCGTCGATAACTTCACCGACAAGGCGACATACGATGTCCATGTCACCGTGCCTAACGAGCTTACCGCAGTGTGCGGCGGCAACCTCGAAAGTATCATCGACAACGGCGACGGCAACAAGACCGTGCATTACAACGTGCCTCAGGAAGTAGCGACATACCACGTATCGTTCGCGGTAGGCGACTATGTCGAATGGACCGACACCTACAATGGCATCGAGCGCGACATCCCTATCACAGTTTACGTGAAGCCGAACCAGATCAACAACGTGCCCGGCACCTTCGTGCATGTCAAAGACATCGCGGCGTTTTATGAAAACAGCTTCGGACCGTATCCTTTCAACCGTATCGGCTACGTGGTGACAAGCGTAGGATGCATGGAACACGTTGACAACATCGGCATCACAAGCGGTGTAGTGACAGGAAATACATCGCAGGAGGAATATGTAGCACACGAGTTGTCGCACATGTATTTCGGCAACAAGACCACCTGCGCGACAGCCGAAGAGATGTGGCTCAACGAGGGATTCGCACAGTTCTGCGGAGTGTTTTACCGTTCATCAGTTTATGGTGAGGACGACTTCCAGCAGGAGATGAGCAGCAAAATCAACACCATCACCAACTGGTGCAAGAGCGAAAGCAACTGGATTCCGCTCAACGACATCCCGCAAACCATGACATACGACGGTAGCGCCGTCTACAACCGTGGCGCCGTCGTCGTCAACACCATGATGAACTACTTGGGCAGAGAGACCTTCCTGGCAGGACTGCGCAGCTACCTCAACACATACAACTACAGCGCCGCCTCGTCGGAACAGCTCCGCGACGCGCTCACAGCAGCCACAGGCATCGACATGAGCGGATTCTTCGACACCTACGTCTTCACAGCCGGCATGCCACATTATGGCGTTGATATCGTGAGCGTTACACCAAACGGAAATCAATATAACACCACCGTAAAGATGAGTTACCAACATTACGGTCCGGAGCATGTCGGACAAAACAACCGAGTGGAAGTCACATTCATCGACAACGAAGGACAACTGCAAACAGAGCCGGTCAACTGGGACGGTGCGGAAGAGAACAAGATCGTCACCCTCGACATCAACCCGATAGCCGCTTTCGCCGACTATTACAACCATTTCCTTGATGCCAAATACGACAAAAACCTTACCGCTACAGCCCTTGGAAACATGGGGATAAACCAGCAACTCACCATCAATGTGAACGGCGTAGCCGACTCGGTGATGCTTCGCGGCGAAGAGCACTATGTAGCGCCAACCCACGACTTTATTCCGGGACTTACAATATCCACAAAGCATTACTGGAATGTTTTGAGACTCGATTTCGGCGATGCCGATGTCTCAGGACGATTTGTCTACTCCAACAACAGCAGCATGGACGGCGACATCATCCATACCGAAAACGACTCGGCTGTGTTGCTTTACCGCGCCAACATCAACGAAGCATGGCATACCATTCCTTACGTCCAACAAGGCACTTGGAAAATGGGTACATTCACGTTAAGTGACATCCAAACCGGACAATACACCATAGGCGCCATCGACAAGACACAGCTCGGCATTGGAGAAAACATCCTTGGCACAAAGAAAATGACTCTCAGCCCGAATCCGACAAATAATTTTGTGAAAATAAGCAGTGAGACACCAGCCTCCGAAGTGACAATCGTCAATTCTTTAGGACAAGTAATGGGTTCTTTCACCGTTTCCGGAAACGAGACAACGGTCTCGGTGGAGAGTCTCCCAGCTGGAATTTATTTCATAAATCTGCTTGACGAGAAGAAAAATATCATTTCGACAGAAAAATTGGTAAAGAGATAAGATTTTTGCTTATCTTTGCACCTGAATTCGAGTTTAATTTTTATTTATAAATAACGTTATTTTATCATGAATCCTACTCATATTGAACACATTGGAATTGCTGTCGTCAGCTTAGACGAGTCGATTCCGGTTTTCGAGAAAATGCTCGGAACAAAATGCTACGCCATCGAAGAAGTTAAAGATCAGAAGGTGAAGACCGCATTCTTCAAAGTCGGCCAGACCAAGATCGAGCTTCTCGAGCCAACATCACCTGAGAGCACTATCGCCGCTTTCATCGAGAAAAACAACGGCAAGGGCGGCATGCACCACATCGCATTTGCAGTGGAAGGCATTGAGAATCAGTTAGCTGAGGCAAAATCTTTAGGTTTCCGCCTCATCGACGAGACACCACGCGGCGGCGCCGAAGGCCTGACAATCGCTTTCATGCACCCGAAATCAACATGCAGTGTCCTCACAGAACTTTGCGAAAACAAAAACAAATAATAAAAATCATAGAAAATGTTAATCGAACAGAAAATTCAAGAGTTGTTGGACAAGCGCGCTCTCGCACGTCTCGGCGGCGGAGAGAAAGGTATCGCTAAACAACATGAAAAAGGAAAGTACACCGCTCGTGAACGCATCGCCATGTTGCTCGACGAGGGTAGCTTCGAGGAGTTCGACATGTTCCTCACACACCGCACCACCGACTTCGGTCTGGAGAAGCAGGTGTATCTCGGCGACGGCGTCGTGACAGGCTACGGCACCATCGACGGACGTCTCGTTTACGTCTATTCACAAGACTTCACAGTGCTCGGCGGTTCTCTTTCAGAGACCATGTCGAAGAAGATATGCAAGGTGATGGATCAAGCCATGAAGAACGGCGCTCCTATCATCGGCATCAACGACTCAGGTGGCGCACGTATCCAGGAAGGTTCACGCTCATTGGCAGGCTTCGCTGAGATTTTCCAGCGTAACATCAACGCTTCAGGCGTGGTGCCACAGATCAGCGCTATCTTCGGACCTTGCGCAGGCGGCGCAGTTTATTCACCGGCATTGACCGACTTCATCCTCATGACCGAGCAGAACAGCTATATGTTCCTCACCGGCCCGAAGGTAGTGAAGACAGTGACAGGTGAAGACGTCAGCGTTGACCAGCTCGGCGGCGCTTTGGTGCACAACCAAAAATCAGGCGTGAGCCAGTTCATGACAAAGACAGAAGAAGAAGGTCTCGCTTTGATCCGCGACCTCATCTCTTACTTGCCACAGAACAACCTCGAAGAAGCTCCACGCATTGAGTGCAACGACCCGATCGACCGTAAGGAAGACTCACTCAACGCCATCATCCCTGACAACCCGAACAAGCCATACGACATGAAGCACATCATCCACGCTATCGTGGATAACGGCGAGTTCCTCGAGGTCGCACAAGACTTCGCTAAGAACCTCATCGTCGGTTTCGCCCGTTTCGACGGCAAACCTGTCGGTATCGTCGCCAACAACCCGGCATTCCTCGCCGGCGTGCTCGACATCAACTCATCACGTAAAGGTGCTCGTTTCGTCCGCTTCTGCGACGCCTTCAACATCCCGATCGTGACATTGGTCGACGTCCCTGGCTTCTTGCCTGGCACAGTGCAGGAATACGGCGGTGTCATCACCCACGGCGCCAAGATGCTGTTCGCCTACGGCGAGGCTACAGTGCCAAAGGTCACCATCACAATCCGCAAGTCATACGGTGGTTCACACCTCGTCATGGGTTGCAAGCAGCTCCGCGCTGACATCAACTACGCATGGCCGACAGCAGAAATCGCCGTTATGGGTCCTTCAGGCGCTGTCGAGATCCTCAACGGCAAGGAAATCGCCGGAATCGAGAACGTCGAAGAAAAGACTGAGTTCATCGCCAAGAAAGAAAAGGAATACCGCGACAAGTTCGCAAATCCTTACGACTCAGCGAAATACGGCTACATCGACGACGTCATCGAGCCACGTAACACACGTTTCCGCGTCATCAGAGCTTTGCAGGCACTCGAGACAAAGAAAGACACGAACCCTCCGAAAAAGCACTGTAACATTCCATTATAATTTTGAATTTTAAATTTTAAATTTTGAATTGAAATGAATAATTTAATGATAATGTTATCAGCTGTCAGAGAGCCTATCGCCACACACGACTGGGTTGTCACCGTTGGTGGTTTCCTCATCGTGATCACGGCATTGGTGGTTCTTTTCTGCATCTTCACAGGATTCTCGAAGCTCGTGAACCACGACTTCAAGAGAGCCAAGAAAGAGAGAAAAGCTAACGAGGCTCCGAGCACATCGACAGCAGCGGGCTGGAAAGTCGACGACGACCTCGCGGTGGTTATCGGACTGGCATTGTCACTTGCAAAAGAAGTGCACGATGAAGAGTCGGGCTTGATGACCATCAAGAGAGTCGAGCGCCGTTATTCTCCATGGAGCTCGAAGATTTACGGATTAAACGGATTAACAAAAAAGTACTAAAATGAAGAAATTTAAATTCACAGTCAACGGAAAAGAGTACGAAGTCGAAGTGAAGAAATACGAAGGCGAAAACGCCGAAGTCATCGTCGACGGCACTCAATATAATGTAACAGTCCAGCGTGAAGAGGAAGAGGCTCCTGCATTCGTCGCTCCTAAGCGTCAGGCTCCGAAACCGGCTGCAGCACCGAAAGCTGAGGAGACTCACGCCACACCGGCCGACGGCTACAAGTCATTGGCACCACTTCCGGGCACCGTCATGCAGATCTACGTCAACGTGGGCGACGTCGTGAAACGCGGCGACAAACTCATGATGTACGAAGCCATGAAGATGGAAAACAACTTCCTCGCTGAAGTTGACGGAACAATCAAGGAAATTAAAGTCAGAGTGGGCGACAACATTCTGCAAGGCGCTGTTTTATTTGTAATTGGCTAATTATGAAGAAGAAACTCAACGTTAAAAAGAAAGCTCTGCTCATCTTCGCGTTGGTGGCCATCTTGCTCGTGCTTCACGGCATCATGACATCAAGCCCAGCGATGGCTGAACACGTCTTCAGCGCATCACAGAACGTGACAGCAGAGTGCAGCCAGGCAGCTGACCAAGCCGAACAGTCATTGTCGGCAGGCGAAGCCATCGGCAGCGGTATGTATTCGTTCTGGCAGTTTACCGGTTTCCGCAACTGCACACGAGGCAACCTCATCATGATTCTGGTAGCCTTCGTGTTCATCTTCCTCGCTGTCAAATACGACTTCGAGCCTATGCTGCTCATCCCTATCGGAGTGGGTATCATAGTGGGTAACATCCCGTTCATCCAAGACTCGTATACCTTTGATCTTCAAGGCGCTTTGGCAGCCCTCTCAAAGATTGAGATTCAAGGCAACCTCACTTTTGACCTGACAGAAGCACAGAAATTCTTTGTGGGACTCTTTGCCGGACAAGGCGAGATGAACTGCGCACAGGCTCTCGAGCACTTCCACAATATGACTCCTGAGCAGCTCTCAGCGTTCCTGCCAGCAGGCATGGATCCTACAGCACCTAACACAGCCAAGTTCTTCGACGGCCTCATCCAGCAGGTGTTTAACATGAACATCCAGACTGGTGTCTATCAGAAAGGCTCAGTGTTGAATTACTTGTACTTCGGCGTCCGTCAGGGTATCTATCCTCCATTGATCTTCTTGGGCATCGGTGCTATGACCGACTTCTCATCACTGATCTCACAGCCACGTTTGATGATTCTTGGTGCAGCCGCTCAGCTCGGCGTGTTCATCACCTTCATCAGCGCCCGTGCTTTGGGCTTCGACCCACACGAGGCAGCAGCTATCGGTATCATCGGTGGCGCTGACGGTCCTACCGCTATCTTCATCTCGACAAAGATGGCTCCACACCTCCTCGGTGCAATCGCTATCGCGGCATATTCTTACATGGCCTTGGTGCCTGTTATCCAGCCGCCTATCATGCGTTTGCTCACCACCAAGGAAGAACGTCTCATCAAGATGAGAGAGCCTCGTATGGTCGGCAAGACAGAGAAGGTCGTCTTCCCTATCATCGGTTTGTTGCTCACCACTTTTATCAGCCCTTCAGCACTTCCGTTGCTCGGTATGCTGTTCTTTGGTAACCTGTTGAAAGAGAGCGGTGTGACAAAACGTCTCGCCAACACAGCGGCCAACCCGCTCATCGACATCGTGACAATCCTGTTGGGTCTCACCGTCGGTGCTTCAACACAGGCTGACGTGTTCCTCACAACCGACTCACTCATCATCTTCGCTTTGGGTGCCTGCTCGTTCGCTGTAGCAACATTCGGCGGCGTATGCGGTGCCAAGTTGATGAACATCTTCTGCAAGGAAGGCAACAAGATCAACCCTCTCATCGGTAACGCTGGCGTGTCGGCAGTGCCTGACGCAGCCCGTGTCTCCGAGGTCGAAGGTCAGAAATACGACCCATCGAACCACCTCCTCATGCACGCCATGGCACCAAACGTTGCAGGTGTTATCGGTTCGGCAGTGGCAGCTGGTATCCTCATGAGTTTCATTGGAATCTAATTAAGTCACTAGTCGTTAGTCTTTAGTCGCTAGTTATTAGTACTAAAGACTAACGACTAAAAACTAAAGACTAAAATGTTATTAATCGGTATCGCCGGCGGCTCAGGGTCCGGCAAGACAACAGTGGTCAAGAAATTGATTGAGGCGCTTCCTGAGGACTCAATCAGCGTGGTATCGCAAGACGCATATTATTGGGACAACGGCAGCCTGTCGCCAGAGGCGAAGAAAGAAATCAACTTCGACCATCCGGACGCCATCGAATGGGATCTGTTGGTGAAGCATCTCGACATGCTGAAGGAAGGCAAGACCATCCCGATGCCAATCTACACCTACGTCACATGCGCCCGTTCAGAGGAAGTGATCCCGGTGAAGCCGACAGAAGTCGTCATTGTGGAAGGCATCCTCATCATGACATGCCCTGAGCTGGTGAAACGCTTGGATATCAAGATCTTTGTCGATACCGATGGCGACGACCGCCTGATGCGCATCATCAAGCGCGACATCGAGGAACGCGGCAGAACCGTATCCGACGTGTTACGCCACTACGAGACATTCGTCAAGCCGATGCACAACCAGTTCATCGAGCCGACCAAACGTTTGGCCGACATCATCATCCCGCAAGGCGGCAGCAACCAAGTCGCCATTGATGTCATGGCGAGCCGCATCAGGATGCAGCTGAACCAGATGAAAAAAGAAGGGTTATAGGCTGTAGGCAAACCCTCTACCGCCGTATTTAATTTTCTTCAAATCGGTGCGACGACCTGAGAGTTTTACGAGGCACTGATTGATTTTTGATTTCATTTTATTTTCGTCCATCGCGATGCCCATAGCAACGGCTTTGGCCATGGCTTTGTCATAAATTTCCTTGCTTGTGGTAGGCTTACCGTTCTCTCTTATAACATCAAGGACGACATTATCCCACTTCGATAACGGATAAGGCTTACGAGTTTTTTCAGGAGCCTCACCTAAAAGTTTTGTGAGTTCTTCGATTTTCTCATTAAAAAAGTCAATTTTAGCGAGATTTTTTCTTACTTCAGATTTAAATTCCGCAATCAATCCAATGATTTCATCTTTTGAAAGTTCGCGTTTCTCCATCTTTTAAAAAAATAATAATAAGTTCAAAAATAAAGTTAATTTAATGTTCTAAAAATACTTGTGCAAAGTTAACAAATTTTTCGTTTCGCCAAACAAATTCAAATACATTTTTTTGTTATCTTTGCGAAGAATTTGAAATAAATAGTGATGAAAGACATTATCGACTTCCTAAATCTCATCGTTGTGAACAACAACCGCCCGTGGTTTCAGCAGCATAAGGATTTGTACGTCAACGCGCAGAACAAGTTCAACGCCATCGCTGAGCAGATATTAATAGGTGTACAGAAGTTCGACCCGCTCACCCGAGGCTTGACGTTGAAAGACTGCACCTACCGCTTTTATCGCGACACACGTTTCTCGCCCGACAAGAGTCCTTACAAGCGCCATTTCGGCTTGTTTATCTGTCCGAACGGCAAGAAATCGGGTTTGGCAGGATATTATTTCCATGTCGAGGGCGAAGGAGCTGAATATCTCGGGCATCACGGGCTGTATCCGGGCATGTACATGTGCGAGCCTTTCATCACGAAGAGCGTGCGTGAAGACATCAGCACCAAGGGCGACGAGTTTGTGAAGGCATTGAAGAAAGCCAAGAACTTCAATATGGACTTTTCTTCGAAGTTGAAAAAAGTGCCGAAGGACTACCCTGCCGACCATCCTTACGCTGAGTATCTGAAGCTCAAGGACTTCTGCCTATATCAGGCAATTTCCAACGACATGATTTATTCCGACCACCTGGTGGAATGGGTCGTGGAAGAGTTCCGTTCGTGCTATGATTTCAACTCGTTTTTGAACCGTTCGGCACTTTTTGCGATGGAAAACGAATAATTTTTCATTTTTTGATGCAGCAAAATTTATTTTCTTGCGTTATGCAGATGTAAAACGAATGAAATGTTAGGGTTCGACACTATTTTAGAGCAAGGCAAGAAACAGAATCAGGATGCGCTGATGAGGCTTTACGACCTCTGTTGCAACGCCGTGTTCAACGCCAGCTACCGCATCGTGCTGAACGGACAGGACGCCGAGGAGATAACGCAAGACGCCATCCTCAAAGCATTCGAAAATCTTAACAGTTTCAAAGGTTCGGAACGCGATTTCGTCGCTTTTGTGAAAACCATCGCCATCAACAGGAGCATCGACATGTTCAGGAGGCATTCCAAAGAACCGTTTTACGAGGAAATCGACAACACCGCCGACCAGATCGAAGACGAAGACGACGATTTTGAAGATTTCCCGATAGAAAAGATAAAAGAGGCGTTGAACAACCTGCCCGACGGCTACCGCCTGACGATAACGCTGAGGCTGATAGAAGGGAAAGAATTCGCGGAGATAGCGGAGATGATGGGGATCAAGGAGTCGACGGTGAGGTCGCAGTACGTGAGAGGATTAGAAAAATTGAGAACAACCTGTAGAGGATAAGGCATGCCTTATCGCAACTGGATGAGATAAAAACAAATGAATATGAATATAGAAGAGAAAATAAGAAACAACCGCGAGGCATTTGATGATGTGAGGATGCCGGAGGGAAGCCGGGAGAGGTTCCAAGCAAGGCTTGAGAAGCAAACGGCAAACGGGTTCCTCGCGCCGAAGGCGCTCGGAATGACAAAGCAGAGCAACATCCGCAAGATGCGTTTCATAACCTGGACATCGATTGCGGCGGCGGCAGTGGTGGCGATAGTGCTGATGATAAACGGACTGAACTTCGACAACGGCACCATCATCGACAACGCACCACAAACAGCTGACAATAAATTAGTTGAGATGCGTAAATTCTACGACGACAGAGTCGATGAAGCCATCTATAATCTGGAAGAGGTGATGAAAAACGTCGACGACTCGACAAAGATGCAGATCAACAGCGTGATACACGACCTGCTCGACATGGGCGACGTCTTCGCGGAGATTGCCCCGATGCCTGAAGAACGTCAGATGGCTATTGCCGAACAGATGTACGACAACAAATTGAGAGCAATTGAATTAATTACAAACAGAATAAATAAGTAAAGATTATGAAAAAGATTTTTGTTTTAACAGCATTATGCCTGATGGCATTCATCGGAACCGCCAACAGTTACAGAGGCGACGACCACCAGTATAGAGTCGAGGCGAAAGGCGTCGTTGAACAGACGTTCGACGTAAGCGCCAACCCGACGCTTGAAATGGAAGGAAAATACAGTGACTATATCATCACAACATGGGACAAGCCGCAAATAGACTTCATGGTTAAGATTACCGTGAAAGGAAACGACAGCAAAAAGGTGGAAGCGAGATTCAGCACCATCGACATTGAGCTTGAGCAAGTTGGCAATATAGTCATGGCAAAAACCGTGTTCGGTGACTATAATTACAAAAATTTCAACGGCTCGATATCAATTAAATATTACGTCAAGGTGCCGGAGGATGTTTATATGGACTTGGAGACAAGATATGGCGACATCACACTTGACGAGGTACGCAGAAAGTTGAATGTTGATATAAAATACGGTGATTTCAAAGCCGACAGCCTGTTGACAGAGAACTTCTTAGACAACTATATTCGTGTGCAATTCGGCAATGTCAACATCGACTATGTGAAAAAATTCATTTTGCGACTTGATTACGGCGAGGCAAAAATCAACAAATGCGAATATGTCGATGGAATCTTGAAATACAGTAAGATTTATATCACCGATGTAAATGATGCTATGCTCGAAAACAAGTATTCAGACAGCAGAATTGAGAAAGCATTTAAAGCCAGATTCGTCAACACCGCCTATTCCGATCTGAAAGTGTCGAACTGCACAAACCTGCTATATGCTAAGATGAGATACTCCGACTTGTCAGCCACAATAACATCCAACTCACCAAGTATAGATATTGACGGACAGTATTCCGATGCGGTGCTGTACATCAACGAGGGAGCTTCGTTCTATTACGATCTGGAATCAACATACAGCGACATCATTTTCAAGGGATTTTTCGACAAAGATAGAATTGGCGGACATGGAACTTACGGCAATGGAGAGCCGGGACGCCTCGACATCACAACGAAATACGGCGATGTGAAAATTTATAAAATTAAATAATCTTTTTTTCATACTTTGAATTTTTATGCCGAATTTGACGTTCGGCATAATTTTTTTTGTATTTTTGTAGTTTTATAAGCCATTTGACGTCTAATGGTAAAAAAATATTGAAAATGAAGCGAACTCTCTTATTATTAACCACCATACTGTTGAGCCTCAATGTGTTAAAGGCACAGCATACAATTTCCGGAACATTGGTCGACAGTGGCAACAACGAGCGTCTGATGTTCGTGAACGTGGGACTTTTACGCACATCCGACACCGCCTTCATCGCGGGAGCGGCATCGAACGACAAAGGTCTTTTTAAGCTGCAGAACGTGCCGAACGGCCAGTATCTGTTGCAGATCACAGCCATCGGATATGAGAACTACAAGAACGTTTTAGATGTCACCGAAGACATCGATCTTGGGATTATCAAGCTGAACCAAGGCTCGGTGCGCCTCGACGAGATCGTGATTACGGAGAAGAAGCCACTTTTCGCAAACGAGGGCGAGAAGACGCTTTATAATGTGAGCGAAGACCCGTCCATCCAGACTGGAACGGCGTCGGATGCTTTGCAGAACGCTCCAGGCGTGGAAGTTGATGTGGAGGGAAATATTACACTGCGCGGTGTTTCGTCTGTCGAGATCTGGATCAACGGCAAGCCGTCGCATCTCAACGAGGAGAACCTCAAGACATACATCCAGCAGCTTCCGGCCAACGCCATCAAGACGATAGAAGTCATCACCAACCCGAGCGCGCGTTACGCCTCGAAGAGCGACGGCGGCATCATCAACATCGTGACAAACGCCAAGGTGCAGAAAAACCAGTTCGTGAGCTTCGGCGTGAGAGGCTCATTGAAACCCGACAACGACTATAAACCGGACGGATCGCCTTGGGTGTCATACGTTTACGCCAACGAGAAGTTGTCGTTCAACCTTTATCTCAACGGCAACTACAGAAACGACAAATCGAACAATGAATATCGTGAATATATATTAAACGACAATCCTGATCCATTGTTCAGAGACACCATCAGCTCGAGAGAGAGATACAGCACCAGCAAATCGAAACGCTACGGCGGCGGCTTTTTCATGAACCTGCAATACAACATCGACACCATGAACAACGTGTCGGTATGGATGGGCGGATGGCCAAACTGGAGCGAAAGCGACAGCTATGAGAAATTTTTTAAGACAAAATACACCGACAGCCTCGACATTCTCTCGCGTTACGACACAGAGTCGAGCACCGACAACTCTTTTGTAGGATTTAACGGAGGTGTTGAATATCAGCATCTTTTCAACAATAAAGGTCACAACATCACCTTCAGCATCAATGGCGGATATTGGGGCGGGAGCAACAACAGCACCAACGTCAAGAAATATTGCTATCAGCACACCGACAGCGTGACAAGTCTGGCCGGTTACCGCAACAAATATCATTACGGTGACTTCAACTACAGCGCCGACATCGACTACAACATCCCGTATATCGAAAACGGTGAAATTGGCATCGGAGTGTCTTATTCGCACAGCCCCGACACCTATCATATCATCTACGACACCTTGATTGACGCCTCAAACTACACTCAAGACAACCTGAGAACGCACGACCGCATCAGCTGGAACGACGGCTTCGACACCTATCTGACAGTGCAGCATAAGTTCGGCAATTTCGTCGTGAAGCCAGGCATCAGAATGGAATTCGAAGACATCCACTGCAACATGGACGGCTCATACGCCGACGGCTCGCCACGCATTGAGCATCAGTCGAAACAATATCTCAACTGGCGTCCTTCGATTCACATGTCTTACAGGACAAAGTCGATGCACAACTTCAAGTTCAACTATTCGCGCCGCATCAGCAACCCGAACGCGCGTTATCTCACCAATTTCGTCGAATACGAACAGGAAAGCGTCGACTTGGGCAATATGAATCTGAGATCAGTCTACACCAACTCTTTTGAAGCCGGCTGGACAAAATATTACAACAAATTCGGAAGCATCGGCTTGTCGACATACTACAGAGATACCGACGGGACGATAAACAGCGTTGCGGAAAGTTTTTACGATGACTTGCTTTTCCACGACACCATCAAAGCAACCAAGCCATACAACATCGACAACTCGTACAACCTCGGCTTTGAGGCCAACGTGATGTATCGTCCGACAGGATTTTTCAACGTGCGAGTCTACGCCAACGTCTACGACTCGTATTATTCGACGGAATTCAACAACCGCAAGGTCTCAAAAGACACCTGGTCGTACAGCTTACGCGTCAACGTGTGGGCGAAGCTCTGGAACAGATGGGAGATTCACACATCGGGCAACTACCGCTCAGCCACAAAATCGTTCGCTGGAGAGCAGAAAGAATCATATTTTATCAACTGCGGCATGCGAGCCGACTTCTTCGACAAGAAAATGTCGGTGCATTTCAACGTGAACGACATCTTCGACTGGAACAAATGGGACAGCGACACCTACAGCCCGACGCTCATCTCGTCCAGCTCGACGAAGTTCTCGAGCCGCACCATCAGCCTCGGCGTGACGTTCCGCTTCGGTAAGATGGAGCTCGAGAGACGTGCCCGTGAAGGCGGTGAAGACGACGGCGGAATGCCGACTGGAGGGAAATAAAGACTTTAGACTTTAGACTTTAGTTATGAAAAAAGTATTTGTAATAATAGCAATTATAATCGCTTTCATTTCATGTGAAAGTGGCAACGAAACGAAGCAAACAGCGCAGAAGCAGGAAAAGAAAACAGTAAAAGTTCCGGCTTTCAGCGGCGACTCGGCATATTATTTCGTGAAGAAGCAATGCGACTTCGGTCCGCGTGTGCCAGGAACGCCAGCACATCAGCAGTGCGCCGAGTGGTTCGTGAATACGCTCAACAGATACGCCGACACTGTGTTTGTGCAGGATTTCAGAACGCGTGTCTACGACGGCAAGGTGTTCGACGGACAAAATATCATCGCGGCGTTCAACCCACAGGCAAAAAAACGTATCATCATAGCAGCGCATTGGGACTCAAGGCCTTACGCCGACAACGACCCGGATGAGAAGAACTGGCAGACACCTATAGACGGTGCCAACGACGGTGCCTCGGGTTGCGGCATCATGATGGAGATGGCAAGAGTTATTAAAAGTCACCGCATCGATGACAATATCGGTATCGACTTGATTTTCTTCGACATGGAAGACTATGGCGCGCCGAAATGGGCTGATGAGAGCCTTCACGACGACCTCGCATGGGGTCTTGGCTCGCAATATTGGTCGAAAAAGCAACACGTCGACGGTTACAAGGCATATTACGGCATCCTGCTCGACATGGTAGGAGCCTCAAATCCGCGTTTTCCGAAAGAATATTACTCGCAAGCTAATGCGGCATGGGTGCTTAACAGAGTGTGGCGCACAGCCCGTGAAATGGGCTACGACGAACATTTCATCAATGAAATAGGCGACCCTATCAACGACGACCATGTTTACATAACACATTACGCTGGCATCCCGGCCATCGACATCATCCATCTCGTCGGCGACGATGACAGGACATCGTGCTTCTACCCTTACTGGCACACGATTAACGACAATATCGAGCAAATCGACTTGAAGACGTTGCAGATGGTTGGAAACGTAGTGATGAAGGTGGTGTACAATGAATAACCATCGTCATTTCGACTGAAGTGTAACGCAGTGAAACGAAATGGAGAAATCTCCGGCAATTGAGCAACTACTCTGTTTGTCGGAGATTTCTCCACTACGCCTATCGGCTCCGGTCGAAATGACGGGGTCTATTTTATGTATTTCTTTCCGTTCAGGATATATACCCCTTTATAGTGTTCCGGTAATTTCGTGCCGAGGCAGCGTCCTTCGATGGTGTAGACGCGGTTGTCTTTCAATATGTTTTCTGCAGGGATTTCGTCAACTCCTTCAGCTCCGACGTAAGGATAGAACATTACGAGACCGAGGCCAGGATCATCGGCTTTGTGATAAATGTGAGCTTCGATTTCATCGTAAACCGTTGTGCCCCATTTGTTTCCGACGGCCATCAGGTCGCAGGCCGAGTTGTTGTAAAGGTCGTAAATCACGCCACCGTTACCGTTGTCGTGAATCTCGTTGTAACCCCAGTCGTCTTCGGTTCCAAGGTCGATATCATGCTGCTGGATAGCCGTGATACCCCATAAGTTGCCTGTAATCAAGTTGTTACGTAGAATAGCTTTGTTAGTAACCGAGCTTCCGTAGATTGAGATGCCGCTGCCGCCATTCATAGGGTTTTCCTCGTGGTTGTTGTCAATAAATTGATTACCAACGATAACCGAGGAGATACGCTCTCCCTGCTGGTTATAGCCGTAACGACCGTCACGGATGATATTGTCTTTCAAAAGCACCTTCGTCTGTCCTACCATCATAAGGTCGGCGATGGAGATGCCGCCAACGTACCATTGAGCCATGATGGTGTAAATCTCATTGCCGACGATACGAATCGTGTCTTCAGCGCCAGGTCCAAGATTGATCTGCGGAGCATTGATGCCGTTAACATTGGTGTCAAAGTCGCAGTTCAAAATCTGAGGTGAAGCTTGTCCGTTGACCGGCGAGCCGATGGCAGAGCCCTCATTCAGCATGAAGTAGCAGTCCTTGATAGTCGGGTTGCAGTTTAAAATATTGATCACCGAGTTGCTGTAATCCCTTGTGAAATAAACGAATTTCACGTCGTCGAAAGTCACATCCGACTCGATGACTTTTATGCCGGCGCCGTCGGTAAAGTACATCTTCTTCAGCAGACAGTTTGTAGCGTTTTCGAAGCGCATGCTGAAATGGTTTGTCTCGTTCAGCCCGTAGAATTTGGCTCTGGTAGTGGTGTTAGTGCAAATCATTGAGCCATTGATAGTTAGGAGCACTTCTGCGAGATCGACTCTCGACGTTTGATTGTCGATTTCAAGCACGTCACCAGTCGATATTGTCAAGTCGGCGTTGACAACGAAGCCGTTTTCGCCAACTGTCACAACGCCGTCGGTGATTTCAACGAGATCAGCGAAGGTGTAGGTGGTGCCGTTGCCTGGGCTAACCCATTGAGCGTGAGAATTAATCACTATTGTGAAAATAGCGATTAAAAATAATAGTGTTTTTTTCATATAATAAACATTCAAATCGTCATTTCGAGCGAAGTCGAGAAATCTCCTGCAATTGATGGAGATTTCTCCATTCCGCTCCGCTCCAGTCGAAATGACGGGCCTACTTCTTGATAGCTGCGATACCTGGAAGTTCCTTACCTTCAATAGCTTCGAGCAATGCGCCGCCACCTGTTGACACGTATGACACCTGGTCGGCGAGGTTGAACTTGTTGATGCAAGCCACTGAGTCGCCGCCGCCGATGAGCGAGAATGCGCCTGTCTTGGTTGCCTCAGCGATAGCCATTGCGATAGCCTTTGAACCTTCAGCGAAGGTGTCAAACTCAAACACGCCGCAAGGACCGTTCCAAAGGATGGTTTTCGAGCCTTTGATGACGTTGGCGAAGAGCTCGCGGGTCTTAGGACCGATATCCATACCTTCCCAGCCTTCAGGGATATTCATCGGGTCGACGAACTGAGTGTTGGCGTCGTTAGCGAACTTGTCGCCGCACACGCAGTCGATGGCTAGCACCAAATTCACGCCTTTTTCTTTAGCTTTTGCCAAGATATCGAGGGCGAGGTCGAGCTTGTCGTCTTCACAGATTGAGTTACCGATCTTGCCGCCGAGAGCTTTCTTGAAGGTATATGTCATGCCGCCGCAAAGGATGAGGTTGTCGACCTTTGTGAGCAGGTTTTCGATGATTTCGATCTTTGTTGACACCTTCGAGCCGCCCATGATAGCGGTGAAAGGATGTTTGATGTCGTTCATGACCTTGTCGACAGCAGCCACTTCCTTACCCATGAGGTAGCCGTACATCTTGTGGTCGGCGTCGAAATAGTCGGCGATGAGCGCTGTCGAAGCATGAGCGCGGTGTGCTGTTCCGAAAGCGTCGTTGATGTAATAGTCGGCGTATGAAGCGAGGGTCTTGGTGAACTCTTTCTGAGCAGCCTTCACCTCTTTCTTTGCCTCGTCGTAGCCAGGCTCGCCTTTTTCCACGCCACGTGGTTTACCCTCTTCCTCAGCGTAAAAACGGAGGTTTTCGAGAAGCATCACCTCGCCAGCTTTCATGGCTTTGATAGGTTCAGCGGCCTTCATGCAGTCGTCAACGAAGATGACTTTCTTGCCGATGAGTTCCTCGAGATGTTTCACGAGCGGTTTGACCGAATACTTCGGATCAGGGTTCTTTTTCGGACGGCCGAGATGCGACATGATGATAAGCATGCCATTGTCTTTCAACACTTTCTGCAATGTCGGCATTGCAGCGCGCATACGGGTGTCGTCGGTGATGTTAAAATTGTCGTCCAACGGAACATTGAAATCAACGCGAACGATAACGCGTTTTCCTGAGAAATTAACTTTGTCGATGTTTGTCATATTATTAAATTTTTATGTGTGAATTATTTAGTTTTCTTTTCAGGGATCACATCAGCGTTTCTGTAGATGATGATCGGGTAATTTTCGTTTATCGGGTTTATAGCCTGCACCAGAGCGTCGAGGAAACTTTCCTCACATTTCACGTCGAAAACGAGATTCGGGATGTATTTTTTGGCTTCGGCAACACGTTCATCGAGGTGTTCCTCGCCTTCGAAAAGCACAAACGACACTTGATTTTCATTGATTAAATCCATCGCCTCGGCCCAAGAATGTTGTTTATCCACCTCGCCATGACCTTTGAAATGATGGTCGGCGTATGTCTCGACAGGCATCCTCACACCATACGACAGCATTCCTTCGATGACATAATATTCGCTTTCAGGGTAATTCGAGAGATAAACCATCGCCTCTACCCTCGCCTTCTTCGAATAGTGAACTGTTGTCGGGATAAGAGCTATAATATTAATTGTCAAGCTGATATAAAGGCAAATGCGGAAGATTTTCTTTAACTTTAATTTATTAGGATTTCTCTGCCAATAATCATAAATTCCCATGATTCCGAGGAACATGATGAACGGGAAAATCGTGAAGATGAAGCGTTCCTGTTTGTTCGGGAAGAGGCTGTGGAAGAACAAAAATGAGAACGACGGCAGGAAGAGAATCCATCTTCTCCATTCATAGAGGAATCCGCCGAAGATGAAGACACTGATTGGCGGCAGCATAAGTCCCAGTATCACAAGGAGATAGTTATACCAAGGCTGGTTGAAATACGATGTCGCGCTCGCGAGGTTATACGACACATACTCCCAAAACTCGGCAAACGGACGGTGCCACAAGAACATATCGGGGATGCATTGGATGACGCTGAAGCTTACTATCACAGCGAAAGCTATTATCACGGCGTCGCGCCAACGTTTCATTATGAGCAGGGCGAGGCCGAAGCCGCCGATGAAGAACACCACCTGATAGCGCACGCACATCGCCATGCCCAGCAGGATGCCGACCCAGAGCACGCGGCCCCATTTCGGGGTTTCGTCCTTGACATACAGCCACGTAGCCGCCATCAGGAACGGTATCGCCACCATCTCGACGAGGTTACGAACGCTCAGCCAAGGCATCAGGAAGAACAGCGACAAGGTCCAGCCAGCGATGTTAGCGATCTTGCGATTGGTATATTTCTCGGTGATTTTGTAGCCGTAATAGACAACGAGCAGCGACCACAAGGCGTGGATGAGGCGTACGAGATACATCTGGGCATTGAGCGATTTTATCCCCAAAAACTGCAGGAAAGCGAAAAATCCGTACATGAACCCCGGGTAAAACAGGCTATGGCCTTTCGGGACAGGGTTGTCGGTGTTCTGCGACCAAGGCAGCCAGTCGTTATAATCGAAACCGAGGATCCACGACTTCGACGACTCGATGATGAGGAAATGGTCGTCGTGCATGCCGAAGCCTTTCGAGAACAGCACAGCGAAAAGTCGCGCCACGAAGGCGACTAAAATGATGAAACCCAGAGGATTTCTGTCATACAGACCTAATATTTTTTCTTTTAATCTCATGTTATTTATTTCCAAAACAAGCTAAAATTCGTTTTATCAACTGCGAGAAATCGTTAGGTTTAGGCAGTTTTTCCTCGTCCACCTGTGTCGACATGTCGGCACCGCGCACGATATATTTGTCGTTGAACGTCCTTGAAGAGATGCCCCACTTCAGAAGGAAGGTCTTTCTGCCGTTGTTTTTCTTCACACGGCCTGTCGATTTGCATCCGAAATGATACACCAAGCTACTGCCGACGCCCATAAAATCGCGCACTCCGAGTTCCCAAAGCTTACGTGAGATGTCGGGGTCGGAGCCCATGCCGGGATGATATTCGATGCTCATTCCGCCCACGAGATCCCAGCAGGCCACAGGCATGATGTTTGGCGGCCATGTGCTTCCGCGCCAGTCGGCATGATGAAGGCTCGGCTGGTCTTTTATCAAGTCAGCCTCACGAAACGTCTCGATGTCGTGACCGTAATCTTTCACCACCACGCAAGGGTTGTTTCCGTAAGGTTCGATAAGCGTACTCGAAATCATAAAATATTTTTGCTTATCTCTTTGATTGTCAGTCAGCTCATTGATCTTTTCAAGGATAGGCACGTCCCAGTTAGGAAGGAAATACATGTCATCGTTGGCGTAAAGCATAAAATCAGTGGCGATGAGGCCGCGGCAAGCGTTCAGGGCATAGCAGACGCCAATGTTTTTCTCGGCATAGATATAGTCAAATCCTTGACTTTCAACCCATTCGCGCGTTCCGTCGACACCTTCGTTCACGGCGAGCACGATCTGATGTTCGTAAGCCGAATTTTTGCGGATGCTGTCGACGCAAAGCTCAAGATATTTGAGGTTATTCCATGTCGGGATGACTATCGAGAAGCAATAGTCCTTCTTTTCCGAGTTTTTATGTTTTTCGAAACTTATCATATATGTTTGTCAGTGTTTTTCAAGTTTAAAAGATAAGATTTTATCATCTCGGGCTCAATCATCCGCATGCAGCGGCAGTCCTGTGTTTTACGGCATTCCTCGCATTCTTTGTCGGTGACGAAGACCTTGGCGTTTTTGCCAATGCAAGCCCAGCGTCCCGGGTGCATCGGGCGAATCGGCGGGTATATGCCGATGGCGTGTTTTCCCAACGATGCAGCGATATGCAGAGGGCCTGTGCTTGCGGCAATCAGACCGTCGGCATGGTCGATGAAAGCGATATAATCGGCCAGCGAGAGCTTTCCGGTGAGGTCGACGACATTCTCACGAGACTCAGCGAGCAAGGTGTCGCGCACCATAGCACCTTCGTTTTCGGTGCCGCAAACAAAAATCTTGAACTTTTCAGACGGTAAAATACCGATTAGTTTCTTGAAATTATCCAGTCCCCACTCTCTCGCACTTCCCTTCGATTTTGGGTGTAAAATCAGGTTAAATCTTTGATTGTCAATATATTGAACCGCATCGCAAGAGTCTTTCACCGACTTGAAATTCATCAAATCGACAACTTCTTCTAGCGAATACAAATCTTTCACGCCTTCAAAAACCGTTAAAAGCTTAAGGTTCAGCTGCGCTTCGTGCAGGTCGGAATTCTTTCGCGAAAGCTTGATAAGCTTGTTGCACGTCCACCAGTGGTAAAGGCGGTTTGTGGTGCCGATTCTGAGTTTTATCTTCGCTTTTTTCGCCACTTTCGCAATCTCCGGTCGCGGAAGCACATGAATTATCGTATCTGCGTGAATGTCAGCGAGTTCGGTCTGTTTCCAGTCATAAAACTCATCCACGTCGGGGCAGCATGCGACGATATCTCTTGTGTAAGATGAGCCAAGGAAAATGACGGTGCAGTCGGGAATGACTTTTTTCAGCAACGAAGCCATTGGCAATGTGAGGATCACGTCGCCAATGCTGTCGGTACGACTTATTATGATACGCTGCTGGCTCATTTCTTTCCTTTTGTCATTTCGTGTAACTTGCTGTATTTCATGAAGGTAGCGAAGGCTGAAATCTTACAGACCACGTAGCCGTAGTAGCCGTCGAGGAAGCCCAAGGCGAAGAAATAGTCGTGGATGAACTTCCACGCCGCTTTCACGCGAAGCTTCCAAATGCTGTCGCAGCGCTTGCCTTTCTTGAATGCCTCTGTCGCTGTGATTGTGGTGAATTTGTCGGCCTGCCGGATATGGTCTTCGATTGAATAATACGAGTAGTGGTTCAGGTCGCCTTTGAGCACTTTTTCTCTCGTCTCCGTTGAAAACTCTATCGTTTCGTGAATCTCGCCCTTCCATTGTCCGACGGTGCGGTTCCAGATGCGGATTTTCCTATCCGGATACCAGCCGCAGTGATGGATCCAGTGACCGCAATAATTCGTTAATCGGTTCATACTGAACACCATATCGTGCGGGATATGCTGATTTTTATATTTTAAAATCGAGTGTTTCAGATCGTCGGAAAGTTCCTCGTCGGCGTCGATGCTGAGAATCCAGTCGTTGGAGGCGAGGCTGTTGGCGAAATTTTTCTGCCCGGAATAGCCCAACCACGACTGTTTCACAAACTTCACGTTGAATGACTTACAGATTTCCTCGGTCTTATCGGTGGAGCCTGAATCGACCACAACTATCTCATCTGCAACATCTTGCACTGAGTTGAGGCACCGAAGGATGTTACGCTCCTCGTTATGAGTGATTATGACGACAGAGATGTGCATCGCACAATTTTTTGCAAAGATAATAAAAAGACTTTAGAAGTTAGACGTTAGATGTGAGATTTTTTCTGACAAATACCACTTTTTCACCACTTTGTACATTGCTCCTTCCGGTCGCAAGATGCTCTGGAAGAGGATGATTTCGTTCACTTCCTGGTGGATGTAGGATTTCTGCTCGATGGCTTGGACAACTTTTTGAAAATACTGCTTCTCGCAGAGGTCTTTGATGCGGCCAAGCGTGAGATGAGGAACGAAATTTTGTCTATCTCGTTGATAACCAATGTTATCGAATGCAGTTAAAACAGATTCTTCGAGATTTAGCAACTCTTCTGGTGTTTGCTGCATGCCGAGCCAGAGCACGCGCGGGGCATAGCGGGCGCCGAAGATTCCGGTGCGGTTGAAGTCCATGGTGAAACTCTTTTGATTTTCAAGGACTTTAGTGACGGCGTCGATGATTTTGGGCTCGTCTTGAGGTGGAGTTTCGCCAATGAATTTCAAAGTTAAATGTATATTTGTCGGACGCACCCAGTTTATCATTTTTTCGTGCGATAAGCTACGGCGTAAGCTATCAAGCAGCGGTTTGAAGCCGTTGTTTTCAGTTTGAATTGGAATTGCTAAAAATAGTCGTTTCATTATTCCATTTGTTTGTAATCTTCGGCAAGGCCTCCTTCTGAGGTTTCCCTGTAAAGATAAGGGATGTCACGTCCAGTTTTGTTCATGGTGGCGACCACTTTGTCGAAGGATACGCGGTGGCGGCCATCGCTGAATGTCGAGTAGATGTTGCAGTCGAAGGCGCGGGCGGCGGCGAAGGCGTTGCGCTCGATGCACGGAATCTGGACAAGGCCGCAGACAGGATCGCAGGTCATGCCGAGGTGATGTTCAAGAGCCATCTCGCAAGCATATTCTATTTGCGCCACACTGCCTCCGAACAGCTGGCAAGCAGCTCCGGCAGCCATTGCGCAAGCCACTCCAACCTCGCCCTGGCAACCCACTTCGGCACCAGAGATAGAGGCATTGGTCTTGACGATATTTCCGATTAAACCTGCTGTTATCAAAGCACGATAGATGCGCGCCTCATCAAAGTTATAACTTCTCCAAAGATGATACAAAACCGCAGGCAGCACACCGCACGAACCGCATGTAGGAGCCGTCACGATGAGTCCGCCGGAAGCATTCTCTTCGGCGACAGCGAGAGCGCACGAAAACACGAGACCACGGCTTCTCAACGTATGCTGATAACCCATCGCCTTGATGTTATACTGAGCGGCTTTTCGAGGCAGGTTAAGGGGTCCCGGCAGACGTCCTTCAGCGCGCATTCCACGCTCAACAGCGTTTTTCATGGTCTCCCACACATCTTTTATATGCGGAATAAGCGTGTCGTCTTTCTCACTTTCAAGCACGTATTCCCAATATGTCTTACCATTCTGCTCGCACCATTTCATGATGTCGGTCATCTTCGTCAGCGGATAAAGGTCAGGAAGATGCGACGGCTTGCCTTCCTCTTCGAGAGCACCACCGCCAACACTGTAAACAGTCCACTCTTCAAGGACTTTCTCATTTTTATCTAAAGCCTTGAATGTCATGCCGTTAGGATGATATGGCAAGAATATTTTTGGCTGCCACACGATATTGACCTTGGCATGAGGCTGCAGCACTTCGAGGATAGCGACATCGGTGAAGTGGCCTTTGCCAGTGGCGGCGAGGCTTCCGTAAAGCGTGACTTCAAATGCTGCGGCATCAGGATGACGCTCGAGGAACTGCTCGGCAGCGAAGCGAGGAGCCATGGTATGAGATGATGAGGGGCCATGTCCTATTCGATAAATTTCTTTAATAGTTTTCATATCTTGGGAATTGCGTTTATTAACTTCTTTGTATAGTCATTTTTCGGGTTGTTGAAAATCTCATCGGCGTCGCCGAGTTCCACTGGTTTTCCGTTGTACATCACGAGGATGCGGTCGGACATGAAGCGGACCACGCTGAGATCGTGAGAGATGAAGATGTAGGTGAAGCCGAAGTCTTTTTTGAGGCGGTTCAGCAGATTTAAGACCTGCGCCTGTACCGAGACGTCGAGTGCCGACACCGACTCGTCGCAGATTATCAGTTTCGGATGCACAGCAAGCGCCCTTGCGATGCAGATTCTTTGTCGCTGACCGCCAGAGAACTCATGCGGATAACGCTGATAATGTTCAGGTTGCAGTCCAACCTCGGTGAGCAGCTCACACACTTTGTCGCGACGTTTTTTCGCGTCAGGTTCGAGTCCATGCACCAACATCGGCTCCGCTATCGCGTCGCCGATGCGCATCTTCGGGTTCAGCGACGAATAAGGGTCTTGAAAGACAATTTGAGCATGCTTGCGATATTCACGCAAATCGTTGCCGCTCAGCGACATAACATCTTTGCCGTCGAAGATGATTTTGCCTTCGGAAGGTTCAACAAGACGTAAAATCGAGCGACCGAGGGTAGTTTTTCCGCAACCTGATTCACCCACGAGACCGAGTGTTTCACCAGGATAAACCTCAAAACTCACGTCGTCGACAGCTTTCACGTGATCGTAAACACGGTTGAAGACACCTTTTTTCAGCGGGAACCAAGTCTTCAGATGTTCAACCTTCAAAATCGGTTTTTGCGAATATAATTGTTCGAGATGTTTGTTTCTTTCCTCTTGAGTGACAACAAGTTGCTGCTTAAAATCAGCGTCTTCTTTCCAAGTGCCGTCGAGGAATTCTTTCACGATTGGAAGTCGCTTCAGGCGGTAATCCATCGGAGGGCGGCAAGCGAGAAGACCTTTGGTGTAAGGGTCTTTAGGGTCATTAAGGATTTTAGAGGATTCGCCGAATTCGACAACGCGACCGTTGTGCATGACGAGGATGTAATCGGAGACTTCGGAGACGACACCAAGATCGTGGGAAATGAAGATCATTGAAAGCGGGGTGGGCACAGAGGCTGTAAGGGCATTAGGGGTTGTGCCTCTTTGCAGCTCTTTCAGCAATTTCAGGATCTCTTTCTGAACAGTAACATCCAAAGCTGTGGTAGGCTCATCTGCGATGAGCAATTCAGGGTTGCAGGCGAGTGCCATGGCAATCATCACGCGTTGTTTTTGACCGCCGGAGAGCTCATGAGGGTAGCTCTTATAGATGGACTCAGGGCGTGGCAGCATCACTTTTTTGAACAGAGATATGACGCGTGCCTTCGCCTCTTCTTCGGTGACATCTTCGTGAGCTAAAATTGCTTCTGTAACCTGGAAACCGCACTGGAACACGGGATTCAGCGACGTCATCGGCTCCTGGAATATCATGGCGATGCGCTTGCCGCGGATGTCGTGCATTTTGTTTTCAGAAAGATGGAGGATATCTTTCCCGTCGAGGGTGATTTCGTCGGCTGTGATTTTCGATTGTTTCTCGTTCAGCAGCCGCATCACCGCAAGGTTACTCACCGACTTTCCAGAACCTGATTCACCAACAATTCCAAGGGTTTTGCCTTTCGGCACCTCAAAACTGACACCATGCACCGCCTCGTTCCATTCGCCATCGCGAAGGAAACTCACCTTTAAGTTTTTTATGGTTAACAGTGCCATGTTCAGTTATTAGTTAGCAGTTAGAAGTTAGCAGTTAGTAGTTGAGATTTTAAAATCCTTCTAAATTCATTAAAACTGTTGGTATCAACAATATTCCACCTAAAATTATCATCATCAAAATGAACTTCCAAACCCATTTGAACCATTTCTGATATGGGATTTTTGCTACGCCGAGGGCTCCGATGAGGACTCCTGACGTTGGCGTTATCATGTTGGTGAAGCCGTCGCCGAACTGGAACGCCATCACGGTGGCTTGACGGCACACCCCGATGAGGTCGCTGAACGGCGCCATAATCGGCATGGTGATGGCCGCTTTCGCCGAACCTGACGGTATAATGATGTTTATAAGTGTCTGAATACCATACATTATCTCCACCGACGCCACCTTGCCAAAGTCGGACATCGACTTGGACAAGCCGTACAAAATCGTGTCAATGATGCCGCCGCTTTGCAGGATTATCACGATGCCGCCAGCCAATCCGACGACAACCGCAGCCGATAAAATATCGCTCATTCCCTCTATAAATAACTTCGCTATGTCGCTGGCGCTCTTGCCGATAGCCACTCCACTGCATATTCCCATGGCGAGGAACAGCGACGCGATTTCCATCACATACCAGCCGTAACCCATCACGCCGACGATGAGGTAGATGATGGTGTAAAGAAGCAGCAGCAAAATGAAGTTATGAACTGTTTTTCTTAACGAAAACGCGCCCAAAATGGCGAAAAATCCTGTCAAAATAGGGATTATCGGCATCACGAAGGCACTGGAGCCGATAACGAGAGTTGTTTTCGGGTTCAGATACGAGAAAATCACCATTGCGATAAGCAGGAAAGCGTAAACAAACCATGCTGCACGAGGCACATAATGCTCAAACTCCTGCCCTTGCGCCACGCTGTTTTTTCGCCAATATGCATCATCGTCGTACATGATTGAAATCTTCGGATTTTTCTTCACTTTGTGAGCGTAATGCAGCACGAATGCGATGCCGAAGATATTGATAATCACCCAGCAGAAGATGCGGTAGCCGATGCCCGAAAACAGCGGCACGTCGGCGATTCCCTGCGCTATGCCTATCGTAAACGGGTTCAAAATAGCTCCCGCAAAGCCGATATGCGCCGCAACATACACCATGCACAATCCCACGATGCTGTCGTAACCCATTGATATTGCGAGCGGTATGATGATTATCACAAAGGCGATGCACTCCTCGCTCATCCCGAAAATCGCACCAAATAGACTGAAAAGCAGCATTATCAGCACGATGATGATGTTGTCGATGCCTAAAAAGCTTATAAACTTATGATTTTCAAGTCGTTGCGTGAATTTCAGGAAAGAAAAAATACCCATGTCGATGGCGCGGCTTTTGTTCATGATCCAGAACGCGCCGCCAATCATCAAGATGAAAATGATGATTTTCGACTGTTGCACGAAGCCGTTGAAAAGCGCCGAAAACACCTGCCACGTCTGAGCTTCAGGATGGAAAACTTCTTGATACTCAGCGGGTAAGTCCTCTTCATAATAGAACTGCCCGTCGACGTACATTCCCGGCTTGATAAACCAGGTCATGATGGCGGCGACCACTATGATGCAGAAAACGATGACGTAGGTATGCGGTACTTTTCGCTGTGACATAAAATATTTTTTGCAAAGATAGCAAAAAGACCTTAGACTTTAGACATTAGACGTTAGTTTTTTTCTTCCCGTCTAAATCCTATCAATCTCCTATTAGCCAATGCATTGTTATCATTTTGTAATTCCGACAAAGCAATACTGATGGCATCAAGTTGAGCCTGATGGTCTTCATTTATATCATTTTGGTCTTCCAGAATTTCTTCGATATAAATTTTAATATCATTTATTTCTTTATGCAATACTTCATAATTATCAGAAACATATTTTGCCAAGTTTCGTAATTCGACAAAAGCTCGCATAATCTTAATGTTGATATCTATTGCCTTGTCGGAATTGAGAACAGAGCTAAACATCGCCACTCCAAGTTCAGTAAAAGCGAAAGATTTATAGCGACTTCCGCCCCATCTTGAGGTCGCAAATTGCGACCTCAAGATTATAACATCTTCATTATCAGATATTTTTAATAGTTTTTGTTTTTCAATTACAGTTTTTCTTTCATGCGGAGTCACTTCAAACATAAAATCATCAGGGAAGCGGCGGATGTTTCTTTTCACAGCTTCTTTTAGACGTTTTGTTTCTATTTCATAAAGCGAAGCCAGATCATCATCAAACATCACTTTTTTGCCATTTACTTCGTAAATCTTCTGTTGTATCTTTTCTATTTCATCCATAATTATTTTTTCAGGCAAAATTACAATAGGTGATTTGAATTAGTCGTATGAAAAATGACTAATTTTTGAATGGTTTTGTAAATTATTGATTGTCAATTTGTTACAATAGCAACAATGACAGTTTTAAGGCTTTTTAATTGTTAATAAATTTTAACAAAACAGGCAACTCTTCATTATAATATACATCACCCAAACCCTCTTTTTATTATCAGGTTTGTTTCGCTGTGACATAAAATATTAATTTCTAACCACTACATTTTTAATCTCCCATGTTGATGTGCCGGTTTCAACGCTGGTATATTTGAAAGCTATATTAACATTTCGACCGACATACTGTGATAAATCGGCGGTAGAATTAGTGTAATTCCAGCTTGTACCGGCAGGCCATTGGTCGACATTCAACTCATGCCATGTGGCTGTAGCTACATTGCTGACATAATCGGTTGAAATCATCACAAACAAAAAACCGTCAGGTGCGAGATAGTTGACAGCCTGGTTGAAGCTTAAAACCGCAGAAGTGACTCCAGACAAGCTGATACTAGGAGAAATAAGCCAGCTCTCGGTTTCATAGTCCGGACCGCCAGTACCTCCAGTATGACCGGTTGCTTTCATGCAACTATATGCGCTGGAATGTTCCCACACGAAACTCAACTCATAAGGCTTGATAATATCAACAATTTCGAATGAGCCCTGGCCCGACATGAATGTTTCCGAAAAAAGAACCGTCCCCGATGGTATTAAAACTTCACCTTCTTCAACAGAAATCGACTGGATTTCGATATTGCCAGCTGTTTCAGTGTTTGAAATATATTTCACGGCAACTGTAACTGTTTGTCCGATATAATCGTCAAGACTCAATTCTACTGTCAAAAAATCGGTCCAATTTGATGCTTGCTTCAAATTGGCCGGAATTTGGATCCACGACGCCATCGATGGTATGTCGCCATAATGATAATTAGTTGACACCCAAATAGTTACACCGTTATTTATGCCAAAACTATTAAAATAACGTCCTATATAAGTCATGACCATCTTGACATGCTGAACACCAGTAAGTGACACTGGTGAAGATATCAGCCAGTCTTCATTATCAAAACATTCATTGCCACTATTATTGTAATTGTATAAATAACCTTGCATCCAAGCTGTTGAATAGTCGATATTCCATTCCAGGTCACCGACGACACTCTTGGGGATATATGTCCCGAATTCATTTTCAAAGCTTTGGAAATAAGGGAGGTTTTGGGTCGCGCCGCCACCATAAACTTCGCCTTCTTCTATAGAAATCGACCTGATTGAGATTCCTCCGGCATTTCCATTGTAAGATGTATATTTTACAGCTAAAGTAACAGTTTGACCCAAATAATCGTCAAGATCAACCTCAGCTGTCTTATAATCATACCAATTATCACTTTCATATAAAATCGCCGGAACTCGGGTCCATGTCGCCGTCGATGGCATATCACCATAATTATAATCTGTTGACGCCCAAACTGTCACGTAGTTAGTAATACCTAGAAAATAACAACCCACATAATTCATAGTCATTTTAGCGTGACTGACTCCTGTAACCGATACCGGCGATGAAATCAGCCAATCTTCATTTTCATATAAATCGAGATTGTCATAACCTTTGATAGTTGCTGCCGAATAATTAATTTCCCATTCCTGTTCGCCGATAACATTTTTTGTGATATATGTTCCGAATTCTGTATCGAAGTTTTGGAAATAAGGAATACGTTGTATTTCGCCTGAAATACCGCCCGTATCCGGTGTGGTGAAATGTTTTTGTTCGCCATAAGCGGTTCCATTTTCATTTGCGGCATAAGCCCGTATACAATATTTAGTGTTAGGCTCCAATCCTGTTAGTTTCACATGAAATTCGCCTACAGCTGCAATCTCATCATTCTTATAATTATCGCTGATTGTGGGATTCCCGCTTGTATTCCAACATATACCTCTTGCTAAAATCGGAGAGCCTCCGTCATCCTCAACAACTCCATAACATTTTGCAGTAATTGGAATTTCTAATAAAACGAAGCTCTTTGTTTTTACGGTTGGCTTCCCTTCTATAGAGCCAGTCGTTGAAGAATCTTTTTTACATCCTGAAATCATAGCCACAGCAATAATCATCATTACTGTAGCCATCGCTATAAACATCTTTTTCATAACTCAAATCACTTTTACATGTCGTGAACAACTTTTAAAAAAGTAATGACAAAGTTAGGAATTTTTTGAATTGAATGATAAATTATATAAAAAAATTGTAAAACTTGATGAAAAGTTGTAATTTTGCAGATAGAAAATTATTAAAAACTTCATATCATGGTTAACTACAAAGATTTAGGGCTGGTGAACACCCGTGAAATGTTCGCAAAGGCGGTCGATGGCGGCTATGCCATCCCGGCATTCAATTTCAATAATATGGAACAGCTTCAGGCCATCATCATGGCGGCAGTGGAGACGAAATCGCCTGTGATTCTTCAGATTTCAAAGGGCGCACGTAACTACGCAAACCAGACTTTGCTCCGTTACATGGCAGAAGGCGCTGTGGCATACGCCAAGGAACTCGGTTGCGCTCATCCTGAGATAGTGCTGCACCTCGACCACGGCGATTCGTTCGAGCTCTGCAAAAACTGCATCGAGATGGGATTCTCATCGGTGATGATCGACGGCTCGGCACTTCCATACGACAAAAACGTGGCTCTGACCCGCAAAGTCGTCGACTACGCTCACAAATACGACGTGACAGTCGAAGGCGAACTCGGCGTTTTGGCAGGCGTTGAAGACGAGGTCTCAGCTGAGGCAAGTCACTACACAAAACCTGAAGAAGTCGTGGACTTCGTAACCAAGACAGGCGTCGATTCACTTGCAATTTCAATTGGAACATCACACGGAGCATACAAATTTACTCCAGAGCAGTGCACCGTCGACCCGAAGACAGGCCGCTTGGTGCCTCCACCGCTCGCATTCGACGTACTCGAGGCCATCGAGAAAGAGCTTCCGGGCTTCCCTATCGTGCTTCACGGCTCATCATCGGTGCCGCAGGAGGATGTCGATACCATCAACAAATACGGTGGCGCATTGAAGGCAGCCGTCGGCATCCCAGAGGAGCAGCTCCGCAAGGCAGCGAAATCGGCAGTTTGCAAGATCAACATCGACTCCGACAGCCGTCTCGCCATGACAGCGGCAGTGCGCAAGGCATTTGCTGAGAAACCGGCAGAGTTCGACCCTCGTAAATACTTAGGACCGGCTCGCGATCACATGAAAGAGTTGTATATGCACAAGATTGTGAACGTGCTAGGTAGCAATGATAAATTAAGTCTTTAGATCTTAGATTTTAGACCTTAGTCTTTAGTTTTTAGTCGTTAGTTGTTAGTTGGCAAAAAATCTAACAACTAATGTCTAACGACTAAAGACTTTTTATTATTTTTGCGGCCGAAAAACTTATTTAAACTTAATTTATAAAATGAAAAATTCTTTATTTTTAAAAAGGGCTTGCTTAGCAGTCCTTCTCGTGATGTTTGGTTTTGCTGGAATGGCACAAACCACTTTTACCGCTGGTGATTTGAATTATCAGGTTAATGCTGACGGCGTCTCGGTGACATTGACCGGACATGTCGACGGTTACAACGCTACCGGACCATTGAACATTCCGGAATCGGTGAATTACGAAGGCAACGACTATGCTGTGACAAACATCGGCAACAGCGCATTTTTGTATTATTTTTATCTGACAAGCTTGTCACTTCCGAATTCATTGATTACCATTGAGGATGGTGCTTTTGCGTATTGCTCAGGTTTTACTGGCGATTTGGTAATCCCGAATTCTGTGGTTACCATCGGACCAAGCGCATTTTTCACTTGCTATGCCTTTGACGGCGATTTGGTGATTGGCAACTCTGTCACAACCATCGGCGAATATGCTTTTGACGATTGTGCAGGCCTGCACGGTGTGCTGAACATCCCGAGCAACGTGACAACAATTGGCTTAGACGCTTTCAGATATTGCACGTTCAGCGGCATTAATGTCGATGCGGCAAACCCGGTTTTCGACTCGAGAGACAACTGCAATGCCATCATCCGTACAAGCGCCAACGAGTTGGTGACAGGATGCGTAAACACAGTAATTCCTACTTCTGTTACTTCAATTGGTGAAAACGCTTTTTGCGGTCTTGATGGTCTGACATCGATCAATATCCCGAATTCTATAACTTCAATCGGAGCAGGCGCTTTCTCGTTCTGCTTCCATCTGACCGGCGACTTGACGATTCCTAATTCAGTGGAAACCATCGGCGCCGGCGCATTTTTCCAGTGCGAAGGTTTCGACGGTACGTTGACCATTGGTGAATCCGTCAAGTTTATCGGCGACTATGCTTTCAGACAATGTTCACATTTTACAAACGCAGTCTCATTGGCAACCGTACCTCCTGAGCTTGGAAATGAGCCAGGATGGAATTGCGTCGTTTTCGAACAATTTGGCACTCAAACACTTACCGTTCCTCACGGATGCGCCGCAGCATATCAAAACTCAAATTGGTATGACCCAATAGGCTTGAATGGCTTCTATGAATTTATTGAAGTTGAGCCACAAGCGGTTTCAGAAGTTGAAAATGTGATTTCAGCGGTTTATCCTAATCCGACTAAAGGTGTAGTGAAAATCGAGGCTGAAAATATTAAAAATGTCAGTATTTTCAATAGTTTAGGTCAAATAATATTTGAAAATGCATCAAGCGGTGATGCTTTTGAATATGATTTCAGAAATAATGAAGCTGGGCTCTATTTTATTAAAGTGGAAACTACTAATGGAGTAGAGACAAAGAGAGTGACGGTGCTTTAAACTCGTCATTTCGAGCGCAACGAAGTGAAGTCGAGAAATCCTCTGTTAACGGAAACTATCAAATACTTTCGTTAATAAAGGATTTCTCCATTTCGCTCCATTTCATTACGCTTCAGTCGAAATGACAGAAGAATTCAATAACGGTGTAATATTTCAATAATTACATCGTTATTTTTTCATGAAAAACTTTTTCCTATTGCTGATTTTGGTGTTTTGTGCTTTAAAAATAACAGCACAGGAAGAATGTTTCATAGTAAAAGGAAGGATTTTTTCGGAAGATAGCTTGACGGCGATTCCTTATGTAAACATTGTCAGTGAGTTATCGCATTACGGGACGGTTTCAAATCAAGATGGATGGTTCCTGATTAATTCGAAAACTATTGATACTCTTTGGGTTAGTTGTGTTGGATTTGAGAGACAGCGGGTGCCAGTCGCAAAAGATAGTATTGTCGATAAAGAGTTGATTATCAAACTGATAAGAAGTAATATCATGCTTGATTCCGTGGAGATATATCCTTATCCAGACTACGAAACATTCAAACAAATGATTATCTCGATGCCTTCTAGAGAACCGTTTTTTGTGCCTGGATTATCGAAAAGAAACGATGAAATACTGATTCACAAAAAGCCTGAGATAGAACCGAAAGTTTCAGGCGGAAGTATTATCAGTTTGATTTACAATAGGTTCAACAAAAGAGAACGCTTAAAAAGGAAGCTTGAGCGAAATCGCAGAAAGTTCAACCGCGAAATGGAGAGGATCGGCGCCGATTCGCTGATGATACCAAAGTGAAATCCATTTGCTTTTTAATCAAATCGACAGCTTCGACGCGCACTTTTACAGCGTCACCGAGGCGGTAAACTTGGCGGGTTTCCTGACCGACAACACGGAAGTTTTCCTCGTCGATGTAATACATGTCGTCGAGGGTGCTGAAGCGCACCATGCCCTCGCATTTACTGTCCTTGAGCTCGACGTAGATGCCCCATTTGCTGATGCCAGAGATGAGTCCATCGAACACATGACCAATCTTATCCTGCAGATACTCAGCCTGTTTGTAACGCACCGACTCGCGCTCCATCTCAGCAGCCTTGCGCTCCATCTCTGATGCGTGCTGGCACAAAACCTCATATTCTTCCTGGCTCACACTCGGCTGATTTTCAATCATATAGCGTTCGATCAGACGATGAACCATCAAATCGGGATAACGACGGATTGGCGAGGTAAAATGGGTGTAGAACGGGAACGCCAAGCCATAGTGACCAATGTTGACGGTGCTGTAAAGCGCCTTTGCCATGGTGCGAAGTGCCACAGTCTCAACGAGATTGCGCTCGCCCTTGCCTTCAACGGCATCGAACAAGGCGTTGTACGACTTCACCAGATTCTCGCGGGTGCTGATGTTCATCGAATAGCCCAGTTTCGACACTAACGATATGAAACTGAACAGCTTCTCTGGGTTAGGCTCGTCGTGCACACGATAAACGAAGGTGTAACCGTGATATTTCGAGTCTTTCTTGCCTATAGATTCAGCCACAGTACGGTTCGCGAGCAGCATGAAGTCCTCGATGAGCATGTTCGCCTCGTTCTGAACCTTCACGTAAGTGTCGATCGGATGCATCTTCTCGTCAAGGATGAATTTCACCTCTTCGGAATGGAAGTTGATTGAGCCCTGAGCCATGCGTTTCTCGCGAAGTTTGATGGCTAAATCGTTGAGGATCAATATTTCTTCTTTATAATCTCCTTCCCCACCCTCAATCATGGCTTGAACCTCTTCGTAAGCAAAACGGCGGTTCGATTTGATGACGGTCTTGCCAATCCATTTATTAAGGATTTCAGCCTTGTCATTCATCTCGAAAACCGCTGAAAATGTCAGCTTTTCCTCATCGGGACGCAAGGAGCAGACCATGTTGCAGAGCTTCTCGGGAAGCATCGGAATCGTCCTGTCAACGAGATATACCGATGTTCCACGCTGTTGTGCCTCCTGGTCGATGGCGGAGTCTGGTTTCACGTAATATGAGACATCTGCAATGTGGATACCGACTTCGTGGTTGCCGTTCGGGAGCTTGCGATAAGAGATAGCGTCATCGAAGTCTTTAGCATCGCGAGGGTCAATAGTGATGGTGAATACATCACGGAAGTCACGGCGTTTCTTGATTTCAGAAGACGAAATCTTATCTGAGATTTTGCTTGCCTCTTTCTCAACTTCTTTCGGAAACTCCAGCGGATACTCGTACTGCGCAAGGATTGACTGCATCTCAACGTTGTTCTCGCCCGGAGTGCCGAGCACACGGACAATCTCGCCAAACGGGTTACGGGAGTTTTCGGGCCAGTCGGCAAGTTTAACGATGACTTTCTGTCCGTCGCGAGCGCCTTTGTAGCTGCCACGCGGGATGAAGAAGTTGACAGGCATGGTGTCTTTGTCGGGCACCACAAAGGCGTAACCGTGTGATACTGAGAAGATTCCGACAAACTCGGTATGCGCGCGCTGGATAACCTTCACGATCTCGCCTTCGGTCTTCTTCGACTTACGCTTCGGGAACATCGCCACCTTGACCTTGTCGCCGTGCAGTGCCTTGCCAGTGTTGTTGGAAGCGATTTGGATATCCTCTCCCCCATCTTCGGGCACCACGTAAGCCTTGCCGGTGCTCTTCATATCGACCGTTCCGATCACATAATGCGGTTTCGGACCGTATTCGTTTACCAAATCAGGGTTCAGAGTATAGCTATATGGATGATGCTCAACGAGTTGACCATCGCGGTTCAGCGTTTCGAGCACCTGAAATATCACGTCTTTGCCTGCAGCGTCGCGCACACCCATGACTTTAGCTATCTGCTTGTAATTCATTGGCTTAAAAGGGTGCTCGCCGTAAATGCGAAGGATCGTGTTTACGAAAGTGCTGAGGCTGTTTGTTTTCTTTCTGGACATAATGATAGTTTTTGCAAAGATACAAAAAAAGGATGTCAGCAACATCCTTTTTTTATGGTTTCTACTATGTATTTCACATCCTCATCCGTCACCCACGGGCCGCTTGGCAGGCAGATGCCGTGTTTGAAGAGATACTCTGAAAAGCCATTGGTGAATGCTGGAGAATCTTTATAAATTGGCTGCAAATGCATTGGTTTCCAGAGAGGACGGGCTTCGATGCCGGATTTGTCGAGTTTCAGACAGAAGGCTTCGGTGTCTAATTCTTTTTTGAAAAGGATTGTGGTGAGCCAGAAATTGCTATCGAAACCACTATTTGGATTATCGTGGACTAAAGCATTCGTGTTATTCGTGTTCAAAAACAGTTCGCGATACAGGTCATGAACGTGTTTGTGATGCTCGATGTGGTCTTCCAAAACCGTCATCTGACCGCGACCGATGCCTGCGGAGATGTTTGACATGCGGTAGTTGTAGCCGATGGTTTCGTGTTCGTAATGCAGATATGGCTCTTTCGCCTGTGTCGCAAGAAAAATTGCACGTTTCTTGGTAGCCTCGTCTTTGCAAATGATTGCTCCACCGCCTGAAGTTGTTATCATCTTGTTACCGTTGAACGAAAGCGTCGCGATATCGCCGAAAGTGCCGCATGGACGGCCTTTGTAATACGAGCCGAGGGCATTGGCAGCGTCTTCGATGACTGGAATGTCGTATTTTTTACTGATGGCGGTTATCTCGTCCCATTTGGCCGGCATACCATAAAGATCGACCACGATAATTGCCTTTGGCTTGCGACCAGTTTTGGCGATGCGGTCTTTGATGGCTTCTTCAAGCAGCTCGGGCGACATGTTCCAGGTATCTTCCTCTGAATCAACAAAAATTGGCTTTGCACCGCAATATGTCACGGGGTTTGAGCTTGCACAGAACGAGAATGACTGGCAGATAACTTCGTCGTCTTTGCCAACACCTAATAATAACAGGGCAATATGAATAGCAGCAGTACATGACGATAGCGCTGCAACATACACGTCATTTCGAACGAAGCCGCTAGGCGTAGTGGAGAAATCCTTTTTTCCCGGATGCATCTGAACAAGAGGATTTCTCGACTCCGCTTCGCTGCGCTCGAAATGACACTTAAGTGCCTCTTCAAAAGCATCGACGTTAGGGCCGAGAGGAGCTATCCAGTTGGAGGCGAAAGCTTCCTGGATGTAGCGTTGCTCGGCGCCAGTGTCGCTCATTTTAGCTAAGCAAAGATGTATGCGGTGATCAATATTCATTTTTCAAGTGTAAAGTGCAAAAATACAAAATTTATTGTATAACACAAATATTAAAATGCATTCGACGACAAGTCAATCTTCATCTTCCTATTGCTATGTGACTTGGCAGCGGATATCATTGCCTCTGGGGTGGTGTATTGCTGGTATAAAGTGCAGCGGGTGACGATGCCCTGTGATGAGCAGCGCTCGCCTTTGACAAGTACCAAAGCCCAGCCTTTGTTGGTGTTTGCGAAATCATCTCCCACTAGCGCCAAGCCATTATCCGTCTCGGTCATCTCATCTTTAGTCACTTTTCTGACTTCAAAATAAACTTTTGGACAATCGCGTTCAATTTTTTGCTCGGCGGTGTAGAGATACAGCTCCATGCCTTGGCGGATATTGCTCTTTTTCATATTGGTAATCAAGGCAGTGGCGCCATCAACCTCACCAAGATACTGCTTCACAGAAAGGAGAGTGCCCTCGCTCACGGGGATGTCAGGCATCAGAAGCGACGCATTGTTCGACGCATCGCGATCGTTTATAAAAACCGCCGGCAACCTGTTAGCGAGCGCCACAAATCCGCTGTATGCCGACTGATGCTCGGTAAACATAGGGTTGCACCACGAAAGCGCATGCCACAACGCAATGGAATGCCTCATACGCTGCCGTTGTTCGAACTGTTTCAGCGTGCAGTGATTCGGTTTCGTCTTGTTGTGTGCCGAACGCGAGATTCTTTTCCCCTGTTTTTCATAAACTGTAACTCCCGACTGTGGAAATCGACCAATCATCCACAGTCCTGTTGCTTGTTTTTTCTTCATATTTTACTTGGTTTTGCAATATATTAGCCTTTTATTATATTTAATTTTTATTCGTCTGTTGTTCGTTTGTTATTCGATTTAATAACGAAGAACAAACGAAGATGAGTTGGGTGATAATCGAATAATATAAAAGTGAGATATGAGGCAATTATAAGACAACCTTTTGAGAAAATAAAATGGATTAAATTAAGTGAAAAGCGTTTCATTTTGAGCCTTGAAATACTTACTTAATAACATAAACCTTTAGCTATCTTCCTCTTCCACCACCGTTTGATTCTCAACAACAACGGCAGTTTTTTATGTCGTTTGGCACATTCTATCTTGCAATAACCGCCATACCTTTCACATACATTGTTCTTTACCCACTGTCCAATCTTCTTTGAAGCTAATCCTGTTAGGTTTGTAAGTTCTTCTATTCTGCCAACCAACGAAGAAGCAAGATTTGTCAAAAGTTTAAACTCTTCATCATTAACAATGAATGGTACTTGTTTGACAATAGATAGTAACTTTCTGCTAATCTCTCTCACTCTCTTATCACACTCTCTTAAATAGGACAATGTATTGTGTAATCTTTCTAAAGATTCTCCTATCTTATCAGTACTAATCGTTTCATCATTAAGCCATGTATCAACCTCTTCAAGTTCCGACTTTTTTTGCTCATACGATTTAACTGTTTTATCAATGTCATCTATTTCTTTGAAGAATGATTCTATCACCCTATAACCCATCCGCTCGTGCAAAAGATTTTCATAGACCTTTTCTTTTGACAGTCCTTTATACAGATACTCGTCAATCAACACATCCAAATCGTTTGCCTTTCTCTCCTCGCAAAACACTTTGATGAGATAGTAAAACAAAACAACAAATGCAGACAAACTAACCGATATCTCTAGGTTGATGTTCCCGATCTCAAATTTAGGTGTTTTACTGAATGAAAAAACAGCAAGATTCCAAAGGATAATTGTAAGTATCACCTCATAGCATCTATTCAACTTTATATTGGCAAACACCAATTCATCGAAAAATGAATTCGTTTCTTTTTCTTTATTGATAATGGCTGATATAGTTCCTGCCAAGTACAATGCTAAAACAATCATCCAAGTAATCGAAACCACATTCCATTGGAAAGCAACATCCATCAACAGTATAGCCACGGCAAACGCAGTTGACACCACAATACCCCAACCCAAATAATAGAAGGGTGTAGTCTGTTTCAACCTTTTCAGCTTTCTGATATCAACACCCCGTTCCTTTTTTAATAAAAACGACAAAATGGGATGGATACAGAGAGCAAATGCCAACAGCGCACTTGAATAATAGCAAACCTGTACATATAGAATTGTTTCGATATTATCTTTCAATAATTGATAAGCTGCACACCCAACCGCAACCAATGATCCAATAAGAGCCCATATATTCCAACCCTGGTATTGCCGGAGATTATTTTCCCTGTCTCTTTCCGAATAGAGGAATGAGAGAAATTCAGCATCAGAAAGACTTGTTATCTTGTTGTTATTATTCTGTTCCATTTCCATCCTCATCAATGATATCGCGTGTTGTCCAAATGGCACACATAATTATGAACAATTCCGATAATTTGAATTTGGTCATTTCTCTTTTTGATCTCATATTTGAGAAAGCTATAAAAACAAGGAATGACTCTAAAACTGCCAAATCCTGCTCCTGTCCCCATAATGGTTGACCACACGTTTGAAATGTATATATAGTTGAGACCACAAGGTAAACAATATATAAAAAATATACTACGAACTGCAGATTTGCAGGTTGGTAAACATATTCCACCATTCTCTTATAGTGCTCCTCATAACGATGATGATTCATTGTGAGAGTTTTAGATATAAACCAAAACATAGGTTTTGAATAATGTGCTGATATTATACCGCCAATAGTTAAAGCTATAAACAGAATTGCATTCGAATCAATTGTCGTTACCAACGAGAGTAATTTCAGCAAACCAAACATCAAAGCAAAAGGAACAACGACTATAAATACCAGTCCAAACAGAAGCAACGATGCGGGCAAAACCAAAGCCACTAACAAAGTCCAGGCCTGCATGTTCCAATCCGCAAATTTATATAAGGCTTTGGTTATTTTTCTTTTGTTTTCAATAGGTCTCAGCACGATCCACACCACCATCAATATGAAAATGTATGCCAACAGAACGGCTCCCAACGTATTCATCCATTTTGTAGTGCCACCAAGCCATACAAACGAAATCATGATAAATAAACCAAGAATTATAACAGCCAGGGCAATCAGTCCCATGATCCCTTCCGACACGCCCTTCTTTTTGTCTTTTTGCTTACTGTTATCACATCGGTTATTATTCATAGAGTTTAGAATTTTTATCATTCCGATTCCCTAAATTTACAGTGGTAACAGGAACGATTGGTAATATCCTCGATTCTAGATCATATCTGCCAAATTCCATCCAATGTTTCAAATCTGACTCAAGAATTGTTTTCTCAAAATCAGCAATCGGAGTGTTATCCTCGCGTATTGTCAATCCTTTTTTCATACATATATCATCTAAAAATCTTTCATTCCTATCATAAAAATAATTGCAACGGCACAAATCAACAGCACGCCGTGTCACTATAGTACTAACTAAAATTTTGTTAGCCAATTTGGACAGCTCATCTTTGGGTATAAATCTATTTTGACGGTATGACATGTTATAAACAATGGTTGATGCTTCAATATCATGTCTAAAAAACACTTTGTTGAAATAGGGAGATTCATTGAAATCTTCACCTATTAACAACCCGTATCCGAAAGATGACTGTTTTGTCGGCCGTTCAAAATATTGGTAGCCTATTACACCGTTCTTATCGAAAAACTCTTTAGGCAACTCTCCCCTGTTAAAATCTTTGGAGATGTACATAACACCAAAACCATCATCATAATCTCTTCCGACAGGATAATAAGTATCTGTTTCGCTGTCATATCGAGTTGATGCAAAGAATGCTGCCACCCATTTGCTATTGGTAATGTCTAAATACTCTGTCGCCAATCCATAGTGTTGCGCCAATGCTACAGAATCAACCATTATGTTTTGTGAAACAATTCTGTAAACCGGATGCTGTACCAACAATAGTACGAACTCACAAACTTTGATAAGTCTTTCTGCGATATCTTCAGTTGTGGGTAATTCTCCTGCTTTTTTACTCCTAAACAACGAAGGAACACATGGAGTATGGTATTTGCTTTGCCCCCGGTAGTACTTAAAAGGCGATTGAGATGTTGGCATCAAACGAACTACATTTCTGTCTTTATGTTCCGACACATACATGTATCTGCCTTCATCCAAATGTTCAGGTGATGGAATTTGTGAAACAAAATGAAGTGCAATTTTATTCTCCTCTGCCGATATTTGTTCCACCACATCCAAAATAGTAGGCAGTCTATCAATCTCTGCTTGCGAAAATAGGTTTGAGCTCATTTTCTAATTCTTTTGATCATCAAGAGCCATAACCAACCTCTTCGCCTCCTCATCCTTGCCCATCAAATACAAAATTTTTGCTCTTCGTATAGCGCAACGCACGTATATATCAAGATTGCGACACTCTTTAACATATCGTTCCGCCCTATATATCTCGCTTAATGCTGTTTCCAGTTTCCCCATTTTTACAAAAACAGCCGATATATCCATAATAAACATAGCTACATCCGTAAAACAATGGGCTTTTTCGGCCTGCTCGGCCGCCTTTGTCAGCAATTCTATAGCTTTGGCATAATTACCGTTCAATATCTCCACTTCACCTTGTATCTGATATGGCTGTGCAAGTAACTCTGGCGCTTTAGCTGTTTTTAGAGCATTATTGGCATATTCCAAAGCTTTTTCTTTATTACCTTCTCGAAGGTAATATCCCGCTATCATTCCTGCTACCGCAGCTTTATCGTTATCATCTTCAATACACTCATATGATTGAATAAAACATTTTATTCCATCTTCTTTTTTACCCATTTCGACATATGCCTGGCCCAAATTTCTGTATATCGTAGCCTTCAACTGACATTTCACTTCTTTATTGGCCATCATCTCACGGGCTTGTTGCAATACACTTAATGCATCAATGGCGCGATATGTTTGAAGGTAAAAGTTTGATTTACCAATTAGTTTATCAATCTCTTTTTCTAAAGGATTCAGCTCTATGATTTCATTCATATTTAATGATTATTTGTAATACACTCTTGTTACTCCATCGCTATATTTTCCAATCCTGTTCTTCAAGATATCTATCTCCGAAAACGTTTTCCATTGATCCAGGTATCTTTTGCCATCCAGTATTCTTATTCTTAATACGTTTTTCATGTCGGAAGTCTCTTTTCAGCTCAGCTTGTTGTATATGGTGAATTACTTCCTGAATGGTTAGCATAGATAATCCACTTTGTAATATATAGATTTACTCATTTTTCAAACTTTTCACAAATCAACCCACTATTTATAGATAAATAAAAAAACATTTATCATATAATGAGATTGTCTGATATTATTAAAAACGTTGTAGTGAAAGTTTATTTTGAAGTTTTGAAAATTGTTTTAAGGCCAGATTTTCTCCAAATATTAGAGCTGGCTGTGAATTGTTATAAACTTTTTTCTTCGTTGCGTGTTTAAAATCATTCTTTTATTTGCTCCAACTCCGCATTTTTTAAAAACTCTTCCATCTCACCGAAATGAGAAAGCATCATATTCTCTTCTTTCTGTTGCTCTTCATTTAAGCCTAAATGACCGCAGGGCACACCATCAACATGTTTCAATACTTCCAAGTCATAATATGTTGGCGAAGTAAGTTTGAAATAATCTTTTAGCCGTTTGCAATACTTGTTACTCCCTAATGGCTTCAATACTGGAATAGCATAATTGTCGTAACTATCTTCAGGAAAATCGAAATCATCATTCTTTTGTGCAGAAGTATAAACTATACCTAATATTTCTTCACCACTTTTGTCTCTATTCTTTGAAATCACCCATTCTGTCAATAGTTGAGGGATCAAGTATTCGGGCTTATATGTATCTTTGCTGTTTTTCACTTGTACCATCGAAGCAATAACCAATGGAAAAATTAGCAAACATCTTGCCATATTTTTATCCCATGTCTGTTTTGATGGAACCCTTAGATCTAATAATTTGAACGACAATTGCGTTTCAAATTTTGAGACCATTACTGTACCAAAATCTGGTCTTCCCATTTCTTCCCAGCAGCCATACACCCTATGTGCCAGATACAGACATGGATAACCAGGCACACTATATCGTTGTGTTTGCACCAAACCTCTCTTATCAAGCGGGATATGGAACATATCTTTGCGTTTCAATGTGCGCTGCTCCTCCAATGATACTTTGCGCATTTTATACGCTATCATTCCTTTAGAGATAGTATGAATGGCTTTGTTTATTGCCAACCCTGCTATATTTGTCTTTTGAGTCCTATAACCATCAAGTTGATTTTTTATAGAAGCAAAAGCTGAATGACGTGTACCTTTATATTCGCTTTCTATTGCACGATTAATACCATCAATAAGTTGTTTCAGTCTCTTTTTTACCTCATCCCAATTATATGGGCGCTCATCAACGTCGAGTTGTTTAACTGATACATAATACTCTTTAAGGTTATGACTAACGATATCCCTGAAGTCTTTCTGTTCGTCAGACTTGACAGGTACCATTGCGGTTATTTTTTCATATAGTCTATCCTTATTCATACCATAGTAAAATTTATTGATTATTATCAAAACAACTCCTACACCTCCCTCACATCCTCTTCCCTCATCTTCTCCCACTTCCCGTCTTTTGCCTCCAACAGCACGGTGCCGCTTTCAAGTGATTTCAAGTTGTGCCATTGACCAATTGGGACAGACGAAATGACCACGAACGCAAAGGCAAGTCTCTGATGAACCCGCTATATCTTCTGATCCAATCAGAAATCCTCACGAATTCTATCCATCGATATAATTCTTGAAGACAATAGCTCAACTGAATTATAGGAGAAGTTACCCTTTATAGAGTGTAACTCGCGCATCAACGGAACAATCTCATCCTCCTTTTCCACTATTAAATAGTTTATCACATCTGGATTGAAGCTAATTCCAAATTGTTCATTGAAAGAATTTATGCTTTCTCTTTGAGCTTTATCGTTAAACTGTTCTTCTGTAAGAAAATTAAACTTCTTGACATCTATTGGAGGAATATATCGCCATTCTCGTTCGTCATAGAAACGGACTTTTTTTCTTTTTCCACCTCTTTCCTGATAACCCTCATATGGTTTCATCATAAAAAACATCGACATCACCTGTGCTAGCCGTCCACTCAAATGCTTTGCATCTTTTTCACTCAATTCCAATGACCATTTAAGTGCATCTAATCCTTGCCCAATAAAAGATGAATTATCATGTACATACAATATTGGAGTGATTCCCTGCTCTATCGCCCACGTCTTTTTTACGCCTATTGCATAATTGCCATATTTTTGTGTATACTCTGCAATATTGGAGAGAGGAATGTCGCAAAAACAAACCATTGGTATCGCCCATCTCTTATTTCCCGGATGCCATAACCCCCTTTCCAAACACAATCTAGGATAGAATCTTGATTTTAGAATATTTATCAAAGTGTCATACCTAGACGTAAAATGCAATAATGTGTTTGCACTAATGGCCATAATAAAGATTTATTATAGTATTATAAGTTCAAGCAAACTTGATTTTGTGTTTGCTCATGTATCGGTTAGTCTTATTCTTTATCTCCACAAAGGATATCGTATCGTTTGAGGTTTTGGGTAAAATTTTCAAATGCCATTGTTTTGCATCTCGATGCTGGATATATAAACGAATAACTTTGTAATCCTGGAACAGGGACATTCATTTCGTTATCATGATATAATGATGGGAAATATATCGGATTCCTGAGAAAACTCACATTAGGAATAATCATTCGTGCTTCGTGTTGTTCTTTATACTCAGGTTGCTTCCTAAAAATTTCATCATAGGGATGAAGATTAAAGAACATTTCGTTAATGTCAAAATCGTATTTCACGTATTTTACCGCCAGGGAATTATCTGCATTGAAGTCTGCTTTTTCAATATTATTGGCCGTTTTTACTGCATTGGGAATTTCACGCCGTAATTCTGGAATAAATAACCCAGGAAATCTAATAACTAAAACACTCAACTCTTCCGGACAAACGTTCATTGCTTTGTAATAACTACGCAAATCTATGGTTATACGTCCCGGTTGATTGTCTTTAATTCCCATTTGTTTGGCTAATTTACTTATTCCAAGCGAATAAAAACAAACCGTTGGAACCAAACAAGAATAAAGATAACGCGCATATATTGTACCATCCGAGTTTTCGCTTCTCCACAAAGCACCATATAAAGGAGCGCCGTCGCTACATGTCATCCACAACCGTGGATCAAATTTGTCAACGTGTGCAAATATTGCTTCATATTTATAGGCAATTCCAGGAGCATGATTACTGGCATAATTAATCCAATTAGCAGGACAACTGAATCGAATATAACACTCACGGTATTGTTTTTCAATTTCTTCGGTTCTGCCTATTCGAATCATCAATCCGGAATTGAACATATATTGCCTCTATATCTATTAACCTATAACCTTTTACAATTCCATCATATCCTCTTCCTTAATCGGTTCCCATATTCAGTCTTTCACTTTCAACAGCATTGTGCCGATCTACATCTTCTGATCCAGATTCTTACCCTTCTCCTCATGCTCGAAGTTCGGGATGAACTCCTTGATGGCTTCCACTACTTGGGCTTTGGTGAAGTCGGGATTGGCAAAGAGGGATTCCAGCTTCGTGAAGAAGCCGTTCACTTCGGCCATGTCGTGACGGGTGGTTTGCTCAACTACGCCAAGGGCTTGGAAACGATGCATGTCAATCTTCTCGCCGGGGACGTAAAACTCCTCGTAGGCTTTCTCGCCAGTAGTGTCAGAGCCAAAGTAAACTACAGGATAGGTCGCGCTTTCATATCCCATGTTAGCCGCGTACGCAACTGCCTCCGCATCGTTGGCGCATTGTTTCTTCTCGAAACCTTCGGCCTTTACAAATTCATCACAGATGGCCGAGAAGGTGAGCATCTGGTCTTCGCCCAGCTTGGGAAAGAACACCTCGCCGCCGTTGCCGAGGATGCAAGCCAGCATGCAGATTTGGCCGCTCTCCTGGGGCGACACGAAGTAACGCTTCACGTCCGATGGGGCCACCAACGGTTGCTTCTTCTGCAAACGGTGAATCCAGCCGTCGGGCAGGGAGCCGTTCGAGAAGGCCACATTGGCGAAGCGGGCGGTTGTAACCTTGAAGTACTTGTTGTAGGCCATCACCAGGTCTTCCATGATGCGCTTGGAGGCGCCCATGATGTTGACGGGGTTGGCGGCCTTGTCGGTCGAGACGCAGAAGAAGTGCTTCGGAGGATAAACGGTGAGCAAATCCATCAACTTCTTTGCCTTGATGTCATTGTTTTCTATCAGTGCTTGCACGCTGTAGCGGTCTTTCTCGGAGCGCACATGCTTGTGGGCCGAGAAGTTGGCCACGATGTCGAATCCCTTCTCCTCACGGAAGATGCGCTCGAAGATGGGGTCGGCAAAGTTGAGGGTGTAGCAGCGGAACTCGTGGGGCACATAGAGACCATGAGTGGAGCGCACGTCGCGCACCAATTCGGCCAGGCCGTTCTCGTTGAGGTCAACCACCACCACCTTGCCGGGCTTAAATCTCAGCACGGCCTTGATAAACGATGAGCCAATGCTGCCTGCGCCACCTATCACACATACCGATTTCCCCTCAATCTCACGAGTCAAAGTTGCGGCATTCGCCTGAATATCTGCTTCAAACATGCTGCTCGGGCGAAACGTCACAGAGTCAGCGATAAACTTGTCTAAATTGAACATATTTGTAATTTGATTTTTATTTCACTATAATTTAAATTATTCAAAGAGGATATTGCCACCTAATCTTTTTCTTTACAAACGATATGTATTCCAACGCCTTGTTCATGGCATTGGGATATCAGTGATGACACCAACCATAGGATTTGTACCGTCTGCTTTCGTTCACCAAAAATCTCACCCGCCTGCATTCTACTCAAATTATTCACCAAATGATCCTTTGCAATGAAATTAATGATCAAATACATATCTCTTCTCAGATTAGGGTTCAATATGGCCTTTTTCCAACGATCAATTGCAACCCTGACCGATGTTCCTTTTCTCAATCTGGGAATCTTCGTATTAGCATGCTCTGCATTGTAGTTTTTGTTCCAATCATCATGGCGCGACTCAAGCACAACTGCATCAGGTTTCATATTGCCCAGATTTTTCAAAGCTTGTCCAACCACATCTTGAAAACTTGTTGCCGAAAACTGACTATCATGATACTTCGACAGGAAGAATGAAACGCGACCATCTGCAATGCCAATATGGTCAGCCCATTCTTTTCCTAAATCGTCGCAGATAAACTCGTCATACTCCCCCATATACTCATCTTCGAAAAAGGCAAACTCTGAAGAGGGGTCAAAAACCGTGTGGGCGTTTGAGAAGTTACCTTTCTCACTGGTTGTACTATCTGTTGCTAAACGTGATTTGATGTCAAACACGCTAGTAAACTGTTCAAGATTACCCAAGAGTGAATTATCTTTAAAAAGTTTTCTATTAGTGTAGCGGTATTCATATTGGTCAAAATACACTACATAGGGAGTGTTGCTGTTGACGTAGTCAATCAGAGACTCACTTTCTCCGTCAGATTTCACAAGATGGATTGCATTGTATTTTTCACTTTTCACCTTAATCTTGCCTTTCGCCATTTGGAGGTATATGGGCTTTCGCTCTTTTGTTACTATCACATAATCGCCTCCTTGCTTCTCGATAGGTCTGCATAAATCTACTTTCTTTAAGATGTCTGTTAAGGAAAAAGGACAATTTTTTTCTATATCACCCACTTTGACAATCACCTTATCATAAAGACCATTATCAAAGGCTGTTAAGAGTTCGTTGGGATAGAAAAGAATACTCGCTGGGATTAATTTGTTACGTTCACTATCATAGTCAATAGACTCAGCGAAGGCCGTAAGAAATGATTGCTTTGCCACACAGGATTTAAAGCAGCCAACAACGCCCTTTACCCATGTCAAAAAAGAGCCAAAATCATCTTTGTCGCTAAGTCTATTCACCTTTGAGCTATTCATTGCTAAAGATACAATCCCGTCGCTGTTCAAGAGACGGCATTGGTTTAGCACAAAGTTATTGGCGCCAGTAGTTGAAAAATTATCAACTAGATTAATTGCTTCAATACTTTTTCCCCGAATAGCCGTATCAGACATATCCAGATTCTTCAGTCCTATCTTTTGGTATTGAGTTGTGTCTGTAATAAAAGCAGACGACATTTTCTGATAGTCAATTTCCTTAAGACAGCCATTTATTTCTTTCAGTTGTGGAACAAGCTTACGACTAATCGCGACATAACCATCATACTCAACTATAACCACGTATGCAAACTTCACTTCTTGCCACACTGAGTCTGGCATTTCAGCAAAGCATGAAGGTTTAGTTCTTTTCTTAAAAGCACAGAATGAATATCGAATTTCCTCAAACCCATGATATTGTTGTTGAACAACAAACTTTCCACCATACAAATCACCATACCTTTTCGCTGATATGGCATTAAACGCATTGCGAATATCACTTGCTTTCAACAACCCATCAGAAGTTCTGGTATAAAACACTGCACATTTGGGAAATTCGAGTTTTTCCATCATCTATTATATGTATTGGTTTTTGTGCTTGCCTCGTCCTGTGTCATCTCCATTGAACTTTTGAACCCTTAAACACCTTAAACTCTCAACTATAGCGAAAGGATGTCCACATCCTGAAGCGGCTCCCACTTTCCGTCTTGGCATTCCAAAAGCACGGTGCCGCTTTCGAGTGATTGGATGCTGTGCCATTGACCTGCGGGCAAGTTAAGCACAATACCTGGCCGCATATCGATAGTTTCTATTAGGTTACCGTTATCATCGTAGTAGTATTCCTCAAAATGACCACGCACACACACTATCGTTACCGAACTATTCATATGGCGATGAATTGGTAACACCGTGCCTGGTTCAATAGCATTGAGCATTCGCTGAGAATTATCATCAGCAGAGTTGCGTAAGTCTAGGTTCATGCGCAAACGAGGCGAGCTTTGAGCCTGCCTCGTTAAATCATCTAACATGCCTTTATTTATAATCATAAGATGTGCTATTGATAATTGTCATTCAGAAGCTCTAAACTCCAAAAATTCTTGATAATCTCTAATATAATCATCCTTAATATACACATCACTCGCCAGCACCATGCACACAGCACCAGATGAGAAGTCTTCCAAGTCACGCCACATCCCAGGCTTCACATACAAACCTTGATATGGACGGTTTAAAAAGAAGCTACGTTTACATTTGCCGTCATCTAAAGTAACAGTAAATGAACCTGACGCAGCAATGATTAATTGACTCAACTCCTTGTGGGCATGAGAGCCTCGATTCTCGCCACCAGGCACATCGTAAAGATAATATACACGTTTTACATCAAACGGAAGTGTTTTGCCATTTTCAACTACTGTTAAATTGCCCTTACGATCGCTGTGGTGCTTATCCAATTCGACCATGGTGCAATCGAAGACGTTGTATTTGCGTACAGGTTCAAGTGGTTTAAGTTGTTCAAACCCTTGGACTTTTGAGTCTTTAAACTCTTGAACTCTTTCATCTTCGCGATAGCGACGGTACTCCTCATACTCATAGATATAATCGTTCACATCATAGTGCAACGAGCCAAACTCCAAGGCCAGCGAATTGGTGGAAAAATTTTCGATTGTACGCCACAAACATTGCGGAATATAAAGACCGTAATAGGAACGATTTAGAGTATATGTTTTCTTGTTTTCTCCATCGTCAACCACTACGTCGAATGCCCCCGACAAAGCCACAATAAATTCCTGATTTTCCTTGAAAGCATGCCCGCCACGCTCCTCACCGCCCGGCACATCGTAAATCCAATATGTCCGCTTAATCTCAAACGGGATGTGGTTCAATTGTTCGGCAAAAGAGAGGTTGCCCCTCGCATCAAGGAACTTGGGGAGTTCAATTATCTTTACGTCTTCAACTGTTACCATAATCAATTACAATTATTCTTTGTAACGGAATGAATCGGAATCGATTTCCGCTTTCTTTTCGTCAATAACTTTCAGGAGGTATTGACCATACTGATTCTTCAACATCGGTTTTGCCAATTCGCGCATCTTTTCTTCAGTAATCCAGCCATTGCGATAAGCAATACCTTCCAAGCAAGCCACTTTCAAACCTTGACGTTTTTCGATAACCTCAACAAAGGTGGATGCTTCCGACAAACTATCGTGTGTTCCGGTATCCAGCCATGCAAAGCCACGACCAAAGACTTGAACCTTCAATTCTCCATCTTCAAGAAAACGCTGATTAACTGTTGTGATTTCTAGTTCACCTCTTGCTGATGGTTTAATGGTCTTTGCAACGTTAACAACTTTATTTGGATAGAAATACAAACCCACAACAGCATAGTTGCTCTTCGGCTCTTTCGGTTTCTCCTCAATGCTGAGGCAGTTGCCTTGCTTGTCGAACTCAGCTACACCGTAACGCTCCGGGTTACTCACCCAATAGCCGAACACTGTAGCCTTCTTGTTTTCTTCGGCATCCTTCACGGCGTTTTGCAGCAATGTAGTAAAGCCGGCACCGTAGAAGATGTTATCGCCCAGCACGAGGCATGCGCTGTCGTTGCCTATGAACTTCTCACCGATGATGAAAGCCTGTGCCAGGCCGTCGGGTGAAGGTTGCTCAGCATACTCAAAGTGCACACCATAGTCGCTGCCATCACCAAGCAAACGCTTGAATCCTGGGAGGTCATAAGGTGTTGAAATAATGAGAATATCACGAATTCCCGCCAACATTAAGACTGAAATAGGATAATAAACCATTGGCTTATCATAAATTGGTAATAATTGTTTGCTAACACCCTTTGTAATCGGATAAAGGCGAGTACCTGAGCCGCCTGCTAATACTATACCTTTCATATTTTCAAGATTTGATTATTTTTGTTTACTATTATGGATAATAAGTATCTTGTTTTATTGGACATTTAATTGCTATATGTATATAGGTTGTAATCCGTTAAATGATTTATATTACCTATCCAAACTAGTAACACCACGAGAAACAAGATATTTAATTTTAGGATCTATTATATCATAACGAGATTTTCCACTTTCATCAGGAAGAGGACTATCTTTAATTATAGATATTTTCTTTAAATAATCGACATATTGTTGCGTCGTGTTTAATGTTTGTCCTAATGCCAAACTAGCTTCCTTAAGGCTAAAGTTTACTCTTTTAATAGCTAGAACTTTATCTATCCAATTAATCAAATCGGTGCTTTTCCCAAGACGTGAAGGTAATAAAGATTCATAATCAAACTCTTTACAAAACTTAATCGCTCCTTTTGATACGGCTGTTAATGAAAAGTCAACTATATCAATTCTATTATCCTCACAACTAATATATTCTAATAAGCTAATTAAAGACCTTGGGGATTTATTTGCAAGAATTAACAAATCATTACGCACGCCTTCATCTGGAATTAAAGATTTTAAACAAACAGGATTCTTTTTTTCTATTGAATAGAATAATAGTCTTTTATCAATAAGTTTCTCCAATCCATTTGTGTCCCATCTTATATCAATACACTTAAATTTATCATATCTCACACCTTTGCTCCCTAGACTATTTTTCATTTCCGACCATAAACTGAACACTATGGAAATATTTTGCATATATAAAAAATCAGTATCTGTCAATATTTCTGCAGTAAACTCAGCCACTTTTTCGACATCAGTTCCGACCAATTGACATTCATCTATTTTATCAAATAAGATTATGACGGACCTATAACCAAGCGATATAGCTATTTCTTTTAAATTGTAGATTATTTTCACAAGTTTATCTTTTCCCCAACCAATTATATCATCTTTATTAATTGTATTAATATCAGATATCGAAAACTCTCCCAATAAGTTTTCTAACTGGGTACCATTCCCATTCAATTGAAGATATGTATTTAATGAACTAGAGGTTAATTGTATTGCATTATTAATTAATTTATTTAAAAATCTGATGTTTGAATTTATAAACCCAAATAAAATTTTCTTATTTTTCTTAGCTCTAATTACTTTGGCCAATTCTACAAATTGCGGAGCACTTTGCGAATCATAAAAAGCTTGAATAAATAAAGACAGTTGTGCTTTTTGTACTTTATTTAATCTTTTATTATCTTTACGTTTTTCAAATAAATGTTTTGCTATTTCAAATGTTAACGACTGTATTATGGTATATAGAAAATAACATTCGTTATTTGTTCCAGGAAAACCATCATAACGAGTGATTAATATGGGCAAAGTATTTTGGTTTTTTAAATCTTTCTCAAGTTTATATATAATTGAAGATTTCCCATCTCCTCGTTGCCCGAGAATAAATCTACTATTACCATTTTTTGCCAATTCCATCAACTCATTGTAAAAAGCCGGTTTGTAAAACAGAGAATCCAATGCTTCTAATTCTTCTTCAGCACTTAGTTTGGAAAATGGGTCTCCTTTGATATTATATATGTTACACATAATCTTGATTTTTATTTATATAGATATTATGTTATTTTTATAAAATTGACTTATATATCAAACGTTTCTGGAATCATTCAAATCATAACCACCTTCTGTATAGTGGAAGCTGAACTTTTCAGCTATCACTCTCTATTGCATATACTTCACCAAATCATTCGCACGCTTGTATTCTTGTGGGTTCCCAATATCAATCCATGTTCCATTGAGTGGGAAGCGAATTACTTTTCGACCTTGTGCCACAAGTGCCTCTAAGAGGTCGGTGCTGTGGAACATAGTATCGGCAGGTATAAGGTCAAGTGCAGAACGTTTTATCAGGTAGATTCCAGCGTTGGCGTAGTAGTCGTATGTGGGTTTCTCGATAAGACCTTTAATGTTTCTCTTCCCCTCAATATCCAAAATACCGTATGGCACGCTAACACTATATGGCACCGCAGCCACGCTCATATCTGCATCATGCTCTTTGAAATGCAGGTAGAAATCCTCATAGTTGATATTGGTAAACAAGTCACTGTTCATCACCAGCACTGTATCATTAAAGAACTCCGGCACAAACTTTATGCTGCCAATGGTACCGAGAAATTTAGGTTCGCGAACAGTTTGAATCTGCACTTCGTTGCGAGGTTCACGGAAATGCTCTTCTAATTGTTCTCCAAGATAGTTAACCGTAACATTAATATGCTTTAAACCATACGAAATGAGGCGGTCAATATTATGGTCAATTATAGCTTTGCCACCCACCGGGAGCAACGGTTTGGGCGTTTTTTCCGTCAACGGGCGCAGTCGTTCACCCTTGCCACCTGCCATCAGCACCGCATCAACAGGAAGGAAGTTGTGGTATTTGATGAGGTTGAACACCTTTACAATATGATCTTGTTCATCCAATACGGGAATGAAATAAACCTGTCTGTTCCTAAACTCCTTCAGCAATTGGGCATCGTTTTGGCCTTCCCTGACAAACTTGAAATTCGTGTGCATCACTGTACTCACTGCATCGTCCAACGCTGCTCCTTTGATAAGACCGCGACGAATATCGCCATCCGTCAATGTGCCAACAATACGCTCATCGTCATCCACAATAAACAGTGTTTGCCAATCATGAGTATTGCCATCTAGCGACACAAGTGCATCCCGCACCGTGGCGTTCTGGTTCAATATATATCGTTTGTTCATCATATCGCTTATTCTACTAAATGGTTGTTTAACACTGCTTCCGCAAAAATCCAATCCAATGGTTCATCCAAGTCAATGGAATAAACCTTGTCCATCTCATAATATTTGACCTTCTCAAATTCATTGATTTTTTGTTTCCTCAACGAGTCTATTTTGATTACATAAACCGAACCGTTTTTCTCATATATGACAGGTCTTACAGCCTGACGGCCATATCCGGCACCTGGGGTTTTGATGAACTTCTGCAAATAGCCCTGCTCGTTCACCGCATAACAGTTGTAATATGGATTTGTTTCTGCTTGCTTTACCGATACAACCATATCCAAATCATCCGACATCATATCAATCATCTTCTGAATATCCTCTTCCTTGCGAAAAGGCGTGGTGGGTTGCAGCAACACCATCCAATCGTAGTCAATCCCATTTCCTTTATAGAAATCTACCGCATGGATAAGCACGTCGTATGAAGATGCCGTATCAGTGGCCAGATAATCAGGTCGCTTAAACGGCACTTCCATTCCATGTTGGCGCACAACGTTAATAATCTCATCGCTGTCGGTGGTCACACAAATGTCTTTGTCGTCCACAAACTTTCGGGCTATGTCGATGGAACGGCAAATCAGTGGGATGCCTCCCATCGGCTTGATATTCTTGCCCGGAATGCCTTTGCTACCACCACGGGCTGGTATTACAAATAGAATCTTTTTCATCTATTCTGGAATTTATCAATTAGTATCTGATGTATTCTCGCAACACTGTCACCTTTCCCATAAATGTATTCCTGCGGCAAAGTACAAATAGGATTGTCAAGCAACTTATTCAGTGCCTTCTCGACTTGTTTGCAATCATCAGGCAAACTGATAACCGAAGCAGGTGCGTTTCGACCGGCCTGACGTTCACCTATATTGACAGTAAATTTCTGGAAATAGGGTATTTCAATGATTCCACTACTGGAATTACCTATTACAAACAATGCATTGTCAACAGCAGTGTAATAATACTCTGACCCCAAATTTTTCCTCACCACAACATTGGTTTTATCCTGCCACTTTTCAATTATCTTGATTATGGCTTCGCTACCGTCATCATTATTAGGATAAGTAATTAGCAATTTGACTCCCCTGCCCAATATGGTGGCAATTGAAGTATCCATCACCTCGGGAATCGTATTCTTCGCCAATACCCCTTTAGTCTCTGAATGGAAAGTCATTAAAGCATAGTTGCCACGACTTAATCGCTCATCAATCTCACTGGCTTCTTTAGGTTGCTTTAAGTATTCCTTGATGGAATCGATAGCTGAAGAGCCCACGTGGAATACATTATTACCATCAATAATCGGACATTGCAACAGGCGTTGTTTGGCAAAGGTGTTGGTCACAAAATGGACAGTGGCAATATTCGATATATTATACCTGTAGATATTGTCAACAGCACCATTCGTTAATTGACCACCAGCAAAATGAGCCACTGGTATCTTCAAGAAATGGGCAGCCAAAGCCGCACCGTATGCTTCCAGGCGGTCACCAATGATGTAAACCACATCAAAAGGATGTGCCTGAAAAGTCTTATACAATGTGTCTATCAGCAACACAAAGTCCTGTTCCTTGTCACGTTCTTCTTCAACATAGCACGGTGCATCAATAATGGGAGCCAATGCATCGCGACGTATTTCATTGATGGTGTCGCCATACTTATGCTGGTAGTGCATTCCTGTCGTCACGATGCTAACTTCAAAACGGTCGTCAGCTGCAATGTCACGGATAACCCGTTTCATCACACCATACTCCGACCGTGCGCCTGTTACAAATCCTATTTTGATCATCCTATAAACTCTGCTTTGATTACTCGGTCGGCTTCTATATCACAAAGCGCTGTCTTTCCAATCACCTTGTCAGTTTCGATGGGTAAGAATCCAGTTCCAGGACGCTTGAAGCAGATATCATCTTTAGTTATGACATCACCTTTCTTGATGGAGTGTTTGCTGATAATACTCTTACGAGCCACTCTGGAAATCTCACGTTGTGCTTCACTAAATTCACGTTCAGGCACACCAATGGCTTGTTCGATATGACGAATGGAACTAACCAGCGAAGCCAGCTCAGCAATATCAATGGAAGCCTTGTGGTCGGGACCTGGAAGCGACTTATCCAACGTTACATGTTTTTCAATGATACTCGCACCCATTGCAACTGCAGCGATGGCACATTCGTTTCCTATGGTGTGGTCAGAGAAGCCCACCTCATAGCCAAAACGTTTCTTAATCTCCAGCATATTGAGCAGATTCACTTCCTCATACTTTGCGGGATAATTGGAGATGCAGTGAAGAATAGTGATATCCTTCTTAAAGTTTCTGTTCAGAAGATTTACCGCCAATTCAATCTCATCGTATGTGGCCATACCCGTTGAGAGAATGATATGCTTATGCTGCTCCGACATATAATCTATCATATCCATCGAGAAGATTTCGCCTGAAGCAATCTTGTAATGCTTCATATCGAAATGTTGGTCGAGGAAGAGAAGGCTTTCCATATCAAAGGCCGTACATTCGTAGTCAACACCACGTTCCTTACAGCGATTGTAAAGGGCAATATGGTCTTCTCTCTTCAACTGATAGCTAAGCGACATTTCCCTTGCGCCTTTTGCTTTGTCGTTTTGCTTCTGATAGTTTGCTTTAAACGAGTCATCACTATAAAGCATATAAGGGTCTGTCATTTGAAATTTGACGCAATCAACGCCAGTAGCGGCAATTTTGTCAATCATTTCGAGGGCTCGTTCCAAACTACCATTATGGTTTGGACCTACCTCTGCAATAATGTAAACATGTCTATTTTTCATTACTTTTAACGAATTTACAAGGTGTTCCGAAATAAACTCCAGGTTCAATACAGTCATGTTTTACCAAACTTTTTGTTCCTATTAGCACATTGGCACCTATAGTCACACCATTCATTACCGTGACATTATTGGCAACCATCGTACAAGGTCCAATCTGGCAATCGCGTCCCACATTCGAACCTGCTACTATATGTGTGTATTCTTTAATAATCGAATCATGCCCGATAAAACAATTGTCACCAATCATTGAGTGAGCCTTTATTGTTGTTCCTGCTTGGACGATGCAGCCGTCACGCAAGACAACGCCTTCTTCAATAACAGCACCTCGATGAACCACAACATTCCTACCATACAAAGCTGGTAGTTTGAATCCCATCTCTTTAAGCTTATTTGTGATTTTCATCTTAAGCGAAGCGTCATTTAAGCGAAGACCTACACCAACCACAGCATTCTCAACGCCTTGTTCCTTAAGTGCTGGCAATACATCATCTGTACCAAGATATTTGTAGCCAAGAATTTCACCATGGTCTTCAAGATCGGTATAACCGACAATCTCAAACTCAGGATTGTTTTCAATGTAATTGATGATGCATTTTACAAATCCACCACCGCCGGCAATAACTATTTTCTCCATTTCTTCAGTTATTTGATTATTAATTCTTTGATAGCATCAACGATGAATTTGACATCATCATCTGTTACATACGGGCCTGCCGGCAAACACATACCAACCTTGAACAACTCTTCTGAAACACCATTCAGATAAGCAGGGCATTCTTTATAGACCGGCTGTTTGTGCATAGGCTTCCACAAAGGGCGGGATTCAATATTAAGTGCATCTAAACCGATACGCATGGCTTCAACATTGTCATTAGGCTGACAATCGGTAACTGCAGAAGATGCTGCGTGGATAACGCCAGCGGCACCTCCTACAGCTCCAGTAATGACCTGCTTGTAAGCATTCTCCTGACCTTTCACTTTTACGGATGGGTCAATGGTCATGGTACAAAGCCAGTAGTTAGAGTCGTACTCTCCTGTTGTTGGCTGGGAGTGTACCTTGATGCCAGGAACGTCTTTCAGCAACTCTTCATAGAGTTTCTGTACATGTTTGTGATGAGCAATATGTTCATTGACGATGGTCATTTGACCACGACCAATACCTGCACAAATATTACTCATGCGGTAGTTGAAACCAATCTTTTCGTGCTGGTAATAAGGGTAACTTTCACGATACTGCGTAGCGTACATCATAATTTCGCGCCACTCATCATCATTGGCCGTCACCAAAGCGCCACCACCACTGGTGGTAATCATCTTGTTACCATTGAAACTCAACACACCGTATTTACCAAACGTACCTAAAACCTGACCTTTGTACTTTGAACCGAAACCTTCAGCGGCATCCTCAATCAAAGGGATGTCATAGCGGTTGGCAATCTCCATGATGCGATCCATCTTGTATGGCATACCATACAAGGCAACTGGAACGATTGCTTTCGGCTTCTTGCCAGTCTTTGCAATTCTATCCTTGATTGCCTCTTCCAACAAGTCGGGATCCATATTCCATGTGTCGCGTTCGCTATCAATAAAAACAGGAGTAGCACCAAGGTATGTGATTGGGTGTGAGGAAGCACAGAAGGTGAAGCTCTGCACGCACACCTCATCGCCAGCCTTCACGCCACAGTTAATCAACGCCAAGTGTACGGCTGCGGTTCCTGCAGAGAGAGCCACCACACGCTTGTTTTGACCCACGAACTCTTCGAGGTCTTTTTCAAAACCATTCACATTTGGACCCAACGGCACAACCCAGTTGGTATCAAAAGCTTCCTGAACAAATTTCTGCTCATTGCCCGAAAGGTGGCAAAGGCAAAGAAGGATTCTGTCTTTTCTTCTTTTTTCCATATATTTATCTGAATTAATAATTATCATACTTTACTGTGTATTATTTTTCATAAGTTGGTTTGTCAAGCACGATACAACGGAAAATAATGAGAACTTTCGTCAAAGCCTGGATCGGACTCTCTACGAATCTTAACCAACTTATCGTATATCTCTTGGTCAAACACCTGCTTCCCTATCGAGAACTGGTAGTCCGAAACCTTATTGAAAGCTGCTTTGAACTTATAGAGGTTGTCTTCGCCACTGCCGACACCACCACCTAGATGGAACGTTTTCATACCCTTTTCACAGCCCCATAAGGCTGCTTTGTAAAGCAACAAGTTGGATGGTGCCAAGTTGCGGTATTCAATATCAGAACCGCTTAGGTGGTAGTTCAAGCGACCATTGGCGTAAATCATAATGGACATGGCTATGGTTTTATCCTCCAACTTGGCGTAGAACAACTCGTAATTGTCACGCAGGTCGTTGTGGATGGACTCGTAGAACGGGCGTTTGAAGTAATAATACACCTCGGCATGGTCTTTATCCATAGTGGCGTTGTAAATATCGATGAACTTATCGAACAAATCCATGCCTTGACCGTGCTCTATCACAATACCGTTCTTTTCGGCCTTGCGGATCATGTTGCGATTCTTGCTGTGGATGTTCTCCCAAATCAGTTCGGGCGAAGTCAAGTCCATGGCAATGGTCTTGCCGAGGTCTATCACGTTACTAATTGGTTTCATCGGCTCGGCATTCTTCAGCACAGGATGATATCGCACAAAGTTGTCCACTATATGTTCCTTTTCCATTTCGGCCAAATAGGCTTTCCAAAAGGCTTGTGTGTTAATTTCGGACGCATCACCCTCGAACAGCACACCGCCATAGCCGTAAGGCGTAACAGAATCATATATACCCTCAATGGCTGTCGGACGACGCATATAAACATAGATAGCCCTCAACCCGTTGTCTTCGTAATACAACAGGTAGGGGTCACCATCACCGTGGATATGGAAAGCCTTCACATAGCCACTAAGGTAGTAAATATCATAATCAGTGAATGTCTTCACTGTTTCATCCCACTCCGCAGAATGGTTTAAGTCAAATAATTTTATCACAATCTTGTAAAGGTTAAAGGTTTTTCACTATATCTGATTTATTTCAGAGGTGTTCAAAGCCTCAGAGAGGCAGAAGGGTTAAAGGTTAATGAGGATTGATTCCATCAATCTCTTCATCTGTATTATGTCGTCAGTCGAATATCGGGCATCGCAGTGGATGGAGAGCATTCGTTTGGAAAAACTCTTTACTTCATCGCTTGCTGTGTCAGGTACGTTCCATAGAACGGCTGGGTAGATTTGATGTTCTATCAATGCTTTTCTAACTCGATCACGCTCATCAGAGTTGTCAAACAGCAGCACCAACGAGAACGGATAACAGCCCATAATTTCAGGGACTATCACCTTTACACCTTCTTTTTTGATGTCCTTTAACAATTCCCAATTCTCACGCTTCTTATTATACCAACTACGTATATCAAAAGTCTTCAAATAATCTTGGCTCTTCTTGTCCAATGCACTCACCGATGCGTGATCGAAGTATTCCTCTGTGTCAACATATCCTTTGCGGAACTCGGCTTTCTCAACCGCTTCCCCTGCCAGATAGCGGGCTTTGAGTTTCATTGCCTCCCATCGGATAGTGGCAATCTGCTCGTTTTCTTCTGACACCTCTGGTGCCGCAGGCAATTTCAGTCTCATTGGCGACCACAGCACTCCCCCTTCAGGAATAGGCAGGGTTTTCCGTAACGAGGCAATGCACCAGTCTGCTGTACTGTGTATAGGCCAATCACCTATCAGGTCATGGGTATGATCTTCCACCAATGCTGCTACAGATAACTTTTCAGTGTTTCGGAATTTGCGAGTTCCATAATAGTTCACCCGCAATATGGCATCCGTTGGCAGAAAACGTCCTTTGCGCTGGATGTTCTCCAATGTTTCGCTGTCACCACGGTCATCTGGCCAGTCTTGATAAAACATCAAGTTCAGCCCCGCCTCATTCAGCGATGCAATCACATCGTAGCAGAAATACTCAGGCATCCATAGCCGCTGCCAGCCTTGCGAATGATACAGGTGTATCAATGCTTGCCGACCGTCAGCATAATAGTTAGCTTTCTGGTAAAAGTCGTGCAAAGTATTACCTATGCACTGAAAGTCGTTAATATAATGGAAGTCTGAACCGAATTCTCTCATAAAAAAGAACGTTATTCCAAACTCTTCTGAATCCTTCCAATCAATCCCGTCAGCACCTGACCTGGGCCACACTCCACAAACTCAGTCATGCCGTCGTTAATCATATTGATGACACTTTGCGTCCAGCGGACGGGAGCTGTCAACTGCTTCAGCAGGTTGTCCTTGATTTCCACAGGGTCGGTATGCGGCAGGGCATCCACATTCTGATACACGGGGCAGATGGGTTTGCTCACGGGGGCTTTTTCGATGGCGGCAGCCAACTCGATGCGGGCGGGCTCCATCAGCGGTGAATGGAATGCGCCACCCACGGCCAACGGCAAGGCACGCTTGGCACCAGCTTCTTTCAGCTTGGCGCAAGCCTCTTTGATGGCTTCCACATTGCCTGAGATAACCACCTGACCAGGGCTGTTGTAGTTGGCCGAGACTACCACTTGGCCATCCTTATTCAACTCGGCACACACCTTCTCGATGGTCTCATCAGGCAGGTTGATAATGGCGGCCATAGTGGAAGGTGCTGCCTCACAAGCCTTCTGCATGGCCATTGCACGGGCATAAACTAGTTTAAGACCATCTTCAAAAGTCAAGGCACCTGCAGCAACCAAAGCGGAGAACTCACCAAGGGAGTGACCAGCCACCATGTCTGGGTGAAAATCTTCCATGCACAGTGCCGAGATAACTGAATGCAGGAAGACGGCAGGTTGGGTCACCTTGGTTTGCTTCAAATCCTCATCGGTACCGTTGAACATGATGTCGGTGATTCGGTAGCCCAGGATTTCGTTGGCTTTATCGAAAAGTTCTTTTGCTTTAGGATCGATTTCGTATAAGTCTTTGCCCATGCCTACAAACTGGGCACCCTGACCAGGGAACACGTATGCTATTGCCATTATTTTCTATACTATCTCTCCATGCCCAGGGCAAATATTCTTACCAAGAGCCATTTGGAGTATTATATCTCTTGATTGTTTCGCTTGTTTCCTATCACCATTTGGCAGTTTTGTAACCACCTTCACATTGGGGATATACGAATCCCCTGTAAAAATCCAATCATTCAAAACGTATGTCAAGCAACTTGGACAATGGCCTGGAGTTGCAATTGCCGTAATGAACAAACCTGGATATATTTCAACTTTTTCGTTGTCTTGAAGCACCGCCACATCCGTTCCTTCATAAACAAAGGGTGCTTCATGGTATCTTGAGAAGTTTTTCTTTTCGTCATAAAGTGCAACTTTACCATATTCTGCCGTATAAACACAGCAATTAGGGTACGCCTTATGTAAGACATTAATGCCGTATGTGTGATCGAAATGGGTATGGGTAAGGAACACACCCCTTACCTCAACTCCTGATGGGATAGCATTGGCGACTTTTTCAAAATCGCCAATGTCTATCAACCAGCAGTAATCATAATCATCGTCAAACAGGAGATATGTATTTGACGTGAATATGTTGTTAACAATTTGCTTAACTTGAAGCATTAACCCATGAAGTCAAGGATATCCTGAACGGTCTTGAACTTGCGAATCTGTTCGCCTGAGAGTTTTTTACCGAACTCATCGTCCATCATAACAATGAGCGACAGTTTTGCCATCGAATCGTATTCTTCGATGCTTTCAAGTTCCATTTCGGGTTTCAGTGAACCACCATCCAGCTCAAGCATATCCTCAAGCATTGCAATTTTTTCTTCGTTTGTCATTTTTCTTGATTTTAATTGTTATAAATAGATTTAAAAAATGTTTTTTGTTATATCGTCACACCACCGTCTATCACCAGCGAATGACCTGTAACCCATGATGATGCGTCAGAAAGCAAATAAATAATACCATAAGCCACGTCTTCCGGCTCACCGTATCGCTTCAACGGATATTTCTCCATGTCTGTCTTATGTTGTTCTTCACTAACTGCACCTCCTTTAATCATCCCAGTATTCACCATGCCAGGACACACACTATTTGAACGAATCTTCTTGGGTGCCAATTCAATTGCATAAAACTTCATCGCACTGTTTATGGCGGCTTTAGAAGCACCATATACGCCATTGCCTATAGTAATGGAATCAATTCCTCCAATGCTTGCTACGAAAACAATGGAAGCACCGTCGTTGATGCATTTTTTCTTCAATAACAGTCGCATTAGTTCGACGGGAGCGAAATAATTAATCTCAAATACGGGATCCAGCCTTTGGCGCGATGCCAGCTTTAACGGCACTACACCACCTTGGCCAGCACATACCACCAAACCGTCAAGATTTCCAACACGCTCAATAAGTTGTGCCAACGATTGACTATCCGTAAGGTCGGCGGCAATAGCCGAATGGCCGTCACCCATTAACGCTCCCATCGTTTCCTGCAAACGCGTCTCATCTCGACCTGTCAACACCATAGTGGCTCCAAGCCGACTACATTCGATGGCCGTGGTTCGGCCTATTCCAGAGGATGCCCCAGTGACAAGTATGCGCTTCCTGGTTAGGGAAAAAGGATTATTCATAAAGTCCATCGTCAAAATATTCGTCAGTTTCAATTAAAGGTAAGATGTCATTGACATTTACGTCGATGATACCAGCGGCCCAAGAAAGACCGACACCATAGCCACAAATGAGGGAGTGAAGATTGTTGCCGGCTTTTAGCTCACCATACTTTTGTACAAAACTCAAAGGTATAGAGGCTGCACTGGTATTGGCATACCTATCAATAGACACCAACAATTTCTCTTTGTCAAACTTGGTGCGCTTTGTGATTTGCTTCATAATCATCATGTTGGCCTGGTGCAGCGCAAGACAATCAAAAGCTTCAGGAGATGTTCCTTCCTGCTCAATAAGTTCATTGATAAGCATCGGGGCTTGGTTAATTGCAAAATTAAAAACTCCAATTTCATCAAAAACGCCCTCCGTATCAGGTCGGTCCGGATGTTTAGCATAACCGTATGGGCGAAGTATCGCTTTGTATCCCGAACCATCGGTGCGAGAGGCAAAAACCATTGAATCGCCATTGTTGTTCTTTCCAAGAAGTGTGGCAGAACTGGCATCACCAAACAAGTTACGGCTATTGTCACTTCGTACACCTTTGGATGGTGTGTCACCGGCAAGCAACAAACCATACTTGGCATTGCTGCTTTGCATAAGAGAAGCCACAATATTCAACCCATAGACAAAACCCGAACAACCAAGGTTCACATCGAAAGCGAGACAATCTATCGACAATCCCAAACGGCTCTGAAGGACACAAGCTGTTGATGGGGTCTTATAGTCGGGATATTGGGTTGCAAAGACCACAACACCTACCTCGCTTTTATCAATCGCTTTCTCCTCAATGATGCGTCTTGCGGCCACACAAGCCAAATCGGCAGCCGACTGTCTCGGACCACATTCGTAATGTCCGGTCACACTTGTATTTTTCACAAAACGATTGAGCATTTCATCATTTGAGCCATCCTTTAAAGATTCAACTGAAATCCATCTGGTAGATACAGCACAAGCCATACCCTTGATTCCAATATTCTTAAAACTGTTCTTTATCATATCCATTACTAGTTTATTATTTTTAAGATGTCAATTTTCCACCATCAACCGGCAAGCATGTTCCTGTTATCTTTTGACTCATTTCACTCAGAAGGAACACTATAGAATCAGCAATATCTTGAGGTTGACACGTGCCAAGATATTGGCGCATTTCGTTCAAACGATAATCATCTGATCCTTCACGATAGTCAGCTGCCTCTCTTGCCATTGGGGTGTCAGTTGAACCAGGTGCCACTGTATTTAGACGGATTCCTTTGGTTGCCAATTCTTTTGCCAAGCAACGAACTGCACTATTCATTGCAGCCTTCGAAGCGCAATAAGCCGTTTTGGTTGCATTACCAAGATATGCACCCACTGCTGAAACACCAACAACATTCATTCCTTCATTAAAAGCACCTTTCTTGGTTAGACAACGTACAACTTCAATAAAAGAGAAGAAATTGATGTTCATCACACGTAGCATAAAGTCATATTTCGACATTTTCAGTGGTCTAACTGCCCCCACCCCTGTGCAATGCACATAACCGTCAACCGCACCGTGTTCCTGCGTTAGTTGAGCAATTACAGGCTCAATACTCTCTATTGTGGAGAAATCACACACATAATATGAATGACCTGCTCCCGGAAGTTTCTCAACAACTTCTTTCATTTTATCCTCAACCACATCCAGCAGAATCATTTTCGCACCCAGCGATGCCAAAAGTTCAGCTGTGGCAGAACCAATACCGCCAGCACCAGCCAGCACTATCGTCTTTCCTGAGAAATCCATTACGCTTTTCATGCTAAATACCCTCCATCTATTACAATTGAAGTACCTGTAATTGTTTTAACCGCATCACTTAAAAGGAAAGCTACCATTTGTGCTATCTCATTAGCTTTCACTATGCCTAATGGGGCAGTGTTATCTTGTGTTGCGGCATCACTCCTTACCGCCATTACATCTTGGATATGAGACTTTTCCGCATCTGCATCCACTGAACCTTTCTGAATCGAATTGACGCGAATATCTCTATCAGCCAATTCCACCGCCAAACAACGAACAGCCGCATCAAGAGCCGCTTTCGATGCACAGAAGGCCATCTTGGCTTTCATGGCTCTTGAACTGCTGATACTGCTCATAGCCACAATGCTCGCACCGTCATTTAAGCCTTTGCTTTTCTTTAATGCACGAACCACTTCTATGAAAACAGCATAATTATCGTTAGTAATCTGATTAACCAACTCTGGCTTTACAAATTGCAATGGACGGAAATCGCTGTGTACTACATTGAACACCACTCCATCGAAGGCACCTTCTCGCTTTACAATATCCTTAATATCGGCTTCAATTTCACCAATGGTTAAGTTCTCATAAACAACAAGATGCCTCTCAGGGTTGACTGACATACATTCATGTAAGAGCGCGAGAATGGCCTTATCAAGACCCGTTTGGCCTCCAACGAACAATATGTGTTTTTGGGATAAGTCGTATTTATTCATTAATTACTCTTTTCTTTCAATGATTGAACCAACTGCCAGATAGCTTCTACGGAATTGAAATTTTCCGGATCAAGTTCTGTGATTCGCACTTGAACTCCAAATTGGTCATCAAGCTCACTAATTATGCTAACCACATCAAACGAATCCAATATTCCATCATCAATCAATGCAGTTTCGTTTTCAAAATCAACATCAGGGCGAACGCCCTTTAAAATTTCAAGCAGTTTTTCCATTTTTATACTTTTTTTAATTGCATTATTATTTCTAAACTATCTTTTTGAAGTGTCATAACGTCTGTTTCAGGGTTAAAACGCCTCATCTCCGATAGACCTTCCTTCGACTGTATTTTATATTTTTCAATTAAATATGTGTCGCCAAAGAAAACCACCTGTGGAATACCGAGTGTTTGCAGAGGGCCGTAATCCATTGAACGAAGAAAACGAGACATTTGTTCACCACTCCAATTTAAATCCAGAAAACCGTCATTGGGCTTATGCGATGATAAATGAAGAGGGTGTTGTTCGGTCTGCTTTCTTGAGCTTATGTTATTATTCAACAAATCTCCAACAAAATCATTGAACGATGCAACAGCCAACTGTCCATACTGTTTGAGCAATAACATTGACGTGGTCTTGTCTGAAATAGGCACACTGCGTTGGTCAATAATTGCGCCAGTATCAATCCCTGATGACACAAAATGCCACGTTATCCCTGCTTCTTTATCGCCTTCGTAAATAGCCCATGCCTCCGCATTGCGGCCTGGATGTTTGGGAAGCAATGCACCATGATAATTGATAATAGCGAGGTTAGGTTTAGCAACAACTTCTGCAGGGAACAAATACCTATTAGCCGCACTCACTATCAGGGACGATTCTTCTATTGCACTAAGAAAAGCTTTCAAATCCCCACCTTGTAATGAGAGATAAACTATTCCTTTCTTATCACATGAAGCACGCAAAGATGACAGCCCCGACTTTCTACTCTCAATAAGTGTAGGATTCAGGTTCAGACCCTTTAATGTATCAGCACACGCGAGGGCAACACTACCAGTGCCTATAACGAAATATTTCTCAAACTTGCTCATTTTTTGTTTGCTTCATACTGTTTCTTTAGCTCAATTCTGTCAATCTTCCCGTTCATATTGAACGGCATCGCTTTCAGGTGGACAATCACCTCAGGGAACATATACACAGGAATACGCTCCTTCACAAGGTTGATGATGTCCATAGGCTGACCGTCAGTAGTGGTGTAATACAGCACCAGCTTGTCCTGTTCATGGTCGAAGATACAGGCAGCATTGGTCACACCATTGACGGCATTCACCGCAACCTCAATCTCACCCAACTCGATGCGGTTACCCTTGTGCTTCACCTGGAAGTCCTTGCGCGACACAAACACCAAGTTGCCATCGGCTTCGGGCTTTACCAAGTCGCCTGTGCGATAGATGATGTCGTTGTATAGCGGATTCAAGGGGTTCTGCACAAATACCTCGTCGGTCTTGGCACGGTTGCCATAGTAGCCTAAAGCCACTCCACTGCCTCGTACGCAAAGCTCTCCCACCTCACCCACGGCAACTTCGGTGTCATCGTCCTTCAGCACCAGCACCTGCATATTGCGGCAAGCCTTGCCGATGGGGATATACTCATCGTCGGCATAATGACGGGTCACGTCAAAATAGGTACAGTCCACCGTGATTTCAGTAGGGCCATAGAGGTTCACGAAGCGCACGTTGGGTAGTTTCTCCTGCCAGGTGCGGAGCTGCTTGGCCGGCATGGCTTCGCCAGCAAAGGTGACCAATCGCAGATGCTCAGGCAATGCCACACTGAGGATGTCGCTGTTGCCCACCAACACGATGGCCGAGGTAGCCCACAGGATGGCCGTGATATGGCGGTCGTTGAGGAACGGCATCAGCTGCTTGGTGAAGGTGAAATATTTCTTGCCAATCACATTCAGCGTGGCACCGCTCTTTATGCAGATGCAAATATCCTTGACCGAACCATCGAAATAGAACGGAGTCTGGTTGCCCAGGGCATCAGCTTCGGTGAACTGGAACGTATCCACCAACCAATCCGCCAAATCAATCATGCCGCGATGGCTGATGACCACACCCTTCGGCACGCCAGTGGAACCACTGGTAAAGATGCTATAGACAGGGTCAAGGTCGATAATCTGTTCACGGATGGTGGACAACAGCTGCTTGTCGGCAGGATGCTCTTTAACCTCGTTGTAAATAAATCTTGGCCCAGCAAACTCAATCTGGTCGAGCGTTTTGAGGTCGGCCTCGGTGGTGGCCACCGCAGCAATGGGCTTGCACACATCGGCAATGAGGCGCACACGCTCGAAAGGCATCTTGCAGTCGATTGGCACATAGAAGTTGCCGCTCTCTACAGCACCCATAGCCTCCACAAGCCCCTCAATACGGCGGTCAACAAACACCAGCACCGCATGGCGCATAGTGCCGTTGGCAGCTTGGGCAATGGCAGTTCCAATATTTTCCGCTTGCTGTTGCCATTGGCTGAAGGTGAGACTCAGCTTATCGTCAGCCAGAGCCGTTTTATCAGGCAGACGCTGTGTGGTCTGTTCTAAGTATTCAAGGATATTTGTAATCATTATTTCTTCTCGTATAATTGGTTAGGGTCGGTAATCAGGCCGTCTTCAAAGATGGCATCATCCTCGAAGATGGGCAAAATATCGGCCGTATTGATTTCAAAAGATGTGGCACCCAGCGATATGCCAATGCCGAAGCCACAGGCCATCACCTTGATGGTCTTGTTTTCGTTAGAGTTGCCGTATTTATCGCACAGCGACACGATTGCTGAGGCACCAGAAGTGTTGCCATAGCGGTCGAGGGTGATGGGCATCCGTTCAAAGTCAATCTTGGTTTTCTTGGCAATCTGCTTGAGGATATATAGGTTGGCCTGATGGAAAGCGAAGCAGTCGTACTGGTCGGGCGTGGTCTCGGTCTGGGCGAAGAAGTCCTTGATGAGGCGCGGCACATCGAAGATGGTGAAAGTGAACACCGAAGTGCCTTGAATGAAGCTGTTCATCAAGGTACGTGGGTTGCCGTCCTCGCACATCACCACCTCTTCCGAAGCGTGAAGGTTGCGATAGCCGCCACCCGGCACAATCATATAACGATAGCCGCTGCCGTCGCTACGAACCAGAGCGTCGATTTCATCTTTTGGGTCATCCGTCTTCTCCAACAACATCACGGCACCAGCCTCGCCAAAGAGCATGGCCGAACTGCGGTCGTCGGGATAGACCGACTTGCCAGCCGTGTCACCCACAAAGAGCAGGGCCTTCTGAATATCGCCCGTGTTCATGATACTGGCCACCGTCTGCATTCCCACCACAAGTGACGAGCAGCCTAAGCTGATGTCGTAACACACCGCCTCCTTGGGGATGCCCAAGCGGTATTGCAGCACAAAAGCCGTGGCCGGACGGCGATAGTCGGGACTATGCGATGAGAAGATAACGGCACCGATTTCTTCGGGTTTCACCCCCTTATGAGCCAGCAGTTCCTGTGCAGCACGGAAGCCAAGGTCACTACAGGTTTGATGCTCCAAGGTGCGATGTGAGGCACGTACACCGGTCATCTCCATGAATTTCTCCACCTCCTCGTCACCGAACAGTGATTTGTAAGTCTCTGTCTTTACTTCATTCTTGGGCACTGCGCAAGCCACGCCAGCTACCCTGATGTTATTGAATTTGAAAAATGCCATAGTCTATCTATTAAAAATCCATTCTCTTAGCAGGATTGCCGAACACTTTGGTACCAGCCTTGACTTTTGTAAACACTATACTTCCTGCGCAAATATAGGCATCATCGCCCACTGTCAAGCCATTAAGCACCGCAGAATGACTGCCAGCAAACACTCGTTTCCCCAAGTGAGCTGCTGCAATATTGGTATAACCAGTTGTCGTTGAATAGTCATCTATTATTGAGTCTTGGCCTATCATGGATCCCATAATATTAACAAAATTGCCCAATTTTACGCAATCACCAAGCGTACCGCTAACGATACAACCTTCACCCATTGTGGCTGTTTCTATGATATGAGAGCGAGGAGAAATCAGTGTTTCAAACATAGCTCCTTTTGCTTTCATAATATTAACAATTACTTCTTTGGTTTTAGGAGCTGAAACACCAAGAGCAAACACCTCATTCTCTGACGGAACCCAGTCTTTTATAGTGCCAATGATAGGTAAAGCAATATTCACACCATCAAGTGCATGAAGGTTGTCGTCAATAAAACCTTTTATATTCCACTTTCCGATTTCCTTGGCCATATAATAGACTTCACGACCAAAACCACCGGCACAAACAATTATTAAATCTTTCATATCTGTTATTTATCAGTCATTCAACATTCCTTTTTCACGCAATTCACGCAATCTTTCTACAAAATGCAAATCATCAACCTCCTGCATATCACTTGCTCCCTCTCCAATATCAGAACGTTTCAGTACATTCATCACGGTCATCCAAATGATACGAATATCCGTCCAAAGAGTGCAATGATCCACATACCATACGTCAAGTTTAAATTTCTCGCTCAGTTTGCAGTGGTTACGCCCATGCACCTGTGCCCAACCCGTAATGCCCGGACGAACTTCATGACGACGCTTTTGCTCATCATCATACACCAATAAGTATTTCACTAAGAGTGGACGCGGTCCAATCAATGACATATCACCCTTGAACACATTAATCAATTGAGGTAACTCATCGATAGACAAAGAGCGCACAATTTTCCCCACCTTTGTCAGGCGTTGAGCATCAGGCAATAGTTTTCCGTTCTCGTCACGCTCATCAGTCATGGTCTTAAACTTGATAACCTTGAATATTTTGCCGTCTTTACCTGGACGTTCTTGGGTGAAGAAAGCACCGGCACCCTTATTGGCAAAATGCAGGAATATTGCCACAAGCAAGATAAACCATCCAATGAGCAACAAGGCTATCAATGCTATTAGGAAATCAAATAGTCTTTTAAAAAAATGTTTATACATGATTTCTATAAAGTTTATCGTTTATAGTTTATTGTTTATAGTCAGTTTTCAAGTTTATAGTTTTGAAGTGACCGATTGTTTCTTTAATAAGCAACTGAGTCGCGCTTATGTTTGAATAATCCTTGAATTTCCAGCTGTTTTTCAGCATTCGTTTAGCGATGTAAATACGACGAAGGTTGGAAGACTTGCTTTTAGCAGTACGTGAGGCTTTGATTATGTCATTCCATACTTGTTGTTCTTGTTCAACTGCGACTTGTTCAGTTTCGTGGAACCAATCTTGAGGCAAGCCTAATTGACGTATAGCAATTGCCGTCAGAGTGTCACAAAAGTTGCCCCAGCCAGTATTGCGTTTTATTTCATTCAGCGTCTCTGCCTCTAATTCTGTCAACTGCCTTAATGACAAAGCCCAGTCAATAACGTGTCGTAATTCTATCTTTTCCTGCAAGAAATGCTCGTATGCGTGCCAGCCGACAAATAAAGCAGTGAAAACAGAGTTAGGAAAGTTGATTCCTGGAATTGATGTTGGTTGTGGGTCAGATACTACCAATCGTTGCAACTCTTCTTCCGGTCCACCCAAACCATCTTTGACCTTGGTATTGGAGAAAGCAAAGTGGTGTTCCACCGAAATACCATCCACTTTCAAGTAGGCATGATGGCCATCTACACTATCCACCTTCACTCCATGTTTGGAAAAGCAAGCGTTTACTGCTTCATAATCGCTGCCTGAGAAGATATCTATGTCGCTAAACTCACGAAGGTTTGGATTAGGGTAGAGTGCCGACAAAGAGAACCCCTTGAGAATTGTAGTTGTAAGCTTTTCCTCAGCCAACCATGCGCCCATCTTCTCAACCACCTGCCGCTTATACTGCGACTGCTCAGCAATGCTCTGCGAATATGCCATCCACTTCGACCACAACGTGAATGAAGGTCTCAACTCCTTTGGCAGCGAAGACATGGCTGGAAACGTCATAGCTAAGACATTCTGCTGCAAGGCCATGTCAAAACACCGTTGCCAGTCTGCTTCTATCGCCCTTTCAAAGACCTTCTCGTTCAAAGGCCTCTTGCAAAGAGTAGCATTTATGAGTTCTATCAATAATTTGCTCACAGATATTCATTTTTTGTTTCACACAGATAGCTCAGAAATCACAGATATTTTCTTTTGGAACACGGATGACACTAATCTAACAGATCTTTTTCTTCAACGTTAATTGGCCGTATAATTGCTCGTTAATATCTTTCATGCTTCTCACAGATATCACAGATACCACAGATATTCTCCCCAACTACTTTCATATAGATGACAGACCAGTTGGTCTGCTTTGCTGTATGCAAAAGTTTTATTCATTCGGAGTGCTTGTGAAAACCTGTTTTCAACACACTCTAAATGAGTAAAATCATCATCTATATGAAACAACCCCATTCGTTCAGTTCGTCAGATTCGTGTTCAAACCAGCTATCCGTCATATCCGCTAAATCCGTGGTCGATAATTAATGGTCAAATTAATGGTAATTACACGTTTATATTATTTCTGTGTTATCTGTGTTTTCTGTGTGACTATTTAAGAGACTCAATGATTTCAAGTTCTCTCTGCGCGAGCACCTTATAATCAAACCTCTTTGCCACCTCCCTCACTCGTTCACACATGGCATCGTAACTTGCACGTGGTTGCTCAGCAAGGCTACGAATCGCCATCGCAAATTCCTCTGAAGTTTCAATGTCACGGCAGACACCAAGATTATTATCTTTTATCACATTATCGTAAGCTATGTCAACATTACAGACAATGGGCTTACCAGCAGCCAAGTATTGAAACATCTTTCCTGAAGACACTCCCATATAACCGAAGCCCTTTTCGTAGTTCATGATATTGACCGTGGCTTGACTCACCACCCATGCACATTCTTCCAAAGGGATGCGCGTTTCCTTGAACACCACATTGTCAATATGGTTTTCCTTTACATACTGTTCCAATTCCGGTCGATATACACCATTACCGTAGATAATGAAACGATAATTTGGCATATCTTGTAATAATACTGCAGCGTCTATCAAAGTTTTCACATTGTTTGCCTTATTAATCGCACCCAGATAAACTATTTTAGTCAAATTCGGGTCGTTCATATCTGCATCTTCACGGGGATGTGTCAATTTATCCTTGTCGAATTGGTCCAAGTCAAGGCCATTATTGATGTAATGCACTTTAGAAAGGTCTATCTTGCCGCCCGTTTCGGTTGTCCAGCCTTTGCCTTTCAAATAGGCTGTTGCACCAGCCAAAGTAAACACCCGCTCATCTGCATGTTCATATATCCATCTCTCAATGCGATAAAACAGCTTCATCGCTGGGTTCTTGCGCGAAATCATCCCGAAATTGGCGAAATTATCAGGCCACAAATCCCAAACTTCCGACACATACTTACACTTGAGCTTTCTGGCAGCCAAAACTATTGGTGCATCAAAAGGGGCATGGACATTGTGAAGAATAACATCCGGGCGTTCAAACTCCTTGCAATGCTTCTTGATTGCCCAGGCGAAACTAAAAATGGATTTCATTCTTGCTACACCATTCCCAACATAGTGTGGAGCCTTCACCTCAACAAAGTCGAGACCGCCCACCTCTTTCCTATTAAAAAGTGGAGAGTTTCCATCACCTTTATAATTAGCATAAAATGTAAGCACTTCATGACCGGCAGCCTGGAAATGTTTGGCAAACTCATTATATCTGGGGTTAGTGCAGTCAGGTTTTGTATAATAATTGACAATCCAAATCTTCATAGCTTAGTAGCTTAGATGCTTATTAGCTTAATTGTTATTTAAAATGGTTGATAAGGCGTACTACTTCGGCAACCTCGTCCATTTTAATGGCAGGGCCAATGGGTAAACTCAATTCCTCGTTTGCAATGCGCTCGGTGACGGGGAAGCTCATGCCGTTCCACTCTTTGTAGCATTCCTGCTTGTGTGGGGCAATGGGATAATGGATGACCGTGCCCACGCCATTCTGATCCAAATAGTCGTGCAAAGCATCGCGTTTGCCATTGGCCACCAATATCGGGAACAGGTGGTAAGCGTTCTGCTCATCGGGCAGACGGTCGGGCAAGGTAATTAGTGGGTTGTTGATATGGTCGTAGTAATAGTTGGCCACCTGTTTGCGGTGGGCATTGTCCTCAACCAAGTATTTCAGCTTCACATCCAACACGGCAGCCTGAATCTCATCCAAACGGCTGTTGCGACCTGTGTATTTGAACACATACTTCTTTTGCGAGCCATAGTTGGCAAGGGTGCGCACTGCTTCGGCCAGAGCATCGTCATTGGTAGTGACAGCACCTCCATCACCCAATGCACCAAGGTTTTTTCCCGGATAGAATGAATGACCCGCTGCATCGCCAATAGAACCTGTGGTGCGGCCATCGGTGTGCTTACAGCCGTGGGCTTGGGCGTTATCTTCGATGAGCTTCAGGTTGTACTTCTTGCACAAGGCACCAATCTTGTCAGTGTAAGCATTGCGGCCATAGAGGTGGACGATGCAGATAGCCTTGGTCTTGGGGGTGTTGGCCTTTTCAATCAGGTCATCATCTATCTCCAAGGTGTTCAACTTGGGTTCCACCAAGACGGGCTTCAAGCCATTCTCGGTGATGGAGAGGATGGTGGCAATATAGGTGTTGGCCGGAACAATCACCTCGTCGCCAGGCTGCATCACGCCCAGTTCGATATAGGCTCGGAATATCCATATTAGGGCATCCAGGCCGTTGGCGCAGCCAATGGTGTGTTTGGTGCCGATAAACTTGGAATAGTTCTCCTCAAAGCGTTTGTTTTCCTCGCCTTGGAGATACCAGCCGCCATTCACCACACGGGTGACGGCCTCGTTAATTTCAGCTCCATGAAGAGCTGTTATGTCTTTTAATGATAAAAAGGGTATCATAACAATTATTTTTTATATTCTTTCAATTTTCAATTTTTCTATTGTCGCCTCCATTTTCTTCATCACCGTAAGCGATGCCTTGATTTCTTTCGCAGACAAATCAGGCAATCCAGCATGACCGTGCGATGACTGATGAAGTGCCACTTTCTGGTAGATAACCATAGCATGTAGATTATCCGACAATTTGTCGGTATCCTTTGCATCATTAAAATCTTTCAGTTTCTTCTTAATAACCTCCAGTTGTCTGTCCGAAGGTGCATTAGCCACCACATTCATCAAACTGTTTACCAAGTCATGCATATAATAAACTTTGTCCCCGTCCACCTTGAACACTCTCCGGTTTAATTTCTTTGAAATCTCAGCCAAAATGCCTGTTGTTTCTTCCTTGGCACCAGCCATCAAGAGCATGGCCAGCCGATGTAGTAGCACCTCGAAGTACTGCCTCACATCATTGCCAATATCATGTACCTCATTCGGATGATCATGTAACCGTTGCTCCAATTTCTTGATAGTGTCAGCCTTATCCAGGTTATAAACCACATGCTTGTTGTTATACTCAAAGACACCTTGTCTAAGCCATTTGTCTTTCTGTTCTTTGTCCTCGTCAATAAAGTGGTCGCAAAGGTTGTAAAAACTAGTGTTATGAGTGAATAACAAGACTTGGAAATCCTTAAACCTCGACACAATACATTGATAAAGAAATGTCCTGTTAGCCATATCAAGGCTCGTGATAAAGTCATCCAGCACTAATATCCGCTTTTCGTTTTCACCTTTTGGTGCCATCAATAATATCGACCCCAGCATCGAGAGCAGTGTAACGAGGTGTATCTTGGCCTCGTTGAACCACATTTTCAAGTCATCATCTTGGTCAAGCCCTTTTGCAGTATCTACAATCTTTAACAGAAATGTACCATTCTGGGACCGGCTCACCCTTATTGTCTCAAAGAAGAATTCACTAAGAAACTGATTCACATCATCCACAACAACATCCATGTGGGCATCTGTGAATTCAGTATCTATGTCATGGGGTCCTATCCATGCTTTTTTCAATATTTCCTTAACGTTTATCTGGTTTCGGGATTCCAGATCGTCACCACTAATCATATAGACATGATAATGTGCTATATTAAAATCAGCATAGGATGTATTATTGACGGAAATTTCAAAGTCAACACCAGCATTCTTATGCCCAAAATCCAACTGTATTTGACGAAAGGCGTTTGCCAATTCCTCTCCCGTCAGATGATGCAGATTTCGCTCTCTCTTTATGCGTTCATAGTGAAAGACGAACTTCATGGCCTCAAAAATGGAACTCTTACCAGACCCGTTTTCGCCGTAGCACAACACATTCAGCGGTACTCCTTGTTTTGTTGTACCACCAATCATTACAGGGTCGTCACCGAATGCCTTGAAGTTCTTTATTACAATATTCTTCATACGCCTTTTCCAAACACAAAGAAATCCTGTAGCGCTTCGAATATCTTCTTTACCCTACCTTGATGGTAGTCATAAGATAAACCAACACTTATATTGGTCAAATCTCTAACCTCCGGAAGTGAAGATGTTAAATATGAGGAATAACGTCTATTGAACGGAGCACTTCTCTTGGGTACATCCAGAACTATGTAGTTTCCCAGACTGTTCAAACTCTCATCCTTGTCAACCATATCCCAATCCTTTCCGAGCATAGTCACGTCCACAGGTTTGATGATTTTATCGACATTCACATTCTGAATAGCACCTATGTCTGGATTGTTCATATAGAACGACAAAAGACAAAGGCCCTTGGTCAGTTTGCCTGGCTTCATCCACATATCCGAAGCTATCTCCTTGCACATATAGTCCGCAATCCTCTCCTGATGAGCCACATTATAGATAATGTTGTATATTTCAAACTTTACTGTTGTCGTTGACCCTTTCCAATAACAGTAGCGCACCAGTTTCATCAAAATGTCGAGCAAGTCAGAATCACTATGATTCTTGTTAAAATACATATAGCATACGAGAGCATACACTGGATATTGATTAGTGTAAGCATATAATACTTGCATCCATGCTGCTGTACGTGTATTTTCCGTCTTCTTGTCTTCACAAACAGAAAGAACGGCAAGGACATCTGTAAGCGCAGTTAATATCTTCGCATAATCACCCTTTTTGAATGGCGATTTCGAGTCGTTTTGGAAGAAATCACGAAGCCCCTTCTCTGCTGTAACAATCCCCATCCCACCTCTAACAATATGGTAGTAATACCTAAACAAGTCATCTATAGTAATACCCAGGTCGGTACACTGCTGATTAATGCCCTTCCATTGCAGAATAAACTCTTCACCTTTTTCTGCACGCAAAGCCATTTCATAAAGTCTGGCTTTGAATATGTCTGCATCTTGCAAATCCATACCACGATTATTAATGGTCTCAAACACCATCAATGCATTGGAACGAGCCTTGTTAATATCCTCATCTTTAAGGATGATAGGCAATAAATAAATCCTACTTATAAAGAACTCAGTAAAACTACGCTGCTCATCCTGACTCAGATTACAGAAATAATCGTTGAGAATAGAGTAAATGGCAACAGCATTATCATAAACGTGGTCGAAATGAGTCTTGAAGTATCTGTCCTCTCCTATTGTCAAGTATTCACGGAGTTGTTTGTCGTATCTCGTCTTATCGTAGTTTTTTACATCATCTATTTGCTTTTGATCCACTACCTCAAAGACATTCGATAGCACTTTGCTCACACGTATCTCCTGGCCATTGTTATCTTCCGTTTCAAGAAAAATCATCCTTTTAAGCTTGCTATATGTGGGTAAAAGCACATATAGTGCCTTCAAAAAAAGCCAAAGTGTAATAAGTCTTTGTTGTCCGTCCACTACTTCTGGCATCTCTTCGCTATCGTCTTCTGCCAGTACTATATTACCTAAAAAATAAGAATCGCGCCCACTGAGGTACGCATCGCGTACATCATCAAAAAGCTGTCTGCATTGTTCCAACGACCATGAGTATGGCCGCTGATATGTTGGTATTACATATCTGCTATCGTTAGCAAACAACAACTTCAAACTCTTTTGAGCAGCGGAAAGATATAATGCCATATTCTTTTCTTGTCTTTAATTTTCAGTTTCTTTAATAATCAATCCCACAAAGTTCATCCACAAATGGTATAATACCAAATGATGTGGACTGGTATGATGGGATTCAAATCCCACAGTCCTTGCTGTAGTTCCTACTTGCTGAAGGTACTCATCGACAGTCAGGTTATTGTTCACATATCCCACAGTTTCATCTAAGTCTATAGGACATACGACAAATCCCAGCATGGCATTACAGCCAAGATACGATGGATATTTACCCGTAGTAAACCGTCTGATACCATTCACCACATATTCCTTGGAAAGATGTCTTGTCCCGTCAAGTCGCTTACATTCTATGCCAAAGAAATAGTCCTGAACGCACAAACAGTTTGGCGAAAGAAAACGCATGTCCACTCTCCCTGCGGTTTTCTGCAGGCTGACTTCGAAATCGTAATAGTAGTCTTTCGCCGTTGTACAGGTAACTTTGTAACTCTGATCGGAGAAGTACTTTCCAAACTCATTACGGATAGTGTTCTCGTTGTTTGGTAGCTTGACTCCACTTTGTAGGATTCGTTCATAGACCACGACTATGTCATGAAGCAAACCTTTCAACTGCGACTGATAGTAAACCTCGCTGTAACCAAATAACGCCACGTTCATCATTTTGCTGTTCTTATTTGGTTCGACAGTATGGCATCCACAAATTCCTGAACGTCCACGTATGCGACAGCCTTGTGCCACAGGCGCTGGTCGCAAGGCTTAACAACGTAGAATCCGTCCTTCTCAAAGCCCCGTATGTCTTTGCGTAGATACAGTTGGTCTGAAAGGTTCTCTGCTGACAATGCAAGCAAGAGTGCCGTCAAGCCACTGGCCTTGCTTTTCGTAAATGACATAGACTTTTCCTCTTTTTCCACCTTAAAACGCACAGACACATAGTCCGTTGCTATCTCACACTGACAGTTGAGACAGTTTCCTTCGCCCAATTGTCCATTAAAGCGTTCCATGAATACCCCAGCGTATTCCTCCAAAATTTTCCTGCCTTTGGTATTATTGGTCACTGATGTAGCAGTAGCACGTCCAGTAGCCAAAGGTATTGAATAATGGATGGCATAGTCAACAAGTGCAGACTCCACAGTCGTCAGATGCAGTTCCTCTGCTATGATGCTGTCTATCTTTTCCCTCTTTTTTGCAATGAAAATTTCCGCCACATCTCGTGGCTGGAGTGGATCGTTTTCTAATTCAACATACTTGCGTTCTATCGCCTCCACATGACTTGCAATGGCTCCGCTGACGTATGGCATAGAGAATTTCTCATTTTTCAGACCCTGTTCGCGCTCTACACCAGCGGAACTCATGCACATCAAGGCAAAGTAGCTGAAAAGACTGCTATTGAGTACGCCCACCATATTGCGCAATACGTTGATGTCCTCACCATGTACACCGGTAATGGCATCTTTATAAATAGCATCACCTTCATAAACCGAAGAGCGACAAGAGAAGTCCGTGCTATCGATGCCTTTCCTCGTCAACAATAATGGGCCCTTGAACAGTATGGGGCGACGCCCCCACTGCGCGCGAGGATGCGTCCAGTGCTTATTTGAAGGCAGAATGTGGTAAGGCTCTATTTGCCCATATACAATTTCCCTCTTACCAACGTATGAACTAATGTCATAATGTCGGGTATGCTCTTTTCCACATGTTACTCCGTTACCCGTTTCATAACCCCTTTCCATGATTTCCTGCTGGATAGTTCTCATCCCTCGCAAGCGGTTTACAAAGAGAAAGTCCAGATATGATCCATAGAGTAGAATCTTCCACAACTCGTCGTGTTCCCTCAGCAAGTCTTGACGAACATGCTGTATGTCAGCCTTCTCAATAGTCAACACCTTAAAAAGAGTGAAGAACACGCTGGGCTTCACCGCTGCATGTGTCAATGTATGAACGCCACTGCCACCTTCCCTCTTATTTTGATAGAACAGAACACATGCTGGTGCTATGGCGGGGTCACTCGACTGCGAGAACACTTCCCTTCTCACGGATGAAAGTTCAAGCACGGTGTTCACTTGCACCTTATCCAACAAGTATTCTCTGAACGATTTACTCTGTCCGTTGTATAGCACTTTGCTCGTAAGCACCAATGCTGTTTGTGTTCGCTCGTTCATAAAGTCCATAGAACGCAGCACAAAAGCCTGAGCAATCTCTTTGTTGCCCACGATGCGTTTGGCCTCGTCCTTCTCACGGCGTGCCACATACTGTTGGTATTTGGGAACAATCACATTCCCCTCTTCATCCAACTCCTTACGACCACGATTCCATGGTGGGTTGCCAATAATATAGTCAAACTCCACGCCCTCAAAACTTGCATGGCAGAAGGCATCCTGACACCTCAAGTTAGAGCCTATCAGGTTCGGGAAACGGAAGGTGGATATATCTGCCGGTTTCTGATAATCGAGCAAGGTGAGGTAAATAGAGAAAGCGGCCACCTGTATGGCACTTTCGTCACTATCTATTCCATAAATATTATCGACCACCAGTTCACGCAACTTTTTCTGGAAAGCAGCCCCCCGCACATCTACTCCCCCACCGTGATGGATATAGTGGTCGATAATTCGTCGCAGTGACTCCACAAGGAAGATTCCCGAACCACACGCGGGGTCAAGCACACGGCAGGTACTTTCTTGTGAGGTGGCCAAATGCCGCCCAACAGTGTTTTCTACCACATAGTCCACCAAGAAGCGTGGGGTATAATAGGCACCCTCTCTCTCTTGGTTCTCCTTACCGATGAAGCGCTCATACACATTGCTGATAAACTCTACCGGAAGAATGGAGAAATCATACACATCGAATAACGAGAGATTCCCGTCTTCAAGATTGTCGCTACGCAAAAGTCGCACAAGTACATCCAATGCAAGCTCCGGCACACTGTCAAGTTCTTCGTGAGAAATCTGGAACAGATCTCCATTAAAACCTTTTTCTTTGTCCTGAAGTGTCTCGAAAAGCACTGATAGCCGCTGCTTGTCTTGAAGCAAGGCTATCAGATCGTTATTCGTCAGCGAACGACGTTGCCCTTCAAAATTAAGCACTACATGGCGGTCGGTCAGATAGCGCAAGAATATAATCTTACCTATCAAACGGTTGGCAAGGTTGTGCGATACGCCAGTATCTTGGATATGCTTTTGGGCAAATTGGATGTTTTTAAGCAGGTAGTAGTCCACCCGGTTGTGATGTGACAATTCTTCCTGAAAATCCTCCCAACTTCTACCCGTTACCAACTTGAAATAAGAGAACTGCCCCAAGATCTTCTCATCGCCCATCAACCTGAGCGAATCCAACTCTTTTTCATAAGCGAAGCCATTAAACACGCGCACACTGTCATTGCTTACCACTATGATGATGGGCACCTCGTTCAAGTTCCATACAGCTTTGAACAAGTTAGTGTTATCAGTTGGATTTTCAAAGAAGAGTATCAATGGCTTTCCACCGAAGCAAAACAGAGCCGAGGCTTCGGACACAGGGCTTTCCTTATCCTTCAAAAGGTTTTGAACCCTCTCCGGCATTTCTGTCTTCGTGTCCCAGTCTGGTTCTGCCAACGACACAAAACCGCCCTTGCCCTCAAAATCCAATATTTTATATACGTCTTCTATTTTCATAAACTTAAACCCGTTAAAAGTAAACAATAACGCGTAGCGCTAAAGGTCTTAACTTATAAAGACAACGAATTTTCGCCAATTATATTGCAAATCAATCGTGTTTTCTGTTTTCGGTTTCGTTTTGGTTTTCGTGACCCATGAACCCTGAACCGTGACCCGTGAACCATCGTGATCGCATAG
>JAFYIE010000029.1 GCA_017538795.1 Bacteroidales bacterium | reverse complement strand
GGTCTATATCATGGGGTCTGTCCCTCCGATACACAACTATTTCTACAACTTTTTCGTTTCGAGAATAAGAAAAATGTATCGCGGGGTTGTGAAGTCCGCGTGATATAAAATCTGTCAATTCAAAAAAAAAGGACGAAAAGTTTTGAACTTTCAAGATTTGAACGTTTTAAATATTGATAATCAGCAACTTACATCTTAAACGGTAGAAAAGTGACGTTGGGGATTCTTGGGCGCCCCAAAAGAATGAAGATTTAACGAATTTAACGTTTAAAAACGAATCACGAACTCAATTGTGAAGTGAAATAGACGTTAGATAGGATGCTGATAATTTAGAGTGAATAGTAAAGACCTGAAAACGACACATAATTTGATAGCTTTAGGAAACATATTCTTTTTACCTGCCATTTGGTCAATGCTCTTTATTTCTTCATTTATTACCTTTTTCTGTCTTTTTGGGGTGATTTTATGATACAGAGCAGAATTAGTGATAAATCGAACAGTAAAAATTGGATATTAATGTTTAATTTTGCATTCAAAAACAAACAAAAAAGAACATCATAGAAATGTTGGCATCATGGATATACAGGATTTAAAGCCCCGCAGGGGGGACGACACTTATAGGATAGGTGATAGCGATGAGTTGGTCGTGATGGAGAATATTGGCACCGTGCCATCGGGTGTTGTTTGTTTGCAAAATCACGGCGTTCTCTTCTTTATAACTGAAGGCAGGGCACAGTTAGAATACGACGGCCATGTTGTGCAGTTACAAAAGAACGACCTGTTTCTCTATATGGCCCACAGCACGGCCAACAATTTTATGGCGTCATCGGATTTTAATTGCCGACAGATTTGGTTTTCACGCAGTGAGCTTTGGAACATCGATATCTATAATCTAATCAGTGTGGCAGATATGTCGCAGCTCAAACTGCATCCTGTTGTCCATCTTTCCGATGACGATATCAAACTTTGTGACACCTATTTCCAGTTGCTGTGCAGCAGGATGAAGTCGTCCACATCTGCACTCACCCCCGATATCGTACGTTCACTCTTAGGCACTATCATGTTGGAATTACTGTCCATCATGCGGCGTAATTCAGAGCGGGCGGTTGAAGAGGTTCGGCAGGAAGACCCCAATTCCAGCCTTCATAAGAAACGGATTATCGACAATTTCATAAAGTTAGTGGAAGAGAGCGACGGCCGCATCCGCAGAGTGGATGATTTTGCCAGCCAACTGAATGTCACGCCGAAATATCTCTCTACCATTCTCAAGGAAGTGATGAATCGCAGGCCGAGTACTTATATACAGCTCTATACATTGAAAGCCATTGAGCGCCGCCTGCGTTTCACCGACATGACGATGCAGGAGATAGCCAACGACCTGAATTTCCCCAATCCCTCGTTCTTTGGCAAATATTGCAAAGAACACTTGGGTATGACACCATTGGAATATCGGATGAAATATCATAAAGGGACATGAAAAAGATAGTATTGATGATTGTTGCTGTTCTAATGACTGGTACAGCCAATGCACAGTTGGACAGCACAGCTGTTAAAAGGAAGAAAGTGGGCGTCGTACTCAGTGGCGGCGGTGCAAAAGGTATGGCGCATATCGGTGTACTGAAGGTGCTGGAGAAGGCGGGCATCCCCGTTGATATCGTTACCGGCACATCCATAGGCAGTATCGTCGGCGGACTCTATGCCATCGGCTATAATGCCCATTCGCTTGACTCGATGGTAAGGACTCAGGACTGGACCTACGTCATTACCGACAAGGAGGACCTTCGCAAGCAGAGCCTTCTGGACCGTAAGAAGCAGAATACCTATTTATTTAATACTGGTCTGACTATTGGTAAGCGTGACATGAGTGCAGGCGGTCTCATCAGAGGCAAGAACCTGGCAGAGCTGTTCCAGAAACTTTTTGTGGGTTACACCGACTCGCTCGACTTTAACAAAGACCTGAAGATTCCTTTCGCCTGTGTGGCTACAAACATCATGGACAACAGCGAGGTGGTATTCCACAGCGGACGGCTGCCGCAGGCCATACGTGCCTCCATGTCCATCCCTGCTGCCTTCTCGCCTGTGAGAATGGGCGACATGGTGCTGGTCGCTGGCGGCCTGAAGAACAATTTCCCCGTTGACGTGGCCCGCCAGATGGGTGCTGAAGTCGTCATTGGCATCACGTTGAACGGCAAGCCTAAGACGGCTGAGGACATCACAGGAACCATGAAAATCGTAGGACAGATTATTGATGTGAACTGCGTGAACAAGTACGACGAGAACAAGGCTCTCAGCGACTTGTGGATGAATGTGGATCCTCACGGCTACTCTACCGCCAGCTTTACAGCCGAGGCCATC
>JAFYIE010000028.1 GCA_017538795.1 Bacteroidales bacterium | reverse complement strand
GTTGCACAGTTCTTCTCATTCGGTACCAACGACTTGACTCAGATGACATTCGGTTTCTCACGCGACGACGTCAACTCAATCGTTCACAGCTACATCGACCAGAAGATCATCCCTGCCGATCCATTCAACACATTGGATCAGGAAGGCGTTGGCCAGTTGGTGAAGTTGGGTGTTGAACGCGGACGTTCGACCAGAAACAACCTGAAGTGCGGCGTTTGCGGCGAGCACGGTGGTGACCCGGCATCAGTAGAGTTCTTCTACGGCGCAGGTTTGAACTACGTTTCATGCTCACCATTCCGCGTGCCGGTTGCAAGACTGGCTGCAGCACAGGCGGCGATTAAGGCTGATCGCAAATAAAACAAAAAGGGCGCCGCAACGCGGCGCCCTTTTATTTTAATCAAATTTATGTTTCCACCTTCTGTGACTCCACAGCCAGTAGTATGGATGGTTTTTAATCGTTTGCTCCAGTAATTCCACGTATTTCTGCATGATGGCGCCTTCGGGGAGTTCGTTTGGATGTTCGCAGATTTCATGGACATCGAGGCGGTATTTGCCGATGCGCTCTTTGATTACTTCGTAATACAATACCGGGAGGTCGTATTTGCGGGCAAAGCCTTCCGAGCCACGAATGAAACCAGTGCGACGATGCAGAAAATCAGTGACATAGCAACGATTGACATTGCTCGGGCTCTGATCGGAAAGAATCATATATGCGGCAGGAATGTGGTTTTCCTCATGATACGCCATCACCTCGCGAACGTTGTCATGGAAGACAACTTGGTCACCGTAACGTGTTCTGGCTCTGTTGATTAGCTTCTCAAAAACCTGATTCGTGTTATGTGCCCCCACTCCTATTCCGTGATGCTTGAACTGCATATCGACACTTAAAACCATCCATTCCCAGTTGTTGTGATGGCTCGACATTAGAACGACGCTCTTACCTTGATCGAAATACTTATTCACCACCTCCGGATTCGAGCAATGATAACGACGCAACACGTTTTTGCGACTCATTGTCAACATTTTAATCATCTCAGCGGCAAGCTGCATAAAATGCCAATAATACCTGTTTCTAGCCCTTCTCACCTCACGTTTGCTCCATTCTGGAAACGATTTTGCGAAATTATCGTCAATGATTTTTCGTCTATACCTTATTATAAATGCCAGAACCACGTAAAGCGGCAGGCAGATTATGTAAAGCAACGCCAAAGGCAATATAGAAAGCGGATATAAAATGAAATAAAATAAAAAATAAGTCATCTCTAAAAATTTGCCGTAAAATTACATAATTTTTTTCAAAAGTGTTGTTTTATTCAAATTTTATTTGGAACTTTGCATTTTATTTAGGATTAATTCATCAATACAAAAGATATGGCTAAAAACATCAACGAATTGAGAGAGGCTTTGGCCTCTTACGGCATCAAGGATGTCAAGGAAATTTACTATAATCCTTCATACGAGCAGCTTTTCAAAGACGAGATGAATCCTGCTTTGACAGGTTTTGAGAAAGGCGTTGAGACCGAACTCAAGGCTGTCAATGTGATGACCGGTATCTACACCGGCCGTTCGCCTAAGGACAAATACATCGTCATGGACAAGAACTCGAAGGACACCGTATGGTGGAACACCCCTGTTTATCCTAACGACAACCACGAAATGAGCGAGAAAGTGTGGGAAGAAGTGAAAGCTCTCGCAAAGAAACAGCTTTCAGGCAAGAACCTTTACGTCGTTGACGCTTTCTGCGGCGCTAACAAAGACACCCGCATGGCTGTGCGTTTCATCATGGAAGTCGCTTGGCAGGCACACTTCGTGCTCAACATGTTCATCAAGCCTACTGAGGAAGAGCTCAAAGAGTTCAAACCGAACTTCACAGTTTACACAGCATCGAAGGCTAAAGTCGAGAATTACAAGGAGTTAGGATTGAACAGCGACACATGCGTGGCATTCAACGTGACATCACGCGAGCAGGTTATCTTGAACACCTGGTACGGCGGCGAGATGAAGAAAGGTATGTTCTCGATGATGAACTACTACCTCCCATTGAAGGGCATCGCTTCAATGCATTGCTCAGCAAATACTGACATGAAGGGCGAAAACACCGCTATCTTCTTCGGTTTGTCAGGCACAGGAAAGACCACCCTTTCGACCGACCCGAAACGTCTGCTTATCGGTGACGACGAGCACGGCTGGGACGACGAGGGCGTGTTCAACTTCGAAGGCGGCTGCTATGCAAAGGTTATCAATCTCGACAAAGAGAGCGAGCCTGATATCTACAACGCTATCAAACGCGACGCTTTGCTTGAAAACGTTACCGTTGATGCAAAGGGCAAGATCGACTTCAAAGACAAGAGCGTGACCGAAAACACACGTGTCAGCTATCCTATCGAGCACATCGAGAAAATTGTGAAGAACGTACGTCCAGTGTCATCAGGTCCTGCAGCAAAGAACGTGATTTTCCTTTCAGCTGACGCATTCGGCGTGTTGCCACCTGTCTCAATCTTGACTCCAGATCAGTGCAAATACTACTTCTTGAGCGGTTTCACTGCAAAACTGGCAGGTACAGAACGCGGCATCACCGAGCCTACTCCAACATTCAGTGCATGCTTCGGCCAGGCATTCCTCGAGCTGCATCCGACAAAATATGCTGAGGAACTCGTGAAACGCATGGAAAAGAGCCACGCAAAGGCTTACTTAGTAAATACCGGATGGAATGGCACCGGCAAGCGCATCTCGATTCGCGACACACGTGGTATCATAGACGCTATCCTCGACGGTTCAATCGAGAAGGCTCCAACCAAGAAGATCCCGTATTTCGATTTCGAGGTTCCTACAGCATTACCAGGCGTTGATCCGAAGATTCTCGATCCACGCGACACATACGCCAATGTTGAAGATTGGAACAAGAAAGCTGAAGACCTCGCCGGCAGATTCATCAAGAACTTCGCGAAGTTCACGACGAATGAGGCTGGAAAGGCGCTGGTGAAAGCTGGTCCACAACTTTAGTTTACAGTTTACGGTTTTAAAAAAAATGACCGAGGCGATCGCCTCGGTCGTTTTTTTGTTTGATTTTAATATTACATTCGGAAATAATCAGTATATTTGCAATACTAATTTAAATATTTGATGCTTACTACATTATTTCTGTTATTACTGACATTGGTAAAATTATCTGATACCAACCCCAACGACACTGCTCTTAACATAAAAGCACGCTATGTGGATATTATTAACAACCATGAGCAATTGTTGGATAGTTGGCATCAGATTTATAGTGATTCTGCTATATCACCAGTAGTGAAATACTTCGATTCGCTTGAACGTGTTAATACTGATATGGATGTCATATGGAACAAGGCTAAATCTCATTATATTATAGGCTGTATTTGTCATTGGAATCTGGATTATAAAACGGCCATGGATCATTTCATAGTTTCTCTAAAAGCACTAGATGATATTACAGACAACAAATATGATACACAGAAGCACCGTTTGACTGGTTTGATCTATAAAATGATGTCTAATCTTTTTATAAAGTGTGAATTTTTCGACAGATCATTCGACATGCAATTAGAATGCATCAACGAATTTTTGGCATGCAACGATTCTTCACGCTTGGCGGTTGAATATTTACATTTAGGCAGTTTTTATGACATGCTAAACGAAAATGGTTCTGATCCAGACACTAATCTTTATTATATAAAAAAAGCTGAAAAGTATTTGTCGAAATTCCCTGACCAATCTTACGAGAGAGCATATTATTATTATTGTTTGTCATATTATTATCATTGTATCAAACAACAAGATTCCGCAATAATACTTAGAGACAAGGCAATGCATAATATACCGAAATACACTTCTCTTTATTATTCTATGAACAGAGCGGCAGCATACGCATTTTTTATTGACAAAGAATACGATTCAGCATTGTATCATGTGTCTATAGCACTCCTTTCTCCTAATTTGTTAGATCAACGCGATGCTGCCGAAGGGCTTTCTGAAATATATAAAATATTAGGCAATGATAGCGAATCGGTAAAATACTCCAGTATTTATCAAGAAATCCAAAGAAAATATTTGGATATTAAAATCCAAAATTCCACAATTTCAAAAACATACGACGCATATCTGAAAGACAAAACCATAGATGAAAAGAAAGAAAAGTATGTACAACCTATCTGGATCATATTAATAGCTGTAACTGTTGTATTGACAACAATTAAACTGGTTATCCTCAAGAATAAGCATTCCAACTATAAAGAATTATCAAACACATTGTTTTTGGAGCGATGGAATACATTTCAAGAGACAGAAATCTATTATTCAATAATTGAGCGTTGTGACTTCAACAAAGATTTGATGGGCGATACCATTATGTATTTCAAAAATCCGCTCACCACCTCTGAATTAAGCACATATAAAACAACCATCGATACTTTATTCAACGATTTTACCCATAAATTTTCAACACAACATCCCAACTTGAGCGATGTTGAACTTGATTATTGTTACATTTCAATACTTCCATTGACTGAGATTCAAAAAGCCGGATTGCTTACCCTTTCATATCAAGGCGTCGTCAGTCGCCGAAAAAGAGTGGCAAACAAATTAGAAAAATCGCTTTCAGGTCAAAAGTTGGCTGATTTTATGAAAAAGTCCCTCAAAGACGGGCTTGTTTAGCCAAAAACATATTTTTGAATAGTTGATTTGGTCTATTTTTGCTGCCGACAATGGATGGTTATTAAGCCCTTCTATCTATGTCATAAACAAACACAAGGGCAAGTGTATTAAATCTAAGTAAAAATGAACAACAATTTCAACAATTGGCAGACGCAGTATTCCAATATTGTGTCAAACGGCAACAATCCTTATGATCAAGCAGGTGTAGCACACAATTTATTAATGGCAACCATTGAACAAAGAGGTTCTCGTGACATGACCACATCGCAAGTATTTGATATAGTTGATAATGTTATTGTGGAAAACTATGGCTCTGAAATTCAGAATTTTTCTTCTCAAACATTTGCCACACCAATTCTATCTTTTCAAACCAGATTAGATATGGAAAATTTTGTTAATTCCTTAAATATTCATGAAAACGCAAAACAAGAATTTCTTTCATTAGCGGATATTTTGTTGAGTTATGAAGTTGATAATTTATTAACCGTGATAATCCGAATAGTTGATTTTGAAAACAATTTAATCAACGATGCTCAAGGAAGAAATATATACGCACAAGTCTTGATAGCTTCGTCTATTGGAAGATATTCTTTGTGTTATTGGCATGAGCGATTATTGAATGATAACACTAAAGGTAATAGAGCTCAATTCTGGAAAAAGCTATTCGTTGCTTTGGCTGATGTAATTGGAGGTGTCAATGGTGCTATCGCAGGGAGTGCCACAGTAGTAGGTGGTATTGCCGGTGGTGTCGCAGGAGCTATATCGACAAGTACAGGTTTTGCAAAATTATGGGACATTTTTGCTGAATAACAAAAATTCAGGATTATGAAAAGATTTATATTATTTTTGATAGCAGTTATGCTTATTTCGCCAAATCTTTGCTTGGGACAAGAATTGTCTTCACAATCAAAATGGTATTTTGGAACCGCTATTTCAGGGGGATACACTAACAACTCTGGCGATTTTGCAAGAGATTTTGACAATTATGGTTCCTGCTTATGGAGCGTTGATTTCGGTTACAATAGGATTTTGGCTTCATTATATGCATCAAAAGGGTGGAACTCAAAAAACGATATGTTCGATTACGGTTTGCGAGCTGGTTACAGTATCATTGACAGAAAAACTTGGGGAATCACTCCGTTCTTGGGATTTGGTATCATGTATTTCAGTCATGACACAAACTTTAACAATATTCCAGCACCTTCTGCCGGCACAAATTTTGATTTCAAATTCTATAAAAATAACAAATCAAAGCACAATGACATCTGGATGATACGATTACAATACAACTGCTCGTTACCTTTTCAAGATGGAAACGTCAGTTATGTTCATAGTATTATGTTAGGTGTCGCCGTAAAAGGAGTATTATTTTAAAAAACGACCGAGCGCGCTCGGTCGTTTTTTTTAATTTAACATTACCGGCATCAGCAGCATCAGAATGTCCTCGTCGGCGTTTTGGTTGTCGACTGGAGTGATGATTCCGGCGCGGTTTGGTGCCGACATCTCGAGCTGAATCTCAGTCTGGCTGAGGTTTGCTAGCATCTCCTGGAAGAACTTCGAGCTGAAGCCGATTTCCATGTCTTCGCCTGAATAGTTGCATGTGAGGCGTTCCTTAGCTTCGTTCGAGTAGTCGAGGTCTTCTGCTGTCAAAACCAACTCCTGACCGCTGATCTTGAAACGGATCTGGTGTGTTGCCTTGCTTGAGAAGATAGCCACACGCTTGATAGCAGCGTTAAGCAGCTGACGGTCAACGATAAGCTTGTTAGGATTTGTTGTCGGGATGACAGCCTCATAGTTAGGATAACGACCTTCGATGAGACGGCAAATCAGCTTATACTCGCCAAATGTGAACGATGCGTTGGTGTTGTTGAACTCAACGTGCACCGGCTCGTCTGCTCTGCCTGCCAAGATGTTCTTCAACTGGTTGATAGGCTTCTTAGGCACGATAAACGATGCTGCTGCATCCGACTTCACGTCCATTCTTCTGTAGCGCACGAGCTTGTGCGCATCGGTTGCCACGAAGGTGAGGCATG
>JAFYIE010000027.1 GCA_017538795.1 Bacteroidales bacterium | reverse complement strand
GATAGTAAGGATAGTAATGAGGATAATAAGGATAGTAGGGGTAGTAATAGGAGAATGACCAGTAAGGTGACCATGTCGGATACCAGAAAGGATCCCAATAATAAATTCCCCAGCCGTAACCCACGCCAAAACCTGCGCCTAAAGTGACTGTGATATGTCTTGAAGGCTCATCATCAACAATATAAACGGTGTCGACGATCCTGTCGATGCTGTCGACGGCGGTGTATTCCTTATATATTTTACTTGTACCGTTATTTGTGCTGTTATTAACTTCGTTGGAATCGAAATAACCGTAATTTGAGGTGACTAGAGTGTTGTCGTAGCTCGAATTGTCCTCATAAGGAGAATAATAAGCATCGTCTTTTATAACGTTATTGCTTGATGCACAGGCAGTTAATAATATTGCTACAGCTGCGATAAAAATAATGCTTCTTCTCATAATAATTCACTTTTTATTATCCAATTGCAAAAATTTTTGTAATTTTGCACACTGAAATTCTAACAAAAATCGTACCAAACTTTTAAAAATGGCAAAAGAAATTACAACACGTCAAGAAAATTATTCACAATGGTATAACGATATCGTGAATAAAGCTGAGCTTGCGGAGAGTGCCGCAGTCAGAGGTTGTATGGTGATAAAGCCTTACGGATATGCTATTTGGGAGTTCATGCATGACGCTCTCGACAAGATGTTTAAGGATACTGGTCACGTCAACGCATATTTCCCGCTTTTTATTCCAAAGAGTTTCTTCAGCAAGGAAGCTAACCACGTTGAAGGTTTTGCTAAGGAATGCGCTGTTGTTACGCATTACCGCCTGATGAAGAACCCTGACGGCCCGGGCATCGTCGTTGACCCCGAGGCTAAACTTGAAGAGGAATTGATAGTTCGTCCTACATCTGAGACAATCATTTGGGACACATATCGCAACTGGATCAAGAGTTATCGCGACCTCCCGATTTTGTGCAACCAGTGGGCTAACGTGGTACGTTGGGAGATGCGTACACGTTTGTTCCTCCGTACCGCAGAATTCTTGTGGCAGGAAGGACATACCGCTCATGCGACAAAGGATGAGGCTATGGCTGAAGCTGAGAAAATGCTTGGTGTTTACGCTGATTTCGCCGAGAAATACATGGCCGTTCCGGTTATCCGTGGTATAAAGAGCGCTAACGAGCGTTTCGCAGGTGCTGTCGAGACATTCTGCATCGAGGCTATGATGCAGGACGGCAAGGCATTGCAGGCTGGTACTTCACACTTCCTCGGACAGAACTTTGCGAAGGCATTCGACGTGAAATATCTTAATAAGGAGAATAAACTCGAATACGTTTGGGCAACATCATGGGGTGTTTCAACACGTTTGATGGGCGCTTTGATCATGGCTCACTCTGATGATAACGGTTTAGTGCTTCCACCGAAGGTAGCTCCAATCGAGGTGGTTATCGTTCCTATCTACAAGACCGACGACCAGCAGCAGGCTGTCCTCGATTACTGCAACCAGATGAATCAACGTCTTGAGGCTAAGGGACTTAGAGTGAAATTCGACGATCGCGACACTCAGAAACCTGGATTCAAATTCGCTGAATGGGAGATGAAGGGCGTGCCGGTACGTCTCGCAGCAGGTCCTCGCGACGTTGAGAACCAGACAGTTGAGATCGCTCGCCGCGATACCTTGACAAAACAGTCGATTTCAGAGGCTGAGATGGAAGACCACATCCTCGGTTTACTCGACGAAATTCAGAATAACTTGTACAACAGAGCTCTTGAATATCGCAAAGCCAATACTCATAAAGTTGACACTTGGGACGAGTTCAAGCAGGTTATCGAAAACGGCGGATTCGCTTATGCTCACTGGGATGGCACAACAGAAACCGAGTTGGCTATCAAGGAGGAGACAAAGGCTACATTGCGCTGCATCCCGCTTGACGACGACTACGAAGACGGCGTCGATGTCTTCTCTGGCAAACCGTCAAAGAGAAGAGTGATATTTGCGAAAGCTTATTAAAATTATAATACCCTTTTCGAAATGCTCAACAGTACCCTATGGTAGGTCGCATTTCTGCAAAGGGTATTATAATTTTTATCAGTAAATGTTCATTTTTATTGTGTAAGTCGTAATGGGATGAGTCGCCCTCTGGCGATTGGCCCGTAAGTTTCAGTTATTTTAGCTGGATTACCTTTATAATATATATCGCCAAGGTTATTAATCTCGGAAATGATTTCGTTATTGGCGTGGATGTAGCAGTCGCCGCTTGAGCCGTTGACTATATTCACGCGTTCGGCTTTGTAATCGCGGGCATCGACGATTCCGTAACTCTTTTTGTGGACTTTAAAATAATTATTGTTGTTACCGCTAAAAGAAACCTTGCTGGTGCCGTATTTGTAATCTAAAAATAAGTGTTTGCAGTTGTTTATCAAGATGTTGAGGTCTCCAGAGGCACCGTCGATTATAAAAGTGTTTTGTGAAAAATCGTTGTTGAATTGATTTTCGGAGTCGACATAGCCTGCGGTTGAACAATAAACTAAATCTATTTCCTTAAAATACAGCCTTGCGTGAAGCGTATAGTCGTAAGGTCTTATCCAATTTAACGTATTCTCATTTCTGATGCAAAGAGTGCTGTCGGAAATGCTTGTGGTGATGTTGTCGATAAGGTTCGAACCTGTGGTTATTTCGATATAGCAAGTGTCGGATTTTACAAATGTGAGACTTATATCATCGTATATCTTGATTCTATGAAAATCTTGCAATGAACGGGTTTGTGTTACTGTCTCTCCAACGCTAAGCGGCGCTTTCTTGCATGAAAACATGCAAATAGAGCAAATTGATAATATTAAAAGCAACCTGATTTTCATAGCTAATTTATTTTATATCCAATGCCGGCGGTGAAGAAGTCGGCCCAACCGAAATGCGTAGTTAGCACACAAGTGAGGAAAAGATGTTTACAGATGTTTTGTTTCGCGCAAAGCTTCTGATACAGATAACCGGCTCCGTCTTCTTTGCTATAAATGTGTGAGCCAGCATTGAAGATGAATGATGTGGAGCCGAACGCGAGCTCGTATGCGATGTTGATACCTGGTCTGAAAATCTCTATGGAGTTATATGAGACATCGTCAAGCTTCAGGATTTCGGCGTCAGTCATGTCGTAATCCAAGTCGAAGCCGATGCCTAGCTTGCTCATCTCCGAGACACGTTTCAAAGCGTTGATTTGCAGGCTGTATACAGACCAGCTTTTTTTGTAGCCGGCGTATTCGTCAATATCTTTGAGAGCGTATGTGAAAGCAATATACAATGATAAATTTTTGCGTTCCCATGATTTATATTGCTGATTGTCAGACTGTTGTGCTGGAATGCGATTTTTAGGCTTATTTATGAAATATTTTGTGCTTAATCCGGCATGAGCGATATTGATGCCGTTGTTAGGAACTCGTCTGGCTCCGTTTGAAAGATGGGTAAGCCCGACAAAGGCCGATAAGCTTAAACGATTGGTTATGAATCGATTATATTCTAAAGAAAGGTGGAGTATCGCATTAAAATTGTCGCCAAGGAAAGTGTTTTTATAGTTGTCTTTAGGGTCGAAGCACTCTGTAGCGTATCCGGCGCCAACTCCTAATTTAAGATTCAACTGATTTCTGCGACTTTTCAAGAAGTTGAAACTCATGTATGGGTAAATGCCGTAAATATGTCCAAGCTCTTTAAATTCGCCTAATCCGGTGTATAAGAAAGTTACACCGACGGCGGGATAATTGACCTTCGCGTGCCAATATTTTGTACCGAATGTAGCTTGTTGGACGCTAAGTTCAAAAACCGGGTAATGAGCTCTAAAATAAAGCATTTCCGGATGATGGCAGACTGTGAAGCCGTAGCTCGCCCTGAATTCAATTTGAATATTTCTGTTCGATATAGAATCATTGTCTTTTGCTGACAATATTTCTATATTGCTGAATATCAGAGATATAAGCAAAAATGCAATAAAAACCTTCTTTTTATAAATAGAATCTTTCACGATGCAAAGATAAAAAATATTGTTATATTATGTTTTTAAAAATATTATTTTTGCAAAAAAAAATAAAAATGGATAAGAGGTTAGAGGCTTTTAAAAGGCTTTTGGATATCATGGACGACTTGAGGAAGGGCTGTCCGTGGGATAAGAAACAGACTATCGAGAGTTTGCGCCATCTTACTATTGAAGAGACGTATGAGTTGAGTGAGGCTATTTTAGCTTCTGATTATCAGGATGTTAAGAAGGAACTCGGTGATTTGATAATGCACATTGTTTTTTATGCGCGCATCGCCAACGAAAGAGGGCTTTTCGATATTTCTGATGTGATAAACAGCATTTGCGACAAACTTATCGTGCGTCATCCTCATATTTACGGCGATGTGAAAGTTGAGACAGCAGAAGATGTTCTTGAGAATTGGGAGAAAATCAAGATTAAGAAAGAGGGAAACAGAAGCGTTTTAGGCGGTGTTCCGGCGGGATTGCCACCGTTACTTAAGGCGTACCGCATGACGGATAAAGCTTCTGGCGTCGGCTTCGACTGGGAAAACAAGGAGGATTGTTGGGCTAAGGTTCTTGAAGAGATGAACGAGCTCCAGGAAGAAGTGAAAAACGATGGCCCAAAAGAGCGAAAAGATGAAGAATTTGGAGATCTTTTGTTTGCGCTTGTGAATTATTCACGTTTCATAAAAGTCAATGCTGACGACGCTTTGGAACATGCGAATAACAAATTTAAACGTCGCTTCATGTATATAGAGGATCGCGCTAAGGAGATGGGAAAAAGCGTGGCGGATATGACGTTGGCGGAAATGGATGCACTATGGAATGAAGCGAAAGATAAGGAGGATAAGAGAGGATAGCGAGGATAAGAAAATTTTTGTAAATTTTGTTGAACGAATAAAAATTTGTATATTTGCGGATTAAAATAGAGCGAAAAAATGACTGAATTGGCAAAAAGAACGATATTCGGGAGTCTGTTTGTAATCGTTGTGATTGGAAGCATTCTGCTGAATTATTGGGCTTTCTTTGCTGTGATGCTTGTGGCGGTAGTCATTGGTTCCAAAGAGGTTGGCAAGCTGATGCTGAAAGAAGAAAAGAGCAGCCTGATGCCATGGATAATGATTTTGCCGACTTTGTTTTATGCGATGAGCGTAATTTTTTTCGCGTTTGATTTTATTATAAGATTTCTGTTTATACTTACACCTTTGTTAGTGGCATTATTCTCAAAGAATTATCCTTTTGAGAAAGTTGTTGTCAGTCTCTGGACTGCGATGTTTTTTGTGGCGTTTCCATGCATTCTTATGATGGAGATTCACAGGGTGCCTTTGGCGTATGTAGAAGGTAAGTATTTGATAATCATTTTATTCTGCCTGATTTGGATAAACGATATTTTCGCTTATTTGACAGGAATGGCCATTGGAAAACACAAGCTTTTTGAGCGCATTTCGCCGAAAAAGACCATAGAAGGCAGTTTGGGCGGCTTGGTAATGACTGTTTTGGCTGCATATTTGGTCAATCATTACTGGTTGCATATGATGAGCGACTTGAAGATGATGGGAATGGCGATTGTTGTTGTTGTTTTCGGCAGTTTGGGCGACCTCTGTGAGTCGATGATGAAGCGTCAGGCGGGAGTGAAGGACTCGGGCAATGTGATTCCGGGGCATGGAGGTATTTTGGACAGATTTGACGCTACGTTTTTGGCAGTGCCGTTTGTTTACTGCTATCTGATGTTGTGTTATTTTGGTAGTATAATGTTAATGTTGAAATAAATCAATAGATTATGTATATCCATAAAAAAGGTTACGGTGTTATTGCAACAGTATCTTCTGCCATTATTCTTATAGTCGCAGTGTTGTTTATGTTGCTTGGCGCCATTTATGAGATAACGCCTTTGGCCATCCAGATAGGTCTTATTATAATAGGTGTAATTATAATTGGTTGGGCGGTATCGTTCTTCCGAGTTCCAACAAGGCGTCAGATCACCCATGAGGAGAACGCAGTGGTTTCTTCCGCTGACGGTGAGATTGTGGCTATTGAGGAAGTGGAGGAGAAGGAATATTTTCATGACAAGAGAATACAGATTTCGGTGTTTATGTCGGCATACGACGTGCATGTGAACTGGTTCCCGATGGACGGTGTCGTGAGTTATGTCAAATATCATCCAGGAAAGAAATTGTTCGCTATAAATCCGAAATCGTCGGAGTTAAACGAGCGCAATTCGGTTGTCGTTAAGGATTCCAAGGGGAGAGAGGTCTTGTTCCGTCAGATAGCCGGAGTTATGGCGAGAAGGATTGTTTGTAATGTCAAAGAGGGAGATAAGGCTGAGGTTGGCAAGGAATTCGGCATGATAAAATTCGGTTCAAGGGTAGATTTCTTCCTGCCGTGTGACGCTGATATTCAAGTGGAAATGGGAGATGACATCACTGGACAGGTGACAGTTTTGGCATATTTGAAGTAAAAAAATAAAAAAATATTATTACGATTCAAAAAAACTTGTTATATTTGCAAGTTCAAATATGAATACAAATTAGGAAAATTAATGTTTAACTAAATTTAAATCAAATGAAAAGATTATCTTTACTTTTCGCGATGATTGCCTTCTTAGCAGGCAATGTTTTCGCACAGACAGTAATCATCAATGATGACTTTGAGGCTTATCCTCTTGGTGGCAAAATCGCTCAGAGTGCACAGGCACAGGGTATCGATTGGTGGACAACATGGACAAACCATCCAGGTGGCAGTGAAGACGGTGTTATCGCAGAGGCTGGCGGCACACAGTGCGGCTATATCTCAGGAAGCAACGACAACGTTCTTCTTCTTAATGGTCAGGAAGCAGGTACATATGACCTCGAATTCGCTATTTACTGCGATGAAGGCAAGTATGGTTACTTCAACATTCTTCACGAGTTCAATGGCTCAGGTTCAACATGGGCTATGCAGGCTTATTTGAATGCAACAAACAATGGCCAGAGCACAACAACTTATTCAGTTGGTCACGGTACCGTTCACGCTGGTGCTAACAGCAATGGTGATATCCCAGCAGTTGTGAATGAGTGGATGTTCATCAGAATCCGCGTTAACTGCGACGAGGACGTTGCTACGTTGTACTATCGTTCAGCAACAACTTATCCAGAAGAACAGGAGATTGTTACATGGCAGTGGAGTTTGGACAGCTTTGGTGAGCACACAGTCGGTCCTAAGATGGACGCTATGGACTTCTATGCACCACATGCAACACTCGGTTGCTACTATCTTGACAACTTCGTCTACACAAGAATCGGTGAAGAGACAGCAGCACACATCACATTCGACACAAACGAAATTGACGCAACTGTTGCAGAAGATGACATGACATCAGTTGATATCAACATCAGCAACGCAGAAGGTACTTCAATCGGTCGTTGGACAGGTTGGGTTGACTTCGGTGCATCAACAGTTACAACAGGTAACCACCAGCTCAACTATGATGCAGAGCCAGGTACAAACTCATCACTCGTTGGTTTGAACGTTGATGACCCAACACTCGTTGAGGTTGGTGCTATGTTCCCAGGTTCAACATACGCAGGTGCAGCTATGGGTACAAAGATCGTGAGCGCACAGTATGTGTTCTTTACAAATTCAGAAACAGGTACTATCGGTATTGAAGGCAACACTTCAGTGACATTCCGTATTTACGGTCAGGGTTTGTATGGCCAGCCAGGTGAAGTCCTCGCAGAAAAGACCATCCCTTACAACCAAGTAGTTGCAGACGATTGGACAGTTGCTACATTCGACACACCAGTTGACCTTACAGGTTACAATGTATGGGTGACAGTTGAATACACACAGGCTGTCAGCGGCTATGCTATGTCATTCGACGGTGGCACTCCAGCAGAACACGGTGACTACTATCGTACAAACGGTGGTGGTGCATTCGGAAAATGCTCAGAAGTGTTCTCAACAGTTTACGGTAACTTCCATATCCGTATGAACACCCAGGGTACACCAGTTGCAGCAACATGGGCAAGCTTGAGCAAACCAGAAGGTCAGATGGCTATCGGTGGTTCAGATGTTGTGACAGTCGACATGAACTCAATCGGTTACAGCGAAGGTGATGTCTTGGAAGCAAATATCATTTTCAAGACAAATGACCCAGACAACGAGTTAGTTATCGTTCCTTTGACACTCACAGTTGGTCATGAAGGCATTGGTGAGACAATGGAGAGCGCATTCAACGTATATCCTAACCCAACAACAGGTATGGTTACAGTTGAAGGTGAAAACGTTAGCGCAATCGCTATCTACACATCAGCAGGTCAGCTCATCAACATCGTTCGCGATAATAAAGTTGACATGAGCGTCTTCGGCGCAGGTGTGTACTTCTTCAACATCATCGACAACGCTAACAACACAACAGTTCAGAGAGTTGTCGTGAAGTAAGAAAAATAACAAACGAGCAGAAAAAGAAAGGATTCCTAAACGGAGTCCTTTCTTTTTTGGCGATACCATTCAAATAATGCTACGGAGGCGGCGTGGGAGACGTTGAGAGAGCGCGTTGGACCTGGAATGGGGATGTAAACCACCATGTCGCATTGCTGTAGTATTTCCTCACGGATGCCATGGCTCTCGTTGCCAACAATGAATGCCGCATCGGTGGGGAGTACTGTTTCGTAGATATTTGTAGCGTTCGTTGCTGTTTCGATGGCAACGATTTTTTTGTTTGCGGGGATGAGCTTTCGGATGTCAGTTTCCTCGGTGAAGTACCAATTTATGTTGTCTTTGCTTGAGGCGGCACATTTTCTGACCCTTCCGATGCTATTCGTAGGCTCGGTGCCTAAAAAAATCATCTCTGAAGCCCCGATGTTATCGGAAAGACGAATCATGGAGCCCATGTTGTCGGGGGTGAGGAGATTGTCGGCAAGGACGATGGGGCGCGGTATGGAATCGTAAATGGATTCGGGGTGGGAATTTTCAAATAAAGTGTTTGATTTCAAGTACATGATTATTAGGATAAGGAAGATAAAGAGGATGAGGAGGATAAGTATTTTTTCCCTTGGAAGGTGTTTCTTTCTGCGAGGCGTTTTTCGATGAGGGCGAGTACTTGGTCGTAGCGAAGGTTGAGCCATGGCTTTGAAACTAGGAAACGTGGCGGAACTTCTCCGGCGAAGCGTTCGATGACGATGTTAGGGTTAAGACGTTCGATGAAGTCGATGACGAACTCGATGTAATCGTCAAGGCTAAACAAATGAAAATCAGAGGGGTTTGCAAGATATTCGTCGGCCATTTTCGTGTCTTTGAATATCTGGAGCTGGTGAAACTTCACCGTTGTCAGAGGCAGTTCCGATATTATATTTGCTGCGTTGAGCATCATTTCGCGAGTCTCTCCGGGGAGTCCGAATATGAAGTGGCCTCCGCATGGGAATCCGTAGCTGTGGACGAGTTCGATGGCGCTTTTTGCGGTGGCGAAGTCGTGGCCGCGGTTGATGCGGGATAGGGTGCTGTCGTAGACGGATTCGACTCCGAGCTCGAGAATAATTGATGAGGTTTCTCCCTCCGAGGTTTCTCGCTTCGCTCGAAATGACAAGTGTTTAAGCATCTCAAGTATCTCTTCGGTGATGCAGTCGGGACGAGTGCCGATTACGATACCGATTACGCCTTCGATGGAGAGCGCTTCGCGATAGATTTTCTCGAGTTCGTCGACGGGCTTGTAAGTATTGCTATATGGTTGAAAATAAGCGAGGTATGATTTTGCCCGACGATAGCGCCGTTGATGGAATTCAATGCCTTCCTCGATTTGTTGGCGTATGCTTTTCTCGGGACGACAATACGAAGGGTTGAATGCGTCGTTGCGGCAGAAAGTGCAGCCTCCGGTGCTAATTTTGCCATCGCGGTTAGGGCAGCTGAAGCCAGCGTCGATGCTGATTTTTTGCACACGACCGCCGAACTCGCGTGTGAAGTACGAGTTGTAGCTGTTGAACCGCCGGTTGTCACCCCAAATATACATGCTTTATTTTTTGCAAAGATACAATTTTTTTAGTTGTTCAGTTAATCAGTTGTTTAGTTAATCAGTTAATGAGGTCCCTTGCTGCGCTCGGAATGACAATTTTTTGTAATTTTGCAAAAAATTTTAGAAAAATGGAAGGTTTTAAAGTTGGAGATAGAGTTAACTTCTTGAATGACAAGGGTGGTGGAGTTATAAAAAAGATTATCGACACAAGAATGGCGGAGGTGGAGATTGAAGACGGTTTCAATCTCCCGGTTTTGATGAGCGAGTTGGTTTTAGACTTTCGCGCGCAGCCGAGCCGGCAGCAGCAGATGGTTGATAATGCTCAGAAAGAGATTAAGAATCAACAGATTATAGAGGAAGAGAGTAAAAACGAGGCTCGGCGTAGTGAGTTAAGACGTTTCGCACGTAACACCGAGGAAGAAGGCGTTTATCTGGCGTTTATACCGCATGATCAGCAGTGGCTGTTGACTGGATTGATAGATGTTGCTGTTGTGAACAACACTCCGGCGGATGCTTTGTACAGCTTCAATTTGAAAGAAGAAGAAAAATATGCGAATATCGACTATGGAAGCATAGCGCCGTTTTCGAAAGTTGTTGTTGAGGCGATATCCAGAGATGACATCGAACATTGGTGCGAGGGAGTTATTCAGATGGTGCTTTGCCAGGATGACATTGATTTTGTGTATCATCCGTTGCATGCTCCATTCTCGTTGAGAACCAGTCGTTTTTTCAAAGATGGAAGTTTCGTTGAATCAGGGTTGTTGGGTGAGAAGGCGTTGATGATTTGTTTGTCGACGGTTACAGCATTGAAAGGCTCGGAAACGGATTACACCAAGTTGATGAAAGACGGTGTGATGCAGCCTAAAGCAAATAAAGACATTGTGAAGAAGGCGGCGGCGATCGACAAGCATCAGACGGAGCCGGGCGAGGCGATTGTGGATTTGCATATTGGCGAGCTTGTCGATAATATTCTTGGGATGTCGAGCAATGATATCTTCAGGGTTCAGATAAATTATTTCAAGAAGATGCTCGACAGCGCTATTGAAAACGACTATTCCAAGGTGACTTTCATTCATGGAGTCGGTAATGGAGTGCTGAAAAACGCCATCATTGAGGAGTTGAAAAACTACGACAACACATCAAACAGGATGGCTTCGATTTCGAGATTTGGGGTGGGGGCTATTGACGTGATGATATCAGATAAAAAGAAGTGACCCCGCCGGGATTCGAACCCGGACCGAAGGAACCGGAATCCTTAATTCTATCCATTAGACTACGGGGCCATTTTAGACTTTAGACCTTAGACTTTAGACTTTAGCGATAATTACTAATGTCTAAGGTTTAATGACTAAGGTCTTTTCGTGGAGCTGGAGGGAGTCGAACCCTCGTCCAAACAAGGAACAATTATGCTTTCTACATACTTATTCTGTTGTTGATTTTCGAGTTGTGCAAGGAAACAGACATCCTAATCGCAACCTTATCTCCTTGAGTTTCACGACGTTGCCGGAGCTTCCGCGTCGCTATCCCGAAATTGCTGAGCACCTCGTTGTCGGACCGGAATCGGGAGGCTCCATCCGCGAGATGTCTCGTCCTCTCACCTTGT
>JAFYIE010000026.1 GCA_017538795.1 Bacteroidales bacterium | reverse complement strand
CAATACTTTTATTCTATAAAGATATTCATATTTTGCCTGGAGCATCTCGCTTTCGGATTTGAAGAGGCGGTTTTTGCTCTCGTTTAGTTCCAAAAGAGTAGTTTTTCCGGCTTCGAAGCTCTCGTTAGAATAACGATAAGCGATGTCGGCCGATTGGAAAGTCTCGTCGGCGGCATTATATTTCTGTTCGGCAGCGATGGCGTTGTAATAAGCCTGTTGGATTTCCTTTTTCAGTTCCTTCTTGGTAGTGCTTATCGCAAGCTCTTGATTTTCAATCGAAAGCTTTGTCATCTCGACTTTATATTTTGTTTGCATTGCATTGAAAATCGGGACGCTCAGCCTTAATCCGAAGCTTGTTCTGCCGTTGTTGTTGATCTGATCGGCGAAAGGCTGGTTTTGGTAACCAGAGGTGAAGTAATTGTAATAACCTGTCGAATAGCCAGCAAAGAGACTCAATGAGGGATACCATGCTGATTTTGAAGCTTTTACGTCGATATACGATTTCTCGAGACGAAGGTTTGCTGCTTCCATCTTAGGCTGGTGCTGCAAGGCGAAGTCGTAAGTCGTTTCCTGCGATGGAATTGGTAGCTTTTCAGAGGTTTGGAACTCATCAGGTGACACCACATCGAAACCATCAACAGTTTCCAATTCGAGTGCTTGAACGATATCTAATATGCTGAGCATCAAGTTATTATTAGCTTGTACAAGTGATGATTTAGCTGTTGCCACTTGAGCGGCGCTCTCGTAAACGTTTGACTCGGCTACTTTGCCTAGTTCGAAAAGCTGTTGTGTTTTGGCGTGTTGTTCCTCGGTGAGGGCAAGCTGTTTCTCCGCGACAGCCTTAAGTTCTTTATTATAAACCACTTGCATGTAATACGACATTATCAGGAGTTTGAGGTCGTATTTTGCGGCTTCGAGGTCTTTGTCTGACGCCTGTAGCTCCAGACTGTTAGCTTTTGTCTGGTGATAAAGGCTTAAACCGTTGAAAAGTGGCATTCCTGCTGATATTCCGAACGATGTCGATGCTGAGTTATCCGACACGTAGACGCCGTTAGCTGAGGGCGACTGTCCGAAGCCGAAACTCTGGCTCGCATCGGCTGAAACCGTTGGCAACCAAGCGTTTTTTGACATTTTATATTGGAATTCGGCACTATTGCGGCTCACAATGGACTGCAGTATCTGGACGTTATGCTCCATGGCATAGTCCACGCACTCGTCGAGGGTCCAAACCTTTTGCGCTTGGCTTGCAAGAGATAATGTTATTATTGAAATTACAAATATTATTTTTTTCATAGTATTTAATTATTTATCGAAGATTTCTCCATTCCGCTTCGCTTCAGTCGAAATGACGGGATGAAAGATTAATTATATATTTCATTTCCTCTGATTTTGTCTCCGGCGGTGAGTCCTTCGGTGATGACGATGTTGACACCATCGGAGAGGCCTATTATCACTGGAGTTTTCACGTCATCTTTATAGACAAAGGTACTGTCGTTGCTGTAGACAAT
>JAFYIE010000025.1 GCA_017538795.1 Bacteroidales bacterium | reverse complement strand
AGAAGAACTCGGCGGCACGCCTAACGAGCAGGATGTCAAGGATTTGAAAGCTAAGGCTGCGAAGAAAAAGTGGAGTAAAGAAGTGGCTGAAGTCTTTGATAAAGAGCTTCAGAAACTGCAAAGGATGAACCCACAGGCGGCAGATTATGGCGTTCAACACAACTATCTGGAAACTCTCGTCGAACTTCCATGGAATGAATATACAAAGGATAATTTCGACCTCGAACACGCTCAGAAAGTGCTCGATAAAGACCATTTCGGACTTGACAAAATCAAAGACAGAATCGTGGAGCATCTGGCGGTTTTGAAGTTGAAAAACGATATGAAAGCCCCGATTTTGTGCCTCGTCGGACCTCCTGGAGTGGGTAAGACATCGTTGGGTAAGTCGATAGCTAAAGCATTGGGACGCAAATACATACGCATGTCGTTGGGCGGCGTTAGAGACGAATCTGAACTTCGCGGACATCGTAAGACGTACATCGGCGCAATGCCTGGCCGTATCATTCAAAATTTGAAGAAGGCGAAGTCGTCGAATCCTGTCTTTATCCTTGATGAAATCGATAAGGTGAGCGGCAACAACATCAACGGCGACCCGCAGGCTGCCTTGCTCGAAATCCTTGATCCTGAACAGAATAACACCTTCAACGATAACTTCATCGAGTTAGATTTCGATCTTTCGAAGGTGATGTTTATCGCCACTGCGAACAACCTTCAGACCATCCATCCGGCTTTGCGCGACAGAATGGAAATCATCGATTTGAACGGTTATCTGCGTGAGGAGAAATACGAAATAGCAAAGCGCCATTTGATTCCTAAACAGCTGAAAGAACACGGCTTGAAGGCAAAAGACGTGACTTTCTCGGAGGAGATAATATATAAAATCATTGACGATTACACACGTGAGGCTGGCGTTCGTAACCTTGAACGCAGAATCGCTGACGTGATTCGTAAAAAGGCGAAAGCAATCGTTGTAGGCGGCAATTACGATAAGAAAGTGACTGAGGACGATTTGAAGAAAGCCCTTGGTGTGCCTATGTATCACGATGAGGAAGAAGTGAAACACACCATGCCTGGCGTTGCCATCGGATTGGCTTGGACTCCGGTTGGTGGCGAGATTCTGTCGATTGAAGTCAGCTTGAGCAGGGGCAGAGGAGCACTGAATATGACAGGCAACCTCGGCGATGTGATGAAGGAATCGGCGACGATAGCATACGAGTTTATTAAGGCGCATGCTAATGAATTGAAAATCAATCCGATAGTGTTTGAAGAATGGAATGTTCACATCCATGTTCCGGAAGGTGCTACGCCTAAAGACGGTCCATCGGCAGGTATCACAATGCTGACAGCGTTGACGTCGGCATTTACTCAGCGTCGTGTCAAGGATAAGCTCGCAATGACAGGCGAAATCACGCTTCGTGGTAGAGTTTTGCCGGTTGGTGGAATCCAAGAAAAGATGTTGGCCGCCAAGCGCAACGCCGTGACAGATGTCATTTTGTCACGTGACAACGAGCGCGATTTCATGGACATCAAGCCGGAATACATCGAAGGCCTGCAGTTCCATTTTGTCGACAACATGCTCGAGGTTTTGGACCTCGCATTGGAGAAGGAACAAGAGGTTAACTCATTGGATTACAATAAGTTCTTGGTGGATTCGCATAAGAAAGTCACTGGATTCAAGGTTTCTGAGGTGTAAACCTCGCCGGCAGTTGTCTGAATCACAGCTTCAAGTTTTAAGTCTGGGGTGTCTTTTGCGAGATATTCCAGACTTTCCATTATTTCGTCGAGGTGGTAGCGGCGGGCGTGGGCGCCACGATATTTGCCGTTGGGCGTGAAGTCGCTCTCGATTTCCTCGTATTCGACGCGGAAGAAATCAGTACCGTCGTCGAGAGGGTGGGAGAGCTTAAAAAACGGCTCCTCAAATGAGATGTCGTAACTCTTTGAATACCTGAAGTTTACGTTTAATACGAAGTAAGGCCATTCGGGAAGAATTCTCTTAGCCTCCATCTTGATTTGAACCTTGTGCGACGCCACATCTGCAAGACTGTCAATCACTTCCATCGGGAAGAGCGGTACGTTGGTGGCGTTGGAGCGCATGAAACTCAGCAGTTTGTCGCGGTTATTCAAAGGAATAATCAACGTGCGGTCACCGAAATCGGTGATTACGAGGACTCCGCGGTCTGAGTGAATTTTCTTAATGCGCATTGAGTGAAAAATTTTTGCAAAAATACAGAAATTTTTAATTACTTTTGCAGGAGATTTCTCGACTACACTTCGTTTCGCTCGAAATGACAACCGCTGTCATTCCGACCGAAGGGAGGAATCTCATTGAATTATGAAGAAACTATTAGTTT
>JAFYIE010000024.1 GCA_017538795.1 Bacteroidales bacterium | reverse complement strand
TCTGTCTTGATGGCAGACTACCGTAACTTTGGACATGGTAGGCATCAGTGGTTTGACAAAAAGGGGGCAAATTCTTGCATTGTGGCTTTGGTGAACGAGAATGACCGTCCGTTGTCAGATAAGACTTTAAGCAAGATGCCTGATGATGTCAATGTGGTTCGTATTGAAACAGAACTCAGTACGCCACTTGCTACCATTGACTTGTTGGTGAAGTCGTTTCAGTTGGTTGCTACCATTGGAAACATGAGAGGGATAGACCCCGGACGTCCGGGTGTCCCTGACTATGGAAATGAATTATATCATCTGAATTACGTTAAACTAATTAGTGATGATTGCATTAAACTACCAGCTAAAGAATTGGCAATATGTAGGAAACTAAGGCTTGGAAGCAAGGCTTTGATACCTGCTAAAGAATATGAAGAGTATTCAAAGGCGTATGATGGGTTTATTTCAATGTTGAGGGAGAAGGAATTCGATCTTTTAGCTCTGGATTATGACGGAACCATTTGCAATGTGGATAGGAAATCAAGATATAATGAAAAGTTGGAGGATTCAATTGCCAAAAAGCTGAACAAGTTACTATCAGATGGAATAAAGATTGCCATTATGACTGGACGGGGTGGTTCTGTTCATGAACTGTTGAGAAAGTCTATCCAGAAGGAATATTGGCAGCAAGTTTATTTGGGCTGCTATAATGGCGCAGTTATTGTTACTCTGTCTGATGACGCTACCGCCATTGAAGCAATTAAGGACGCTCCGTTGGATGAACAATTGGTGAAGCTAGAAAAAGAAATCAAGTATTATTCTTTCGCGCCAACCGTCAGAAGATACAGCACCCAACTGTCATTTACTTGTATGGACAAAATGAAGGCATACGAAATATGCAATGAAATTATTCTTGCCAATAAACTGGATAAGCTTCATGTGTGGAGTTCAAGCCACTCTATGGATATTGTAGTCAGCACTAGGGCAAGCAAGTCGGCTGTAAAGGATATTTCCGAAGATGTGTTGGCGATAGGAGACCGCGGCGATTATGAGGGTAATGATTTTGAGATGCTTTCCATGCCTTATTCCCTAAGTGTTGATGGTGTGTCTCGCAACCCTAATAGTTGCTGGAATCTGGCACCCAAGGACCTGAGAGGGTTGGATGTCGTGAAGTATTATCTGCGTAAGATAAAAAAGACAAATAAAGGTTTCAAAATCAAATTCTGAGTCTATGCGATTTAATCTGGCAAAACAGTTCCTTACCCAGCTGATGAAATGGGACGATATTGAGGCTACGGAGCATCTGAAGGAGATAGATTTGATGTCAGACATCAAGTATGACTCCTATGACCAGTTTATGCCTGGCATAAAGTTCGTGGGGAACTTTTATCTTTGGCTGAGTCAGTTTGAAGATATTGATGACAGGAAACTTATGTATGAGTTTGTGAAGAAGTATATCATCTATATTAACTCAACCCAGATTTCACATCTCATTGATTTGCTTTATAGCACCAAGATTATACCTGCCATTAGACAGAAAGTGGTAGAGGATTTTAGGAATCATGGCTTGACTGTGAATAAATACAACTACAAGCGGCTTGACAACGCGGCAGAGTTTAAGTCACACAAACGAAAGACCCTGTTCATCGGTCTTAGTGATGGTTCGCATATTGATATTATCCGCAGAAATAGCTATCTGGACAATGACCAGGTGCTGACAAATTATTATCCTGATGACACAAAAATCAAAGAACTGGCTGAGGAACTTGAGAAAAGTAAAGATTTGGTAGAGGGTTCGGAAAAGAAATTCGAATCTATCGCATTGATTGATGACTTCACGGCCAGTGGCTCCTCGTTTATCCGGATAAAGAATGACGGAACCTTTGCAGGGAAGTTGCCCAAATTCTTTGAAGCTATTTACGGTAAAGAGGAATTCAAAAAACTTTTGGTTGACGGTTTTGACATTCATTTGTATTTCCTAATAGCGACTAAAAGTGCTCTGGATCATATTAATGCTATGTTGGAACAGTATAAGAAGCAGCACCGTGACTTGAATGTAACGTTGGAGTGTGTCCAAATGCTTTATGAAGATGCGAAATTTACTAGTCACACAGGAACGGAAGCGTTGGCTATCCAAAAAATCATCAGCCAGAAACGATATATCAATGAGCCTGCATTGACCAGGGCCTATAAGGAAAGTTATCCGGCAGGCAATACTGACTATCATCTCGGTTATAGGCAATGCGCCCTAACGATTGTTTTGAACCATAACACACCCAACAACTCCCTCCCCATCATCTGGCAACCCAAGAGAGAGGCGGGAGATAGACTATACCCTTTGTTCTACAGAATTACACGTCACTGATTATGCAGCAGTATGAGAATCCATTTAGCATGAGAGCTTCAGAGAAGATGACAGCGGATGATGTATTCGTCAGTCTCTTGTCTGATGATTCGCTGTATCCTCTGAAGGAATACAGTGACAGGGGCTCATTGTGGGGAAACTTAACCTACATTTGCAGTGCTCCAGGTGGTGGAAAGACAACGATGATGCGTTGTTTCTCCCCGTCAGTCGTATTCAGGGTTCATAACAACAAGAAGGACAACGATAAGATGTTCAAAGCCCTGAAGAGTATGGGTGTAGTCACTTCCAATAGAATACTGAAATGCGGAGCATATCTGCTGACGAACAGGAGTTATGCAGATCTGGAAGATGAAGAGGTGTTCACCAAACCACAGGCCAGACGGCTGCTTTTTGCCTTGTTGAATGCCCGGTTTACATTGGTGGCTATTAAGGCTTTGCAGCAATTGAAGAATCTGACATATGAACAGCTGGGACAAGTGGCATTCAGTCCCTCGCTGGAACTGTCGAACAGGTTTGCCCCCAACCCGACACCCCATACAGCCAAGGAGCTGTTTGACTGGGCTGCTGGAATAGAACGACAAATAACGGACATCATAGAAACATATGAAAACACTGACGAGAAGCACGGTCACAATTCATTATTCATTTTGAATGAACTCCATGCGTCGGATTTTACTATATCGGGCAAAACCATTGTAGATGACTTTATTTTCCAACTGGACGATTGTCACAAGTTGTCTAGGATGCAGCTTGACTTTCTGCGGCAGGAACTGGTAGAGACGCGTATCAGCAATACCGTTTGGCTGGCCATGCGGTACGATAAGTTTACCTATGAGGAGTTGATGCCAAAGACAGACATGATAGGTCGTGACTATAACAGCATTCATCTGGGAACGGACAACAAGTTCGAGAAAATGCTGGGAAGTATAATGGAGAAGCGTTCCAATCTGTCCAGACATGACATCAAATTGAACAACTCATTGGAACAGTTGTCTATACTTTCTGACGATCAGTATCAGACAATCATTGATTACAGCAGGAAAGACCTTGCTACGAAATTTGGTCTTTATGATGAATTATTGAGCTATATAGATAAAAACTTTGATACGTCCAAGGACATGGCTGAACAGACCTTTGCCCTTATGTTGTTCGCACAACGAGAATTCAAAACGTCGTTCCCGATGTTCCCGCATGAACAATCTTCTTATAATGAGCATATCAAGGCTGACCTTATAAAGATAAGCCGAGATATCATACCTGCAGTTTTCAATCATCCGATGTATTTCGGTACGGACACATTGAAAGAATTGTCCCCGAATAATACAGAACAGTTTATCAGCTTCTGCAATGTGCTTTATGAACAATTGCTCACCCAGAAACTGTTGCATCCCCGTAAAGCCTTACTTTTGTCTGCTGCTACACAGGATAGGCTCATCAAAGACGAGTGCAAGAAAAAATTGAAGCGGATGCTGACAGAGTACGGTAGAGGAGTATTTACTTTTATCAACAATCTGGGAGGGTTCTGTAAGAGCCAGACGTTGCAATTGGGTAGTTCATACGGTACAGTAAATGGTTTTGCCATCAAGGAAGTGGACACGCTCTTTGGCAAGACTACCAATATGATAGATGACACCCAACTTGAAAGCGTATTAAGAATATGTCTGGCCAATAATCTGCTGTTTACCAGAGAAACAAAGCAAGGCGAGAAGGATAAAGAGTGGACAGTATTCTACCTGAACCGCTGGATTTGTGCCGCTTTCTCTTTGCCCTTAGGCTATGGTGGTTGGAGAAAAAGAACCATCAGGGAGTTGACTGACTGGATAAAAAAAGAAGAAAAATGGGAAATTGGGATTCGTATGTAATGGTTGAGGGTGACAAACAAGTCACCCAATTCTGGTGTGACGCTGACCGTCCACAAGGTAAAACCCTGCTCATCATAGGTGAGGGCTTTGACCCACGTATGAATAACGTTCTCAGGGCTTTTGTGGAAACAAAAACGGAGATTGACTGCAAAATCATCGTTTTTGGCGACTATACGAAATCTCCGAATGCGTCAATGATAGAGCGGAATATCGAAGTCAGAAAGATATTGCTTGAAAAAGGTGCGGTGCCATCCTCAGTCTACCAATTGAAAATTGGTGCAAAAAAAGATTTGAACAGGGGCGTGAAGTTAATGAACAAGGAGGTAGAGAGTCTGATAAACGGTTATGATAACATTATCGTGGACATCAGTGCTTTGCCCAAAGTGTTGTACTTCAATCTGGTCAGATCTATCTACAAAAGTCAAAATAATAAAAACCTGTTTATTGTGGTTTCTGAAAATGCAGAAATTGACAGACGTATTAAATACATCAATCTGGCAGATGATATAGAACCGATGGTGAAGTTTAATCCCGGTATCGGACTGGAGGCGGAACCTGACAGAATAAGGATTCAGATCTCATTGCTGGGAGAGAACGGAATGGAGAAGTGGAACAAGATCCTGGGACATTTCAATCCGGATGAAGATTTCCCCGTCGTTCCTTATCCTTCATTGGACCCTTTCAGAACAGATTCGATTATCAAGGAGTATAAAGAACTATTTAAACAAGAAGATGCCAAGGACAATATCATTTATGCTCACGAACGTAATCCCTTTGAATTGTATAGATTGCTGACGAGGTTTATCCAGTCGGAAGACGAAATTTTGGGAAAGGTGAAGCAGATGGCTTGTTATGGGATAGCTCTGTTATCTAGCAAACTCCTGTCGGTTGGTGCGCTTCTGACTGCGATGGAGAATGAGAATGAAGTTGCTATTTATAACGTTATCAGCCGTGATTATGTCATAGACAAAGACAGCATAGATTTTGATGAACTGAACAAAAAGAGTACGACTTTTTTAATGTGGATAAAAGGTGATGCATATAATGACTGATTCCCATAATAGAAAAGTTAAGATACAATAAAAAACGAGATTGTTCGTTATTAATTTGCGAAGTTAGACAAAAAATGTCTATCTTTGCAAACAAAATACTAAATGCGAGATAATGGCGAGCATAGCAAGCTGGATATACGATAAGCCGCTTAGAGGCAATTACACCTTCACACACGATGAGGTGGCGCAGGCGTTCCCTGACATGAGTGCCGGCAGCATTGCACGAGCGCTGACCAGAGAGGTGAGCAAGGGACGGATTATGTCGCCCCTGCGAGGCTTCTATGTCATAGTGCCGGATGAGTATGTGCTACGCGGGGCTGTGCCGCAGTCGTTTTACTTGGATGACATGATGCTCCACCTGGGACGCAAATACTATGTGGCCCTGTTGAGTGCGGCAAGCTATCACGGAGCTTCGCATCAGGTCCCGCTGCGGTTCAGCGTGATGATAGAGCCTCCCGCCATGCGTGACAAGAAGGGAGAGAAGTACCTTACGCATTATTTCTGCAAGAGCCATATTCCTGAGGCATACGTGGAGAGACGACAGACGCGGACGGGCTACATTAACGTGTCGTGTCCTGAACTGACGGCAGTGGATTTGCTGACGTATCAGGCTAAGACAGGCAGCGTTTCGCGGGCAGCCACTGTTCTGGCTGAACTGGCAGAGAAACTGGATTTCGGGCGTTTGGCGACAGACTTCGTGAAGGAGGTGCCGGTAACCAGTCTGCAGCGTCTGGGCTATATTCTGGACGAGGTGTTGGAAGAAGGGGAAGTGGCAGAGTCAGTGTACAGTCTGTTGAAGTGTTCCGGGTTCGTGCTCCGGTATGCGCCTTTAAAGGCAGGAAAGAGCAGCGAGGGGTGCGAAAGGAACGCCAAGTGGAGAATTATTGTGAACGAAACCATCGAGATTGACGAGTTATGATACCAGAGCGATATATTACGGAATGGAGTGAGCAGGCTCCGTGGGTGGTGAATAAATTCATCGAACAGGATTTGATAGTCTGCCGTGCATTAGTGTCTATTTATAGCGATACATTTCTTGCGGAGCATCTGGCGTTCAGAGGCGGCACGGCATTAGGTAAGCTGTATCTGAAGCCGCAGCCCAGATACTCGGAAGACATCGACTTGGTACAAGTGAAGGCAGAGCCCATAAAAGAAACGATAGACCATCTGCGGGATGCTTTGGCTTGGCTGGGTGAACCGGTGGTGAAGCAAAAGAAGCACAACAATACGCTGGTGTTCAAGGTGCAGCCGACTGATATGGATGCGGGCGAGATTCACTTGAAGGTGGAGATTAACTGCAAGGAGCATTTCTCGGTATATCCGATGGTTAGGGTAACTTTTGCGGTGAACAGTTCGTGGTTCAAAGGTGCTTGCGAGGTGCTGACGTATGAGTTGGCAGAGCTGACAGGAACGAAACTGAGGGCTGTGTATCAGCGGAGAAAAGGACGTGATTTGTTTGACCTGTGGAAGATTCTGTCAATGCACCCCGAGTTGGATAAAGGGAAAGTGATGGAGAGCTATGAGCGGTATCTGGGCTTCACAGCGTCTCACTTGCCAACATACAAAGAGTATTTGTTGAATATGGACGGAAAACTACAAGATGAGGAATTCTTGACAGACACGGAAATGATTCTTGGGCCACAGGTGGAGTATGATCCTAAGGTGGCGTGGAAAAAGGTGAAAGCGGAGTTGGTGGAGAGGCTTAATCCTGAAGTATGAATATTGATACTTGAAACATGGAACTTGAAACAAATAATATCATAGTAGGTGCAGGCCTGATCAGTCTGGATGTGTTGATTTGGGAAGGAAACCGCATCCCTGTGTCATTTTATGTGGGTGGCACATGCGGTAATGTGATGATGATCCTCTCCCATATGGGTTGGGATGCCTATCCCATAGCCCGTCTAGATGGCACGAAAGACGGGGTGAGAGTGTTGGATGACATGAAAAAGCACCGTGTACATACTGATTTTATTTCTACCCAAGACGGTAAGACACCGGTGATCGTGCAGCGTAACTTCATTAATAAGGATGGTGTTCCCACACACAAGTTTGAATCGCGCAACAATATCGGGCGGTTCTATCTGGACTTCAAGTCGCTGACACTGAAACAGGCGAATGAGGTGATTGAGAGAATAGACTTTGTGCCAAAGGTATTCTTCTTTGACAGGGTTTCACCTGCCATTTTGAAGCTAGCCAGTACATTTAAGGAAAAGGGGGCGGTGATATTCTTTGAGCCTTCCAGCAGAGGAGGTAATGTCTTCCTATTCAACAAATGTGTTGAGGTATCTGATATAGTCAAGTTCTCGGAACAGAGGATAAAAGACATTAACCAGTTTAAAGACTATAAGGATAAGCTGTTTATCCAGACGCAAGGGGCAAAGGGTTTGAACTACCGCTTGAGTGGCGATTGGAAGCACTTGGAACCTGTTGCAAATAAAAAAGTGGTGGATACCGCTGGTGCTGGTGATTGGACAGCGGCTGCTTTGATTAATAATTTGTTCAAAGACAAAATAATGTTTGGAATATGCGATCTCTTAGAATCAGATTTGGAAACAGCTCTGAAAGAAGCGCAGAAAGTAGGTGCTGAGAGTTGCTCTTATGAAGGGGCGCGTGGCATGATGCAGCAATGAAACAACTAAAGAACAGAGATATTTTAAAACGTTAATCTTTATATATCTTCACTTCTTCAAAATTCACAAAAGCACTTTTCTACCGTTTACATTATAATTAGCTGACACATTATAAGTTGCAATTCTAGTCTTACAAAAGAAAGGTGTTCTGAAGCATGAAGACAAAGACGATGATGGGGCATGAATAATATACCCAGTTTCTACAAACACGTAAATATTTAAGCCGTATCCATTATCACATAGCATTAATCATCTGATTATAATTGAAAGTTTACAAAATAAAATAAGTTCTTACCGAATAATGTTTACAATGAAATATAAGTTAGACATAAATAGATTACAACCAGGGGATATTATTCTAGCAGGTTACAACGATAAATTGTCCAAATGCATTCAAGATAGAACTAATAGCCAGTATTCTCATGCAATGTTATATTGGTATGGTTCAATAATACATGCAAGTGATATAGTAATTACGGAAAATCCTAGTAGACAATTGTATGAAGAGGGAGAGCATGTGTGTGTGCTTCGCCTTAAAGAGGAATATCAACAACCTCTTCGTATTAAACAACTTATAGATTACGCAAGGGGATTTGTTGGTACTTTATATGATAACTCTTCCCTTATTGCGATGGCAAAAGGCCGGGAGTTCATTCCGAATAAAAATAGACAGATGTGCGCAAAATTTATAGCCCAGTGTTTTGAATATGTTTGTGCTGACCTTGTAGATGATTATGAGAAATGTTCACCGCAAGATTTAATCAATCCTATGATTGTTAATAAAATAGAAGATATATTAATAGAAGCAACAGCACAAGATGAAAAATTCGCAAACAGTCCGGACGTAACAAAACTCCAATTTGATGCAGTATTAAATATTATCAAGACATTGTATAATGAGTTCCCTAAAGAGGATATAATGTCCCTAAAACAACTTGATCTCTTTTTGAAAGCTCACCCTGAACAAGACCCACATGTTGTTGATATAATGGATAGTACACAATACTTTAATTTATGGCAAATTGAACACGAATGCTGCCCATACTTATATGATATTGACAAATTTGATAGTTTTTGGCTTGATAATAAAGTTTTTATAGCTTTACAAATGAAAAAAGACTGTAAACGAATTATCGAAGAAAGATCTATAAATAAGTCATATTATAATAACCTAATTTGCGAGGTCGGTCCATTGGTGTATTATAAAAAAATGTCGGAGCTACAAGATAACATTATCAGCACTGCAAATGAAAGAATTAAAGTCGCTAATCTCTATCTAGAAAAGAACCAAATCGTCAAAATCCCATTTCCATGGGTGATAAATGAATAGTTGGCTATTTTTCATTACTAAATTAGAGTTATACAAGACAACTTTAATATTCGTCATATTCATCTTTTCAAGATTGACAACGTAATAAATAACCCCACTGATTTTCAATGCAATGTCGATTGCCTGAGGGTTAATAGTTCCCAAAATGAATCTCACATACCATGATGGAAACAACTGAGGATTAAAAAATTGAGGAATTAGATTTCGAGCGGAAACTGATGAAAAATGTAGTTTCCGCCCAAGTTTCATTGTACCTTGTATCTAATCTATTTACTATTAATACAATAGTTTAGAGGTTTAGTTCCATGTTAAAAAACTAAGGATAAACAGTTCTATAAACTGTTTCTATCTTACTATATAGATTCTGAAGCTTACTAACAGTTGCCGTTGATACATAAGACATATATCCCAGATGACTACCTATGCCAGACAACTGATCATAAACATCATGCAATTCTATCACATTATTGTTGCCTATACTTGTCATAGCTTCCATTGTTGCCCAATCTGTTAGGTCACTACCTTTGAATCTTCTTGGAGCCAATCCCCTGAATACTACTTCGTCTATTGCCCATTCTACGGCCATTCTCAAATCGTCAACAATATCTTTCTCATTTGTTACGGGCATTGCTGACAACTTTTCTTTTGCCTTGTCAAGGTAAAACAAAGTCTTCTTCTCAACATGCCCCTGTATATAGCCAAATGCTGTTCCACTGGTCAACACATCGTATACAAGAACGTGAGTTTTATTTGTAGTGGCACCATTTCTTGGTACTTGGGGACTGTTATAGACTTTAAATCGTCTCATATCCGTCAATGCCTCTAAAAATAGTACACTATGCGTAAATACCACTATTTGGTTCTCTATCTTACTAAGCCTATGAACAAAACGCTCAATAAAAATGTCATCTAGACTGTTTACTGGATCATCCAGCACAATAGGCTGCTTTACTGCCATCAAATCACATTCAGCAAAAAATAAAGCCAATGCCGCACATTTTAGCTCAGCCTCACTAAGGATGCCATGAATGTTCATAGCATTACTCATCTTAATAGCTACTATCGAACTGTCATCAAGTAGGTTGCCTACACTCAAAGATACTTGGAGGTCTTCCATGCCAAGTTCTTTTAGTTCATCTTGAAAAGCATCAATCAGGGCATGTGTCAGATTATCCCTATATGATGTAGAACAAAGGCTACGTAATCCTGCCTCAACGGTAGGGGATAACTGCGCTCCTGCCCCTTTCAGAATATCTAATGTGTCATTGATTGCCTTATAGACCATCAGATTCTGACTCCTGAAGAAGAATGTGTTGCCATCCCTGGTACTTAAATAGGTGGTAGCATAACGTGAATCAAAAAACTTCAAATGTCTTACTTCTGCAGGTCCAACACTTACTCCATTCCACACAAAAACTGGTATTGATATTCCTGCCAAGGAATACTCTAGTTTCACCTCTATTGGTGATGGTGTCGGAACATGAACATTCTGATATAGTGTATGGTTTATCTCGCCCCGTGCTATCTGATTCAGTATTCTAAAATACCCACTTTTACCAGAACGGTTCTGGCCATAAATAAGAGTAATACCTTCATCGCAGAAAATGATGTCCTGATTATCAGCCAGAGCATTCACCCCTTGTACATGTGTTAGTTTTAGCAACTTAAGTTTCGGGTCATCATCCACATAATTCGATGGCAATGGGATAGTTGGAACAGTTGTTCCATTTTCAAATTCGGTCAGCACCATCATGTGTTCTGCGTCGGTCATAACACCACCTGTTTTAACAGCAAGACTGACTAAATCACGTGCCCATGCAGCATTCGATGCATTGTCCACGTAGTTTTTTAAAATATCTTTATGTCGGATAGGTACAGCCATAGTTACAAATTATTTAGTAAAAGCTGAGAGTCTGTCGAATCATTTTCTCTTAAAAATTCTAACACTGTTATCAAATCATTTCTGAGCGTTTGATTCTTATTAATCTCATCAGCATAGTCCGTTCTAACTCTCTTGACAATTTTTTCAAGATAGAATACTATAGTTTCTTTCTCGTCCATCAGCTTGATCTGGTGGTTTTCCACAATATTAGCAAATAATGATATCGATTGTTTCTGCAAGTTTCTTCCTATAGTAGCAAAAACCTTCGATAAATCAAACAGTACAAGAGGATTATTCCCAATATCATGTACCACTCTTTTAAAGAAATCTAGATCCTTCTCTTCTAAGCGGAACCAATCATCATAGTTTTGCATGAGAAACATCGGATTGAACAGATATTCATTTAGAACACGATCATAATAACAAGCCTTACCATAATAAATGATGGTAGGATATAGTTCATACCATGCTATCCAGAAATTTTCATACTTCTCGTACTGGGCGGCACATAACAGTAAACTTGTCATTAAAGGCTCATCATAATTATTTCGTCCTACTAACTTAACATATGGAGCTATCAGAGAAGGGACATCATCCTTGGGAGCATGAAGCAAATACATGGCAATTTGATCCGCTTCATGACTCTTATGTACAAAAAAGTTATCATGATCTTTTGTTTGCCATTTATATGACATCTTCTCTATGCACATTCTTCCAAGGTTACGCTTTTCTGTTTTATGAGTCAATAGACACAACACTGCATCGGCTTGATTCTCATCCATTAGAGCGAAATCTTCTTCTGGTAGTCCTAAGCGCAATCTTTCCAAGGAGATCTCCATTACGTCTGGTTGCGTATGCCACATATCGTTTTCAGCTATAACATATGACATAATGTCGCATAGTCGTTTGTTCACAGCCTCATCCTTAATACCCACATATCCTGCTATAAGTTGAGCATACTCATCCTTCCTTTCAGGAAAAACATTCATCGCAGCAGGGAGCGCTGACATACATAAGCCAACCTCTGACAAACTATTCGATATCATGGCACTTGGCGAGCACAATGCTTCCATCAAACGTTGCCAGCATTCTTCTTTCTCCTCAATAGATAGTTGGTCGGCATAGTACAATAAGAGCATAGCACTTCCTATATACGGGACATATTCATCACCTGGCATCAATAAAAAATCTCCATCTCTTTCCGTAACCTGTTTTTCTACGGCTCTTACAATTTCAAGTGTATATCGTGTATCTTTATCATAGCGGTATTCTGGAACTTCCCCACCTCCGTTCTTATATTTCTTGTCTGCCCATACACGCAGTGATACTGCTTCCATATTCTTGGAGAAAGCTTGTAGTTCTGCACGTTCTTTTTCCATTTCTGGTGTTGAATTAGGAGTCAGTAAAATGCCTTTCTGACCATTCTTCAATTCAACGTCCTCTTTCTTCATCGAACGATAGTCTATGCGCTCAAAAATAAACTTATAGGTACTGTCTATCTCCTTCAACTCATCTTTCTGCTCCCTCAACCGATCTACGACTGCATAGGCACTTGCTAGTTTTTCTTTCGAATCCACATCATTATTCTGGTCAAAGGCAACCTGACAACTGAACAGAGTCGTTTCTAGACATCGCTGACGGTGGGGCTGTTTGTTTGATTTCTTTCTTTCTTCAAGCAAAGATGGATGCCGGTGATAAGCAAATTCTATTGATGTTGCATGTTGTTCGCTGATACTTCTTGTCAAGTCCATTGATATAAAACGTATATCTTGACAGAGGAACAATAATATGTCGTACAAACGGACAGGATATGCTACTGCGAGGCTTGCAGCAACGGCATAAAGCGAAGCCGACTTTGAATGAAGTAGAATCATCCAAAGAGCTTTCTCAACATAATCCCAATCCGGCTGCTTTTCGTTTTCAACCAAACTAAACAAGAAAGATTCTAACGCCATGTGCATGCATTCTAGCAAATTAGGCATCGAAATACTGGGAGTACCTCTGTACAAGTTCCATAGTGATGTGGAGGCTATTACATCATGCTTCGTTCCATCTGGCAGCATTACAGTTATATTCCTAAGTTTATCTACATCGTTTCTTTTCGTGTAGGTTCCAACACAGGTATTCATGAATTTTATGACAAAATCCAACACCTTCATCCCCTTATTATCCAAAACGTGCTCTGCCGAAAACAAGGCATATAGTGGTGTTTGTTGAGCACTTACAGGGAAATAACCCATATCAACACCAAATTCACCATTCAATCCAAACACATACTCCCTATCAAAGCCGCTATGTCGCCTTCCAAAATAGAAACCATCATTTTTCTCTTCTTCTGGAATTTCAAGCCAAAACAGATTTAACAATTCCAGTATATAATCTTTGCAGCATAAACATATTGTATATAAGGATATAGTATTGGCTTCTTTAAGGATATAAGCCACTAATTCAGCGTATGGCGAAGTATGCCTGGTCCATTTATTTACTATAATTTGTTTGAATATCTGTTCTAGTTCGATCCTTATGCCGTAAGCATACTTGCAAATCAATTCGCTCCATGGCCGTGGTTTCTGAATCCAAAATGATTCGCCCTGCTGTCTCTTTTGGGCTACTTCATTATATAAGCGAAGAGTCAACAATGCTGCTTGCTTCATTGCCTGTGCATTTTTACCCATGCGACTATATGTGGTCAGGAGTTTGAGAACAGAGGCTAGATGATCCATATAGTAGCTTTTTTGGTGGCTATCCACAAATAATACAGCTTCGTCCCATCCTTGTCCTATTGGTTTCATCAGTTGTATCTGTTCGCCTTTGTAAATAATGGTCTGGTCAACTTTCTGGCAGGCGACATACAGCACATCTACAAACTTATCAAACAAAATATAGTCATTCTTTGTTAATTGGTCTTCAAATGAGTTGAAAAATATTGTGGCATATTGTTCTGATTGCCCTATACTCGCTAAAATATAGTGCTCCCATTTCTGATGAATCCTTCCATTAACATATGTATTTATTATTTCGTTAACCCTTGGGTCGTTCTGGTCTATAATACCATCCAGCCAACGCCTGAAAGAGTTGGAGTATGACAAACTAACTGGCACCTCTGCCAATGTCTTTATAATGGTGGATGGCGTTTCAAAATCCCTCTCAACAACATAATCCAAGGCCCAATCCGTATAAAGATCATGCTTCACGGAATAACCTTTGTGAGGATGTTCCACAAGAATATCCTCTTTCACAAGTTTATAGGCAATATCATAATCTAATCCTTGTGGACTTGCGATATATAGTCCTTTCTGTTGCAACTCTTTTACTACACTTATTAAGCACTCTTCTCTTTTCAATTGCTCACCACCGCGAACGATGCCCCTAACCTTCTGATTCCATACACTTTCGCGAAAAGACGCCACGGTTGCCAGTCCACTATCACCCAACTCACAATACCGAGCTAGATAGAAAGGAATTCTAATATATTGTTTTATCTTATCATGAGTTGGCAAGCTTATGACATATTTTTTTGAGACCTCATTAAGTTCTTCTTCCGACAGCCCTTCTACCCTGATACCCTCCGTTTCTATAGAATAACTATTCAACTTATTGAGCAATTCGTCTACACAATTACTCTTGCAAGTGAAGATAAATTGCCAATCTTGTTCTGCCAAACCTTCCAATAATAGTTGGGGTGTTATACAATCATGCTGCTCCAAAAGCTTTTCTGCCGAATCCACAACTATTATCTTGGTTGTATGCCCACTATAGAAGTTTTTAAATGCAGCATAAGAATAGTTTTTATCCATCAAGAACGCATCATTTACAGAACGAGCATTGAGTTGTTGTGCAGGGACAAAATAAAAAGCCAAATCCTCTTGTTCCTTAATCTTTTCCCAAAACAACTTAGAAATAGCAGATTTTCCAGAACCACTCTCTCCACTTATAATAACGTTCTTTTTATGATATATAAGTTCCTTCAGTCGTGAAACATAGTTCTCCCTGTTTAATTCTATCGACTGTAATCCATATTTTATGGAACAATCTATATTTGAAAAGTGTATGCGATTGAAAAGTGCAACAGATTTAGGAAGATTTCCAATATTGGATTCTAAGTTAAAAAACAGGTTGTATGCCAATTCATTCTTTGAAACAAGATCCAAGATATTGTCGCCAAACATCCATTCTAATTCTATATTGTTATTTTGGGCTATAGCTTCAATATTCCGTTGACGCTTAATAGCGGCCTCATCTGCTTTAGGAAACCAAAAGACAGAGTTGGTATATAATATGATTTTTGTTAATGTTGAATTATGTTTCCGAGCCGTCTTTATGGATTTAATTATCAGTTCTGCTTGGGAATCATCAATGGTTTCCCCCGTCAAAAATTTTGACTGAAATCCGATAATGTCGCTACCAACTTCTACAGGTGAGGTCTCAATACCAGGATGATTATAAAAATAGGGCAACGAATCTGCAATACCAAATCTATTCCTAAACAACAAACGGCACAACGCTTCAAAAGCCCCTTCTGGGTCTTTTGGATTTTTACCTAAAAATTCATTCCATGATGGGTACACCATAATACCTGTCTATTTTTGTTCAATTGTCAAACCGTTTTTCTTATTATTGTTTTTATCCATACAGTATCCAACAAGAACAGCCAATCCAATTCCTCTTTATATAGATGTCGAAATGCTTATTTACCTGCTGTTCATTGTCATTCTATTTTGAATCCTCCTCTGTTTCCGTACGAAGAGGAATTTCCTTACCAAAAGCTTCTACTTCTTCAGCTACTATTTTCTTTAGCTCCTCTTGTGGAACAATCAACTGGTAATCTGCTACGCCAATAGGCTTGCCCATATCTTCCAATGCCAATTCGACTTCTACACGATCTTTTTCAGCACATAGAATGATACCAATGGAACGATTCTCATCATCCCTACGTTCCAAGCGGTCGAGCAATGACAAGTAGTAGTTCATCTTACCTGCATATTCTGGCCTGAACTCGCCAATCTTCAAATCAATTGCAACAAGGCAATGCAGTCCACGATGGAAGAAAAGCATATCAACCTTGCTCCGTTTCCCGTTGTATTCAAGTACATGCTGGTTGCCAATATAAGTGAAGCCTTTGCCAAGTTCCAGAAGGAACTGCTTAATCTTCTCTACTAGTCGTGCTTCAAGTTCTGTTTCCAATATGGGGTCTTTTACACCAAGGAATCCTAAATTATAACCGCTTCTGAACACCTCATTGGCAAACATCGCCTGTGTGGCAGGTAGTGTCTGCTCGAAGTTGTTATCCGATGGTTCATTCTTCCTTTTGTGCATTTGCATAGAAATGGCACTAGATAGAAGCTCACGATTCCAACCTTTTGACGCAGTTTCTTGCGCGTAATATAATATGGTATTATCATCCTCGCCGAACTTGCGCATCAAGGTCAAAGTATGTCCCCATGGTAAAACTGCGACAGCCTGTCGCAGTTTTGGCTCGCTTTCACAGAAACGTTCATAAAACTTCTTCATGTCCCACAGGTTCCTTGGAGAAACACCCATCTGTGGATAACGTTGTTTCAAATCATAGGACAGGCGGTTGACTACACCACTACCATGTTTGCTTTCAAGTTTCTTGTCGTGAAGCAATTTTCCTATTTCCCAATGAGCTGTACCGATGGCAGAACATATCGTTGTTGCCACCATAACTCTTGTCCTGTCAATAACTGCGACAGCCTGTCGCAGTATTGCATCATACTCTGATTCTTGAATTTGTATAATATCTGTCATACCTTTAATCTTTACCTGTTATGAGGTCTCGTTTGTCAATGTCAAGCAATATTGCTATCTTGTCTAATGTGTACAAATCTGGCTGAGATACGTTGGTACACCACTTACTCACAGTAGCAGGGTTCTTGCCTAATTCCTCAGCAAGCCATTTTGCTGTTCGCTTCTTTTCAACGAGTACCACTTTAATACGATTTAAATCTTTCATTTGCGAATATCTTTAATTTGAACGCAAAGATATACAAAATAATCGATAACAAAAAAACTTTCATTCAATAAATGACACTTATGAATGTGTTTTTTGAGATTATTAAGAGTTTTTGTGCCTAGTAGGCAATATAAGAGCGGATATAGCCAGAGTTATTCCTTGCAAGAATAACTGCCGCACAAAATTTGCACACCATCTCCATTTTTGGTTTACAAAAGTTAAATCCGTTAAATCTTCGTTATTTTCATCCTCCATAAAAACCATGTAATCGCTTTTCTACCGTTTTAATCTAAACATATTGAAACACAACGAGTTGTAAATACCTGGTTATATTTCCTTATGCTCATGGGTCTTGAGCACTTTTTCAATATCTGATTCCTTATAGAGAATGTTTCCTTTCATACGGATATAAGGTAAGATGCCGTCGTTACGGTAATCACGCAACGCTCTTGGACTGACGCGGAGGACTGTTGCCAGCTCCCCATCCGTCATCAGCCGTTCACCATGAAGGACAAGTTTATAATCATCCATTAACCTATTTGCTTTTCGGCTAGCCTTGCGCAGTGACTCCAATGTCTCTGCTATCAAATCATCTTTGATTGTGAGTATTCTTTCTTCCATTTCCTTATTCATTATTATATATTATGATACTTGCCCGACTGACGGATAACCAACTCCACTTCTTCGGGACGGTAGTAGAACTTACGCCCTAACTGAGCATAGCATATTTTATGCTTGCTACGCAGAGTCTGCAATGACCGTTGACTGATCTTGAGGATAGCACAAACTTCCTCACCGGTTAGCCATTTCTGGAAACGCTTGTCCTGACACTTGCGGGAAAGCGATTCCACCCGCTGAGCCAGTTGGCGTGCCTCCGCCAACAATTGCTCAAACGCACTCTTTTCCAATATTACTATATCCATGTTCTTAAATCGGTTTGGTTCAAACAACTGCAAAGGTAGTCGGATTGCATCAAAACGAGCACATCGAGAGTGAAGAAGTCCCACAAAGTCTCTAATAATCGGGGACATTGGAGCCATTTCAATAATATTATCTTCCAAGGTGTTACAACGGTGGGAAACAATGTTTTTGGCTTGCAGTAATTTTGCAGCCGAAATCAAACAAGAAAAGAAATAAGAATGGAAGTCATCACCATTGAAAGCGGTCTCTGGCAGCAGTTGCTAAACCGCATAGAGAGAATAGAAACATATGTAAAGGAGGCTACGGCTCCTGTCAACATCAGCGATGAGGACATCATCCTGAACAATGATCAGGCTTGCCGATTGCTCTGTGTGGAGAAGCGGACGATGCAGTATTACCGATCAGAAGGAAAGATTGCTTATCGCCGCTATGCGAAGCAATTACGCTACCGTCTGTCTGACATTGAAGAGTTCGCACATGTCACCATGCGTCCGTTGAGCAAGAAACTACTTGCATCCATACGTCAGGAATGCATTGAAGAGAAAAAGAGAATCCTTGAAAACATGGAGGACAGACTATGAACGGAACAGACATAACAGAAGAGAAGCAGCAGAGTGAAGTTCTGGATAGGGATTTCTTCCTTGAGTGTATGCGTAGCGTAGTTAAAAGGATGCAGAAACAGGAACAGATGATACAGGTACTGGTGGATGATCTGAGGATGCGTAACCACGAAGGAGTACTTTACCTAAGAGGCGAGAGAATGTATAGCACACAGGAACTGGCAAACAGCTTGCGAGTCAGTAGAAAAACGCTCATGCGATATCGAAATGCAGGGAATCTTCCTTATATCATCCTGCGTAACAGTGCCTACTATAAGGAGTCTGACGTAGAGAAACTAATCACCCAATACGGAAACAGGCTCGACAAGAAAGCAGTTGCTGAGTTCCTTACCAATATGAACAAAAACAAGAACGGCGATATTCTCGCCAACAAATAACATTATTCATTAACAATTTAATTTTTTAGCTATTATGGTACAAAACCAAAATCAGGGCTATCAGCCCATCGACGAGTCCAAGGTTAACTGGGACCAGATTGAAGAGAAGTTCGGCATCTCGAAAGAGGTACTGGAACGAACGGGAGCGAAGGACAATATGCTGAACTTTGGCAAGTCCGGCCTTCTCGATGTGACAATGCTCATCTACGACCAGAAGGTGAAGGCCGCTGCACGCCTGCAACTGACACGTCTGCAGGATGGCACTTATAGTGTACTGCCTCATTTCGTGCGCAAGGAGCAGAAGCTGGAGAATGCGGAGTACATGGGCTACACCTTCACCAAAGAGGATGCCAAGGCACTGAAAGAGACTGGCAACCTCGGCAAGGTTGTTCCGCTGTTCAACGTGAAAGACAACACCATGCAGAATTGCTTCGTGTCTTACGACAAGCAGACCAACGAACTGGTACACTATCCCGTGAGCAAGCTGCATCTCCGTGAGAGTGTGGGTAACGTGAAGTTCACTCCCGAAGAGATGGAACTTCTCAAGCAGGGTGGCATCGTGAAGGACAAGTTCTTTGAGGGCGAGAACGGACAGAAGTTCACCGTGGACTTCCAGGTGAACGCCGACCGCAAGAACGTTTCGTTTGTCCCAGGCAGTAGCCGCAAGGAGGAAGAGGTGCAGGAACAGAACCAGAAAGCCAAGATGAACTGGACCAACGAGGATGGCAGCATCAAGAACCTGACCAAGTGGAAGGGCATTCCCCTGACTGAAGAGCAGCAGAAGGACTACCGTGAAGGCAATTCGGTGAAACTCGACAACTACCCGCTGAAGGACGGAACAACAGCCACGATGTACCTGATGTTCTATCCCGACAAGAATCAGCCGTTTGTCTCGAAGAACGACCCGATGCAGGGTAAGGTTGTAGCCCCAGCCAACGAGAGCGAGACACAGGTGGCAGTCAACCATCAGGGCAAGACCAACGAGGCCACCAAAAAGGTGGACGAGCCACTGCAGAAGGGACAGGTCGCGCCCAAGAACGAACACCATAAAAACGAGCAGAAGCCCGAGGGAGAGAAGCAGGAGCAGAAGGAAGAGAAGAAGCGAGGCCCGAAACTCTGATTAGAGAAGCGCAATGTGTGGACAGCCGCAGATGGCTGTCGGCTGTCCACCTCTCACGCGCGTATATAATAAGTATAAAACCACTGAATCCATTTTTACAATATGATTACCATTATCGCAGAGAAACCGAGCGTCGCACGACAAATATCCCGTGTCGTGGGCGCCATGGAAAGGAAAGTCGGCTACTATGGAGGCAACAACTACTGCGTCACCTGGGCCTTCGGTCACCTGATACAACTGGCCATGCCCGAAGCCTACGGAGTGACGGGATTCCGTCGCGAGTCCCTGCCCATTATCCCCGACGTATTCCAGCTCGTCAGCCGCAAGGAAGCCAAGGGTAAAGAGGATGACGGGGTGAAGGAGCAGCTTCGCGTCATCAAGAACCTCTTCGAGCATACCGAAAAGATCATCGTTGCCACAGATGCCGGACGCGAGGGCGAACTGATTTTCCGCTACCTATACCAGTACCTCGGCTGTCACGTCCCGTTTCAGCGCCTCTGGATCAGTTCACTGACCGACAAGGCCATCAAGGAAGGACTGAAGAATCTTAAGGACGGCCATGACTATGACAACCTTTTCCTTTCTGCCAAGGCCAGAAGCGAAGCCGACTGGCTTGTAGGCATCAATGCTACCCAGACCCTGACCATTGCAGCGGGAAAGGGAACGTACTCCCTCGGACGTGTGCAGACACCCACACTGGCAATGGTCTGCCGCCGTTTTCTGGAGAACAAGAATTTTGTGCCGACTCCGTTCTGGCAGATGCACTTCACTACCGAAGGTGACGGCGGAGCCGTCAAGTTCCTGACCGCAGACCGATGGAAAGATAAGGCTGATGCCGAAGCCGTCTATCAGAAGTTGAAGTCTGCCAACAGCGTAGCCATCGCCAAGGTGGAGTGCAGGGAAAAGACGGAGGAACCGCCCTTGCTCTATGACCTCACCACGCTGCAGAAGGATGCCAACGTCAGGTATGGCTTCACCGCCGAACATACACTGGCCATCGCGCAGAAACTCTATGAGGCCAAGGCCATCACCTATCCCCGCACGTCGAGCCGCTACATCCCCGATGACGTGTACGATGAGATACCCAAACTACTCCGCACACTGGCCGACAATGATCAGTGGGGCGCACTCTCCATGACCATTCACAAGCCCAACCGTCACAGCGTCGATGCCTCGAAGGTCACCGACCACCATGCCCTGCTGATTACAGGCGAAAAGCCGCAGTACCCGTCCAACGACGACAAGAAGATCTACAACCTCATTGTCGCCCGTATGCTTGAAGCCTTCTCTGACAAGTGCGTCAAGGAACTGACCACTGTTACCGTTGATGTGGACGGAATACCGTTTGTTGCCAAGGGCACTGTCATCCGTCAGCAGGGTTGGCGGTTTATCATGAGCGAGGACACAGATGCAGACCGCTTGCCCAACTGGAAGGAAGGTCAGGAACTGCACGTCACGGGATGGGGACTGGCCGAGGGCAAGACCAAACCCGCTGCCATCCACACAGAGGCTACGCTGCTGTCTGAGATGGAACACTGCGGCAAGAGCATTGATGATGAGGAACTGGCACAGGCCATCAAGGACTGTGGCATCGGAACCCCAGCCACCCGTGCCGCCATCATCGAAACGCTTATCAACCGCGAGTATATGATCCGCCTGAACAAGCAGCTTATCCCGACCGAGAAAGGGCTGTTCATCTACGACCTGCTGAAAGACAAGCAGATTGCCGATGTCGCCATGACGGGCCAGTGGGAACAGTCGCTTGCCAGGATCGAGCGGGGCGAGTACAGTGCCGAGGACTTCCGCAAGGGCATCGAGGACTATACGGGCAGCATCGTCAGTGAACTTCTCTCCTTGGAGGACAGGTTTGAACACAACGGTATCGGTATCCCATGCCCCAAGTGCGGGAAAGGCACGATGCAGTTCTACAAAAAGGTCGTCAAGTGCGACAATCCCGCCTGTGACTGCCATGTGTTCCGCGAGAAGGCTGGCAAGGAACTGACCAACGACCAGTTGAAGGCTCTGCTGACCGAGGGCAGGACGGGAATCATCAAGGGCTTCAAGAGCAAACAAGGCAATTCCTTCGATGCCGTTGTCACCCTCAACCGCGAGACCTTCCAGACAGAATTTTCGTTCCCAGAGCGAAAAAGTCAGTCAAAGAAAGGTAAATCCCGAAAATAATGCGTAACTTCGCCACCGATTTCATTTTCATACATCGTTTACACGATTTTTGAAATGGATTCAGTGGTCGCACCTCGGGAGGGATACCCGGGGTGCTTTACTTGTACGCTGATTCTATAACCACTTAAACGTATTTGAAAATGAATAAGAAAGAACAACCAGAGTTGTCCTACTATGGACTGTATCTGCTCCGCTACCTGCTGGAGCAGCATTCCCGCAAGGCCAAAGACCTGAGTTTCATCTATAGCCGTGAGCAGTTGGCAGCAGAAACCTTTGAACAGGCCCGACTCGACGGCTATCCCGTGGAGGGAGCACACGAACTGGCGATGTCCGTACTGACGAAAGACCTGGGCCTCTCGCAGTGGAGCATTCTCATTGAGGTGCTGGAGAAAGAATTTGCCCGCGAACTGGACGATGGGCAGCGCCTGACATTTGCCGAGAAACTGCTTCCTTTACTGGCCCCTGTCTTCGAGCCTTACGACCTCGCCGAACCAGAGTTTGAACTGACGCCTGACTACATGCGGCTCTATACCGAATTGACGGGTGCCGTGGTACTTTACATTGAGCAGTATGGCGTTCAATAGGAAGGCACGGCTGCAAGCCAACATCGATGCCATCCGCACGGCTTTTGCCGTGTGGAAGGAGGTAGGTGTCCCCATTGATGCCGAGCGGGAAACCATTTCCCGTTACTGCGGCTTCGGTGGGCTGAAATGTGTGCTGAATCCTGTGGAGAACAAGGCCGTTTGGCCGAAGAACGACCTTCCTTTGTACGACCTGACCGCCGAACTCCACAGGGTGATACGCGAGAATGCCGAGGACGAGACCGACTACAAACGCTACGTCGTCAGCATGAAGCAGTCCGTCCTCACGGCATTCTACACCCCGAAGGAGATACCCGAAGCCATCTGGAGTGTCTTCGGTGAGATGAACCTGAAGCCGCAGAAGGTGTTGGAGCCGTCTGCGGGTATGGGCGTCTTCATCGACACCATGCGCACCGTCAATCCCGATGCCGAGGTGACCGCCTTCGAGAAGGACAAACTGACGGGCATGTTGCTGACCACCCTCCACAAAGATGACGGCACTAAGGTGTGGACTGCCGGATTTGAGATGATTGACAAGGAACAGTTAGGCACCTACGACCTCGCCATCTCCAACATTCCCTTTGGTGACACGAAGGTGTACGATCCTTTCTACAGCGACAGCAAGAGCCTGTTCAACCGCGTGATTTCCAAATCCATCCACGGCTACTTCATGCAGAAAGGACTGGATGCCGTGCGCGATGGTGGCATGGTGGCATTCATCACGACGAGGAACTATCTCGACAGGGAGCAGAACAGTATCAGGATCAACCACCTCCTTCAGAAAGCCGACCTTGTTACCGCATTCCGTTTGCCCGACAATCTGTTCAAGGACAGTGCCAACACTGAGGCAGGGAGCGACCTGATCATCATTCAGAAGAACTATGCCAAGCAGGGACTGACCGAGGATGAGGAAAGGCTGAAAAGAGTGTACTCCGCCGAGGATGAGAACATCGTCCGTAACGACTATTTTGAGCATAACCCTGACAATGTACTTGCCACAAGCATCCTGAGAGGACACGACCAGTACGGCAAGCCCGCACTGGAGTATCTGCATACGGGTGGCGTCGAAGGCATTGCCCATGACCTCCGTGAGCGTCTGCAGGATGAACTCGCCAGGCATCTGGACTTCCGTAAGTTTACAGGACTTGACAGTCCTGCTTTTATCCGCAAGGAAAAGGAAGATAAAACCCAGAAGCCCGTTGAGGAACATAAACCAGCGGAAGAGCAGAAACCTGTGGAAGCAGAGCAAAAGCCAGTAGAGACAGAGCAGCAGCCTACAATGGACGATGAGCCAGCAAAGACGGCCAAGATTGTGACGATGCCAGAGCCAGCCAAGCAGGAAGAAAAGCCTGTACCTGAGCATACACCCGACAACAACCCGCAGCTGTCACTCTTTGACCTGTGGGGCATGACCGTGCAGGAACAGCCAAAACCGAAGGAAGTACCTAAGAAGCCAAAGAAGGAACGTAAGAAGGAGCGTCAGGCCAGGGAACTGCAAGAGAAGAAGGCCGCAATGGAGAAGAAAAGTCATATCGACCAGCAGTTGGCCGTCTATGACTCTCTGGATTGGGAAGAGAACCCGCCCATCAACGGCTTCTATGAGATGATGATGGACCTGACTCCTGAGCGTCGCCGCCAGTTGCTGGAGGCTGGACAGCAGCGCATCGAGACCAATGCGGATGCCAAAATCAAGCAGCAGGGACAGACAGAGGCTGAGCCAAAGCAGCACCGTACCACCAAGACAAAACTGGTAGAACCCAAGCCCTTCGAGGGTGAGATGAAGGCATACTACCGTAACGGCTCCATGGTGGAGGATAAGGACGGAAACATCGGACATCTGGAGAAGGTCACTTCCTCGGGTGCCACCTTCGTCCCCTTGATTGTCTCTCAGGAGCAGACCGACCGCATCCGCCAGTATATCGCCGTGCGTGACGTCTATGAGGAACTATATGCCTACGAGCAGGACAACCAGCAGGCTAATGACGAATTGCGCGAGAAGCTTAACGGCTACTACGATGCCTTCACGGCCATGTACGGCAACCTGAACGAAAGGAAAAACGTGCGGATGATCCTGATGGATGCAGCGGGAAGGAACATGCTGGCCCTGGAACGTGGCGAGAACGGCAGGTTTGTAAAGGCCGACTTCCTCGACCACCCCGTGGCCTTCTCCACGCAGGAACTGAAGCACGTTGATACGTCGCAGGAAGCCGTCTCTGCATCGCTCAACAAATACGGAGTGCTGAACATGCCCTATATGTCGTATCTCACGGACAAGAGCGAGGACGACATCATTCACGAACTGCAAGGGCAGATATTCTACAATCCGCTGACGGACTTTTACGAAATCCGCGACAAGTTCATTACAGGAAACGTCGTGGAGAAGGTGAAGAGCATCGAGAACCTGATTGAGGAACGTGGCGGAGAGGTGGACGACCGCATCATGGAGTCGCTGAACGCCCTGAAAGATGCCGTGCCTACTCCTATTCCCTTCGAGGATCTTGACTTCAACTTCGGTGAACGATGGATTCCCGCCAATGTCTATTCCTCCTTTATGACGGACTTCTATGATACGGATGTGAGCATCGTCTATTCGCCGCAGATAGACCAGTTTGATGCCAGTTGCAGCAGGAAGAACGCGAAGATATGGAGCGAGTTCTGTGTCAGGGGCGAGTATCGCAGCTATGACGGTATAGCTTTACTCCGTCATGCCCTGCACAACACGACACCGAAAATCATGAAGTCGAACGGCACGGATGAAAACGGCAACGACATCAAGGTACCAGATGCACAGGCCATCCAGTTGGCAAACTCGAAGATTGATGAAATTCGCAATGGCTTCACGGAGTGGCTTGAAGGTCAGAGCCGTGAGTTCAAGGATAGACTAACACAGATGTATAACGAGAAGTTCAACTGCTTTGTCCGCCCGAAGTACGACGGCAGTCATCAGACCTTCCCAGATCTTGACATGAAAGGACTGGAGTTGCGCTACGGCATCAGCAGCGTCTATCCCTCGCAGAAGGATTGTGTTTGGATGATCAAGCAGAACGGTGGGGGAATATGCGACCATCAAGTGGGTACGGGTAAGACGCTCATCATGTGCATTGCCGCCCATGAAATGAAGCGTCTCGGCATGGCTAAGAAGCCGATGATAATAGGACTGAAAGCCAATGTCGCTGAGATAGCGGCAACGTATCAGACTGCCTATCCCAATGCCCGCATCCTATATGCCAGCGAAAAAGACTTCTCGACGGAGAACAGGGTAAAGTTCTTCCATTCGATTAAGAACAATGACTTCGACTGCGTGATTATGTCGCACGACCAGTTCGGCAAGATACCGCAGTCACCGGAGATGCAGGAGAAAATCCTGATGGCCGAGTTGCAGAGTGTGGAGGACAATCTTGAGACGCTGAGAATGAGCGGTAAGGATATTTCTGGTATGATGCTGAAAGGCTTAGAGAAACGCAAGGCCAATCTAGAGGCAAAACTCGTTGAGATTTCCAGCAAGATTAACAGCCGAACCGATGACTTTATCGACTTCAGGCAGATGGGCATCGACCACCTGTTTATTGACGAAAGCCACCAATTCAAGAACCTGATTTTCAACACCCGTCACGACCGTGTGGCGGGACTGGGTAACAGTCAGGGAAGCCAGAAAGCACTCAACCTGCTCTTTGCCATCCGAACGATGCAGGAGGGCGACGGTACGAAACCGCGTCGTGACCTCTGTGCCACCTTTCTTTCTGGTACGACTATCAGTAACTCGTTAACGGAGCTTTATCTGCTGTTCAAATACCTTCGCCCGAAGGAAATGGAGAAACAGAACATTCCGTGCTTTGATGCCTGGGCCGCTATCTTCGCAAAGAAATCGACGGACTTTGAGTTTTCGGTGACTAACAACATCATCCAGAAGGAGCGTTTCAGGTACTTCATCAAGGTGCCTGAACTGGCTACGTTCTATAATGAGATTACCGATTACCGAACCGCTGAGGACGTGGGAGTGGACAGGCCGAAGATGAACGAGATACTTTACAACATCCCGCCGACGCCTGATCAGGAGGTGTTTATCAAGAAACTGATGGAGTTTGCGGAATCTGGTGACGCTACTATCCTCGGTCGTCTGCCTCTGAGTGAAACGGAAGAGAAGGCAAAGATGCTGATTGCTACGGACTACGCCCGCAAGATGGCACTCGACATGCGCATGATAAATCCGACGCTCTATGATGACGATGCTGGTAACAAGGCCAGCGTCTGTGCCATGAAGATAGCGGAGTATTACAAGAAGTTCGATGAACAGAAAGGTACGCAGTTCGTTTTCTCTGACTTAGGAACGTATCAGCCGGGCGATACTTGGAATGTCTATTCCGAGATTAAGCGCAAGTTAATTGAGGACTACGGCATCCCTGCTGACGAAATCCGTTTCATTCAGGAATGCAAGAGTGAAAAGGCACGAAAAGCCGTGATTGAGGCCATGAACGAGGGACGTGTGCGCGTGCTCTTTGGCTCGACGTCAATGTTGGGAACGGGTGTTAATGCCCAGAAAAGGGCTGTCGCTATTCATCATCTTGACATACCCTGGAGGCCCAGCGACCTTGAACAAAGGAATGGCCGGGCCGTCAGAAAGGGCAATGAGGTCGCCAAGAAATACAATAACAACACGGTGGACAGCATCATCTATGCCGTTGAGAAAACGCTGGATGCCTACAAGTTCAACCTGTTGCACTGCAAGCAGATGTTTATCTCTCAGTTGAAGTCCGGTGCCATGGGCGCACGAACCATCGACGAGGGAGCAATGGACGAGGCCAACGGCATGAACTTCTCGGAGTACATGGCCATCCTGTCGGGCAATACCGATCTGCTTGACAAGGCGAAACTGGAGAAGAAGATTGCCTCGCTGGAAAGTGAGCGCAAGAGTTTCATGAATGCAAGGCGAAGTGTTGAATTCGATATCGAGAATGCGCAAAAGGAAGTGCAGTCTGCTAAAGAGATTCTGGTCAAACTTGATACCGACAAGCAACAGTTAGACGCACATCTGAAGCGGGATGCACTTGGTAATATCGTTACAGAAGTGAAGATCGAGGGTAAGGTCTATAACGACCTTGAAGAACTTGGTACCAAGGTACAGCACATTGCCGAGACGATGGACACGAAAGGCCAGACAAAGGAGATTGGCGAAATCTACGGATTCCCCATCAAGGTACGCACCGAGGAAGTGGAGAAAGGCGGCTTGCCATTCCGTGAAAACAACTTCGGAGTGTATGGCAATATTGTCTATCGCCACAACAATGGAATGGTGGCCAAGAAGGATAAGGAGGCCGCTGCCACCAGTTTCATCCGCGCACTGGAAAAGATTCCTTCTTTGGTGGAAAAGTACCAGAAGGATGTGGACTGGTATCAGAAGAAGATAGACCAACTGACACCTACGGCAAATAAGGAGTGGAAGAAGGAGAAGGAACTTCACGACCTGAAGAACGAACTTGCCGCCCTTGACCGCAAGATTCAGATGGAACTTGCCCCTAAGGAGGAAAGGCCGGAGACACCCGAAGAGAAAAAGGAATACGAGGATGGTCATAAGGTTTCCATGCTTCCTGCGCCTGACAAAGATGATGAGCCGAAAAAGGTCAAAGGCTTGAAAATGTAAATCTGTAATTTCTAAGGTGAATACACCCCATTTTAGCCCTATTTCCTCCTTATTTGAAGGGAATAGGGCAAATTTTTGAATATTTAAATACTGGTCGGTATGTTTTTGCGTCTTTTTTTGTAATTTTGCACCCCGAATTGAAAAGAGAATTGTAAAATAAGTCAATAGGGAGTAAAAAGGGGAAATGTCTGTTCCCTATTGGAATCCCTTATATATAAGGATATCAGGGTATCACCCTCTAAACGATTAGGCTAAATGAAAAGAACAAAGTTTGACCTCTTGCTGACAAATGCTGTCAACATCTTACTATTTATAGGAGTATTTATGTTTGGCTACTGGCGGTGGCAGAAACTGGAGAATATCATTATTGAGTCAACTAACAGCCAGGAACAATACAGAATCATTCACGCTGCACTGAAAAGCACAATACAATTAGATCACTTGGGCGAACAGGTATCAGAATGGTCCCCGACAGATTCCGTTGATTACCAACAAAAACTAGTTGAAACAAACAACTCGCTCGACGGACTGCGCAAATATTACTCCAAAAGTCAGATTGACTCCATGCAGAACATCCTTAACCAGAAAGGACATCTGCTGTCCGAGATCTACGCGACAATCGTAAAGCGGAATGAGAATGACGAGCATCTGCGACAGGACAGACAGGTCACTGTCAAGGACACGGAGACTTACGTCAAGCATTACACTGGGCATGTGTTCAGGAGCAGCAGGGAAGAAGTGACCTCAAGGAGCAAGAATAGGACGGTCACCGTACCGTCCGTCAACGAACTGGCCTTTCTTGACAAAGAACTATATACCATCAGTCTCAGTGTTCTCAGCGACAGCCTCGCCGAAGTCAACCGTTGGCTGGACATCAACGTCAGCCAGATGCTTGATGCGGAGGATGCCAAAGCCGAACGCAAACAGAAAGAACTGATGGATAGGGCAAGCGGTATCGGAAAGACCACGTTCAGATGGGGTATGTTGTTTCTTATTTTCGTAGCACTACTGAATGTGGCCAACACATGGCGGCGCTCAAAGGTGATGAAGGAACTCGAAAAGGAATCTGACAAGAACAAGAAACTTGTGGAGAAGCGCCGACAGATGATGTATGCCATCGTCCATGACCTACGCACCCCGCTGAGCATCGTCATCGGCTACAACGATATGGCGAAACAATGCCCAACGAAGAATGAAAAGTACATCAGTGCCATATCGTTCTCCGCCCGGCAGCTCAGGGGGATGATAGACCAGTTGCTGGACTACTTCCGTTTAGAGAGCAACAAGGGGATGCTGAAGCCGAGGGACTTCAGCCTGATGGAACTGGCCAACGAACTGACCAATTCCTTCGAATTGAGAGCCGACGAGCGGCTGATAGAATTCGTAAAGCCGAAGGTGCAGGGCATCGTCCTCAATGGCGACTATGAGAAAATCTGCCACATAGCGACCAATCTGCTTGACAATGCCTTCAAGTTCACCAGGAAGGGCAGTGTGGAACTGGATATTTCGTATGCCGACGATATGCTGAACATCAAGGTGAGCGACACTGGCATTGGCATCAAGGATGAGGACAAGGAACGGGTGTTCTCTGCCTTTACCCGCTTCTCCAATGCCGTTGCCACTGGCAAGGAGGGCTTTGGCATCGGACTCTCAACGGCCAAGATGCTCGTAGACCTGATGAAAGGCAAGATCGACTTTGAGTCTTCGGACGAGGGGACCACATTCTACGTAAGTCTGCCAATGAAGATTGCGGAGAGCAAGGGGGATGCAGTTGTGGCAGAGGTCATGAAAGCCTCGGAGGAGCGGAAACGTGTGCTGGTGGTTGACGACAGCAATGTGTGGCTGTTGATGATACAAGGCGTTCTGCAGCAGAACGGTTTCGACTGTGACGTGTGCAGCGACACGGCAAAATTCTTCACGATGCTCAGGAAGGGCAATTATTCTGCGGTCATCATGGATCTGCAGATGCCGGGAAAGAACGGACGGGAACTGCTCGACATCATGAGAGAGAGTAAGGTTGCCAACAGCCAGACGGTTCCCGTGATAGTCTCGACGGCATCAGGCGAGGAAGTGCGCGAGGAACTGCTGAAGGTGGGATTCGACGAGTATCTGCCCAAGACGGCTGACATCAGCGAGATGGTAAACGTGGTGAACCGAGTGATAGCCGAGAAGAGCAAGACGGTGACACCAGACTTCACAAAACTGCGGAAATCCGTAGCAGGGTATCTGATAGAAGAGACCGAGGATGCTGTCGCAGGGCTGCACAATGCCATCAAGACAATGGACTTCTACGAGATGAGGAAGTGGGCGCATTGCCTGAAGACAAGTTGGCTGCTCTATCGTGTCAGCATATTGGTTGACCCAATCATGGAGGTGGCACGGAGCAAAGACATGAACGCCTATAATCGTCTGGTGTCCTATATGGCTGAGATTGACAAGATGGCGAAAATCATCATCACAAAGGCGAAGGAGATACGGGACACGAGGGATGAGTAAGGTAATAGTCATTGACGACATGAAATCCTACTGCAATTCCGTCTGCGCAACACTGGCGGATTTCGGGATAGAGGCTGTTGCCTGCCAGACGGTCAAGAAGGCCAAATGGCTTATTGAACGGGCTGGCAGGAACGACGTAATCTTGGCCGACCTCATGCTGAATGATGAGAGCGGAAAGAACGGCACAGACATTCTGCGTTGGATGCGGGAGCAGGGGTATCATCAGTTGTTCTTCCTGATGACTAACTACGGCACGATGGAAAACTCTATTGAGACGATGGAACTTGGCGCCCAAAGCTATATCCCCAAGCCGCAGATGGACGAGAAGTTTTATGCCAGGATTAAAGGCATCATGGAAGAGCAGAATCTTCGTGACAAACACAAGAACCGCCTGATGTTCAGGCGCAACAGCCAACCTTTTCTGGCTCTTTATGAGAGGCTGAAGGGCTATGTCGGTCTGGATCTCCGTCTTGTAGTCGTTGGTGAGAGCGGGACAGGCAGGAGCCATCTGGCAGAGGACTATATGGCAATGGAGGGCTTCCATTATGGCGACTATGCCCACGTTAGATGCAGCGCATTGGCAGAAATGGAGCATGTGGAGGATTATTTCTTTGGGCATCAGAAAGGTGCATACGCCAGTGCCGTACAATCAACAGACGGCATTCTGGAGAAAGCACGTAACAGTTTCCTTTTCTTGGAGAACGTCGATGAGATGCCCTTGAGTGTACAGAATTTGCTTAAAGAGGTGTTGGAAACAGGGGAATACTGTCGCATAGGCTCATGCAAGAAGCGCTTTGTTGATTACAGGCTTATATGCACTTCCGCAAAATCTCCCGATGAACTCGTCAAAGAGGGCTTAATGACGCAGCATTTCCGGGATTGCATCTGTGAGGAGGTAGTTAATATTCCACCGCTAAGGGAAACGGTGACAGACATCGTTCCAATGGCGACATTCTTTATGGAACACTTTGACAAAAGACGCAGACTGAGCAGTAAAACCAAACATAAACTGGAGGCATATCCCTGGCCGGGGAATGTGCGTGAACTTGTGAGGGTAATAGAACTGGCGGTTAAGAAGTATGATTGCGACAAGCTCCAACCAGAACAACTTGCCTTTTCTCTTGAAGAAGCGCCGGAAACACCCACTACGATGAAACTGAACGATGAGAACGAGGAAAAGGCAAAAATAGTCAAGGCACTTGAATCATGTGGGTACAGGCGAGAACCCGCCGCTGCCATTCTTGGCATCAGCAGACGTAACTTGTTTCAGAAGATGAAAGACTATTGTATTGAGGTTCCTAAGCATCGCAATAATCAAAAATGATACCATCCATTTTCATCATAGCAATCATATACAACTACAATATGCATACTCTAGTTCATTTCATGTTTTGAGCCATTTTCAATGTTTTGATTTAGATTTATTCTTTAGTACTTTCTGCCTCTTCATCTGGTGTCAGTATCCAATCGTATTTCTTTACCCATCGCCAGATTGTAACACGTGAGAGTTCAGTCATGCTTTGTATCTGCGGTTTAGAGAGGCCGATACGCATAAGGTAGCAGACTTGCATCTGCTGTTCTGTGAAATTACCCAATTCCTTTAATAGCCTATCCTTGAATAAGGGATATAGTTCATCTACGGCTTGGTATAACTGCTTCCAGTCAGACGATTTCATGTTTTTCTTTCCTTTGGAGGATTGCCTGATGGCATAAATCACATCCTCGGCTTTGCCCTCCAATTCTGATTGATGCAACAGTTTGATGAAAGTCTTGTTTTGATCCATCTTTTCCGACAACTGTTGTTCTTTCGCTTTCAATGCCTCGTCATAATCAGACAGTTCAGTATTAACTCGTTGAAGTTCGCGTTTCACGTTGCTGAGTTCATCAGATGATTTTTCCAATGATTTCTTTGATCTCTCAAGTTCTTTCTCTTTCTGCTCAATATCTTTACGAAGTTGCTGCTCGTCATTAGATACCCGCTGTAGTTCTGCCGAAAGTGAAACAACCTCCTTTAAATGTTTGTTACGCCTTCTTACATAAAAAATGTAGGCAACACACGCTAATAGTATTGTTGTCATGACTACAATGGTAAGCGAGTTCTTATACTTTTCTTTCTCATCTTTTAAAGTCTGCTCTTTCTTTTGATCAAGATGATACTGAAACTCGTTATTGACTGTTGCAGCTAATTCTTGGCGTTTCCCAAAATCCAAAGAATCACTTATTTGCATATAAACTCCTGCATAGTAATTGGCATTTTTCATATCCCCCATTCTGTCATATATCCGATAAAGAAGCTTTGATGCGTCATACATATTATATATGTCTTTTCCTTTATTAAGTAAGAGCTTAGCATATATGATAGCAGAATCTTCTCTATTACATAATTCATAGTATTGCGCAAATGCCATGCAATGGAAATCCGAAAACTCGTATATTGGATCAGTTTCTATTAGAGAAAAGCATTCTCGAGCACTAGAAGATTGTTTCAAAACAGAATAGTCACACAACAGATAGAATAGTGCATCTTCATGTCTTGAAGTGTTTTTTGAACGAACAATTTCATCAAAGGCCGCATCAAAAGCGATACAAGCTTGCTGTTGGTTATCCTGCGCAAGAAATGCTGTACCAATATGCAAGTATGGAAGGGTTGTGTTTTTCCTCATCTGCTTGGTAATTTCAAGTTCTTTCTGAGCCATTTTTACAGCATCGTTATAATTCTGAACTTTATAATATAGGTCATTTAGATTTGAATACGCATTGCGCATCATAATCGAGTCACAATCATTTTCATTCTTGGCATATTCTATAGACTTGAGGAAATATTCCAAAGATCGGGGGGTGTCTTGTAAGTCACGATATACACTACCTGCGTAATAATATACTTCTTGTCTATCAAGCATCGAGCCATTTTCTTCAAAATAGCCAATTAGATTCTTAATCATAATATCTGAATTGGGTATATTGTCAGCCTTGTCATTCAGTCTGATTTGTAATAAATCATATTTGTTCTTGACATAATCACTCTCTTCTCTGATTAAAATTTTCAGAGAATCCAACATGGCAAGTGCTTTCTTAGGGTTATCGTCACCTATCATTTTAATTCTCTCTAATTCTTCTAAAGAATGCTGTTCTTCAGAGCATGAGAACAAAAATAACATACCAAATGTGCACAGAACACAAAAAATGAATCTTACTATACTCATATTGAATCTTGATTTATGGATGCAAAGGTAGAAAAAATAGAGCAAACAACCAAATTTGGGACAGAAAATGTTTCTCTGCGTTTCTCACAAATTTGCATAATATTCCAAGATATTTTACTTAGGAATACTACTTAAATTACTGATATACAGATGGTTAAATTTATCAAACAGGGGGGGGGTAACAAATTTTAACATATATCAGAAACACAATGAAACAACAAATATTTCTATGCATGGATAAAGGTTCGTAACTTTGCACCCAGAAAATTCAAACATTAAAATTCAAAATTATGAGAAAGAACATCAAATTATTGGCAATCATGTTTGCCTTCACGATGCAAAGTGTTACGATGTGGTCAGCTACCACTTCTATGTACCCTGTATCTCTCACTTATCGACAAGGACCTCTGTTGGGAAACAACCCAAAGCCCTCGAAAGCTCCGGCTCACTTTTGTATTCCTATAAGCGTCGTTCTTGACGAAGAAAGCCAGCAATTGTTGGTAACGGCTCTTGCAGATGGGGAATTCACCTACTATATATATAATGAAAGTGACGAGATTGTTTCTCAGGGAGTTTTGATCTGTAGCAACAACGGTTGCTATAGTATTAATCTCGGATTTTTCTCCTTTGGTACATATTATATAGCAGTGACATATAACGAACATACTTATGGAGGCACATTCGACATGTATGAATGACAACACGATAAATGAACTTCAATATAATTCCGGAATAATTGAGACAGACCAACCTGTATAAAAGGAGCGGGAGCCGAAAAGCTAAGAGAGTAGGTATAATTTAAATTTCTTCAGAACATGGATAAATTGACATTTAATGAACTTCATGGTATCATGGGAGGTATTTCTCAAGAAGAGTATTGTGCGCAACTGACACAGATAATCTCTGACAACTGGGATAACTGGGATGATCACAACCGTCACAGTGCAGCGTATGCATACCAGAAATACTGTTAACAGTTACCTAATATTGGGGGCATACTGAATGTTTGCTCCCAATAAAAACAAATAAAGTTATGAGAAAATATATATTTCTTATTTTCGGTTTAGTGATAGGCAATGGTTGTATTAACAGCCAAACAACTATGCATGCCCCGTGTTTGAAGTGCTCATATAATTATACAAGTATTAAAGACAGTCTTAATAATTCACGGAAAGAAGACTTAATGTTCCTAATCATTGGTACGAGAGAGTCTGCATTTTATAGCTATTACACCTTTCAGACTGATTCCATAAAACAAGAACCCGACTATGAACAAAAGTGGAAACAAGCATTCTTAGCTGCCTATCAAAAGGATGGAGTTAACGCATCCAATTTCTATTTTAGAAGAAGCACTAGCTATATATACAAGAACTTTTTGAGTGGCAAGGTAACAATATACGATGACATAAATAATTCTTTGTATTTCTATGAAGATTCTTTGGATTCCCAGAAATGGAAGATTTGTGAAGATGCCAAAATTGTGCTCGATTACGAATGTGTAAAGGCCACAGCGTATTATCATGGGAGGTTATGGATTGTATGGTTTACATATGATATACCCGTTTCTAATGGGCCATGGAAGTTGGGAGGATTGCCCGGTTTGATAATGGAGGCGTATGATGCTGATTCTCAACACCACTTTGTTATTAATGCGATACAAACCATAAAAACTTATGAAGCCTACGATAGGAGTAAATGCGGAAAATTTAAAAAGACTACCCGAAAGAAATTCCTTAAAGCAAAAAGAAAATATGAAGAGAACTCTGCACATTTGATTCAATCTCAAACAGGAATTAATCTCGATTTGGACAAAACAAACAACAAGTTGCATCGTAATTATTTAGAAACTGATTACCAATAAGAATGATGGATTATCTCATAACTATTGTGCAACATATATTGCACTCTCATAAAATAGAGGGAGATAGAATGGAAATTTGCAAAATTCTCCATTCAGACCCTGCATATCCAAGTGCAATATCCATGATACGAGCCCTTTCCTTTTGGGGAATATATACGAGTGCATACAAAACGGATTTTGAACATCTAACTCGGGAAACGAAAGAAAAGGTCGTACATTGCAATGTAAACGGGGGCAGATTCTTTTTCATTAAGAAAATAACATCCTGTGATATCACACTGTATGATGGAACGACTCATTTATTGACCACACAGGAATTCTTGAAGATATGGCAAGGGATAGTTCTTGTTATAGAGTCATCCAGTCCAATAGCTCAGAAGAGAATATCAAAACCCCACAGAAATCCTCTATCCTTTGCTATAATATATTACATAGTTGCAATGTTAGCATTTAGGCATAATGCCGTACTGCTCACAATAGGGGGTATTGGATTTGTATTGTCTTACTTCTTACTTTTAAAAACAACATTAAAATATGTTGATTTACCCTTTTGCAGTCATGGAAAACTCATAGATTGCGAGTCGGTTTCAAATAGTAATCCCTTTGTACGAAATGCAAAACTTAATCTGCCCGTTATGGGGTGTTTCTATTTCCTGTTTATTATATTGTCTTCATCTCATGAAGGTGTTTGTTTTCTTAATGTTTTCATAAGTACTTCTGGTGCGTTAGTTGTTTTCTATTTGATGTTCTTCCAGTTTTTTATATTGAAGAAAATTTGCATTTATTGTTTGGGCATTAGCATTCTTGTCATTTCAATTTTTGTTATCATGTCTACGGCCATCCCATTTAGCACTATCTCGTTGAGGATAACATTAAATGATATTTTGGCCACTATCGTGTCAGGGGCAATCTCATTTCTGCTACTCAGTAGCCTTCGGTATAAACAAAAGTCTGCCAGTAAAGAAATTGCCCTACTGAAACTTAAACGTACCCCTGGCATGTTTGAGCAATTTCTGAAGAACGGAAGGGAGTTCTACCTGGCAAATGAAAATGCCTTGATTTATGGAGCGGACAAAGGAATTTACACAATAGATACAATTATAGATTTGGACTGTAAACATTGTAGGTTTTTAGTCCAAGAAATGCAGAACATTATGCGGCGCTACCATCAGCTTATAACATGGAGATTGTATATAGACGGAGAAGGCAAAAAACTACGTAAAGATAAACTCCAACCGCTTCAGATTATAGAGGAATACAGAATTAACAAACAGTGGTCATTGGATTGTATTTCAAAAGGGAAGCACAATAGAATTTCTGAAGCAACAGATGAAACGATGCGGAAGTATATGGGGATGTTAGATGATATCCGAAAGAACCACATTGAACATTATCCAACAGTGATATTTAATGGGGTGGAATTCCCTAAATTATATAATATTTCAGATATAAATATACTTATTAGCGATTGGGCCCAAGGTGGAAATCCACCAAATAAATAAGTTTAACAATTTAAAAATCAAAAAAATGAAAAAATTAACAATTTCAGAACTCATGGAAGTTCATGGTGGCAAAAATGAAAAAGAGTGCAAGAAACTTCAAGCACTTGCAGATGCTTACATAAGAGACAAAACTGCAAGTGCCGAAGATTGGGAGGAATGGGCGGACGACTTTGAGAAAAACTGCTAAGCCTCTATAACATTGTTGGAGTACTCCCATTAATCAAAATGGGGGTACTCTATAAAAAAGCAGAATAAAATGAAAAAATATATATTATATGCAGGAATGGGTCTCCTATTAGTACGGATAGGGGCAAATGCACAGAGTACATACGAAATAGAGCCTTCAACTCTGGAAGTCCGATACGACGTGGTTCAAGCAAACAACAAGGACATGTATGCTCTCCGTTGTGGAAAGAACGCGAGCCAATATTTCAGTTTGAATAAACTGCGTGACGATTCTTTGAGGAATTCGCCAGACCCTTCCATGAGAAATATTGTGCTGGACGAAATGATTGAAGCAGCCATGCATCGGGACGATCCTACTAAACAGCGGCCTGCTTCTCCTGGTCATGGCGACTACTTGTATTGGAATCTTGTGGCAGGCAAAGTGTCTGTCTATACAAGGGTTTTCGAAAACAAATATCTTGTGGAGGAAGAAATACCTACGATGGAGTGGACTATTGAAGAGGATTCTACGTTGACGCTTCTCGGCTATAAGTGCCACAAGGCTACGACCAAGTTTCGGGGAAGAGAGTGGGCAGTATGGTATGCCGAGGGCATCCCCGTGAGCCTCGGCCCTTGGAAACTGAACGGACTGCCAGGTATCATCCTGCAGGCAGAATGTAGTGGCTATATAACCATTACCGCCTACAGTATTTCGACTACTGGCATCTCACCCGTGACATTCTATAACTTAGCCGACTTCAAGTATCAACCTGTGGACAGAAAGAAGTATCTGAAAATGAAGACCAATCCGAGTTCCTACCCGGCAGGTACAATTATAACACCTCTCATGGAACTGGAATGAAGCGACACTTTATTATTATACTATGCAGCCTCTTTCCGCTCTTGACCTTGGCGCAGATGCGGATAATGGGAACGGTCACCGACAAAAAAGGTGATCCGTTGACTGGTGCCATTATCCAAGTGCGCAGCAATGGCACTAATAAGATGATAAGCTATGGCAAGACCGACAGCAAAGGCTCGTTCTCTATTGAAGCAAATGCCGATAGTTATCTGGAAGTCTCGATGCTTGGTTTCAAGAAACAGCGCATTGATAATCTGTCAAACGAGAAGCCGTTGAGAATAGTGATGCAAGAGGAAGCCGTTGCTCTAAAGGAAGTGACCGTCAAGGCCAGTAAGGTGCGTGAACATGGCGACACACTGACATACAACGTGGCGACCTTTGCCGACCAGAACGACCGCAACATAGGTGACGTGCTGGCTCGCATCCCTGGTTTCGAGGTGAACAAGCAGAACGGACAGATCAAGTATGAGGGTAAGCCTATCAGTAAGTTCTATATCGAGGGGCTGGATATGCTGGGCGACAAATACGGCATAGCTACCAACTCACTGCCACAGGTGGATGTAGGCTCCGTGCAGGTGATGAAAAACCATCAGCCCATCCGCGTGCTGGAGGACTTCACCTATACCGACGAGGCGGCAGTGAACATCCGTATGAAAGAGGGAGCCAAGAGCCATTGGGTGACATCGTTCAACGGCGGGGCAGGCATCAGCAGCCATACAGGGTTATGGAAATTCGAGGGCTTTGGCCTGCGGTTGAAGTCAGATTTCCAGACCATGCTCACCTACAAGACCAACAACACGGGGCAGGACATCAGCAAGGAAACAACGAGTCTATTCAACTTCGACGATTTGGAAAGTCAAGGCGACTATATCCAACTGTCACCGCCTACGACACCCAACCTTGCCGAAAGCCGTACATTGTTCAATCGCAGCCATGCCGTCACGCTCAACACACTGAAACGGTTTAATGAGTCATCGCAGATGAACGTACAGATAATCTATAACAACAACCGCGAAACGGCAGAGGGTGAAAGGCGCACGGAGTATTTCCTGCCAGACGGTAACCGCATCATCGACAATCGCAAGGACTATCTGCAAAAGGACAACGAACTATACGCACTGGTGAAGTATGAGCGCAACAGCACCAACCAATATCTGAAGAACTCGCTTTCGGGCGATTTCACATGGAGCCGCCAGTGGCTTAATGAGTCGGGTTCATCCAACCATAATCAGTTTGCCCGCAAGCCCGAATACGATATCAAGGACAATCTGTATATCATCCGCAAGTACGGCAACAGCCTTGTTTCGCTCTATTCCAATAACCGCATCATCAGCCGTCCGCAGTCATTGTCCGTTGACACACTTTATCAGTACGTCAGCGGTCAGCGATACAGCACCGATACTTATGCTATGGGTGGCATCAAACTCGGACGATTCAGCCTCTCACTGAAAGCGGGTGTGAATGCAGCCTTGCATCGTCTGGAGTCTGATCTGACAGGACTTCCCGATACCATCGGACTGTTGGCAGATAACAGCCGTTTCTCTTTTGCCCGCATTTATGTGCAGCCGAATCTGACTTATAAGACGCGCGACATCAATGTAGAACTCAGCCCAACAACGGAATACCTTTACGAGAAATACAGCCACGACAATGGTCATCACCAAATACTCTTCACGCCAGACCTCAGCATCCGATGGTATGTCACGCCCCGTCTGCGTCTTTCGTTGGGTGGTTCTGCATCTGTGGAGCCTTTGGATGCCAGTCGTTTCTACCGTTCACTGATATTGCAGGACTTCCAGTATATCAACCGAGGCTATGCGGGCTATCGGCACAGTCATACGCAGGCCGTTCATGGCGGCATCAACTATAATGATGCACTGAAAGCCTTGCACACCATCTTGACCGTATCGCGTAGTTTCAGCACCTCGCCCTATACACCGACACGTCAGTTCGTGGGCGATTACATCATCCTCTCTGCTGTAGAGCAGGAAAGCAAGTCGGATTCCTGGCAAGCCAACCTGATAGCCAGCAAGGGCATCAACCTATGGAATGGCGTTGTCAATCTCCGTGCCTTGTATCTTAACAGCGATGCCTCGATGCTTCAAAATGGAATAATGACCGACTACAACAGTCTGATGCTCAACGTTCGCGCAGGTCTTGACTTCTCTTTTTGGAAGGACATGCATCTGCGCTATGGTCTCACGTTCAATCAGAACCGCATGAAGATACAGTCGATGGATTATTCGCTGAAGACTGACGGCTGGAAGCAAGACCTTTCCATCATCATTCCTGTAAGCCCGTTCACTATCGACCTCCGGGGCGAGTATTACCGCAACGAGATTACCAGCGGCAACTACAAAGACTTCTTTCTGGCTGACATCAAAGCCAGTTACAAGTCAAAGCGTCTTGATCTCACTCTCTCGCTCAACAATCTGCTGAACCGTGACACCTATTCATACGTCATCACCAGCGACCTCACCAGCAGCACCTCCACCAACCGCATCCGTGGACGGGAGTTGTTTTTTTCAGTATATTATAAGTTATAATACTATATGAAAAAGATACACTATATTAAGCAATATGACAGTATGAAATGCGGGATCGCATGCTTACAAATGATATGTGCGTATCATGGAAGGACATTTTGTCAGGATTATCTTTCGAATATTTGTTTTGCAACTACTGAAGGTGTGTCCCTTCTCGGCATCAGAGACGCAGCCGTTAAAATTGGATTATATACCATTAGTGGTCGTTTAACTATAGATGAACTATCCTCGGCAACGTTACCATGTATTCTTCACTGGAACCAGAATCACTTTGTTGTTTTATATAAGGTAAAGAAAGGGCGCAAATTTTACGTTGCTGACCCGGGGAAAGGATTGATAACTTACACTACAGATGAATTCAAACAGCATTGGATAGAAATGGGACAAGGGAAAGAAGGAAAAGGAATTGCCATGTTTCTTGAGCCAACACAGGCTTTTTATGAGAATTCTGGCGAATACGAGTCAAGAACAGACAAGCCTTTCAAATTCTTGTTCGGTTATATCAAGCAATACCGTAAGTATTTCTTCCAAATAATACTTGGCTTGCTTGTTGGAAGCCTTCTACAACTTGCATTGCCATTCCTTACCCAGAACATCGTCGATATTGGCATTAAAAACAAGGATATAGGTTTCATCTGGCTTATTTTGATAGGGCAACTTGTCATCACACTCAGCCGAACATCTGTCGACTTCATACGCAGGTGGCTCTTGCTGCATATCTCCATGCGTATCAACATTTCATTGGTAAGCGACTTCTTCATTAAACTGCTTCAGCTGCCTATGTCGTTCTTCGATACAAAACTGATGGGTGATTTGATGCAGCGTATCGGTGATCATTCACGGGTTAACTCATTCCTGACACAGCAGACATTAAATGTGGCATTCTCTTTGATTAGCTTCGCTGTGTTCAGTTGTGTACTGTTGGTCTATAACAGGCTCATCTTCTTAATATTTCTTATTGGAAGTATTCTGTATGGTGGATGGATGGCACTGTTTTTGCGACGTCGTAAGGTTATTGACTATGAACTCTTTGAGCAACAGGCAGCAAACAACAATAAGACCTACCAGTTCCTGACCTCGATGCAGGAAATCAAGCTGCAAGACTGTGAGCAGCGCAGACGCTGGGAATGGGAGGATGTACAGGCAGACCTATTCCACATCCAAATGAAAAGTCTGAAACTCCAACAGACGCAGGAGGCTGGGAGCATCTTTATCAATGAATTAAAGAATATCATCATTACCGTTGTCTCAGCTACTGCAGTCATTAATGGAAGCCTTACACTTGGTATGATGTTGGCCGTGCAGTATATCATAGGCCAGCTAAACAGCCCTATAGAGCAACTTATGCACTTCATATACTCTATACAGGACGTGAAGATAAGCCTTGAGCGTATCAATGAGATTCACAAAAAGGACAATGAAGAAGATTACAATCGTTCAAGAACAGAGTTTGACAATGAAAGTCATGATATAGAATTGAGCAATATTGACTTCAAGTATGACCCTCATGCCCTGTCGAAGACTATTGAGGGCGTGAACATACATATCCCAGAGGGGAAAATTACAGCCATCGTGGGGGCATCAGGAAGTGGCAAGACCACACTGATAAAACTCATGCTGGGGTATTACCCAGTAATGAATGGTGAAATAACGATTGCTGGCCACAACATATCCGAATACAACTTGAAATGGTGGCGGCGGCAATGTGGTGTTGTCATGCAAGATGGTGTCATCTTCTCTGAGTCTATTGCAAGGAATATTGCGGTTGATGATGGCGAGATAGATGAAGAAAGACTTGAAATGGCTGCCGAAATCGCTAATGTCAAAGACTTTGTTATGGTTCTCCCGTTGAAGTTCAATACAAATATTGGAAGGGACGGAATGGGATTAAGCCAAGGTCAGAAGCAGCGTATCTTGATTGCACGTGCAGTATATAAGAATCCGAAGTTTATCTTCCTTGATGAGGCGACAAATTCTTTGGATGCAAGCAATGAACGTGCCATTGTAGATAATTTGGATAAGTTCTATAAAGGTAAGACCGTTGTGGTAGTAGCACATCGTCTGAGTACAGTGAAGAATGCGGATCAGATAATCGTCTTGGATAAGGGCAAGGTGGTTGAGACAGGAAATCACAAGTCCCTGACAGCAAAGAGAGGAGCGTATTATAATCTTGTAAAGAATCAGTTAGAATTAGGAAATTAAATAGTTGAGATATGGCTAAAGATTTGGAGAACATAGGAATCCGTAGCGATAAGGTGAGGAATATTATGGGAGAAGAACCACCTTTGGTTATTCGTTGTGGTACAATTATAATTTCTCTAATATTATTGATAAGCGTTGTATTCACATATCTATTTATTAAATGATTTATAAGGAAAGAACTACAAATGACATTTAGTAAGAGAAAATGATTACAGAAATACTTTATCAAGCAAAAGTTTTTGCAAACGAAAATATAAGTAAGGAAAGAAAACTTGTTTTCATGTATCCATACTACTTCCTCGTTCGGGAGAGGGTTGCGAAAAATATCTTCAAAAATTCATTCATACAGGGAGATGATATTGTAGAGCAAATTACCTATCAAATTGTATCATATGCCTATGAGAAGTTTTTTAAATTCGTTTACCCGTATGAGTATAGACTTGCAAAAGAGAATAGTCTTTTGGAAGGTCACACAGAAAAAGAGCAAAATCAGTTTTTTATACAAAGCCTTTCGTCCAAAGAGGAATGGATTCAATATTGCTTTGATAAATACCCAAAATTGGGGAATATGCTTGAGTCATATACCGAGGGAATTTTAGATTATTTGAATGAACTTCTATACTCATTAGATAATGATTACAAGCAACTCAATTCCTATTTTTATCTGGAAGAATCAATTGCTAAAGAAATTTGTATTCTTGAAGGTGATTTGCATAATGGAAAATGTGTATCCTCAATAACTTTTCAGAATGGTGTTAAGCTATATTACAAGCCACGAGGGGCTGCAAATGAAAAATTCTTATTGGATGTAATATCTTGCCTAACCAGTATGGGCTTGACCATAAATATGGGGGTTCCTTCATTTCTTGACAAAGGTAAATATTCATGGCATCTCCACATCGCAACCAAAGAAATGACCTGTAAGAAAGAAATTAAAGGGTATTACCAGAATTTAGGGAAGCTACAGGGTTTATTCTACTTATTAGGAACTCAGGATATTATCCCAGACAATTTACTTTGTGTAGGTGGATGTCCATATATTATAGATTGTGAGTCTGTCACATCGAAAGTTTTCAAACATATGGATAGTTCAAAACTTAGCATGTACTTGCAGGAGTCTGTCCTCCAGACTGGTATATTGCCCGACTGGATGTTTAATGATGCCAATGAACGTACCCAAATATCATCTGTACTATTTGAATTTGGAACGACAAACAATCACTTGCCCAAAATTAACGGGAAACCATTTCCTATTACAGAAATAACACTACAAGATCTCAAAGAAGGTTTTACGGAATCATGCAATTTCTTTCGAAACCATAATGGGGAAATCTTGAAATTCCTTAATTCTTATGATACAACAGGATTGTCGGCTAGAATTCTCTTACACCCAACCATCATATATTCACACCTTCTAAGGGAAATGGTAACACCCCCTTATCTTCATGGTACTAAGAGCATTAAGGAACTTGTAAAACCAATCATAAGAAAAGAGTCTTATGGCGATTTATGTGAACGACTTATAACGTCCATTGTCAACCAGATTGAATCTGGCAACATTCCTTATTACTATACGAAGTCTTGCGACCTGGCATTATACACATTACCAAATAGTTCTGTTGTTGAAAAATGGACAACATCAGACATGAATGGGGTTACGCCAATTAAGAAAAGATTGTCATTGCTTACTATAAAAAGGCAGCAGGAGCAATTGTTAATTATTGACGAAACGGTTAATTTTTTCATTGATGTCATTGGGGAAAAAACAAAGAAGGAACGCCTCTCACCAACAGAGGAAAGGGAAATAAATCATCAAGACATACGACATGCAGTAGAACGCATTGACAAAGAAATTCAGAAGAGAATGATAGAAATTGACGATGAAATAGGATTTGTATGCAGGACTAAAAACTCTTTCGACGGCAAGTTCCAAGTATGCTTGATGAATGACTCAATGTATGATGGGATGTTAGGAATCTGCCTGTTTTATAGGACATTATATAACTATAGCCATAGCATAAATCATAAAAGAATTGCAAGCAGGATATTCAAACAGTTATGTAAAAATTGGAAAGAGAGCTATTATGGTATTGATCTGAGCACAGTACCCATTTCGCCGTTGTCGGGAATTACGGGATTACTTTATATAATGGAGAGGTTTCCAGACTTTTATAACCGTTCTACCTATACATCTGTTATTAACGAAGTGAAAAGACTTATCCCAACTACTACTCAATATGATTATATGTCCGGACTGGCAGGATTAATACTTTTAGTAGTACAATGTAAATTCATGGGAGGAGATGACAAGCAGGCCATTCTTAAGGAGTGTGCAGAACGAATCAGACAACTTGCTACTACAAAGAAGGATGTAACGTACTGGACATATACAGATGGCAATAAAATAACAGGTGAGAAACAAATGGTATTAGGTGGATTTGCTCATGGCAGTTCTTCAATGGCACTGGCCATGTTCCAACTTGCAAAACATCTAAAGGACAGACGATATTATAATATGTTTTGTCAGTCACTGCTCCACGACCGTTCTTTCTACTCGGAAGAAGTGAAAGGATGGATAGATGGTAGGAATCCATCATCAAAAGGGGACAGTGGAAGTTGGTGTCACGGAGCAACAGGAATTGCACTGTCTAGGCTTTTTTTGTGTTCTGAAGGTTACGAGGACTCTGGAATAGAACAGGAGTTGTCATTGGCAATAGGGCAGATTGAAAGGCGAATCGGGTATAATCTTTCCATATGTCATGGTTCAATGGGGAATCTGGAGGTTCTTAAATCAATATCAAGTCAGTTCTTCAGAGAAAGAATTTGTTGCACAGAATGGATTAATGCAATAGCCAGATATATTAGTAATGGAAAAGACATTGTCTGTGGAGATGATAACAGAAACAGTCAAGTAGGATTATTCATGGGATTTGCGGGAATTGGATATCAACTTCTGAGATTCCATGACTGGGAGAACGTACCAAGTATAATATGTCTTGAGACTGCCCCCACGACAAAATTATTACATTAGGAAATAAGCGGAAGCCGAAAAGCTTATAGAGTAGGCAACTAATAAAATTAGACAAAATGAAAAAATTAAGTCAATTGAAGTCAGTTGTAACTGACGAGTTCTCGATTCTGAACAAGGATTCACTAATTCTTATCCTTGGTGGGCAGGCGCATACAGTAGCTGCAGGGGCTTCTTGTGGCTCATCAAGAAGCAGCAGCGAGTGTGATGGTACTGCAGTATGCAATTGCCAGTGCCCGATTGGACCAATTAAAAAGCCTACAAAGGAGAGTTTCATCTAAACAACCTGTGTAGTAATCCAATTCTTAAAAGTTGAGTGGAAGTATACCCAATCTAATTTGGGGACGCTTTCTCTCAACTTAAGAATATTGATTAAGAGAAAGATATTATAAGCTAAATGTCAGGATATAATTGCAGATTATTGCTAAAAATGTAGTACCTTTGTACCCAAATGAAAAGACTGAGTATATATATTATGGTGTGCCTACAGGTGATAGCCATACAGGCACAGAATGACAGCATTAAGACCGAGACGCTGCCGGAGGTGGTGGTGAACGCCGATGGGCAGATAGAGATGGCCGACAAGACGGTGCTGCTGCCGACAACGCTGGAGAAGAAACACTCGTCCAACGGCTTCGACCTGCTGAACGTGATGCAGACTGCGGAACTGGACGTGTCGCCACATACAAGGAGCATCACGACACACAGCGGTGGTGAAGTGGTGATTTGTATTAATGGCATGGAGGCACTGACTGAGGACGTGGCGACATTACGGGCCAAGAACATCCGCAGCATCGAGTACATCCGCACACCGAGCGGCAAGTATGCGGGTAAGGCGGGACTGGTAAACTTCATCACCTATAAATTGGAGTACGGCGGCAACGTCTATCTGTCAGCCACCGAGGGGCTGGCTTACAAATCGGGCGACTATCTCGCCTTTACCGACTTTACGAAAAAGGGACTTACGCTGTCGCTGACGGCATCGGGCGATTGGGCGCACGACCATAGTTATTCGGAAGGGCACGAGGACTTCATCTTTTCCGACCGTTCGAGGCTGACACGGGACTTTACAAGCGAGTCTTCTCTCCACAAGACGAACAACCAGGCCGTGCGCCTAAAACTGACATCGACGGGCAACAGCCACCGACTGAACGCCTACGTCAGCCTGACCCGTCAGGCCGTGCCCAATGCGAAGGCGGCGATGAAGGCACTCTACACAGGACACTACGACGGCACAAGCCAACGGCTCACCTCGTCGGACAGTCGCGGACTGGCTCCCACCGCCTATGCCAACTACACGCTCTGGCTGCCCAAGGATCAGACACTCGACTTCACGGCGTCGGCCTCGTTCGGCCATAACCGATACAACAGCCGCTACACGGAGACCGCCCAGAGCGCGTTGACCTCCGACGTGACCGAGGACAACAACGCTATTCGAGGCAACGCCCGCTACTACAAGTCGTGGAAGAACGGCCTGACGCTATCCGGCTCTCTGACCCACGACCACAACCACTACAAGGACACATACACGGGAACTTCGGCTGGCCATCAGCGGCTGACCACCGACGTGACGATGGGACTGGTGCAACTCAGCGGCTCGTCGCAGAAGTATTACTACTACGTGTCAGCAGGCGTGTCGAACTCTGCCGTCAAGTTAAACGACAATCACTACAACTATTGCAGTCCTGTGGCCTTCTACGGCGGCAACTACGCCCTAAGCCAGAAACATTCCCTCGCAATCGACGGCCTTTTCACCCACACGCTCTTCGACCCGTCGAACAAGAACGACATGACCATACCCATTTCGTTCTTCGAGGCCGTCAAGGGCAATCCCGACCTCGCCCCGCTGAAGGTGCTGGGGAATACGCTGTCGTACAACGGACAGATGGGCAAGTCGAAGATTTCCATATCCTACGACAACAGCATCTACTTCGACAACATCCTCCACCGCTACGATGCCGACCAACAGACCATCTACGACAGTCGCACGAACGACGGCACCTACTACGGCAACATGCTCACGGCCACCTACGTCTACAGCGCACTGGCTAACAAACTGCGCCTCAGCGTGACCGCCATCGAGGAATACAACATGCTGCGGGGCGACACCTACGATATGTCGCGCAACATCTTCCGCATGAAAGCCTCCGTCACCTACCTCACGGGCGACTGGATGCTGCGCTTCAACTACCGCACACCCTACACGGCACTCGACATCCGCGAGCCGTACCTCATCAGCCGCCGTCCCGTCTATGAGTGGCTCGTCAGTTGGAATCACAAGAACTGGGCTGTTGAAGCACTGGTGCGCAATCCTTTCAGTCGCTATACGAAGCAGCACATAACGATGGACTACGGCTGCTACCGCCGCGACATCTGGAACTACGGCGAGGCCGACGGCAGGAACATCAACCTAACCGTGACCTACAGCCTCGGCTACGGCAAGAAGTCGGAGCGTGGCGACACCGACATCAACAAGAGCATCAACAGCGCCATTATGAAAGCATACTAAGCAATGCGAAAAGCCATCTTCATATTTATCGCCATCGTTCTCGTGGCTGCCAGCATCGATTGGATCCGTTCATGCAGCGGTTTGAAGTCGCACAAGGAGGTCTTCGGACGGGAACTCACTTACGCTGACATGTACGAGTACAAGGATGCGGACTACGATTACGTTGTCCGCGTTCCCTCGTTCTTCACCGCCCAAGCAGATTCCCTTCAGGATGAGAAGGGCCGCATGCGCTTCGAGTATGGCGACCAGTGGATTACCATCGTCTTTGAGAGCCATGTAATGCACAACAACGGCCAGTCATTAAAGGACGGTATGGACTCGCTGGCCCAAGTATTGAAAGCCACAGACCGCAAACTCGGCAGCGACTACTTCATCCTCTCTGGTCCGCAGTACGAAAACGGCAGTCTTATCGAAGGCTACAGTTATTACTCGAAGGTCATGACCAATCACAAACTCTGGTTTGTCTATACGATGGTCTATCCCGACGACTACAAGGAAGTCCTCGCCCGTCTGTTTAAGGAAATCGATGACTGGCAGATATGGGAGCGTCCCCGTCCGCAACTGAAACAGGGCGAGAGTCAAACGCCGAAAGCGGTATCAGAATAAGCATAGAAACATTGCCATAATATTATGGGGAGGTAATTGTCTCCCCTAATGTTGCATTTTCGTTTTTCTTCACCAAAGTTAGCTGTATCTTTCACCATTTTTGTGAATACTACAGAAATACACGACCATAATCTACTCTTTGCGTTTCGTAATACAATCACAAATCCTCATAGGCAAGTATCTATTCATCATCATGGTTCCAACTCCCACATTATTTATATATATGCTGACAACTGATAAACTCTGGAGCTCTTAAATTCCTAATGCATCGCAATGAAAGTCGAAGAAACTGTTGTTTCATCTTTAAGTTTGTAATTATTTGTGCAAATTTTCGGCATTTGGGCAAAATTTGCACAAATTGTTAGAGTCTTTTTTAGTTCTATCCTCATTAACATCTTTTAATCGCACTCGTTTTCAGATAGTTGCAAAATTCCTGTCTGAAAACATATTCTTTTTGCTTGCACCCCTGTTTATGTTACAAGTGCGATCGCAAACAAACGCATTTAGTAACAAGTAAAAAGGACAAAAGATGAAATACAATATTCTGACTGAAACGGCTTTCTTCCGTGCCGCCCAAAACGGAAGTCTCGATGATATGACTGCCTGTTATGGTGAGTTTATCGAAAGGGTTGTGGATGTGTGCGGTTGCAAGAATGGCAAGACAACGGCCGTTGCCACTCTGCTGTTCGCTGGGATTGAACTGAAGGCAATGGGCAAGGGGAATCGGATGGTGGAAAAGGCTGTGACGTTCATCGGCGAGATGCAGAAGGTGGTGGAGCAGATGCCTGCCTCGGAGATAGCGGAATCGGCCAAGACGGGACTGAACTGGACTGGTGACATCGTGAACCTTGTGGAACTGATGTATGGGCTACAGGAGATGCAATGCCTGAACGACGGAAAACTGCCCATTGAGGAACTCGGCAATCGCATATTCCCCCTGTTCGGGCTTCAGCCGAGGATCTACTCGCGTATCTATATCGACATCAAGCAGCGGGCCACGAAGAACGGCAACCGCACGTATTTCCTCAGCAGGATGCGGAACATGCTGGAGGAAAGGATTGACCAGGACATTCATATCTCGCTGAGAAGGAAATAAAAAAGTATCTGTTCATACGATATTCAGAAGCCCCGAACGATGTGAGTCGCCCGAGGCTTCGACTTTCTCAGAGATAGACTATCATTGCCCGCTCCTTGCGTCTCGTCACCCTATCGCATATCCAACGGCGGAACTCGAAGGCGAGTCCGGTATGGACGTGGTAGGAGATGGCGATGATGCACTCAAGGTTGTAAAGTTCGTCTTTGTAGCCGCTTTCCAAGAGGTCGTACTTGCTGATTAAATCGAGGTTGACGGCCGGTTGACTACGCATCCTGTTGATGATGCTGCGCACCTTCATGATGGTGACGCCGAGCAGACTGGCTATCTCGCCCGCAGTCATCCAGACGTCGTAGCCCGTCGGTTCAAATCTTTCGTGCTCAAACACGATGAGGTCTCTCTTTATCATAGCCTTGCCCTCCCACCTTATTTATATTACCATGTCAATATTTGGCGAGAACTGCTGGATCTTTGCCAGTTTCGTGGCCAGCGTATCAATCTCGCAGCCCAGTTTCTCTTGGGTGATTTTTGCGTACACCTGAGTGCTTTCGATGCACTTGTGGCCCAATACGGAGCCGACAACCTCCAAGGGCATCCCGTTCGACAGGCAGACAACCGTTGCCATCGTGTGGCGGGCCATGTGCCAGGTCAGATTCTTGGTAATTCCGCACAACTTGGCAACAAAACGAATTCTCTTGCAACAGGATTTGTGGTTAGGCACATCGAAGACATGCCCGTCCGTGCATAGTCCCTTGTACTTCTTGAGGATTGCCAGCGGGATAGGTAGCAGTTTCACGTTCTCAGCCACACCTGTCTTCTGGCGGTGAGTGTGAATCCACCAACTGCCATCAGCGGGATTCTTCACGATGTTCTCGTTCTTCAGGTTCTTCAAGTCGGCATGAGCCAAGCCTGTGAAGCAGCAGAAGATGAAGAGGTCGCGGATGTAGGCACGTCGCGGTGTGAGCCTCGGATTGTTCATTAAGGCGTTCAACTCTTCCTTGGTCAGAAATCCCTTTTCGGTTTCCTCCTTTTGGATGTGGTAGTCACTGAATGGATAACGCGACACCCAACCGTTCTCATGGGCACGGTGCATCAGCATCATAATGGCATTGTTGTAGAGGATGCAGGTATTGTGCGAGATGTTCCTCTCTGTTTTCAGATAGACTTCGAAGTCCGAGACGAAGGAGGGTTGGATTTCCTTTAACGCCATATCCGACACTCTATAGTGTTGGCGCAAGAACTCCCCGACATGCTTATAGACGGCCTGGTACTTGTGCAGCGAGGCTTTCGATCGCAGACCGCCATCGTGCATCTTCTTGTACTCTTCGTTCCACTGGGCAAACATCGTCATCAACGTTTGCTGTCGATACTCCAGACCGAGGAAGGCATTCTTCACTTTCTCAGCCGTCACGAAGTTGTCACGGTCAACAATTTCCTTGTAATACTTGTCGATGCGGGCCTTGATCTTATCCAACTCCATATTGACGTTGCGGGCCATGACGCTCTTGCCAGTGGCACGACCGCCTTTGGTTTCCCAGAGGTCAGGCTTGCAGTCCACTTTGCAACTGAACTGGCACTGTGTTCCGTCAACTGTGATACGACCCATTACGGGGTACGTTCCATCCTTCTTTAACTTCTCCCTCTTGAGGTAGAAAATGATACTGTAGGTACTCTTCATTTTTACACTAATTTTATGTTTAACTTTCAGTTTGCAAAATTAGTCAATGCCGAGCATCCGATTTCTACGCAAATCTATTCAAATTTCGGCAACTCGTACCAAAGTCGTTTCGTTTCGCCAAACCTATTGAATATCAATAGTTTCAGTGTCTGAAAGTAACCTATTTGCCTCGATTTTCACAATTTCAGAAACAAGTTACGAATTAGATACTTAAATCTTTCCTTCATACCGTACTCAAGTTGCAGTCCACTGTTCTCATCATTCCGCAGTTTTCATCCCAATCCCCTGATTTGCAACGATTTTTCCGCTTTTTTCCTCTTTTGTTATCCGATGGCTGGTTTAAATCCGATAAGTAGGCATCGTTAACAACATAAGTAGGCATTACTTATACAGTAAAGTGGCGGGGGTAGAGTTAAAGGTGAAAAAGTAACC
>JAFYIE010000023.1 GCA_017538795.1 Bacteroidales bacterium | reverse complement strand
TGTATTCCAATAGCAGTAGTTCCCGAATGTGTTATTGTTGCAGTCGTTCCCGAATGTGTTGCTGTAACAACCGTTCCCGAATGTGTTGCTGTAACAACCGTTCCCGAATGTGTTATTATAACAATCGTTCCCGAATGTGTTATTACCACAATCGTTCCCGAATGTATTCAAATAACAGTTACCACCAAAACGGTTGTTGTTGCAATATGAATATTCATCAGAATAATCAGGGTTGGATATATCTGTGTAACTGTTAAAGAACACGATATCATTTAGCATTTTAGCCAATTCACCATTGCCAGAGTTGTATTCATCTGTGGCCGGCGAAATATGGTTGTCATAACAGCCAACCTGGACACCTTCGTCATTCTTCAAGCCGATATGAGCCACAACAGTGTAATCGTACCAATCACCTGTTTCAATATCTTTCAAGGCAAATGTGTAGAACCATCCATAATCACTGCCATAATCAGCATTTTGAAGAACCCGACTGTTTGCATAGAATTGCATAGCTCCATAATAGTAGCCATACGGATTATCTTCAGAATCTATCTCCAGTCTCGGATTGCTTTCATTTTGCGTGACTGCCCATCTTTTGAATTGAATGTTCTTGAAATCATAAGGGCATTCATTATTCCATTCATCGCACATATAATAGACTACGCCTTTGCCTGGAGCGAAATCAGAACCATTGACCTGTGTTATTGTTGTGGTACTCTCTTCTCCGCTGTTAATCATGTTAATTGTACTGTCTGCCGATACTACCGTATCTGCCGGCAAACGCAACACCAAATCGCTGTTGATGCTTGCGCCACTATCATGCGAGAAACCGAATACGACTTCGTTGTTTTCTTCGCCATATTTATAAAAGCCCCATGTTTCACCTTCAGCAATGTTCTCAACCTCGTCTTTAGCCCAATCAGACAAATTCTCAACAGGAATCTGCATCCAAATGATTGAATTGGTGCGATAAGTACCAGGCTTCGCCCAAGCGAAGCGGTTTTTGTCGTTGTCGAGACAATATTTCAATTGCCATGCCTCAATCTTGCAGTTGGCGAAATATGTGTCCCCATCATGGTGGCAAGCATAAGCGTTTTCGTTAAGTGTATGATTGTCATCGGCACGCACAAGAATGTCGAAGACATGACCAGCAGAACGAGTGTTGATCTGTGAAGTTGAACATTCGTAATCTGTGATTCTGTACCATGTGCCAGGTTCAAGTTTCGCGCTATCACGCAAGATCTTAAGCGCAGACCATGTGATTTCTGTCATAGTTTTGATTGTGGCTCCGCCAGCGTTTTTGTTTTGATTGGGGATGCCTGTGATGAATTTTGTCTTACTCATTGCTTAATAGTTTTATGGCGACTAACACGCCGGTTGTTTGTGTCAGTTTTAGGCGAAGCATTGTGCCGCGAGGCATGATGTTCTCAACCCACATTTGTTCTGTTTGACCCTCAGTGATAGTGAGTTCGGATTCTTCTATTTCACTCCAGGATTCACCGTCAGGTGATTGTTCAAGCAATGCGGTGGCTTCCCCTGTTATGTCTTTAAAAATGGCCAGAAAGGTACCCTTAGAGCCATTTTTTATTAGACCTTGTGTTACAAATCCATTATCAAGATTTGATTCGATAGGTAGTGTGTCTAAACTCATTTTGTTTGATTTTTATGTTAATTATGCGATTTTGATTAGATACATTCTCGTAGCATCATTGGCCCCGTCATAATTCTCGTAGATGGCTTCTACTGAGATCGACCCGGAATGTAATGTGCTATTATTGGAACCACAAAGCTCCATTGTGGCTTTTGATAAGATATTTTCTTTTGTGATGGACAATACACCAATCAGTGTGACCGAAGCGTAACCGTCAAGCGCCACAGTTGTTGAACTGATGATATCTGGTCGGACAGGTTGGTTTGGAATAACTTTTTTAAGAACCACTGAGGTGAGTGCACTTCCTCTTAATGTCACATGTGCCATCACCATATAGACACCAGATGAATAGAACTGATAACTGAGAATCTCTGTGTCTGACATCAATGCAATATCGCCGGAAGTCGAATCAAGTTTCACGTCATAGTATTCTATTCCGAATGGTATGGCATCCATCTTTATTGGTTTCTCCCCAATGTACAGTTTACCCTCCGTGTCCAATGAAGAGCTTGAGAAATCGCCGGTATCGTTAACCGCATATATTGTGTTAGCGTCCTTGGTAACCAAAGCGTCATAGGCTCTTTGTGAGTATTTAGCAAACTTTGCCCGTCCCATATTCTGTATTTAAACTAATTCTTCCCAATCCAAAGCATCATCCAAACTGTCTTCGATGGCTGCGGCCACTTGTGCGCCTGTTGGCAGTCCCTGTTCCGTACCGTCAACTCCCTGGGCGACATTTTTGACTGCTGCACTGCCAAGACCGAGGTTGGTTCGCGCCCCTGATGACGTTGTTGCACCTGTACCACCTTTTGCTACAGGGACAGCACCAGACAACTTGGATGGGTCGAGATTTGTTACTGCAGAACCGTCACCTTTGAATTTCGGGGCCTCCAGTGTGTCACCGCCAGTGAACTTGAGCGTTGACTTTGACTTGCCCTTTTGGTTCCCTGTTTGCGATGTGGTACCGACAATGTACATGTCTGTGGTGCCAGTGTCTTCAACGGTCACTTTCTCATCGACGATGGTTATATTCTGCCATGTCGGTACACCGTTTACCATCTGGAGTATCTGTCCGTTTGTGCCTGCTGTGAGTTTCTTGACTGTCTTGTTATTGCCGGCACCGACCACCAATTGGTTAGTTGCCAGATTTTCAGGAGCAACAACCGCACCGTCAATGTTGACTTGGATGACAGACCAGTCAGCGTCTGAAGCGGATTGGGTGTTATAATCATTGACACAAACAACCATATCGCCAGCTTCACATACTTGGTTTGCGTATGTTCCGGCGGTGGCCACACGATAAGTCCAACCCGTCTTATAACCAGTGGCAGGCAAAGTAGCCACGCTACCGCCTGTACCAAGAGTCCCTTTCAAGACCATCGCATCGTTGGCTGCGAACGAATTGTTGATAATTTGTACCAAAGCGTCATAAGCGTCTTTGACTGCTTTGGGAGTAGCAGCGATGCCTCCGGACACACCACTGGTGCCGTTTATCGCATCAGACAGCTTGAGGTGACCTTTTGTAGATGCATTACCAGTCACGGCTTCATGTGCTGTGAGAGCGTTCTGAAGCGCAGTTTTGACGGCTGCGAGAGCTGTAGCACTTGGTACGCTGAACGTCACCTCATTGCCGAGGCTGTCCGTCAGTGTCATGACAGCGACATTGGACTCGCCGCTGCCGGAATTGGAGACCAACGCCGACACTATTCCGACGTATGGCTGGTCCCCCTTATAGAAAACGCCCCTGTCCGTGATGAAATAAAGAGCGTCCGGATCTTTGTTGGTGATGGCCGCATATTTCGTCCAAACACCGAATTTAAATTTTACTTTTGCCATATTTGCGTATGTTTTTTGTTACTTGATTACATAGGTTCCCATTCTATGTCGATGCTTTCAAAATCAGGAGTCTTGAATTTTATCTCTTTGTTTTCAGCAGGATCAAAGCCCACGACAAAATTGTCCCGATCAAATTCCACTGTTGGGAAATCAGCGATAGTCTTTGTCGGAGGCGTGATTGGAACCACCCGTGTCAAAACACCACCGGAACGTGTCACGATGTCTTCCCCAACCATAGTACGCAAAACCGCGTCGCCAACCATTTCCGGTAACCATTCCGTAGCAGGTTTGATTCCGTTGTTTGTGTAATAAGCCACAATGCGTTTGTCTGCTATGTCAGGCAATGCCACGACTGCACCAGCTTGCATATATGAGGTTACAGCGATATCATTCATGGCGGCTATATCAAATGCCGCTTCCACGCGACCACAAAACTGAAGAGCGATATCAAACAGCGTCTGTCCGTTCAGCACCTCACCGGATCTCATACTGTAGCGCCTCCACCTGTTGAATACTGATTAACCGTTGAATAATGGCCGTCGTTCCCACCGAATGTCGGCGTTGTCAGATACACAATATTGTCAAGATAAACCTTTGACAGCTTGGTGTTGTATGCTGTCAGCTTGCCGTCTGTACCAAGAATCATGTAGCCGTCACTCAATGGGAAACGCAAAGATGCTGTTGGCCGTGGAAGCCCGGTAGCTATTTGTCCGGACACGGACATGCCCAACGCATCGTTCATGACTGAACCGAAAAGCTGGACTGTGCCACCGACCTTTCTGTAACTGATTGAGCCGATGAAGTTTACTTCATCAACCTGCACTATTCCGGTGTCTGTTATCATCGCCATCCTGCTGATGCGTTCAGCAAGCGTCCAAGCGCCTTCAGATAGTGCCAGTGTTACATTATTGTTCCCGCCGACAATGACAGAAGGCTCAAGATAACAGTCTTGCCATATCTGTGCTGTGCCGTTCTGCCCCGCCAAGGTAATCTGTCTGTCACCGTCCGGGTTGTTTGCGGGCACCTTGGTAAGCTTGACTCGCGGGCTGCCACCGTTGAATCCTGTAACAGGAAGCGCTTTGACCGGGAGCAGTTCCCCTTGGAAAAAACACCATCCTGATGTCATGGATATTTTGTGGGTGTTATAATTTGCTGTAATGCTGCAACCGCAGACGAGATAGTTCTCGGCACCAAGTTCAAGACCTTTCAGAACAGCTTGAAACGCCTCAATGGTTCCATCCTGCATGAACTTTAAATCCTTAGCCCATAAAGGGGTCATGCTCCCAGGTATGAAATTCAACTGTTTCATACTCTGCCCTCCGCATCTATTGGACATGATACCGGGTCGTGGACGAGACTTCCGAGTGTGAGGTTCGGGCATGCGTCATGGAGACCATCGTGGAGAGAATTGACATAGTTGATGAATGCGGCAATCCTTCTTTCATATTCTCTATTTGAAAGACGGGCAAATTGCGTATCTGTCAGATCATCATATCGGACATTGTTATCGGGGTCCTCAAAAGAGACCGTGATATCGTAGCTGTAAGTCTGGCTGCCGAGTGTTATCGTCAGTACCTTGTTTCTGGCGTAGCCGTTGTTTTTGTAAGCCATAATATTACTCTGTTTGTTATGTTTTCCAATTATATTTCATCCGTATAAACCTCGACACACACAGTGTCTGACCAAGCGAACGAGTATTGTTCTTCTTGCACGCATACAGGTGACGACCACTTGAAACCATATTGTTCCTCCAGGACACATACAGGCTCCGACCATTGGAAATCGTATTCGTCATCTGAAACCTCAACAGTCTGGCATATCGGGGCACTCCATCGGAATGCGTAAGTTTCTGTCTCAACGCCGTCGAACACTATGTCGTAGAACTTGCCTGCGAGTTTGTATTCATCTATGAGCTGTCGCAAAGTATTGACATATATATGCCCCTCAGCCAGTTCAGCTGGGAGATGAATGATAAAGTCGGCTTGTTCAATGTGGCCGAAGCCTGAATACGGCACTATAAGTTGTGGTGTGGTATCAGCATCGTATGGGAGACCTGTCTGATAGTGGATGAGCTCACCGTCGCCATCATAGGGAATCATCACCTCATCGATGTAGCTGCCGTCCGTAATGTAGCATCCATTGTTCCTGCAGAAGTCGCAGACGACCTGTGTGAGTGCGTAAACCTGTCCGGAATGGGATAGACGGTACTCCTTTTCATTCATATACGAGGTAAGGGTCTGGTGTATATATGTCACCGGCACCAGAAGACACTTCAGAAGCTTGATCATATAAGGCTTCCTCAGTGCCACAGGCACCAGCGACAACAGTCCGTCCGATGAAAAGTCGTATTTACTCATAATGTACTGTCAGTTCGTTAAGTGTAATATGGCCGGCTATAGACTCGTAGTTCTGTCCGTCAAGAACCGTGTGGGTGGTGTTGCTGTCATACGCGTCGAAGACGCATCCCTCGATTGTGACATCCGTCACACCCGGGATGGCCTGAAGCACATCGATAAGCTTTGTCTTGTTGAATGTGCCGCCATATTTTATGTCGTCGAGATATTGTGTCACCGCTGACTGTATCTTGGCGTCATTTTCAGTCGGCATCACCAGCCTGTCTCGCCAAATGTGCAAGGTCAGACTCAAGTCATCACTCCTGATGCTCGATATTGCAAGGTGCACTCCGGCGAACTTCAGATTGTTCATATAGGCACCGAAAGAGTCAAGCTGCAGAGCTGTCAGTGGCTCGTGGTTCTGTCCTGACACCTTGATTGTGACCATGTTGAATTTCTCCACAACAGCAACATGTTTCACTATCTGTTTTGTAGCATCGATAGAGGCATACTTGCCATGTTGCGCATAATAATTGTTGGCCTCATCGTCATCCTGAAACTCAAGAGCGCGGTTGTAAAGCCATGACACGGAACCGGGGTAGGCAGCGGCTATGCGTTCCTCCACATATCCTGCAAACTGGTAGTACATCCATTCCATGGCATAATGGCCGACAGCCACAACAAAGAATAATATGTTGATGACGCTAACCGCACTCACCTGGGCATCCCACGACTTCGTTGTGTCAAGGTTCAAAGCCTGAACCAATGTCGCGTCAGCCAGTGCAGCGTCTGTCATTGTCTTCTTTATTTCAGCGATTGTTCTCATTATCTATCGTTTTACAAAAATCACAATAAGTATCAAGATGGATAATAGTCCTGTTGAAATTACACCAAGCCACATCAGACCTTTCTCCCACCATCTGAATTGCCGCTCGACGTATATCACTTCGCTGTCCTGGCGTTCACGCAGCCTGGTTATACATTTTTCCAACAAAGCAATCTTCAGCAAAAGACTGTCCTCCTTGCATCCAAAATCCAACTCTGCAGCATTGGCATTCATGTTAGTCAGCCTGAATTCAGCTGTTATCCTACGGCCTCTTTCAGTCTCAAGTTCACGCATCAGTACATGACCGGCTGAATCGCACTCGATGACGGCACGAATGGATGCGGAATCGGGCTCGACCTTTATCAGGGTGTCCCGATACGACTTTTCCACGTATATGGTGTCACTGGTTCTGTGCGTTATCGTCGGCTTCCTGCTCGCGCAGCTCACGCTTGACAGGGCAATTGTCAGAATGAGGGCATTCAGGAATGCGCTGGACGGCCAGACGGAATTTCGACAATTCTTTACGTACTGCATTTAATTCTCTTTTTAATGGTTCAACAACTTCTTTTATGGTCTTCTGATACAGGGAGCGTGTTTCTTCAAGTTCCTGTTTCAAAGGTGTCACAACAGATGTCATAATCAGGTCGATGAGCTTTTGCGTGTTTTCGACATTCACAGTGTTGTTGGCACTTTTTATTGTCTCGACTTCCGCTGTCAGCTTGTCAATCTTGGCCTTGTATTCCGCCTTAAGCAGCTTGGATGTAATCCACGACGTAAGCGGTATCGCGACTATCCCTATTATTGCCAGTATCACTTCCGTACTCATTTTACGATTATTTTGATTTTGTTTTCTTTCTCAAGCATTTCAACCAGCTTTGTCTCGCATACTGCCGAGCTTGTTATGACACCTTCTTTGGTGTTGTATCCCACAAGCACGCATCCTTGGGTATCCATTACAGTGTTCCCTCTGTGCATCCTGATTCCTTCCCGTCCTGGTACATCTATTAAAGGGAGCATCCTGCGGAATTTGGGTGAATACGTCACCTTTACAGTGTATTCGCCTTCAGGTATGATTATACCCGATGCCATAGCCGGCTCAAGCGTGTCACAGAAAGCCGCGCCATCAATGAAAAGACGTCCGATTGTGTATCCGGCTTTTTTGAAAAACCTTACAAGTTCAAGTGTTGTCATATCTCTATTTTTATTGTTCCGTTGTCTGTCTCAATGTTTGCGTTGTCGTATCCGTCAAGTCCGAGCTGTACAGCTATCTCCCTACGTATCTCGCGTTCCCTACCTGTTGATTTCAGATATTTGCGTAATCCGACTCCAACCTGCGGATACTCCTTGTATTCCCCTTTTTCGGCATCCAATATCAGCAGGGCGTTCTGCTCATCTGAATCGCCGATGGCGAGGTCTCCATTTGTGAAAACCAGGTCGCCCGTCTCCGTGTCAAGTGTCAAATCCTTTCTCATGACATTTTACCGTTAGTGCACACGCCGGTACCTGCGATGGATCCAGCCCCTGAAGGTGTGGCACACGTACCTGTGACCTGTGTTGTAACCGACACGTCACCTGATTTGATATAGTCGTCAATGGCCGTTGCAATTGCATCAGCAAGTTTGGTGGCAGCAGATTCCGGGTCTGACTTTAAATTTCTCTGCTCTGCAAACGCATCGGCGATAGCTTTTTGAAGTATTGCTTTGTTTAGTGCCATATCATTCCATCAGTTGTGTCAGTTTCTGTTTTATTGTTGTGAATTGTGCGGTGTTTATCGGGGTGCCTGAGGGCCCCGCCGATGTGGTCACCGTCAGTTTTGTTATCTCGTCAATAAGTTCCGACAAAAGCTTTGAAAGGTTTTGCGACTTGTTGAAGATTGATATTTTGCCGCTGTCGCCCCCGTCCACCTTTACAGATTCGGCTTCAATGCTGAGTGACAGGCTGCCTATTTTAACTATTACTTTGTCTATCTCAGTATATCCGATGACGATGGCGTTGGTGTCCTGGTTCTCAACAAGAAAGTAGGCCACTTGGCTTCCGTCCTTGGGAACAATCAAGATGTTGCTCTCATAGCTGTCAATAATAGCGTTTAAACGGCAATTAAACAGCGTTATATCGTCATTAACCTTGATATCACAAATTCGTTTGCTTTCGTCAATATTTGACGCTATACCGGTACTTGCCATGACGGGCAAGTTCTTTTTCATTATCTTCTTGATCAGTTCTATCAGCTGCTCTTCCATATCCTAACTGATTTTAAATGACAATGTATTTTTTCTGCGGAAGCCGCCGCTGATACTGTATGTAAGCTTGACACTCTCGATGAGATAAATGCCTTCACGTTCAGGGTTCTCACCATCAACAATCCTGAGGCTGTCACCTGCTTTTGTCTGCGGAACACCAAACCCCGTGATATCGCCCCTGAACCCGTCGTATGACAGTCTTTGCATATCCTGCTCTGCTTTTCTCCTTAAGTCCGCTTCAGACATTATCTCGTTGCCGTATGTAAGTGTCCTTTTCTGGGCATCAGCGTCAGTACTGCCTATTTGGACTTTAATATCTTTGCCGTCGCGCTGTTTGGCCACAGCTGTGATGTTAAGCTTGACATCCTCTTTGCGTGTGAATGTCAGCTTGTTTTCCGCTATGTTAGGGCTAAGGTTTCTGCTTTGAAGCGACTGGAGAATATCGGCATCACGCGTTCCGAACACATAGGTGTGCGTCTCATAACCAGTGAACTCGAACGGGAAGAAGCAGCTCACCTTGCCATCCTTCAGCCTGGTGTAGAATCCGTATGACTCCTTCAGACCTTTCACTACCTCGTAAGGTGTAGCATTCTTGATAATGAATCCACCCGATAGGTTGACATCAGGGCATTCGACAGTGCAACCGGCAAACGTGAACCGAAGTACCTCGGCAAGCGTGGTCTCTTTCCATGACTTTGACAGATGTTCGGCTTTTTTCCATCTGTACCACTCGTCGTCGCACTCTATGACAATAGGCGTGCCGTCGCCGATGTGCGAAACGAACCCGGTGAACTCCAGGTTAATAGTGTCATTATATCCAAGACTGATGCTGACAGGGTCGCTCACTTTGATGCAGTCAAGAATGCCTTTGCCATCACGTTTTTTGAAATTGCGCGGTATGGTAATCTTGGCGGTACCACCGAGGTTGCGAACCGACGAGTCTATCTCGACAGCGGAAATGCCGCTGTTGTCGCCATAAAACATGACGTCACCGATTTTTATCTCAGATTTTGGCACTACGTACATTTTTTTTACTATCTTTGCGGTATGAAAAGTCTAATATACAGTCTTATACTTGTGCTGCTGCCTGTATTTGTATCCAGGGAGCCGATTGATAAGGATTCCTGCAGCTGCAAAGGCATTCCTCTGCATGGCAGGGTGAAGATTGTAACTGAATACCCGGACTTCAGGATTAAGGTCACCGACGAATACCCCGACATAGTTGTGAAGACTGTCAGCGAGACGTCCCACACTTGTTGCGAGTGGCAGATTGTGGATGAATACCCCGACTTCACAGTTCAGTTTGTTGAGGATTATCCTGATTTTACCGTTGCGTTTTCCTATGATTCCCATGGCATCCGTTAAATAAAAAATTCGAGCGGTTTGATACTGTACGCCGTCATCTTGAATTGGACGGTGTCCTGATAGTCTTCAAGCACCTTCAGTTCGTCCAGACGTTCGATGTAGATTGACTGGATGCCCAAATCCTCGAAGATCTGCGACTCCAGCACGTCGAATATGTCGTTGGTCTCGAAGATAGTTCTGAATGAACGCATCTTTGATGACGGGTACTGATGGTTGTCCATGTCTATCAGAATTCCTGATATCGTTATCTTCCAAGGTTTGAGTCCAAAACACTCAACAACTTCAAAGTCACTGCCGTCGATGCTGGTTTTCTTGATGTTTTTATCCCTTGTGAACGAGACCATTGGCGGAGGTGCCAACACCCCAGGAAGTTCCTCATAGAACAGGGTGTTGGCGAATTTATAGTATGTACCGCCATTTCTCAGAGTAAAATTTGCCCAGCTTACGCCGTTCACATTAGTGACGAACCGTCTCATGTTAGCGGACATGATGCCGATGTTTGCCCTTCCGCGCCCGATGTTCAAAGCAGCCCTTTCAATGCCGGCTTTGATGTTGTCTTCTATCGTGGCCGTATCAGGGTAGCCGCTCGGGATACAACCGAACGCCGACAGATACCGTTTTGACAATTCTACTACAATCATTGTGGCAATTTTACTCCTAACAAACCTTTTTCAGATAGCCATTCGATCTGCCTCCATTTTTCTATCCACACTTCGTCAGGGAGTTCCTCCGGAAACGGTATGTGGAAGAAAAAACTCAAAGCCGCGTCAATCCTTCTTATATTGTTGGATAGTTCGCGATAGAGGCTATCCCCGTCAAGCTCTAAGTCAATCCTGGGATAACCTTCTATAAGTTTTTTATGATGGCTGTACGGACTGGCATTACTTTGCTGATGGCATCGAACGCTCCGAGGAACAAGCCGTCATCAGCTTTGACGCGCTCCTTGCCTGTAAGCAGACAGGCGTTGACCATGATTTCCTTCGCCTTGTCAGGGTTCTTGTCAACCCATTTCTCGAACTCTGAGATTACCTTGCGTGTCGGGACTGTAATGATGACATCGAAATACTCGTCGCCGTCATCATCAAGAGGCAGTGATGCGAGCATAACTTTGTTCTGTCCATGTTTTTCCTTGAAAGCTTTGATGTCAGCTTCTGTGACACCTTCCGGCAGCTTGGCCGCTTTTTTTGTGTTTTCTTTTTCCATTACACTAATGTTTTAAACATTGAATTGTATACCGAGACAGAACATGTCATATTCGCACACGACATCGTCTTTGTCCCCGTAGCTTCTTTTCTGCTCTTTGAATTTGACGGTGAGGATATCCTTGATGATTTCGTTTTCCTCGTTCACTACCACAACCACAATTGGGAACGGTTTGATTTCCGTAAGCGAAACACCTGCAGCCTTCTCAATCGCCGAAGCGCTTTTAAGGCGCAATCCAAGAGAACATGCGTACTCTTTCCTGCCCTGACTGTAACTAGTCGGGTCGACGGAACCGAGAGAATAATGCGGCGTGTGAGCCTGTTTCATATCGTAGTCAATCTTAGTCACCTCGTGGTCGATAGTGCCAAGCATGGCAATATGGACATCGCCGTCGGAGTAAGCCTTACCTTTTCTTGATATAATGGTCTCGTTCATGACTAAATACTTGTTTTAAGATTGATAGTTCCTTTGATTACGTCGATTTGGCCTGTCGGCACGATGACAAACGACACCTTCAGTTCTCGAGGCATGACCAGCAAATTACTGTCAGGGTCTGTTGTGGTCTTGCCTTGTGTTATCTCGCCAGATGAAGCCATTCTTGCGAAAACATCATCGCCGAGAGCGTCGAAATAACCCACTATGGCTTGAGGCAACTTACCCGTCTCTGGATCAACAGGCTGTGTGCTCTTCACTTGTGGGAGAAGTGCAGTCCTAAGCTCGCGGACGGCTTTGTCGTGGGTGCGACCGTAGCTGATGGTGTACTCATTGAAATAACCGTCCTTATCCTGGATTACAGGCGTACAGGTGTGGTCATTGTTCCAGTAGTAACCCGATCTACCGGTATAGGAGATTGCGAAGATATAACCCTTGGTGTCAAGTGTTTCGAGGGATGATTCCTCTGCCGTGATTTTGTTATGGTTGCTGAGTCCGGCTGTGACCCAGATACCTCTTTTGGCACTTGAGATGTCACCACCTTCAACTTCGCCGATGTTGTGGTTTACTGGACGCAAGGCGATACTGCCGAGCATCGTTCCAACATCAGCGAATTTCTTGCCGACGGCATTTTGTGTCTCGGCGTAGTCCCAGTCCTGTCCGATACAGACAGAGACCTTGAACGCCTCCAGCACGGATCCGCCGATTGTGATGTTGCGCAGATCGAGAGCTGATGCCGATGTCACAGCCGCATAACCTCTACCTTCGAGGACAATCTGACATGGGCGGAACGTTTCATAAGTCCAGTCATAGAAAACTTGACCGGCGGAGATGGCCGCATAGACGTTGTCGTCGATGCCATTCACGTTTGTCGGCTCGTAGTTTTCGTCAGGGTTATAGGCGATGGCGACAACTCTGATTTCGCCGTTGGAATCGGCAATCATTCTCTTTCCGTATGTATTACCAAACGCATCTGACGGAGTTCCGCTGTACAGCATCAGGTACAAAGTGCCTTCTTTACAGATGCGGAAGAACTCCGAAATATGACGGTAAACACGCACCTTGTTGGTAGTGTCATAAGCCTCGTTGATGCCCAAAGCTTCAGCGTCGGCCACTGATGTGAACTTGACGGTCTCTCCAAGGGCGATACCCACGGCACCGCTACCAGCGGCCACAGCAGGGCCATTGGCAAGGAGGCCGCAGACGGAGTCCTTGTTACCGTTGACAGCCGGGCCGATGGCACCGCGCTGTATATCTACACCTTTTAAATTTCCCATAGTTATTTGTATGTTTTGATTTTTGAAGCGTCACCGCCTTCACTGTTGACAGCGAGATTGAATGACGTGAAAAACTCTTTCTTGGAATTGGAATAAACCTCTTTGACAGAAAGTTTTTTCATCAATTCCTTGGCTTTTTTTTCCATTGTTGATTCTGTATTGTTTGCCATAATATTACATTGTTGTAGGGGGCGCAGAGCCCCCTTGGTTAATCAAATCAGTTTTGTGACGTAACAGCCTTCGACATGATTGCACCGACAGCCTCGTTCTTGAATCTTGCCGCCTTGAAGTAATGACGGAAGTTAATTGAATTCTGCTGGTAGTCCGGGTCTGTGGCCGCTTCGCGATAGTACATCTTGGTTCCGCCTGTAGCCTTCCAAACCATGCTTGTTGAAAAAGCCACTGAAGCACGAAATTCCCCTGGTCCCGCAATTGCTCCAAATGATTTTTTGGTACCATCTGTTGAATACACTGGCATAGCGTTCCTTTCATAGATTTCAAAACTATACATGTCGCTAATCTTGCCAGTTTTGTAATTGTGGTATTGGTCTTTGAAAGCCTGGTCAAGCAACAGCAAATCATTCACATGATCGCTGCATAACACAAGACGGCGTCCCTCCTCCGGAACATTCATATCGTCAAAGTATTGCTTGAGTTTGATGATATCGGCTCTTGTAATACGCTGTCTGCCGTTGTCAACCTCGCCGGATGTCTCGACAATTGGAGTCGAGGCGGTATGGCTATTAGGGGCAATGTTATAGATTGCCTTCGCAAGTTTTTGATTTGTTATGGATTTGCCATGGCGTCTCTTCACACTTGCCATTTTGTCGTATGAAATCGCATAAAGTTCATCATCGGTAACAGGTGTTTTCTTGGTCTGGAATTTGTCAAGACTAATTGGCACATCGGTATCGTTAAGATTCTGCCCAGGTATAGGATATTCTGTGTTATTAATGAGTACATCAGGGTCAGCTCCTTCCGCCACAAGATGAACGACATCATTCTCGGCAAAGGCACTAAAATCCTCTATACCATCAAGGAATGTCCCCTTTTCGTCTTCACGCAGTTTTTCAATAATCTGGCCCGTCCACACTTCAGTATATACACCTGATAATAGGCTGCCAGCAGGCAACATGTGGACACATCCGACGGCGTTTAGCGCCACCGCTCCGAGAACAGGCGCCACGCCAGCTGCTGTGGCCAATGTCGCGCCGAAGATGCAGTTAACCACCACCGCAAGGATTAATGCAAAGAATTTTTTCATATTGTTGGTGTTTTTGTTATTTTGAATACTTGGCATCATACAATGCCTTGAATTTGTCAGGATCCTCAACTTTCATCTTTTCAAGCCCGCGAGGGTCGTTCGCCTGCCACTTTTCCCAGTCCCAGCTGTCGCGCTCATTGGATGGCGAGCCGCCTTGTTTGCCGAGAGCTCCGATAATCGAAGGTTGTGCCACCTTGATTTCGCCGAGGATTGAGGTGAGTGTCTCGATGCCGTTGTTCTCGCCAATAGCCACATAGTTGGCACGCTGGCTCTCAGGGATCTTGTTGGCTTTGATAGCCTCACTGACCGCGTCTGTGATTTGTTTCTTTTTCATGTTTGCGAGTTCCTCTTCAGCCGCCTTCTTTCCGTTGGTGCCCTCATTGAACTTCGCCTCGAGTGCCGCCATTATTTCAGCATCCGATGGATCGGGGGTCACTCCGGTGAGCCCGAATTTTTCAATAAGACTTTTCTTGTCCATTTCTTGATGTTTATTTAGGTTATTAAATAAAGCCGCATGGCGCATCAGTGCGCTTGCAGACAGCTTCGTGATTTCCACGTCTTTTGGCAGGATGTCGGCATCGAACACGTCAACGACCCCGTCGCACAAGTTTTCCAGAAGAGCATCTTCAGCCGAGAACCAGTTGTCACCCTTCATCCATTCCTTAATATCGTCTTCTTTATTGCCGGTTCTTTTGGCGTATGCCGCTATCAAGACATTTTCCATCTTGCGCAGCAACAATGCCTCTTTTTCCATCTCTTCGGCAGTTCCGACGACACAGGCTGAAGGCGCATGCACCATAAGGAAGGCGTTTTTGGCCATATATATCTTTCTGGCCGCCATTATTATCACGCTGCCCATACTTGCCGCCAAGCCGTCAACATACACATCAACAGGCTTCTTGCACTGTGCTATGGCATTGTATATCAGATTACCTTCAATCACGCTGCCGCCATAACAGTGAATATGCAGGTTGATCACATCATTACTGCCCTCACAAGCTTCGTTCAGCCTCTCGATAAATCGTTTGGCCGAATTCTCGGTGTCCGGGAAGATCTCGCCATATAATTTCAGTTCGTTTTTCATAGCTTTTCGTTGAAACACGATGCAAAAGTCCGAACATTATCCCACCTATTAAAAAATAGTGCAGTAATACTTCCAACTTTTTTTCTATCAATGATATATAGGCGACTTTTGCACAAAATTTCAATTCAAAAAACATGACGAAAAAAGAATCCGAAATGAAAAGGGAACTTGCAAAGCTCTACTATATGCAGGGCTTGCCGCAAAAAGAGATAGCACAGCGTCTCGACGTGTCGGAGACAACAGTGAGCGCATGGAGCCGTAAAGAGAACTGGGAGGAGATGAGAGCCGCCAAGACAGTCTCACGACAGGAGATAGTAGCCAAGATGCTGAAGAAGGTCAGCGAGAGACTTGACGACGTGAACTGGACTCCAGACGATCTCGCCAAGATAGCCGCATCGATCGAAAAGCTTGACAAAAAAACCAACGTCGTAACCATCATAGAGGTGTTTTCGGCCTACAACAACTGGCTTCAGACTCGCATGAGATTCGATGCGGAGCTCTCCCCGGAACTCATCAGAACCATGACCAAATACCAGGATTTGTTCATCGCAGAGAAGCTTAACAACACAACAATTGAATAATAATGGGTGTCATAAGGACAGAGAAACAAGCCCTCGCGCATTGGGAAAAAGTCAAGAGCAAGGCTCTGAGCATACGCACCATTGATGATGTAGAGACAGAAGCTCAAAAGGCCAAACGTATGAAAGCCCTTGAGAAAGACTACATCAAGTGGTTCGAATACTATTTCCCAAACTACGCGAAAAAACCGTGCGCTTGGTTCCACAAGGCTCTCGCCAAAAAGATAATAAAAAACAAGCGCATCAAGATAATGGCTGAATGGTACCGCTCGGCCGCCAAGTCAGTCCATATCGACATGGGCATCCCTCTCTATCTGTATCTTGCACTTCACGACCTCAAATTCATGCTCCTTGTCGGTGAGACAAGCGACAAGGCCGCACAGCTGCTTAGCGACATACAGGCTCAAATACAGTTTAACCAGCGTTTAATCAGGGATTACGGGAACCGCTACCAATACGGGGACTGGGCTGAAGGCGATTTCTCCACATCGGACGGCGTACACTTCATGTCGTTGGGTTTTCTTGAAAATCCGCGCGGCGCACGTGATGAAGAAAACAGACCCGACTATATAGTGGTTGATGATGTTGACAACAAACGCCATGTGAACAACGACAGGCTCATGCGCCAGGCGGTTGATTTCATCACCGAGGATGTGTGGGGATGCTTCGACAGCGACAACGACAGCACGGAGCGTTTCATATATGCCAATAACAACTTCCACAAGAAGTCTATCACCAACCGTCTGAAGAACTACTTCATCGAAGCCAAGGCCAAAGCCAAGCAGACAGGCGACGAAGACGTTTTCGAAGTGATGACAGTGTGTGCGGTGAAAAACCTCAACACTTTTGAACCAGAATGGCCTGAAAAGACTTCAGCCGAATACTGGAGAAACAAATTCAACACCACGCCATACAGGTCGTTCATGCGCGAATATATGCACAAGCACATTGAAGACGGCACTATATTCAAGCACCAGGACATCATCTGGGGTAAGATGCTGCCGCTTGGCCAGTACGATGCATTGTGTTTCTATGGCGACCTTTCCTATAAAGATGCCGGTGACTTCAAAGGCATGATTCTGGTAGGCAAATACAAGAGGCAGTTCCATGTCATATACGCATATCTGCGTCGCGGTAGCCGTGCCAAATGTGCTGAATGGCTCTATAACTTGTATGAGGACAGACATCTCGACAGATACAATATCAAATATAAGATAGAGGGCTTGTTTGCCATGGATGACTTTGTAAGCGACTTTGATCTCGAAGGGGACAAACGCGGATATTACATCCCGGTGGTGGCTGACAAACGAGGCAAGGCCGACAAATTCGACAGAATTGAGTCTCTGTCAGGACACTTCGAGCGTCATAACATGATATTCAACGAGGATTTGGTGAACGATCCGGATATGGTGTGTCTGGTTGACCAGTTCCTCGCTTTCGAGAAAGGAAGCCAGGCTAACGATGACGGTCCGGATGCTGTTCACGGTGCCTGTAAGGAACTTTACACGCTTGAACGATGCGATATCGGTAACATCCATATCACATCAAGACAGGAAAGGATTTCACGTAACAAAAACAGATTCTAATATGTTCATCAACGAATCAGACTACGACGTACAGGTGAGACAGGAGATATTGTCCCTGCTTGACTCATCTGAAGGCAACGCTAACCTCGGCACTGCCGAGCGCATGGCCATCGACCAGATTAAACAGTATATCGGCGGTCGTTACGACTGCAGAACCATATTTTCCGCAACAGGTGACGACCGCGACCTGTTCATTGTGATGATAACCATCGACATCGCTCTTTACCATCTATGGAGCAAACGGGCACCGAGAAAGATTCCGGAACTCCGCGCACAACGCTATCAGGACGCTCTTGATTGGCTCAAGGCTGTAGGTGACGGCACACTGCAGAGTGATCTTCCGCAGCTTGGCGATGACGATTACAAGAGTGACATATCAATCGTATCACGCTATAAGCAGAATTTTAACAAGTATTGATTATGAGCAAAGACAAACGACAAACGAAAGCCGTAAAAAAGGACAGCGACATCGTAGCTGCCATCATATCTGAATTCAAGGACAAAAGCCGCGCTGAAATCAGGAAATGGCGCAACGCGCTCAAGATGGCGGAAGACCCGACCAACCCGCGCAACTACGTGCTGCAGGATTTGTACGAAAACCTTAAGGCCGACGGTCATTTCATAGCGCAGTCGGAACTTCGCAAAGCGGCCACAACAAGCCGCAAGTTCTCCGTCAAGGACATCAAGACCGGAGAGGTCGATGAGGGAAAGACAAAGATGCTTCAAAAGAAGTGGTTCTATAACTTCATGGAGAAGGGGCTTGAGTGTGTCACCAAAGGATACACCATCCTTGAACTTGTCAACTCCGCCAGCATGGATTGGCGATTGGTACCAAGGCGCAATGTGTGCGGAAGACTGCAACGTGTCTATCTTGAGGTCGGAGGCGACAAATATATCGACATTTCAACCGGGTTTGAAAACAATATTGTGCGCTTCGGCGAGCCTGAAGATCTCGGTATCATGGCAGACATCTGCGGTGGGCTGATATGGAAACGCAACGCGCAGCAGTCGTGGGCCGAGTTCTCAGAGCGATACGGCATGCCTCTCATCTCTGCCACAACAAACAAGACGGATGACGCCAATGTCGCCAAGGTTCAGAAGATGCTGCAGGCTCTCGGAGAGGCGGCAACAGCCGTGCTTCCTGAAGGCACTTCACTAAACATACAGCCGTTCACCGGTGGCGACTCGTTCCAGGTGTACAAGGCTCAGATAGACGCTCTCGACAACGAGATATCAAAAGCTATAGTCGGTGGTACCATGGTGACCGATAACGGCAGTTCAAGGAGCCAGAGCGAGGTTCATGAACGCAACCTTGACGAGAAGCTCGCACAGGCCGACAGCCGCTTGGTGGAGTTTGTCGTCAACGACCAGCTTTTCCCGATTCTGGATTATTGGGGATACGGCATCAGCCCGAAGACCGACTATTTCGAGTTTGACCGTGGCAGCGAGCTGACGCTTAAGGAGCATTGGGTTATAGTCAACGACGCGCTACAGCATTATGAAATAGACCAGGAATGGGTGAGCAAAACCTTCGACATTCCGATAACCGGGGTGAAAGAGAACCCTTTCCAGACGGATAACCTTTCGGAAAATTTTCGTTAGGGAAGCAAGGAAAGGGTGAAGCCCTGCTTCCCATGCTATATCCACCATCGCCATGCTGTGGCACTTTGCCGATAGCTGCCGGTATATCCGTGTCAAAGGATGTCGCTGAAGCCATCGAGAGAGCCGCACGCGAGATATACGAGACTGGCTCAACCGATGTCCAAATGGATTTGTTGAGAGCAACAGCTTCGCAATTGATTGGGGCTGTCAAAAAAGGCTATGGAATGGGGATAAACGACGTGGCATACAACTCCCCGGACTGGGAGACGCTGGCAAAGATAACGGAAAACGTTTACAGTTTCTCGGCGGCAAAGAACTATCATGAGCTTCGCGATATGACCGATGCCTTGCGCGACGGCGACAGGATAAGAAGCTTTGAGGAATTCCGAAAAGCCGTGGAGGAGATTGATGCCAAATACAACGGCAACTGGTTGCGCACCGAATACAACCAGGCAATAGCCGCAAGCCAGTGTGGCGCCCGGTGGAACGAGTTCAAGAGAAACGCCAAGGCAATGCCGATGCTCCAGTACCAGGCGGTGATGGACAGCAACACACGCGAAGACCACGCCAGGCTCAACGGCGTGAAGAAACGTGTCGATGACCCGTTCTGGGACATCTACATGCCACCTAACGGATGGGGCTGCAGGTGTGAGGTGATACAGCTTCCGTCGTCAGCCGCCAAGGAGACACCGAGCGAGAAAATCATACCGCCACAAGTGCCTAAGATGTTCCAGATCAACTTCGGTAAACGTGGCATAGCGTTCCCTGCCGGACACGCCTATTTCAAGCGTCTACCGAAAGAGTATGAATACAAGCTGAAGGAAACGACCCGGGAGGAGGTAAGACGTATTCTCGACAACGCTCAAGAGTACCAGAGGCTCAAAGCTGACAAAGACTATACCGATGTCGATTTTGACTGGGGGAATGGAGGCCTCAAGGCCACGCATAAAGACCACAATTTCGACAAAGCAAAAGGGACTTATGAAAAAGACGTTCAAAAAGCTGGATTCAAAAAAGGTCGTTCTGTTATTTTCGGCGCTGAAAAAAGTAATGTAATCGGTGAAAGATTTACAGAAGGTTTATGGGATAATTGCAGTTTTGAGATAGCAAGTTGCGAGACGGTCACCGAAAACAACATACTCCGCGGACTCAAGCATTGTGCATCCAAGAAAACTACAGAGATTGCGGTTTTACATTATCCCAATGGCGGATTTGACCAGGAAATATTAAAAAAAGCCATCAAAAGATATAATGGACTTGAAAAGTTACATGATGGGCAATATCTGGAATTCAGCAAGATAATCTGTGTTGAGTATGATTGTATAATATTTGAAATGGATTTATAAAAAGGAACGGGAGGCTCCTTTCGGTACACCCCCCGCACTGCAAAAATAGAAATTATTTTAATACAAACAACAAAAAAATGAAAAAACTTAAAAAATTATTTCAACAGCTTCGTCTGAATCACGCCATCAAGAAAGCAAACAAGTTCCATAACTTGACAGGATACAAATACCTCGTGTTGAACTATAAGGGCAAACCGGTAGTGAAATCCAAGCGGTCTCTCAAGGAAATGATAAAGAACGGCGAGCTTAACACCACCATTCAATACCTTGAGCAGATAGCCCTTTACAAAACCTTATAACCATGGCACAATCCAAAGTAGAACTTCTGCTCGACATCAAGAACAGGATGACAACAGGCCTCACCAAGGCGCGAGACAATGTCACCAAGAGCACCAAGGAGATGAAGGAGAAAATCCACAGCATGAGTGCTGCGGCTTCAACGTCGTTTGTAAGGATGCGCGACAGCCTGGCTCACAATGTCGCCGACATGAAGGTTCAACTGCATTCGCTTAAAGACAGATTCTCGGAATCTATCAATGGCATCATGTCAGAAGTGCCAGGACTTGGTCGTGTCTTCGATTTAATCAGGAACCCGATAGTGGCAGCCACTGCAGCTGTTATTGCATTGGGTTCCGCAGGTGTCGCATCCGCCAAAGACGCTTTGGGCTGGGAAGAGGGACTTGCCAAGGTGAATGTTACGGCACAGCTGTCAAAAGACAAACTATCAGAACTCAGCGACAACCTGCTTGACATCGGCAGGCGCAATGTAGCACCGCTTCAGGAAGTGCCTGACGCATTCAACAAAATCATTTCAGCGGGTCTCAACGCCGAGCAGTCGCTTAAGGCTCTGGAGCCAACGCTACGAGCATCCAAGGCAGGCTTTGTCGATGTGGCCACAGTGGCGCGTGCCGGTGTCAACGTGATGAACTCAGCCGGACGCGATATAAATACCGTGTACGATGTTTTGTTTGCGACACTCAACAAAGGTGCCGCCGAAATGGGCGATATCGCATCGTATCTTCCTAAAGTGGTACCGGTGGCAAAGAACGCCGGCTTCGCACTCGAAGAGACAGCCGGAGCGTTCGCTTTTCTTACCGCTCAAGGCCAGAAAGCCGAAGCAGCCACAACATTACTCGAGGGCGCATTCCGCGCGCTTGCAGATCCTGCTAAGGTGTCGAAGTTTAAGGAGCTTGGCATAAACCTTTACGATTCCAAAGGAAAAATGCTGCCGCTGGTCAATATCATAGAGCAACTCTCCAATCGATTGAACGGATTGAACGACTCGGCGAAGGCACAGGCACTCGCCTCATTGGGTCTCGACCAGATGGCATCGTCGGCGTTTGCGGTCATGACACAGGACACAGAGAAACTTAAGGGTATCATCGACGCGACAACCAACTCGCAAGGAGCGCTGAATAGGGCTTACCAGGACAGCCTCACTTCAACAGACGGCTGGAAGATTGCACTTAACAACGTCCATTATATTATGATACGTATCGGGCAGGCTTTTCTCCCTGTTATCAAGAAGGTCGGGGAATGGGCAGCCGCTTTCACCAGCTGGCTGATTCCGGCTATCTCCAAGGTCAAAGGCTTTATATCCGAGTGGTATCCGGTTATTATAGGCATTGCCGGAGCATGGGCGGTGGTACACGGTCAGTTGATAGCGACCACAGTAGCCACCGCCGCGCTCGCGGTAAAGAACGCCGTCCTGACCGCAGCTCAATGGGCATTGAATATCGCCATGAACGCAAACCCAATTGGGCTTATAATAACAGCTATCGGTGCACTCATTGGTGCCATAGTGGTGGTTTGCCGACGTTACGAGGGATGGACAACAGTTTGGAACGCCACCAAGGTGACACTCGTGAACTCGTTCAAACAGTTTGTGGAAAATTGGAAATTCGGCTTCACGGAGCTGTGGTGCGATATACAGATTTTCTGGCTGAGGATAAAAAGCTTTGGACAATATGTCGGCCAACTGTTCTCCAACATAGGAAAGGCTATAAAAGCGGCTTTGCAGGGCAATTTTAGCGAGGCAAAGGATATCTTGAACCAGGACATTAAAACGAGCGCAAGCGTTGAAATTGACGAGATAAAACAGAAACGCGAGGCTAACAGACAGGCGTTTGCCACAGAAAGCATCCAACGTGCCAAAGAGACATCTGATGCCTGGAAGAGTGCAAGTCTCATACGCAAGCAGGAAGAGGCTGAAGAGAACAAGCCGGCTTCTGAAGATGTTATTTCGGAAGCTGATGGTGGCAGCGTACAACAGCCACTGGCACCGGATGCATCGACGCAGGATGTCACAGGCTCGGTGGTAGGCAGTGCACAGCAAATACGCAACATCACCATCAACATCGACGCGCTTAACAAGGGCAACATAGTCCCTGAAGGCGACGAGGTCAAGAATATGGGCGGTGACCAGCTGTCGGACTATTTCAGCCAGATTCTTATGAGAGCAATCAGAAACGTCGAATTGTCTTATTGATATGAATGATTTCTCCCAACTGGTTGAAGACCTGACGGCAGCCATTGAGACTGTCCCCCAGCGTGTGGCCACTGAAGCAGTAAACTTCAGCAAGGAGAGGTTTCAGGAACAGGCGTGGAAGGATGAAGGCAAAGAAGCGTGGAAAAAACGCAAGACCAGAAGACGCGGTGGCGCAAAACGTCAGAAAGGCGCTGTTCTGGTTGACAGCGGACGCTTGAAGAGAAGCGTCAGAATAATTTCTGTATCAAAGGACAGGGTGTTGATCGGCACCGATGTCCCGTACGCCGAGATACACAATGAGGGTTTTGACGGCATCCAAAGTGTGAAAGCCCACACCAGGCGGACCAGGAATGGATCCACAAGAGTGAGTGCGCACACCAGGCACATGAGAATGCCTCGACGCAGGTTCATTGGCGAGTCGGCCACATTGAACAAGCGCATTGAATTAATGATAACTGCGGAACTCGTCCGCGCATTAAAAAAACATAGTATATGAACAGATTGTTTAAAAAGATTCAGGATGTTCTGACATCCAACCAACAAAAGTTTGAAGCTGCAGGTGTGCTGCCGCCAGAAACATTAGATGTATATCTCGGACAGCCTGTGGCTCCTGACGATTTCGAGTTTGTCAATCCGGCCATCTTCTTTGACTACAACATCGACTATAGCCAGGGGGTGTGCTACATCTACCTGCACTGTCTCCAGGACTTCGGAGCCGACACTGAAAACTTCGCCCAGCATCAGGATGACGGCTTGAAGTACATTGACTATTTAAACGTGATTAAACGATGTTTAAACAAAATCAGACCCGGCAAACCTTTCGGTGTTTTAAAACTACACCAGGACGTGCCGGTGACATCTGAGTATTATTACTATCACCAGATAACGCTGACATGCACCATCGACCCCGATTATGACGACGTTGACATCTACATTGATGTTCCTGATGTTAGCGCCAAGCTTGGTGATGGCAGGCTACGAGACCATATTTAATGAAAAAGCCTCCGAAAACGGAGGCTTTTTCAGTCGTAAAACAATTTTAACTGGTTGTCTGGTTCTGTGTTTTTATGCTCGTCAAGTGTTCTGTTAACTTCACTCGCAGGAACCGCGATGTAGTCAAGGAAAGTGCGGTAGTGTATCCTATAGCGTGGGTACACATAATTGCGCCAAACCGCCGCATAGCATTTCGACTGGTCGCCAGGCTCGTAATGCTCTTTGGCAATCTCGCAAATTTCCTTGATTATGGCAGCCCTGCTTTTCCTCATTGCTTATATGGCTCAATATTGATTATAACCTGTTTTGTCTTCATAATCCTGCCGCTGCCTTTGCAAACATCGCATCTGCGTCCGTCCTGTCTGCCTGTGCCTTTGCATCCTCCACAGACCTCTATCTGGGGCGTGAACTCGAATACGTTTGCTCCAGCCGGTATCTCTATCAATTTCTTGCTCATTTCCTTACTTTTTTAAATTTTCAACATAATCTTTGAAGGCTTCCTTGTGCCTTTGAATATCGTATGTGCGCCCAAATTCGTTTGCCCTTGGCTTGTGGGTGTTGTACTCTTGCGACTCACTCATCCTGATTTGAACGTATTCTCCGGCTTTCTCGCTGATGTAGTTGTTGAACCAGCCGACAATATCCTGCATTCCGATGCTGCCGTAAAACCTACCATATTGGCCTTTCATGGCGCGTCTGAAGACAATGTCAATATCGGCGGCGTTCACGTTGATGCCCGATTCGATACAGACATCTATAACCGTTGAGGCTATTTCCGCGAGGCTCTCTGGAGGCAGCTGCTTTGTCAGATTCAGCAACGTTTCCATCCTGACAATCTGCATCACTATCAATGCCGCCGTCTCCTTATATCCAAGCTTTTCGACAATCTTGTTTATCGAAGGGAACTTGCTCTCTATCGACTGGCGCACTGTGACGATGCCAGCCTCGCGAACAGCCATCGACAATGCCGCAGGTGTCAGTGTCTCTTTAGAGATAATCGCAAGCGCGTTTTGCCCGTTCATAGCTGTTGTTCTGTTTCAGGTTGCCATATATCTTCTCAAAATCCTTCGCCAACCCTTCAGGAGTGAAACGGTTGTCAAAGTACCAAGTGTTTTTAAGCTGTTTAACAGCCTTTAGAAAGGCATTTAAATTGCTTATCAGAGTGTCGGGGGTTATAACAACAGTGTCTTCCTTTTGACCTTCTATTGTCTTTTGGTGTATCTGCTCGAGCAGCTGCTTCATCCATCTGAAATCCGCCTTGGTGCCGGTGTAATCGGTACCTTTATATTCCATGTATCGGGCTTTGAAATCTTCAAGCGCACGGAATACAGGATAGACAAAGCCGTCGCTTTTCTTTCCGTTCATTGACTCGAGAACGGCATTAATAAGCCTTGTTTTGTCTTTTTGGGGCAGCTTTAGAGCCTCGTTAATTATTTCTGTCAAGTCCATTTTTTGCATTGTTACTGGTGTTTTTCAATTTGCGACCGGCGCATCTGGGACATGTGTCCCAAACGCGTCTGTCGTATTCATATCCGCATTGCTGACAGGTAGCCCATACCTCGTGATTGTTGGTGATGTAAGGTATCATGACTCCGTCATTCCCAATGGCACCGATTTCCATGCGCCATTCTCATCTTTGATCTCGGCACGGATAAACTGGCGGCTCGGCGTGGGGTTGTACGACTCCTCGATAATCTTCACGCCTTCCAGAAAACGTGCGTTTCCGCTGTCGTTGGCAATTTTACGGAGCTGCATAACACGGCTCGCCTTGAGAGTGCCTTTAGCGTCACGCGACAACAGGCGCAGAACCGAATCGACCAGCATTCTCGTCTTGTCGTCGGTGGCAAGGCTCTCAATATACTCTCTAACCATGGCTATGCCATTTTCCACGGTATCAGTATAGTTGTCGAGTGTGTAAACTCCAAGCGTTATGCGCTTGGTTCCTTTTGAGTTGGTGAATGTGTGTGAAAACTGTCCGTCTTTGGTCATCATCAACTCATTCTTCATTTCCAGAATTGCCTTGAAATTATCAAGGATATTGTTTTTCTTATCCTTGATGTCTGATGACAGGGCTTGAAGCACCGGCATGGATGCCTCTATCTCGTCATCAACCATCTGGCGATAAGCTTTGCGTTGTTCGGCTGCTTGCTTTTCGGCTTCTTTTTTAGCCTTCTCTTCCTTGAACTTATTGTACTCGTCAAGTTCCGCTGCAGTCATTTCTACTGTTTGTTTCTCTGACATGGTGTTATTATTTTAAGTTATTCGTTATCCATATATTTTTCAGCACAACACCCCCAATTATGGGCGTGCATATACCAGTGCTTTTTTTCGTCATAAATGCCATCATCGTAAGCGATGAATCCTGCGATGTTCCAGCCAATCACAAAACCCAAAATAAGGGTCACTATTGCTATGCCAAAAGTTATCATTTCTCGTCCCCTTCCTTCAGTGGTTCAACCTTATATCCTTTTTCACGCAAATACGATACAATCATTTTCTGGTTAACCTCTGCCAACACATCGAACAGATAGGATTTAACATACTTTGCTATCGCATAAGAGGATGCTAAATCAATGTGGTCGTCAATGAATTTAACTTTTTGTGTTCTACCAAGTTTGTAGAATAATGAATCAATGTTTGTTGCCATTTTAACTTAGTTTTTAATTGTTATTAGTTGGTTTATTGGATTGTACTATACCATCAATGTATTTCTTTTCCTTTTGTGTTACTTTGGCTTTTGCCTCGGCATGGTTAAGTACCGACTGTATTTCGGCCTCAACATGCTTGCGCTCTCTCTCGACAAGCGCATCAAAATCGGCAGCGTTGATAGCCATAATTTTATAGGTTACAGCGTTGGTGACTTGTTTACTGTCCATATAGCCTGCGACTCTGATTGTCGCGAACTCCACCTTCATGCGTTTTGTACTCATATTTCACCTCCTGTTTCTCCAAATCCGTAGGTTTTCTTTACTGGATGTATATTGATGGTGAAGACATATTCGTCAACTCCTCTTTCGTCAGGGTAGCATGAGATGTAATCGCCGTGCGAAAACTCGACTTTCAGTCTCTTTGTGCGCGGATAGGCATTGTTCAATTCCTCAACCTTGTCGCGGATTTCCTTAATCAACGCATCGCGTGATTTTTCGTCATAAATCAGGCAGTTCTTAAACTGGTTAACGAACTCTTGGATTTCGGCACACTTGCGGTTGGCCGCTCTCCATGTGTTGGGTCTTTCGATGTAGTAATTCATTTGTACTTAGTTTTTAATTGTTTAACATTTAGTTACCGTGTGGAGGCGGAGGGAATCGAACCCTCAAAAAATTCACGTGGACTATCCATTTAGTTAATTGCCTGTCGCCTCCAGTTGTGCCGGCTGTACCATCCATACCACATCAAATTGGATAGCCCTGTCCGGCACTCATAATCATTCATTCCATCGGATACGGATTGTGGTCATCCTGTTTGCTGTATCCATCGTCTTTATCTTTGTCTTGCATGGCTTTAATCAATTATCATTTGTAGTGAGTATCCATATTCGTTGCGCAATGACACGGCGGCTGCTGGTACATTGTCTTGTTTTGAGAAAGGCACGTCAACAGTGCGCTCTCGAGGCGAGTATCTGAACTCCGCTTTTCTGCAACGCTGGTGCAGATAGTAGCGTCGGTTTTGTCTGCTTGTTCTCATGGCCGTCATTTTTTAACTAACTTTTGCTACTGCGTTCTTAATCTTCAGTACCGACTGCTTCCTGCAGAACTCGTTGTATATCCGCGTCAGCGTTGCGGCCGGTATCCTATTGAAGTCGTGGTTTGTCTCCGATTCTGCCAAACCTGCAGCGCGTACCGCCACGGCTTTAATATATGCGGTGGTCGGATGCTGCCCGCACATCTCCAAATACCTGCCGATGGCTTTCATGACACCTTTGCGCTTGGTGTCGAGTTCGTCATGGCGTTTCCTCTCCTGTGGGTTACGGCGCATCTCCTGAAGCTGCCGTATCATGTCCTGCGCCTCGATGTATCCGAGGTCGGTCAACGAGTCTGTCCTGCCGTTAGTGAACTCGCTGATGAAATTGTGTCTGCCATTATCCGACATGCCTAACTCCTTGAAGTTGAAAAACAGGCTTTTGCGCTGCATGTCGCTGATTTTGTCGATCGTTGCTGTTTCCATAGTCTTGATTATTCAAATCCCCAATACTCCCGTGCTTTCTCCGGGTATATGTCGATATTGCCGCCTCCGCCGTATCTCGACACCGGGAAGGCTCTGAAGCCCTCGATATTGAAATACACGTTGGCGTCTCTCCAGATACGCCGCGCCGTGTTGCCTTCAGGCTGCTTGCCCTCGACGTGGCTGATGTAGATGAACAGCTTCTCGCGGAACGTCTCCTTCAGCTGCTTGTATTCCGAGAACTTCAAGTCAAGGAACTGCACCGAGTCGATGACTATGATATCGGGACTCTTGTGACGCTTCAGACGCGCGGTCAGCTCGCTTACATCCTCCTTTTCGAGAAGCACGAACCGCGACCCGACCTCCGACATCTTCACACGCTCCATCGCCATCTGCATAGTCAGCGACAAACCCTCCTCAACGCTGTCGTATGCCACGCGACCGAATTGGGTGAGGTACTTGGCAAGCTGAAGTGCGAATGTGGTTTTGCCGTTCTTTGGCGCGCCGTATATGAACCAAGAGCCGGTGAGTTCCGGCGTGCCGATGGCCGACTCCCACTCTCCGTCCAGATGGAGAGTGTTGAACCTTGCATCGGCGACATTCTTGACTGAATAGGCGCGTTTCATGGCTATCTTGCGTTTTTCTTGTTGATTGCGAACACTTTCTTTCTCACACGGCGCAAGTCGTTGTCACTGTCATCAAGAACTTCTTTAATGCTCTTTTGCGAAGTGATTCCATTGGCAATGCACACTTCTATAATATCCTGTTGGTTTGTCTTTTCCAAATCCACAAGACGGCGTCCCATACGGCTGTATATCTCAGCGTAACCCTTCCTTTTATTTGTCAATCCTCTTTCCATTTTCTTTTTGAAGTGTTCGGTTGCCATCATTATGAAGCCGCAGTGGTCTTCAAGTTGGTTGTAAAGGGTAATAAAGAAGTAGAACACTTGGTCGCTGATTTTATCAATCTCATCCATTATAATGAGGGGGCTGTCGAGGCGCTTGAGTGTCGAAACGATGTCAGCCATCATTTCACCTACGGTGTCGCTTCCAGGGTTCTTTCCCATTTCACACAAAAGTTCCTGCATGAAAAGTTTGCGGTTCCAGTACTCGGCGCAGCACAATATGAAAACATTGCTGTTATTCTGTCGGTACATGTTTGCTGCCAACGTTTTACCGCATCCCGCCTCGCCTATGATTGCAGTTACCAGACTGTTTTCCTGAGCGTCTGAAAACATCTCTGTCAAGTCTTTAAAGTTGGTTGTTTCAACAATGTTCCATGTTTTGTTTTTGATGTTCAGTTGAGCCGCCAAGCTGCGCCACAACTCATCGCTGATAAGTTCCCAGTTGCCGTTAACTATCTGTGACACTGTTGCCGGACTAATGCCCTTGAGCGCGTTGCCGGCCTTATTCTGGCTTCCCTTCACCTTGATAAAGGCTTCGAGTGCCTGTCTAATCTGTTGTTTTTCTCTAATGTCCATAATGCTTATTAACTTTTAACTATATGATTTTTAATCTTTAATATCTGTCTGCCACATCGGTGCTTACAAGCTGTGAGACGCGTTTTGTCATCCGTCCCACGTCTTCACGCACTATATTGATGCCTCTCGGCTTCGGCATTTTCAATCCGTGCTGTGCCGGATGCAGACCATTACGCTCCATAATGCCTTCGATGCTGTCAACCATGCTGACGCGCATGCGTTTGTTGGCGGTGTCCATCGCCTTGATGAACTGGTGGTCGAACTCAGTCTGCTCGTCTTTGGCGCGGTGAATCTCAATGTATTTCTGCGCGTATGTGACAAAGCGGTAACCCTTCGCGTCCTTGGTGTAGAGTGCCACGATGCTCATGTCGTTGAGGTCGTAGCCTATGTGGAACTTGCGGTCAACGTTGTCGCGCATGAAATCAAGATCAGGCATGCCGTCCGATGTGAGAACCTCCCACCGGTAGTCGCGCTTCTTGATGGTCTTGGTAATGCCTGAAGCGGTGTAGGTGTTGGCCGTGCCGTCGATAACACCGAACATGTCTATCATTTCCAGCACCCCGACCTTGGTGGTGGCGTTGTTCACGCTCTCCTCGTACATCCTGATGCGCGGAATCCCGGTGTCGAAATGCTCGGCGTTGTTCCACTCCTCACGGCGCTGCGCGTAGCGTTTCTTTATCTCGTCGAGTGTGGGGAGGTTGGCTTTGTTGGCCATGATGAATTCGTAGTTCTCGCGGCTCTCAAGCTTCTTTGCGGTGATGTTCTGACCGGTGAAGAACCAGTCTTTGTGTAGGAACTGCGCCTGGAAGCGTCCGAAAGCCGACTCAATGGTTTTTGATTTGCCGTTGTATGGCATTGTGGGTATGTTGAGGTGCGCGAGCTTGCTGAAGAACTCGCCTGAAGCGAGCTTCTTGTGGCCGCCCTGGTTGTCGTAGCGTATCTCGTTGGGCTTGTGGCCTGCCTTCTGCATCGCCATCCTGTAGGCGAAATACTGAGCCTCGAAATCCTCGGAATCGCTGATGTGGTAGCCAAGCAGCACCTCCGAATACACATCCATCACCTCATACACGTTGCAGGTGGCGATTTCGCCCTTGTCGTTGCGGTAGTAGTAGTTGAGCTTCGTGCCATCGCCATACCATATCGAGTCGCGGCGTGTCGGAAGCAGGGTCTTGTGCTGGCGAGTGTATTTCTCCTTCGCCTTCAGCTCGCCATGGCGCATGCCAAACCACAAAGGCTTGATTTCCGGACGGTTCAGAAAAGCGTAGATGGTCTGTTCGCTCTTCAGAGGCTTCCATTTAAGGTTGTCGTCGGCAATGTTCTCGTTGCGACGCGGCACCTCGTTGTTATATTCCACCAGCAGCTGCTGTGTGGTGAGCTTCTCTATGGGCGAAGCAAAGCGGGCAATGAGCCAGAACTTGGCTTCCTCGGTAAGCTTCTCGCTGTTGGTTTTGCCGTACAATCCGTTGATAAGCGACTGGTAGCCTTCGGCGATGTATCTGTCGTATTTGCGCTCCATCGAGCGTGCTTCGGTGGGCAGATGGTTTGGCATGGTGGCCTGCAGAGCCTTGGCTTTGTCGGCGCACTCCTTGAAGAACTCCTTCTTGGGTTTGCGTTTGCCGTTGGCGGCTCGCGCCATAACCTGGCGTTGGTAAACACGGCGGAACATGTTGAGTATCGAGGCTTCGTTCACATACTGAGCCTGCGTCTCCTCGTGGATGTGCTGTGGCTTGCCTTGGCTGTCGGTGTAGGTGTGGTCGCGGAAAAACACGCGAGCCTCCTCGTCGATTGTCACATCCATAAACGACTGCTTTTTCTCCTCCTCGTCAATCTTGCCGAACCTGGCCTCGATAGCCGCGCGACGGTCGGGTCGCTTTATCGACTTCACATCGATTAGCGTGTTGCCGTTGATTGCGCGACGTGCTATTGTTAACAGCTGGTTCTTACTGTCATAATGGAATTGCCGTTCGGTCAGTCCGGCTGCCATCCAGTCGTTAACGCTAATCGTCATCGTTTCGCCGTATTTCTGATACATTTGTTAGTGTTTTTTCAATTTCATGTAGATGTAGTTTGTCAGGATTTGCGGATTGATGCCGTCAAGCATCCTGTAGAAGTCTTCCATGTTGACGAGGGCTGTCAATTTTACCCCCCCCATGTAACTAACTGATTTGCAATCACTTGCAATTAACTCGATTTTCATTTGGAACCTCCTTGCTGAAAATCGAAAGACTTTGACAAAAAAGCGCCGCCGCCGAACAAGGCAAGGCCGATAAGCGCCTGCGCAATCTGAGTGCCGCTGCCGTCAACTGTTGTGAGCAGAAAAAACATTCCGGCAAGCATCATTACTGTTCCGATAGTTTTTAGTGTTTTCATGTTATACCTATTTAATTAGTGTTTAACTTCCGCTTCCTGAAGCAGTTTGCCTCCGTTCTGGAGAGCGTGACTGCGTATTTTGTTGGCCAATTCCCCGTTTCTTTGGAAACTCAATGCCATGCTGACGTAAGGCACTGACACTTTGAAGGTTTTCGCGAGCCTTCTGCAGGTCTGTTTGCCGGTCAGTTGAATTTTTTGAACCATCGTATTACTTTTTTATATAATTTTGTCAGCGTTGTTAATGTTTAACAACTCTGCAAAGATAGTAAAATTCTCACGATATATGCAAGAAAAAAGTGAAAAAATTACGGTTATTAAAGAAAAATTATTGTATTTCATTGAATTACAAAGGATTAGAAAAGAAGATTTTTATAAAAAAATAGGCGTTGATGGTGCTAATTTCCGTGGAAAAAACAAAAAATCAGAGCTTTCAACTGATAAAATCGTGAAAATTTTACGCCAATATCCAGAATTATCACCAGATTGGCTTTTGTTGGATCAAGGTGAAATGTTAAGATGCGAACGATTATCAGATGAGCATGAAAATGAGATTATTAAAGCTTATAAAATGACAATTGATTCGCAATTAAAACAAATTGGATTACTTGAGGAAAAAGTATCAGATTTGGAAGAGCGGCTTGCAAAATATGAGGGGGGGAATACCGAAGCCATGGCTGGTTAGTACACAAAAATCCGTGTTTTTTGCGCATAATTAAGCATAAATGATTGAAAATTAACGGTTTAATCCGTTTTTAATTTGCACGAAAATGGGAATAAAGGGGGGTCAATCCGTTAAAAAACGGCATTTTAGGGGCGTTTTTTGGCATTAAAGGGGTGTAAATCGTGTTATTTTTGTCACATCTTTTGTCATAACTATGTCATAACTCGACAAATCATGTCAAAATCGGCGGCAATAAAAAAGCCTTCCAGACGGTGAGTCCGGGAGGCTTTTTTATATGTTTTCGGCTGCTGTTTAAACGGTTTTGCGCCGCCGTTCAAAAATCGTTTAAATGGTTGTAAAATAACGGCTTCAGGTCGTTTTATGCAAGCAAAATTTGTATTAATTAAACTTTTATTAAACTTTTGTTGCGCTTTTTTGAGGTTTTATACAAGCAAAATACAAGCAAATTAAAGTTTTTTGTACTTTTTATTTTTTATCAAAACATCGTAATTTATTGTAAATCAAAAATTTGCGCTTTTTAAAAATGGATTTTTCTTTTTTAGCCCCTTAGATAAAATCACAACTGGTACAAATTTTCGATTCAATGCTAAATTTGTACCGTTATTAGTTTTTATCCTCGTGCTGTTATTAGTTTATTTCCGTAAAAAATAAGAAATCCCCACGTTGAGGATTTCTTATTAATAATAACACGTATTCATTTTTGTGAGTATAGTTTACGAATAGTACAATTTAAGATACAACATAACAATTAATGTTGTATCGTAAATAGCTAATAAAGACCTCCCCAATGACCTGTAATTATAATGGCATCATCGGGAATTCCTTCGGCTTTTTTAGTTGGACTGTATACTAATCCTAGTCTCTCTAATTTGTTATACTGTGTTAATTTGATTGAGTTTTTTATCATGCCATTTCTTTCAAACTCCAACGGGTACTTTCGATATCCATAGCCTTTTTCAGGCGGATATATTGGCTTCTCTTTCAAGTCATAGTAGTTCCGTTTGAATATTTCAATTATTTCGTTATTCATATTGGTATCAACAATATTTGGTAGGTATCTTATTTCACTTAGACAATGTGTCAATTCATCCAAATTAGTTTTAAATGAAATGTGACCTTCCCCATTTATGTATTTGTGATCTTTATTCCATTCAAATAAATCATGGCCAATATTGTATGCCAGCCGCCATGCGAATATTTCAGAATCGTAATTGGCCTCATTATCAAAGCGCAAATAAACCTCTTTCACAGAATTACCATCAGTACTGTTAGTAGGAATACGACAAGCTAATTTTATTGCTAATCCGCCAAAAATCGCAGATTTGTTTTTAGGATTGTCTCCATTTTTTATTATGATTATTGAATCACGCTCCCCAGCAAGTTTGTCGTAATAAAATATTGGATAATACCATAATATATCGTATGTATAAAAATACTCTGGTTTGGGTTCATCTTGTGCTTTAGATGTTTCTTTGTTTTGTTCATCGTCAATACATGAAAACATCATACAAGCGAATATGGTTAACATAACCAGTTTAAATACTTTTTTCATTTTGTTGGATTTTAGTTTTACAATATCTTTGAAATAATTTGTTCCACAACGTTTTCTTTTACAGAAAACATTTGACTTTTGTCATCTGAATAAACAGGCCAAAACTCTTCTTTTGGGTACTCTTTAAAATCATCATACAGTACTCTGCGTGCTGAACCTTTTCTGTTTTGTGTCCTTGCACAGCAAATTATATAATCAACATTATTTTTGAGATAAGCTTCTGCATAATCCTTAACGTCTGCTGCAACATCACCGGCAGATATCATGGCTATTGTAGTCTTGTTATTTATTTTAAGATAAGATATGAAATCAATTGGATTCCCATATCGCATTAATGTATCATCTGTTGATATTTCTACATCAGAAGCATCAGCTAGATAAGCTTCTGTTGCTAATGGCAAAAGCTTTTTGTACACCATTCCCATGGTTGTGGTTTTTCCCGAGTTCTCGGTACCAGTAACAATTAAAAATTTCGTCATCATATTTCCCTAATCCGTGTCGGGCGCAACTTCTAATTATATTGAGGAGACAAACAAAAAAACAGCGCGGAACTTATTCCTTGCTTGAAGTCCGGGTTACCACGCCCACCTATCTAACAAGTCATTCCACGCCGTAGCAATTACGGCATTTTATAACTCATCCTTGATAGGTTTGTCCTCAAACCGAGGACGTTGTGGTAAATTGGACTTCAAGGACAGCTACAAACGCTATCTAATATATGTCTCTGTTTTTATTCTTTTCTGTTTCTTAATTATTTGTTAATCAATCATATATATTATGCTTCATGAGCATAATTCTTAAAATTTCCAAGAATCTGCTCAATATGAATCACCTCATCGGAATCTTCAAACGAGAAGCCGTTGCCTAAAATGTACCATTTCTTCCGCTGTGCCATGCTTAATTTCTTGACACTTGGAAACTTGGAAACTGAGACAATGATAATTCTCCCATCTTCCAATAAAATCTGCATCTTCCCTCTTTTGGGGAACGACACATTTTTAATCTGCGGGATTACGTCCCAATAACCTTCAATTTTATACATTTTATTCATTCACTTTAATAATTCTAACTTTATCACCATTTTGGAACTTTTGCCATTGATCCAAGAACTTTTCTTGATACTTTTTGGCAATAGCCACAACTTGGTTAACTTGTTTGTCAGTCAGTTCTCCATTGTCCGCCACTGACACTTCTGGTTCGAGCCATATTTTGCACAATTTCTTGTTTCCAGCTTTCCCCACATGGACATGAGCTCTGTTTTCGTTACTGTCTGATCCGTAAAACAAAAATGTCCAAATAACCTTTGCGGTTGCATAAATTAAGACTTTTGGCATAAATCCTCCTCTTTTAACCTACTTCAAATAATCTAAAACAATCAAAACAACACTGCAAATATAAACATTTTTTTAGTTTTGCAAGTCATCTCGCTATGAAATTTTTTGTAACTTTGCAAAAATTTTGCAATTATGGACGCTTTATATATTTATAACAGCTTGGCTCGCATGAAGCAGCCTTTCAAACCTATTCACGAAGGTCACGTCGGAATGTACGTCTGCGGCCCGACCGTCTATGGCGACGCTCACCTCGGTCATGCCCGCCCGGCAATCACTTTCGACTTGGTGTTCCGTTATCTGAAACATCTCGGATATAAGGTTCGCTATGTGCGCAACATCACCGATGTGGGTCACCTCGAGCACGATGCCGACGAAGGCGAGGATAAGATCGCAAAGAAGGCTCGCCTCGAAGACCTAGAGCCGATGGAAGTCGCTCAGTATTATACTGTTAGGTATCATCAGGCGATGGATAAGCTCAACGTTCTGCGTCCTTCAATCGAGCCTCATGCCTCGGGTCATATCATCGAGCAGATTGCTATGATTCAGAAGATTTTGGACGCTGGTTTCGCTTATATCGAGAATGGTTCGGTTTATTTCGACATCAAGAAATACAACGAGAAATATCATTACGGCATCCTTTCGGGACGTAACATCGAGGAGATGATCAACAACACCCGCGAGCTGGCCGGACAGAGCGAGAAGCATAACCCTATCGACTTCGCTTTGTGGAAGAAAGCCGAGCCGAAGCACATCATGCGCTGGCCTTCACCATGGAGCGACGGCTTCCCGGGATGGCACATGGAATGCTCTGCAATGGGTTGCAAATACCTCGGCGAGGAATTTGATATCCACGGCGGCGGTCTCGACCTGCAGTTCCCGCACCATGAGTCGGAAATCGCACAGTCGATGGCGGCAAACGGCAAAGCACCGGTGCACTACTGGATGCATAACAACATGATTACCATCGCCGGACAGAAGATGGGAAAATCTCTTGGCAACTTCATCACTCTCGACGAGTTCTTCAAAGGCAGCCACATCAACGCAAAAGGCGAGGAAATGCTGGCACAGCCGTACAGCCCGATGACGATTCGTTTCTTCATCCTTCAGGCTCAGTATCGCAGCACCGTCGATTTCTCGAACGAGGCACTTCAGGCTGCTGAAAAAGGTTACAAACGCTTGATGGAAGCTGCAAGTCTCATCGATGGCCTGACAGCCACCGAAGGTGCTGAAGACCTTGGCGTTCAGAAGATTATGGATGCCTGCTACGATGCCATGAACGACGACTTCAACAGCCCAATCGTGATTGCGAACCTCTTCGAGGCAGTGCGCATTGTCAACTCAGTGAAAGACAGTCATTCAAAGATTAATCCTGCTGAGTTGGCGCTTTTGAAGAAGCTGTTCGACGTCTTCGTCTTCGAAATCCTTGGCTTGCTCAATAATGAAGCAGGTTCCGACGACAACGGCATCGTTGATGGCTTAATGGACACCATTATCGACATCCGCAAAGAGGCCCGCGCCAAGAAAGACTGGGCAACATCTGACCTCATTCGTGACAAGCTTGCCGCTTTGGACATTGTTCTCAAAGATGGCAAAGACGGCACGACGTGGTCGAAGAAATAAATAAAAAAAGCCGCTCATTTGAGCGGCTTTTTTGTTTAGTCCAATGACTCAAATTATCCGAGCTGAACTCTCTTGAATGCCACAACTGTAGCTTCCTTGTCAGCCTTCTGGATGAACTGGCGCACTGTCATGCTGCCGTCGAGCAATGAAGCCTGGTCGAGGAGGCAGTTCTCTTTGAAGAACTTGTTGACACGGCCGTTAGCGATGTTCATCACCATCTGCTCCTTGAGGTTAGCAAGGGTGTCAGCTGTGACTTTCTCGCGGATCTCGCGTGCCTGCTGTGCCTGAGCCTCTGTGATCCAACCCTTGGCCATATTTGAGTTGATGTGATCTTCACTGTCAACGTGAGCTGGGTTGATACCTGCTTTCTTCAAAGCGACGTCGACTGCCTTAGCTGCCTGTTCCTGTTTTGTCTTCTCGATAGCGACTGCCATCTCACGGTCTTTTGTCTCCTGTGGGACGTCGTTTTCGTCGATAGCGATAGGTGACATAGCTGCTGCGTGCATTGCCACTTCGTGAGCTGTCTCTTCAATACCGTTGAATGACTTGTTGAAACCAACGAGTGTTGCGAGGCGGTTGCCCTGGTGGTTGTAGTTGGCTACGTAAGGAGCCTCAACAACTTCGAGGTGCTTGAGTTCGACTTTCTCGCCTGTCTTGGCTGTGAGGTCGGTGACGAGGTCAGCGACTGTGCGGCCGTTGATAGCGAAAGCCTTGAGAGCGTCGAGGTTCTTGATCTTGTTGTCGATAGCTGCCTGGAGGAATCCCTTGGCTGCTCCGACGAAGTCGGCGTTAGAACCTACAAAGTCTGTCTCGCAGTTCAGCATGATGACAGCACCGTATGTGTGGTCGGCTGTTGTTGCTGAGATGACAGCGCCTTCAGCGGCTTCACGGTCAGCGCGCTTTTCGGCGATTTTCTGGCCTTTCTTGCGGAGGTAGTCGATAGCTGCTTCTTTGTCGCCGTTGCATTCAACGAGGGCTTTCTTGCAGTCCATCATACCTGCGCCTGTCATTTGTCTGAGTTCATTGACTTGAGCTGCAGTAATATTCATTGTCTTACCTTTCTTTATTTAATGATTAGTTTTTCTTTGCAACTGTCTTGCGAGGACGGCGAGCGCGTTTCGGCTCTTCTTCTTTTTCTTCCTCTTCAACTGCTGCTGTTTCGTTCATTTCCTCTTCACCTTCAGCGTCTGCCATGTCGGCGTCCTTCATGGTGTTCTTGCGCTCGTTGAGGCCTTCTTCGATAGCTTCAACCATCTTGTTCACGATGAGGGCGATTGACTTCGAAGCGTCGTCGTTTGCCGGGATCGGGAAGTCGATGAGGTTAGGATTTGAGTTGGTGTCGACGATGGCGTAAGTAGGGATGTTAAGCTTTCTTGCTTCTGCCACTGCGATATGTTCCTTGATAACGTCAACTACGAACACTGCGCTTGGAAGGCGGTTGAGGTCGGCGATTGAACCAAGGTTCTTCTGGAGTTTCTCGCGCTCACGCTCGATCTGGAGACGTTCGCGTTTTGAAAGGTTATTGTACTGGCTGCTTGCGATCAACTTGTCGATGCTGACCATCTTGCGCACTGCCTTGCGGATTGTGGTGAAGTTGGTGAGCATACCACCAGGCCAACGTTCTGTAACGTATGGCATGTTGACTCTTGAAACGAGTTCAGCGACGATATCTTTCGCCTGTTTCTTTGTAGCTACGAAAAGGACTTTCTTTCCTGATCTTGCTAACTGACGAAGAGCGTTTGCTGCTTCATCGATCTTGGCCTGTGTCTTGTACAAGTCAATAATATGGATACCGTTACGTTCCATGAAGATGTACGGTGCCATGTTCGGGTTCCATTTTCTTCTGAGGTGACCGAAGTGACAACCTGCATCTAATAATTCTTCGAATGTTGCTTGTGTCATGATGTTTCCTTTTAATAGACTAACGTTTGCTGAATTGGAATTTCTTACGTGCACCTGGCTGACCTGGCTTCTTACGTTCGACCATACGTGGGTCGCGGCGCATCAAACCTTTAGCCTTAAGGATAGGACGATATTCAGCGTTGATTTCGCACAATGCGCGGCTGATAGCGAGACGGAGAGCTTCTGCCTGACCGTTGATACCACCGCCATCGAGGTTGACTTTGATGTCATATTTACCCAAGTTCTCTGTGAGCATCAATGGCTGTTCAACCACATAATGCAGGATGCTTGTTGGGAAATACTCCTTGTAGTCACGTTTGTTGACCGTAATTTTGCCTTCGCCAGCTTTCATGTAAATACGTGCGACGGCTGTCTTTCTTCTACCTAACGCGTTGATTACTTCCATGATACTTATTTCTTAATTGTTAATACTTGTGGTTGTTGGGCCTCATGCGGGTGATTAGGTCCTTCATAAACGTAAAGATTACGGAAGATGGCACTGCCAAGGCGTGTCTTAGGTAACATGCCCTTAACCGCGTGTTCGATGACGAAGATAGGCTTCTTGTTCAAGAAGTCCTTAACGGTTCTAACGCGCTGACCACCAGGGAAACCTGTGTAGTGTACGTAAACCTTCTTGTCCATTTTGTTGCCGGTGAGGATAACTTTCTCGGCATTGATTACGATGACATTATCGCCACAATCACTGTGGGGAGTATAGCATGCCTTCCTCTTTCCTCTTAAAACCTGGGCGATTTCTGAAGCCATACGGCCAAGAACCTGACCCTCAGCGTCGACGACATACCATTTTTTGTTGGCATGCTCTTTGTTGACGCTAACTGTTTTGTAACTTAATGTATCCATTTAATTTAATTAATAATTTGTTATGTGTTTTTACACTATTTTCCCTACTAAAATTTCGGACTGCAAAAGTACAAAATTTTTTAATACAAAAAACATTAATAAAAATTAATTTTTCAACACCTATATCATTACGATTTGGCCCCCTCGTCATTTCGACCGAAGTGGAGAAATCTCCTCCAATAAAATTTACTGTATTTTGTAATAATTTTGTATTTTTGCACATTGAAAAATTACATTTTTATGTCAATTAAGGTAAACCACGTAACGAAACGCTATGACCAGCAGTTGGCGCTGAATGATGTGAATCTGGATATCGAAAAAGGTCAGATTGTGGGACTTCTGGGCCCGAACGGAGCAGGAAAATCAACACTGATGAAGATTATTACGTGCTTCATTCCGCAGACCGAAGGCACAGTGTCTGTTGAAGGTTTCGACACCATCGACAACCCGATGGAGGTGCGCCAACGCGTGGGTTATCTGCCGGAGCATAACCCGCTTTACCTTGACATGTACGTGCGCGAATATCTCGAATTTGTCGCTGGAATTCATCATATCACTGGCAAAGAAGCTAAAAACCGCATCGATGAGATGATCGAAAAGACCGGCCTCACCGTCGAGATGCGCAAGAAAATCGGAGCTTTGTCGAAAGGTTATCGTCAGCGTGTGGGATTGGCTCAAGCAATGATGCACAACCCTTCAGTGCTGATTCTCGACGAGCCTACATCAGGTCTCGACCCGAACCAACTCATTGAAATCCGTGGACTTATCACTGAACTTGGAAAAGAAAAAACCGTCCTTCTCTCGACTCACATCATGCAGGAAGTCGAAGCAATGTGTCCACGCATCGTTATTATTAATAAAGGTGTGGTCGTTGCCAACGACACCATCGAGAACATCAAACTCAACGTGATGCACAGCAAAGACGCGAGTATTGAAGCGGTTTTCCAAGTTTTGACAAAATAATTTCGTGGCTTCGCCCCCACGTCGCTTCGCGGTGCGGTGGCCCGCGCCATACGGCGGTTCGAGCTTCGGATGGCGCTTGATCTTTTCGGTTCATTTTCCATCAAGGGAAAAGGAACAAAAAAAATAATTAAAAAAGAATTTTATTATAAAAAATAGTTGTATCTTTGCAGTCCAAATTCACGTGGACAGATTTGATTGATTGCAACCACAAGAAAAAATGCTAAAACAGTATTTCTTTTAACAATCTCAAATTATCCATATTTATTAACACGAGCTAAGGTTTGAGGAAGATTATAACTTCTAACTTCAAACTCCTAACTCCTAACTTAAAATAAAAATGGGTTATTATTTCACTTCAGAATCAGTTTCAGAAGGCCATCCGGATAAAGTGGCCGATCAGATTTCAGATGCCGTCCTCGACGAAATGCTGCGTCAGGACCCGGAATCAAAAGTTGCTTGCGAGACGTTGGTGACCACCGGTCTCACCGTCGTGGCAGGCGAGGTTAAATCAAACGGATACGTTGACATTCAAGGCACTGCGCGTCGTGTCATCGAGCGCATAGGCTATACAAAGGCGGAATATCAGTTCGACAGCAAGTCGTGCGGCGTGGTGTCGGCAATTCATGGTCAGTCGCAGGACATCAACCGCGGCGTGGAACGTAAAAAAGAGGAAGACCAGGGCGCTGGCGACCAGGGCATGATGTTTGGCTACGCTTGCAAAGAGACACCGGAATATATGCCGCTGACAATAGTTTTGTCGCACATGCTTCTGCTCGAACTCGCTAAGATTCGCCGTGAAGGCAAGCGCATGAAATACCTCCGTCCGGATGCTAAGTCGCAGGTCACGGTGGAATACGGCGCTAACTGGAAGCCGTTGCGCATCGACACCATCGTCATCTCAACACAACACGATGAGTTTATGGACGACGACGCTGCCATGATCGAGAAAATCGAGCATGATGTGCGTACAATATTGCTCCCGAGACTGAAAAAGCTTCTGCCTCAAAAGGTTAGAAACCTCTTCAAGTCCGACATGAAGCTCTTCGTCAACCCGACTGGTAAGTTCGTCATCGGCGGACCTCATGGCGACACTGGTCTCACAGGCCGTAAAATCATCGTTGATACTTATGGTGGTCGTGGTGCACATGGCGGTGGAGCATTTTCGGGCAAAGACTCATCGAAGGTCGACCGCTCAGCAGCATATGCAGCACGTCATATCGCTAAAAACATAGTGGCAGCAGGCGTTTGCGATGAGGCTCTCGTGCAGATCGCATACGCAATCGGCGTGGCACAGCCTGTCGGTTTCTACGTCAACACTTACGGAACAGCACATGTTAAAGACGCAAACGGCAATAAGATGAACGACGCTGAAATCGCTGAGAAGATTCGCACTTTGTTCGATCTGCGTCCATACGCAATCGTGAAGCGTTTCGGACTGAAGAATCCTATCTTCGAGCCAACGGCATCGTACGGTCACTTCGGTCGCGACCCGTTCACCGCAAAGGTCGAGGTTCAGTACAAAGACAAGGATACCTTCACCGAAAACGGCAAGAACTACAAAAATGTTGAGTTCTTTGCATGGGAGAAGGTTGACATGGTTTCAGAGATACAAAAAGTCTTTAGTTTATAGTCTTTAGTCTTTGGTTTTTAGTCGTTAGTCTGGATTACTAAAGTCTAACGACTATTTTTCCTAAATTCCTAAAAGATTTTTCCTAAAACCCTTTGGTCAGGTAAAAATACTTCTTTATTTTTGCAGCAACTAAATCCTACGAAAATGAAGAAGTATTTACTTTTTATTGCTATGGCATTGTGCGTCAATGCGTTAAACGCCCAATTTATTGACCATAAGGGCAATCGTAACCAGACTTATCCTCTTGTAACTCAGACAAACCCAGCCATCGTCGAGATGTTGAATCAAGTCGATACGCTGAGTATTTATTATGCCATCGAGTTTATGCAACAGTACATCCGTGAATGCAGTTCACCCAATGCTCTGATTGTTCAGAATGTTCTTCTCGATTGGTTCGACCAACTCGGTCTTGAGACTTACGTCCATCATCACACTGGCACTATCGGCATGACCGACACTCTTCAAGCCGGCAATGTCATCGCCATTCAGCGAGGAACTGAGTTTCCTGATGAATACATCATCATTGCTGCACACTATGACCATCCCGACGGTCCGGGTGCCGACGACAATGCCTCTGGAACCTCGGGAGTGTTTGAGTGTGCAAGAATTTTGCGCCAATATCAGTTTAAACGTTCGATTCTCTACATTCCGTTTAACGGCGAGGAGCGCTGGATGGTCGGAAGCTATCCTTTTGTGCAGAAATGCGCTCGCGAGGACATAAATATCCTCGGTGTTTTCGACATGGATATGATAGGTTTCTGGCCTGGTCCTGAATATGGTCCTGTCACGATGTATTCAGGCTATTCTTATATCTCCGAAAGGCTTTTCGATTATTATCAGAATGTGGCGAATCTTTACATCCCTGAGATGCCGACCTATCGTTTTACGGCTAAAGACGCTTACGGCGGAGACCATATGTGTTTTAACATCCATGAATATCCTGCGCTTTATATCGGCGATATTGAATATCAGGCTCAAAATCCTCATTATCATCATCTTTCGGATACAATTGGCGCTGGATTTAACTGCTTGGCTTTGGCGACAGGTTTTGTGAAAGCTGTAATTGCATCAGTTGCCGAACTCGCCGACGGATGGCTGGCTCCTCAGGATTTCAGCGCGACAGTGAAAGACGGTGAAACCTTCTTGAGTTGGAACGACGCTCCAGGAACTGTGTCTTATAAATTGTTTAAAGACAATGAGTTACTTGCTGAAACGACCGATAATTCTTTCATTGATGAAAACTTTGAAGATGGCGAATGGCATCGCTATTTTGTGAAAGGTGTCAATGCTGAAGGTGTGGAAAGCGCGGCCTCGAATATGGACTCGATTTTCTCGCGCGAACCGTTGCAACTTCCAGTGTTTTATGACTTTGAAGACGAGACGGCGGATGGCCTGCATTTGTACAATGCTGATAACTGGTATTTTGGTCAGTTTAAGCAAAGAATGTGTCTGACGGCTAAGACTTATACCAGAGATAATATCTTGCAAATGGTTGAAACTCAGTGGTTTTCTATTCCTGAAACGACCGAAGATGTTACTTTTGGATTTAAGATGAACAGAGCATTTTCATCGATATGGTCGCCATTCAATGCCGGTGTTTATATTGATGTGACAACCGACAGGAAGACATGGCATAAGCTTGATTTTATTTGGGATGCGCAAAACAGTTGGAACGATTATGCCTTTTCGCTCAATGATTATATCGGCGAGGATTATGTCCAGGTGCGCATCAGATTTGAAGCAAGCGGTCGTGGAACTACCGAAACCAGTTATAAATATGCGGCAGTCGACGATTTGTGCATCAATTTCGACCATCTTGATGTGAATGAGAATTTTGTGGAAGAGAGTTTTAATCTGTCGATCTCGCCGAATCCATCGAAAGGCGTCGTGAATATCTCGACAGGCTTGGAACGTAGTTACTCAGTCTCTGTTTATAACATGATAGGAGTCAGGGTGTTGTCTGACAATGCATTCCAAGATGGCACCCTTGATTTGACTTCGTTGCAAGCTGGAGTTTATTTCATCTCCGTTGATAATGGAACAGACAGATTGACAAAAAGAATTGTTATTAAATAAGATTCCTTACATCGCTCGGAATGAGAATCTCATTCCGAGCACGAAGTGCGAGGAATCTCGTATGATTGCTGCTCTTCTGCTGCCATCAGAGGTGTGGTTTCCTCATTGGTCGGATATATTCCAATTTCATAAAGATATTCCGGCGCAAATCCGATTTCATTGTTCCAATCGACAGTGAAAGGATCGAGCTTAAATGAACGGAAATACTCTTTATCTTGCAATTTCTTACAAATACCTTTTTGCATTAAAGGGACAAAATCGACAACTTTGACCGCACCGTTATTGAAAGTGAGGCGAAGCTTGTAATCTTCAATATATTCAGCGGCTGTTATTGCCAAAACTTCATTGTTTTTCATCATCTTAATGGTTTTATATTTAATGCGGATTCGCTGTTTGACAAACGATTCCAGTTATCCAATAATTCGTCTCTGTGAAGCTCAAGCCATTTTCTTACAAGACGTTTTGCTTGCGGTGGCAATGAACCTTTTAAAATGGTTCCGTCTTTTATTGAAACCAATGCTGAAGAACCATCATAATATACATGAAAATGTGGTGGATTGTGGTCACCAATAAACATGTAAATTGCGATTCCATAAAAATTGCTAATTTCTGGCATATCTTAAAATTTTACACTGCAAAAATACATGATTTCTTCAAATATGTCAATCTTTTTTCTAAAAAATATTTGACTAATTAAAAATTCTTTGTAACTTTGCACTTGGTTGTTCGGGGAGAAATCCGAACATCTAAGGCATATTGTACTTATTTCTCAGAGTACTAAATCTGGAAAATTGAGTAAGGAGAATAAGGACGATTTGCTAGCCTATTATGTATTCAATTAGATTTCTAACTGAGCATACAGGCTAGGTGAGTTGTACTATTTTCTTACATGGGTTTTCCAGAGCCTGTACTCTAAAATATGTGCAATTAGTTTCCTAGCCTTTTTTGTTATTATTAATGCGTAATCAAGGAAACTATAGGCGCAAAATCTAACATTATGAGTTGCGAAGCTGTTAAAACATTCCTTGAACAAGAAAACCAAAAAGAAAAAACACAAGAGGCTCAATATAGATACGAAGTTTTGAGCCATTACAATCTTGGAGCAGAAGTAGTTTTTGATGGAAATGGTAATAAAGATGATTATCCTCTTTTGAGGCAGGATATGTACGGAGAAACAACAAGATTCAAATATGTATGTGATATTTCGGATGAAGATTTTGAAAAAGTTCAATCAATTTATGAGAAAGATATTACACACAAATCAGGAATAAATGGCGGTGCGGAAAATACGCTTAATGTATGTGCTGTTATTATTCTAATTTTGGGAATCATTTCTGCTTTGGTTTTCGGAATAATAGCGGTTGATGACAGTCATTATCGTACTGTGTTCCACTGGGATATTTTTGGTATAGGTTTAGCAACGTTTTTTGTATCGTTGATTAGTTTTGCGTTCGCAAAAGTTATTGTCAATATTTCCAATAAACTTAATAAATAAAGCATATACTATATGAAAAAAGCATCTCTTTTTGCACTGATTGGTATGGCTATATTAGTTGCAGTGGATTTATACTACATTATAATTAATATTATTCATAATTCTAAATATTTAGGGGCGAATTACTATATACCAAAATTTTGGGGATTGTTAGGCTATTGCTGTTTGTTAATGTATTTTGTGAAGTTATATAATACAATAAAACGGAATAAATAACTATTCTATAAGGCGATTATTAAATCTGTGCAATCAGTGTAATCTGTATGAGATTATCTCAGCGTCACCCTTGTAATTCCAGCGCCGCCGGTTTCCAGACTGGCGTCGCTGAAATTTTGCACGCATGACTGCTTGCTCAGGTATTCTCTAATGAGCTTCCTAAGAATTCCGTTTCCTTTGCCGTGAAGGATGCTCACCTCTTTGATACTCAATAGGGTCGCCTCGTCGATGTATTTAGCCACGTTGTCAACAGCTTCTTCACCTCGCTGACCGCGCACATCCAAAGTGAGGTTGAAGTGCTGCGCCTTCTCGTTGATGTCGTTCATGATGCTCTTGCGCAGATACGACGGGTTCTGCTGCGCTTTTCGTGCCTGTGAACGACTGATTTTCCTGAGCTTGTCGGCAGTTGTGCGCAGTCTTACGTCACCAAATTGAATAGTGGCATCAGTATCGGTAATCGCTAAAAGTTCGCCAACGACTTCTAACTCGTTGATGCATACCATATCGCCGACTTTCAAATCAGCATTGGCGATTTCTTCTTTTTCCTCGGCTTTCAGCTGTTTCGAGAGGTTTTTCTCCTCGTTGGCGAGGTTCTGTTTCATCTCTTTCAGCTCCTCGCGAAGTTCCTTGGTGCGGTTTTTCTCAGCCTGCGCCTCTTTAATCTCACGAATGGTCTTCTCGATCTTGGCGTTGGCTCTGTCGATGATTTCCTGCGCCTCTTTGTTTGCCTCTCTTAAAAGAGTTTTTTTATTCTTTTCAATATCAGCGAGTTGCGTCTTGTATTTCGTTACTACCTCATCTAGAAGTTTGTCGGCGACTTTCAGCTCATATTCTTTCTTTCGTACCTCTTTTTTCTCTATTTCGAGTTGCTGAAGCTGTTGGTCGAAGTCGAGGTGCTCGCGACCGGATATTTCTGCCGCGCTGTCGAGGATTTCATTTGGAAAACCTATCTTTTTTGCTATTTCGAATGCGAACGATGAGCCAGGCTTGCCAATCATCATCACGTAAAGCGGTTGCAGATAACGTGTATCAAACAGCATTGCTCCGTTGACGATGCCAGGATGGTTGTCAGCCAAAAGTTTCAGGTTCGCATAGTGTGTCGTGACCACGCCAAACGACTTTTTCTCATTCATTCTCAACAAGATAGCCTCTGCTATCGCGCCTCCGAGTTGTGGTTCTGTTCCAGTTCCGAACTCATCGATGAGGAACAAAGTGCGTTCGTTGCCGTGCTCAAGAAGTTCCTTCATATTGATAAGGTGCGAGCTGTATGTCGAGAGGTCGTTCTCCAACGATTGCTCGTCGCCAATGTCGATGAACATATCGTGGAAGATGCCGCATTTCGAGTCGACCTTGACAGGAATCGCCAGACCGCACTGCAGCATGTACTGAATCAAGCCTATCGTCTTGAGGCACACGGACTTACCACCGGCATTAGGGCCGGAAATTACTAAGATGCGACTGTCATTCCGAGCGGAGCGAGGAATCTCATTGTCATTTGCAGCACTAAGTTTAAGATCCAGTGGCGTGATTCTCTTTCCTTGCCCTTTCAGTTTCTGCTCCAGCAGCGGATGCCGTGCCTCAATCCAGTCGAACATCGGCTCGTCAATAACCTCAGGAATCACGCAGTTGTATTCGTGGCTTAGCAAAGCCTTAGCCCTAATGAAATCAATCAATCCGAGGAGTCGCCAAGCCATGGTAAGATTCGGAATCTCTGGTCTCAAAAGTTTCGTGAAAGCGAGCAAAATCTTGTTTATCTCGCGTCTTTCAGCATATTCCAACTCCTTGATTTCATTGTTGGTCTCGAAGATTTCAGCCGGCTCGATATAAACCGTCTGTCCCGTTGCTGACTCATCATGGATAAAGCCTCGCAGCTCGCGTTTGTCGGCGGCACGAACAGGAATCACCGGACGTCCGTCGCGGATAGTCATCTCTGCAGTGCTGTCCGTCCATCCAGAGTTTTTCGCCTCGACGAGGATTTTGTGCATCCTATGATCGATGGAGCTCTGTTTCCGCCTGATGTCGCGACGAATTTCAGCAAGTTCCGCTGAAGCGTTATCTGGAATCTCGCCTTTGTCGTCGATAAGGCGGTTTATCTCTGTAAAGATATGATTATCAATGGAAATACCTTCTGCCAAAGCCTTCAGAAACGGCACTTTTTCCGATGCCTCCGACTTGAAGAATTTGAAAATGTAAGACAGTGCCGATAGTGTAGGTTTCAGCGCAAACATACTCTCGAGGCTGATTACTGTACCGTCTATTGCCAGATGCTTGAACTCGTTGCGAAGGTCGTTGTAATCGCGCACTGGGAATGGCACTCCGTCTTGCATTAGGGTCTGGAAATCCTGAATCAGGCGAAGATAAGTGTGAATTTCGTCAACGTCGGTGCAGAAGCACATCTTGCCGACGAATTCTTTACCCATCTCGCTGATACACAATTCGTTAAGACGTTTGCGAATAGCCTTGAAGCCTATCTTGTTTTCAAAATCCGAAGGATAAATCACATTATTATTTTTTGAGTCTGCAAAAATACAAAATTTTTTTCGTCTCTAATCATCATTTTTCGGCTGCCACTTTTCTGTGAAAGCATACTTCCGTCATTAGTCGTCATTATCGAGCTGGCACCTCGCTGCGCTCGCTGAGGCTCTCTAATTGACGACTAATGATTGCTTCTGGATAATTCGTCATTAGTCGACATTATCGAGCTGGCACCTCGCTGTACTCGCTGAGGCTCTCTAATTGACGACTAATGACTCTTTGGAAGAAATTCTGGTAGAAATAATCTGTGATATCTGTGTAATCTGTGAGAGATTTTGTTAACTTTGCAAAAATTATGTCATCATGAGATTTGAACTTTGTGCAAACGGTTATCAGTCAATAATGAACGGTGCTGAAGGCGGTGCTGACTGCGCCGAGCTTTGCGAGGCGCTGGAAGTGGGCGGCGTGACGCCATCGTACGGGACATTAATGCTTTGTAAAGACGTGCCATGGTGCGTCTCTACTGATCGCATTCCAATCCGTGTTTTAATTCGTTGTCGTCCAGGGAATTACATTTATTACGACGACGAAATCGCCATCATGTGCGAAGACATCAAAATGGTGAAAAACCTCGGATACGAAGGCGTTGTCATCGGTGCGTTGAACAAAAACGGTGATCTCGACATTCCTGCGATAAAAAAGATGATGGCGGCAGGCGAGGGGATGAAGTTCACGTTCCACCGTGCCATCGACGCTTGCAACAATCCGCTTGACGCGATGGAGACTCTCATTAGCCTTGGCTTCGATAAGGTCCTTACATCCGGCTGTAAACCAACGGCTTACGAAGGCATCGATATGATTCGAGAGTTTCAAACTCTGTTCGGCGACCGCATCAACATCATGGCAGGTGGTGGAGTTAATGAAAACAACGTTGAAAGAATTATTTCCGCAACAGGAGTGAAAAATATTCATGCATCATTAACATCGGAAGTTGTTGATAATCATAGCGATTTGTATCCTAATGGTGTCGATAACACCGGTGCTTCAATGCTTTACAAAGTTTCGAATTTAGAAAGAATCAAAGAATTTGTAAAAATTGTAAAATGAAAAAGTTATTCTTCATATGCGTCCTATTTGTCTTATGTGCCCTATATGCATGTTCTGGCAAACACTATAGTTACCAGTCTTTGAATCAAGGCTGGAATCTTAAAACCGACACCTTAGGCATCAATTTGCAGGTGAATCTGCCATCTGAAGCGCATGCTGATCTCTATGCCGCAGGACTCATTCCGCATCCTTATGGCGAAGGCGACGAAGAGCAACAACTGCAATGGATTCCGCAGCATCAATGGGATTATTATTTGAAGTTTGATGTCGATAATAAAGTTTGGAATCAAGATAATATCGACTTGATTTTCAATGGTTTGGATACTTACGCTGACGTCTGGTTAAATGGCGAGAAGATCTTGCATTCCGATAACATGTTCGTCCATTATGAAAAAGAGGTGAAAAGTCTTCTAAAAAAACGCGATAATGAGCTTAAAGTACGCTTTTATCCGTTTGATACTCAACGAGATAGCCTTATTGAAACATATCGACTTCGTTTTCCTGAGAAATATGCCGTGATGCGAAAAGCCGCCTACCAAAACGGTTGGGATTGGGCTCCTCGTTATCTTAACATCGGCATCTGGAAAGACGTTGAACTTCTTGGCTGGAGCGGTTTTAAAGTCGAAAATGTCTCAATTCTTACCGAAAATCTTAACGGAAACGATGCTGTAATGTCAGCTAATATCGAAGTTTCGTGTGATGGTGAACAGGAGCTGAAGTTCGTGGTTCTGCATAATGGCACCGAAATCGCGAAGCAGACTGTATTCTCGGCTGGGGAAAACTTTGTAAAGATTCCGTTTGAGCTGAAAAATGCTGATCTTTGGTGGCCTAACGAGATGGGCGAACAAACAATGACAGAATTTGAAATCAATATTTATAAAAATGACAAAATTATTGATACAAAGAAAGTTACTACAGGAATTCGAAGCATAGAGTTGATAGAAGAGCCCGACAGCATCGGATGTGCCATGTATTTCAAGGTGAACGGCAAGAAAGTTTACATCAAGGGCGCCAACTACGTTCCTGAGGAGATGATTGAGACTTGGATGTCGAGAGAAAAGACTGAAAAGTTGTTGGCCGAATGTGTGCCTGCTCATTTCAACATGCTTCGTGTTTGGGGCGGCGGCATCTATCCGCCTGATTATTTCTTCGATATCTGCGACAGCCTCGGCATCATGGTGTGGCAGGATTTCATGTTCGCCGGCACAACTTACCCATATTCCGATGAGTTCTTGAACAATGTGAAAGAAGAAGCTATTCAGCAAGTTGTTCATTATCAGAATCATCCGTCGCTGGCGCTGTGGTGCGGCAACAATGAGGTGAGCGAGGGCTATGTCAACTGGGGATGGCAAAAATCGATGGGCTGGACCGATGACGATTACGCTGAAATGAAACGCGGAATGGACACTCTGTTTGTGGATATATTCTCCCAAGTCGTTGATACTTATGATGGTACGCGTTCCTATTGGCCATCGTCACCGAAAAACGGCTGGGGAAAACCACAGAGTCTGACCGAAGGCGATGTCCATTATTGGGGCGTCTGGTGGGGCGAACTGCCATACGAGATGTACCTCGAAAAAGTTGGTCGTTTCAACAGCGAATTCGGCTATCAGTCCTACCCGAATATCGAGACAAAACACCAGAAACACCCACGCGGCGAGGAATTGATCCAAAAACATATTGAACTCTACGTCATTTCGACTGAAGCGAAGCGAAATGGAGAAATCTCCGACAAATTGTATGAGATTTCTCCGCTCCCTGCGGTCGGTCAAAATGACGATTGGACCCGTAACGTTTATTACAGTCAATTATCTCAAGCCTACGGCATCGGCCTCGCCATCGAAGCCCAGCGAGCGGCGAAGCCGCGAAGCTGGGGCTCCCTATACTGGCAACTTAACGACGCTTGGCCTGTAATATCTTGGTCGTCAATCGATTACGCTGGAAACAAAAAGATTTTGCATGAAAAACTCAAAGAGTTTTACGCACCTATATTAATAGGTGTGCTCCCAACCACCGATGGCAACTTCACAGTTTACGCCGTCAGCGACTTGTATCGTGAGATAAACGCCAATCTGTTGCTCAACGTTCGCGATTTTGATAAAAATCTGTTAAAAACATATACCGAAAAGGTTCAAATTCCTGAAAATAGCTGCATTCATCTTTCACTCGATGTGAATGATTTTGTTAAAGAGTTTGATAAGAAAAAGATTTATATCGAGATGCAATTGATTGACAATGATGAAGTTATTTCAGATAGAATCCAGTATCTCGTTTATCCGAAATATCTGAATTAGATCTTATCGCGTAAGTCCATTATCGGCTTTTCGTAGAATTTGTAGATGATTGTCGAAATCAAAACCACGGCAATCCAATAGACTGCGTACCAAAGAATTGCCTCTGCTTTGCCGCTGATTTCGACGTTTGTGGTGATGACGGATGCCACCATCGACAGGTTGATCAGATACATCGAGTAGGAGATGAGGCTGATATGGGTGACGACTTTTGTTAGCGCTTTGGGCGCAGATTTTATGGTTTCAAAACGTGGCAAAAGCAGAAAACAGCCTAAACTCTGTATCGAAATTTTGAAAATTATCGTTGAAGAATCAGTCGGGCTCCAATTCATGTAAGGCATTAGTAAACAAATGATTAGCCCCAAAATAAAGGTGATGTTACGGCTTTTGTGCCAAAAATCTGGAGCAAAATGTTTGATGTAAGCCGCCAACAGCCCTAAAGCTATGCCGTCGAGGTGGAAAATCACTACTTTGTGAATCTTCACGTCGTACCAGAAACCGTCGTTGACTTCAAGTTTTGAACCGATAAAAAGCCTCATCAAGATCGAAAAACAGAGGTAAGCGATGATGTTTGTGAGAAAAATGTGCTTTTTTTTGAGTTTTTTTCTGAGAAAAATATTGAGGAAAAGCAAAAAGATAGGGAAGGAGAGGTAAAACCATTCCTCTATCGTCAGGCTCCACGATTCCCAGAAAAATCCGTGGAATTCGCTGAATAGATTTTGCGTGAAAAGGAAAAATTTCCAGTTGAACTGACTGAAATCTTCGCGGATGATGCCGAAATACACGAAGATGATGTTGAAAATCAGTATCAGATAATAATTCGGGAGGGTGCGGAACCAACGGCGTTTCCAAAACCTCGCCATCTGTCGGATGCCAAACCGCTCTTCGTTTAGATATGTTTTGAGTAAAATCGTTCCGATGAGAAAACCGCTGAGCACGAAAAACAGCTCGACGCCAGGAATTATTGGTATCCATGGATACTTTGGAAAAACGTTCATCCAGCTGGCATGCACTATCACCACGTTGATTATCGCGATGGCGCGCATCAGGTCGAGACCGAAAACACGCTTGCTGTAGTCAACGTTTAGCGATAATAGATCAGTCGCCATGACGGGATCAGTGTTAATCAAGTTTTAGAACAGCGAGGAACGCTGATTGTGGCACTTCCACGTTGCCAATTTGCCTCATACGTTTCTTTCCTTCCTTCTGTTTTTCAAGGAGTTTGCGCTTACGCGAGATATCGCCGCCGTAACATTTTGCGGTGACGTCCTTACGAACCTGGCGCACGGTCTCGCGGGCGATGATTTTAGCACCAATTGCGGCCTGGATTGCGATGTCGAACTGCTGTCTTGGTATCAACTCCTTGAGTTTCTCGCACATGCGGCGGCCGAAAGAGTAGGCGTGGTCGACGAAAATCAAGGTTGAGAGGGCATCGACAGTGTCGCCGTTGAGCATGATGTCCAACTTCACTAGCTTCGATGGCTTGTAGCCACAGATATGATAGTCGAAAGAGGCGTAACCTCTTGATATTGACTTGAGTTTGTCGTAGAAGTCGAACACTATTTCGCTCAAAGGCATCTCGAAAGTCAGCTCTACACGGTCGGTGGTGAGGTAAACCTGATTTTTCAAGATGCCGCGGCGCTCGATGCAGAGTGTCATGATGGAGCCGACGTACTCGTTTTGCGAGATGATCTGCGCCAAGATGTAAGGTTCGTCGATGTGGTCGAGTTTGGTAACATCAGGCATGCCGCTCGGGTTGTGCACGTCAACGACGCTGCCGTCGGTGAGATACGCTTTAAACGATACGTTAGGCACCGTGGTGATGACGTCCATGTTGAACTCGCGGTCGAGGCGCTCTTGGATGATTTCCATGTGAAGCAATCCCAAGAAACCGCAGCGGAATCCGAAACCGAGGGCTGCTGACGACTCCGGCTCCCAAACCAACGAGGCGTCGTTGAGTTGCAGCTTCTCCAACGAACTCCTAAGTTCCTCGTAGTCGTCGGCATCGACAGGGTAGACGCCCGCGAAAACCATAGGCTTCACATTCTCGAAGCCTGCAATAGGCTTGTCGCAAGGGTTCTCGACCGATGTGATGGTGTCTCCGACTTTCACCTCTTTCGATGATTTTATACCTGAAATGATATATCCCACGTTGCCGGCCGACAGTTCTTTCTTAGGCACCTGTTTCATCTGCAAAACTCCGATCTCATCGGCGTCGTATTCCATGCCGGTATTGAAAAACTTGACGTTTTCGCCGGTTCGGATGGTGCCGTTCATGATGCGGAAATAAGCGATGATGCCACGGAACGAGTTGAAAACAGAGTCGAAAATCAAAGCTTGGAGCGGTGCGTTAGGGTCGCCTTTCGGAGCTGGGATGCGCTTGACGATGGCCTCCAAAATCTCCGGAACACCGAAGCCTGTACGCGCCGAGCAGCGTAAAATATCTTCACGATCGCAGCCGATGAGGTCGACAATCTGGTCCTCAACCTTCTCGGGTTGCGCGCTTTCCATGTCGATCTTGTTTAAAATAGGAATAACCTCCAAATCGTGGTCGATGGCCATGTAAAGGTTGCTAATAGTCTGAGCCTGAATGCCTTGCGATGCGTCGACGACCAACAAAGCGCCTTCGCAAGCGGCGATGGAACGTGAAACTTCATACGAGAAGTCGACGTGGCCGGGGGTGTCGATTAGATTTAAGGTATAAACTTCACCTTCGTGCTCATATTTCATCTGAATAGCATGGCTCTTGATGGTGATGCCACGCTCGCGCTCCAGATCCATATCGTCCAAAACCTGATCAACTAACTCCTTCTTGGTCAGGGTGTTAGTAATCTCAATCAATCTATCCGCCAAGGTGCTTTTGCCGTGGTCAATATGAGCTATGATGCAAAAATTTCTAATCTTATCCATTCTCCCAAAAACTACTTATTTCCTAAAAAAACAATCTATTCCAAGTTAAATAATAAGTTTGGCAAAATTACAAAATTTCTCGATATTTAAGGAAAAATTTATTTTTGAAAATTTTTATTGAATTTTGTTTGCTTATATAAAAAATAGTGTCTAACTTTGCAAAACATTTAAAATGCATTTTAATCATAAAAAATATCATCATGGCTAAGAAAATTAGAATAGGTATCAACGGTCTCGGACGAATCGGCCGTTTGGTGCTGCGTGCCGCACAACATCGTGACGACATTGAAATTGTTTACATGAACGGTACATGCCCAGTTGACTATCAGGCTTACATGATTAAATATGACACCATGCATGGTCTGTTTGATGGTACTCTTGACTATAATTTAGAGAAGAGCACACTGATTATCAACGGTAAAGAAATTCCAGTAAGCGTTAGCCGTGACCCAGTTGGCCTGAAATGGGGCGAATATGGCGCGGACTACGTCATCGATTCAACAGGTAAATTCCTTACAAAAGAAGCGGTCCAGCCACACCTCGACTCAGGTGCGAAATATGTTATTCTCGCTGGCCCTTCAAAGGACGACACTCCTATGTTTGTTTGCGGCGTCAACGACAAAACTTATGTAAAAGGCACCCAGGTTGTGTCAAACGCATCGTGCACCACCAACTGCTTGGCACCTCTCGCTAAGGTCGTCAACGACAAATGGGGCATCACCAGCGGTTTGATGACAACAGTGCACTCAACGACAGCAACACAGAAGCCTATCGACGGTCACTCATTGAAAGACTGGCGTGGCGGTCGTGCCGCAGCGGGCAACATCATCCCTTCGACGACAGGCGCAGCTAAGGCAGTGGGTAAGGTTATCCCTGAACTCAAAGGCAAGCTCACCGGTATGTCGATGCGCGTTCCTACATTGGACGTGTCGGTTGTCGACTTGACATGCAACCTCGCTAAACCAGCCACTTACGATGAGATCTGCGCTGAGATGAAGAGAGCTTCAGAGAATGAACTCAAAGGTATTTTCGGATACACAGAAGACGCAGTCGTTTCGAGCGACTTCCTCGGCGACATTCGCACCTCAATCTTCGACGCAAAGGCAGGTATCGCACTGACCGACACTTTTGTAAAACTCGTCGCATGGTACGATAACGAAATCGGTTATTCTAACAAGCTCCTCGATTTGATCCACACAATGGCAGTGATCAACGGAGACTTTTAAGAGACTTTAGTCTTTAGACGTTAGACCTTAGTAAGGGCGAATCTAGATTCGCCCTTATTTTTTTGTTGAAAAAATCAAAAAATCCCTTGTATTTCTTGAAAATCCTTTATAAATTTGCACCTTTGAACGAGCATTTAAAACTAGGGGTTATGATGACTTTGCCTGACACATATTCGCAAGATGAGAAAGTTGAACTGGAACGGCAGTTTAGCGAGCTTTTAAGTTGTTGGAAATCAAGGAAAAACGAACAAGATGTGGCTCTGGTGACAGAGGCATATCTTCTCGCTGCCAACGCGCATAAAGATGCCCGTCGCCGTTCGGGAGAGCCGTATATGTATCATCCTCTTGCCGTCGCCACTATCATAGCCGGCGAGATGGGCATGGGTCGCACCTCTATTATATGTGCACTTTTGCACGACGTGGTGGAGGATACCGACTATACACTCGAGTATATAAGCGAACATTTTGGTGAAAAAGTGGCAAAGATTGTCGACGGCGTCACCAAACTCACCAACGAAGACTTCGAAGAAGGCGCCAAAAGCCTTCAAGCGGAGACGTTTCGCAAGGTCATCATGAGTATGTCATACGATATCCGGGTCATCCTCGTGAAACTTGCCGACCGTTTGCATAACATGCGAACCCTCAGCTCGATGCCGCATCACAAACAGCTCAAGATAGCCTCCGAAACGGCACAGATTTACGCCCCGATAGCCTATCGTCTCGGTCTTTATAAAGTAAAACTTGAGCTTGACGACCTTTGCTTGAAATACATCAACCCGTCTGTTTTTGAGTCGGTGCAGAAACAACTTGCCGATATTAGGGATAAGAAAATCAAGGAGTTGGAAGATTTTCTTGCTCCGGTGAAGGCCGATTTGGATAAGATGGGCATCAAAGTCAGGACGATGGCGATAGAACGCAACGTGAGCTCGGTGTGGGAACGCATGGTGAAGTTCGGGATGTCTATCGACGAGGTTTACGACGTGTATGTAGCACGTATCATCATCGACTGCCAAGAGCTTGAAAATGAGAAGATTAGATGTTGGGAGACCTTCGCTGTCTTTACTAAATATTATTATCCTGACAACAAAAAAATGCGTGACTGGGTGTCGTTCCCGAAGACCAACGGCTATTCGTCGATTCACGCCGTCTTCATGAACAAGAATGGCAACTGGGTGGAGACGCAGATTCGCACCGAGCGCATGGATGAGATTGCGGAGAACGGATTTGCCGCTTATTGGAAGTACCGCGACCAGAACTCCACGGCGGAATCAGGTCTCGACCTCTGGATGAAGGTGGTGCGTAACCTCGTGCAGCAAGCCGACGAGAACCATGTCTCGGCTATAGAGTTCATCGACAACTTCAAACTAGACCTCTTCAACGATGAAATTTTCGTGTTCACCCCAAAGGGCGATAAGATAACGCTGCCTAAAGGCTCGACGGTGCTCGACTTCGCATATAACATCCATACCGACCTTGGAAACCATTGTGTTGGCGCTAATATCAACAAAAAACTGTCGCCGATTCATACCGAATTGAAGATGGGCGACCAGGTGGAGGTGATAACGTCTGAATTTCAGGAACCGCAGGAGAAATGGTTCGATTATCTTGCTACCTCAAGTGCGAAGAGCCGCCTTAAAAACGGCATCAAAGATTTCCGTAAGGTGTTTAAAGATAAGGGAAAGGCGATGCTGAGGGCGTATTTCGACCGTGCGAATGTCGACTTCAGCAAGCAGAATCGTAACGAACTTGCCAAGAAATTCAACCTTGCCACACGTAACGACCTGTATTATTTCGTGGCGATGCGAAAAATTGGCCAACAGGACGTTGAAAATTGCCTTAAGAAAAACGACGCCAGCTGGTCGAGCAGCTTTGTGAAATATCTCACCTTCGGTTTCGTGAAGCCGTCGTCACAAAAGAAAAACGACGATAAATCAGAAGATGTTGATATCTCGGGATACACCATTTCCACTTGTTGCAACCCTATTCCGGGCGACGACGTGGTGGCAATCAGTCTGCCCGGCGAGCCTGTCCAGATTCACCATCCCGATTGCCCTGAGGCGATGAAGCTGATGTCGCGTTTCGGTGAAAATATCGTGAAGGCGAGATGGCAGTTTGGCGACGATTTTGCATTCTTAGCTACACTTAAGATATTGGCTGTCAATAAAATGGGCTTCGGCGCAATGCTGTTCGACACCATCACAAACCAGGAGAAACTCGACATGCAGTCTATGGAGATGAAAAACGAGGGCGGAATGGTTGTCGCGATAGTCTCGGTGTATGTCAACAACCTCAAAACCCTTGAGAATCTTATAGATAAGATCAAGAAGATAGATCTTGTGAAAAAAGTTGAGAGAGTAGGGAAACGGAGCTGAAAATTTTTGTAAATTTGCACCTCAATTAAATTATTATAATATGGCAAAATTGGATTTGCTTCTTGGATTACAATGGGGCGACGAAGGCAAAGGCAAGGTCGTCGACGCGCTCACACCGAAATATGATATGGTATGCCGTTTTCAGGGCGGGCCAAACGCCGGTCACACCATCGAGTTCGACGGCAAGAAGTTTGTGCTTCACACCATTCCTTCGGGAGCGTTTAACGATAAATGTATCAATGTGATAGGCAACGGTGTCATCATCGACGCTAAGATTTTGAAAGACGAAATCGACAATCTGGCGGCTGCCGGCATCGACCTCACCAAGCGTCTCATGATATCCAATAAGGCACATCTTATATTGCCAACTCATCGTGTCTTGGATGCCGCCAACGAGAAGGCACTTGGCAAGATGAAGATTGGTTCGACTTTGAAAGGAATTGGCCCGACTTATACTGACAAGACTGCGCGTCGTGGTCTGCGTATCGGTGACATCATGATGAGCGACTTCAAGCAGCGTTACGAGAACATCAAAGCCAAACATTATCAGCAGATTAAGGATTTGGATTTCGATATCAACGAGGTACGTCTCGACGGCATGACGTTTGATGAATACGAGAAGGTATGGTTCGGCGCTATTGAGTTTTTGAAGAAGTTCCAGTTTGTCGAAAGCGAATACCTTATTAATAAATACCTCGACGAAGGCAAGAGCGTGTTGGCAGAAGGTGCTCAAGGCTCGATGCTCGACGTTGACTTCGGAAGCTATCCGTTTGTTACCTCGTCGTCGGTTGTTGCGGCAGGTGCCTGCTCCGGATTGGGCGTTGCTCCAAGCAGAATCGGCAAGGTTTACGGTATCTTCAAGGCATACTGCACAAGAGTTGGCACGGGTCCGTTCCCGACAGAGCTGTTCGACGAGACAGGCGAGATGCTTCGTGCCAATGGACATGAATTCGGTGCCACGACAGGACGCCCGAGAAGAACAGGATGGCTCGATATCCCTGCACTTCGCTACGCTTGCATGCTCAGCGGCGTCACCGACCTGATGATGATGAAATCCGATGTTATGGACGATTTGAAGGAAATAAAGGTCTGCATCGGCTACGAATATAAAGGCCAAGTGATTGATTATCTGCCGTACGACGCCTGCACCGAGACGATGAAGCCTGTTTACACCACAGTAAAAGGCTGGAATCAGAAGATTGACGGGAAGATTCCGCAGGAGCTTGAAGATTACATAAAATTCATCGAAGAGAAAGTCGGCGTCCCGATTCGCTTTGTATCATATAGCCCTGATCGAAATGCTAACATTTTAAGGTAATTTTTACGATTCTTTCCCGACTCGCTTCGCGGTGCGGTGGCCAGCGCCAGACGGCGGTTCGAGCTTCGGATGGCGCTTGATCTTTTGGTTACTTTTCTATCAAGGGAAAAGTAACATATAAAAATAAAGAGATAAAATTATGATTATACTTGAAAAACCATATGTTTCAGCTCCGTTAGTGGACTATCTTGAGAAAAGTCAGATAGCAGTTTTAAGAAATGAAATGTCTGAGCTTTTAGTTCAGCGAGGACATCGTCTTAATCTGGTTGGCGACAAGGAGTTTGTTGAGCAATATCAGCAGAGCGGCAAGCTTTACGCCGTGTCGGAAAACGCCCTCGTTTGGCTCTATCCGCATCTCGCTGGCTCGGAGCTCATTGAGAAGGTGAAGATTGTGAAAGACAAGGCTGAATTCCGTAAGATCTGTGCCAAGATTTTCCCTGATTTCTATTATAAAGAAGTGGAAATGAACGAGTTGCGCTCGCTCAATCCTGATGAGCTGCCGTTGCCGTTGGTGATAAAACCGGCAGTCGGATTCCTCAGCGTGGGCGTTTACATCGTTCGTAGTAAAGAGGAATGGAATGCCGCTTTGGACGACATCGACAAGAACTTCGCCAAGCAATGTGCTGTGTTTCCTGAGACTGTGGTTAAGAGCGGAAAGTTCGTGCTCGAGGACTTCATCCAAGGCGAGGAATATGCCGTTGACGCATATTTTGACAAAGACGGAAAACCTAATATTATAAATATTTTCCATCATATCTTCAAATCAGAAACCGACGTCAGCGACCGACTTTACTGCATGAGCAAGGAGATTTTTGAGAAGAACTACGGTCCGTTCAATCAGTTTCTCATTGACTTGAACGGCGTTTTGAATCTTCGCAACTTCCCGATGCATGTGGAGTTCCGTGTAGACAAGAACACTGGTAAGGCCATCCCGATTGAGGTCAATCCATTGCGTTTTGCCGGCATGTGCTTGAACGATTTGACACGCCACACCTGCGGTTTGCTGCCAGTGCAATGCTATTTCGAAGGCATCCATCCTGACTACGACACAATGTGGAATGGCATCGAAGACGATGTGTTCAGTTTCATCGTGCTCGACAAGCCTTACGAGACCACGAAAGCTATTGATTTTGAGAAGATTAAGAAACATTTTCACGGCGTAGTAGAGACTCGTGACATTATGAACCCGGCAATGAGCGTGTGGGGATTTTTGTTCGTGAAGACTGACAAAGCGCATCGCGCTGAATTGCAAGAAATATTGAATTCTGATTTAACGGAATTTATAAAATAACCGTTATTAGTTGTCATTTTGACAACTAATAATTAAGAGTCTTTAGTCATCAATTTTGAAGGCCTTCAGCTTCCGAAGGAAGGTGGCAGCCGAAAAATGATGACTAAAGACGAATAACAAAAAACATTTCATTATGAAAAAACTATTCCTTTTTATTGCTATTGCATTATTTGCAGTTTCATGTTCAAATAATAATTCACGAAAAGAGCAGGAGGCGTTTGCTTTTCTTGATGCTTCGATGCTGTTATGCGATCGCACTGAATACAGTCAGGATTATTTTATGCAGAATATCCAAACTTCTCTCAAGGCAAAGAAAGATTTGCCTTGGGGAAAGCGTGTTCCTGAGCGCGAGTTCAAGCATTTCGTGCTGCCAATTCGAGTGAACAACGAGAATCTTGACGATTTTCGAATGGCATATTATGAGGAATTGCGCGACAGGGTCAAGGATTTGTCGATGTACGATGCAGTGTTGGAAGTCAACCACTGGTGCCACGAGAAGGTGAACTACAAAGGCTCCGATTCCAGAACCAGTGCCCCGATGGCGACCATCAAAACCTCGTGGGGACGTTGTGGCGAGGAGTCGACGCTGCTGGTTTCAGCGTTACGCACCGTATGCATCCCAGCCCGCCAGGTATACGTCCCGCGTTGGGCTCACTGTGACGACAACCACGCCTGGGTGGAGGCTTGGGTCGACGGCAAATGGCATTTCCTTGGTGCATGCGAGCCAGAGCCAGTGCTCGACCTCGGCTGGTTTAACGCTCCTGCATCACGCGCATTGTTAGTGCATACCCGCGTTTTCGGCGATTATGACGGTCCCGAAGAAGTGATAAGCAAAACACCTTATTTTACAGAAATCAACGTCATCGACAACTACGCCGAGACAGCAAAACTCAATGTGACTGTCGTTGACAGATATGGCAATACTGTTCCTGATGCGCGCGTCGATTTCAAAATTTACAACTATTCGGAATATCATACCGTTGCAACAAAATACACTGATAATGAAGGAAATACATGGTTGACGGCAGGATTGGGTAGCATGATGGTCTACGCCTCGAAAGACGGAAATTTTGGCTACGAGGTGCTGAAAATCGGTTCTGTGGATTCTATAACAATAACGTTATGTAGAGACGCACGGCCGTGCGTCTCTACGGACGTCGAATCGTTTGATTACGACATCGTCCCGCCTGCGGAAAATGCATGCATCCCCAACGTTTCCGTCGAAATGCGTGCCGAAAACAATCGTCGTCTGGTTGTAGAAGATTCAATCAGAAACGCTTACATTGCGCAATGCGTCGCCGCCCAAAACGAAGGCGATTACGACAAGGAAATCATGGCGAAGACATGGGGTAACTATCAGACAATCAAGGATTTCATAGATTGTGCGAGAGGTTTGAATAGGGAGGAGGAGGCATACACTCTTCTTCATAACCTGACAGACAAGGATTTGCGTGACGTTTCAATTGATGTTTTGAAAGATTGTCTTGATAACGATATGCTAAATCCTCGTGTCTCCAATGAGATGCTGCGGCCGTTTGTAAAAACGTTCCACGAAACGTCTCTGCCAGATAATGTCGCGGATTTGGTAAAATGGGTTAGCGACAGCATTTCAGTCAATGATGCCATAGTCGAAAGCAGAACCTCGATTTCACCGGCTGGTGTGCTGCGATCACGTCATGCCGACTCGCATTCCCGCGATATTTTCTTCGTGGCTTTGGCACGATCCAAAGGAATCATATCACGAATTGATCCAGTTACTGGTAAGGTGCAATATTTTGATAATCAATGGATTGATTTAGTTTTTGACCCTGTAGAGACGTTTTCTGAAACGTCTCAAAAACCTGGCACCTTGGTGATTGATTATCATGGCACCGACGATCCTCGTTATTACACCCATTTCTCAATAAAGAAATTCAACGGCAACACTTTTGACCTCCTCGCATACGATGCCATGGACCCGGGAATGGACGTGGGCATGACGTTGTCGCAGATGATGGCGGACGGCGGCATCACGCTCGATGCAGGATATTACGCATTGAGTTACGGTCCGCGTCTTGCCGACGGCATCGTACTCAACCGTCTGGCATTCTTCTGTATTGAGAGCGGCAAGCCGACAACGGTGAAAATGATTATGCGGAAACCTGCCGTAGAAACATCTCCTGAAACGTCTCAAAATGTGTTGTCACAATTACGCATTGTGGCCTATCTCGACGGTGGCAGCGAGCCTACCACCCACGCCATGCAGGAAATTTCAATTTTAAAAGAACAATTCGAGAAGTGGGGCGGAGTGATGACCTTCTATTTTAAAAATGAAGATGATTTCTCCAATTTTAAATTAAAGAATTTCAACGAGTTGCCTGAAAATATCGAATTTAGCGTCGCTGATGCCACTACTTTTGATACTATAAAAAATTCACCTTGTTTCCAAATTGTCGATTCTGAAAACAAGGTGGTTTTTGAAAAAAGCGGATACCAGATAGGTCTCGGCGAACAGATTTTGAATTTTGTTAAGTAAAAAGCTATTTAACAATCAACTTCTGTGTCTTCCCGCTTATTGTCACGAAATAAATACCTTCAGGAAGCGTAATCGTTTCTCTTTCAGTTATTTCCTTTGTCAAAACAGTTTGACCGAGGGCGTTGGTGATAAAAACCTCGCCGTTTCCTTCTATTGTTATGTTTCCTGACGAAGGGTTAGGATATATACTCACATTTGTGAAATATTCATCTATCGACTCATATCCTGGCGTTGCCCAGAAAGTGAACATCGCAGTGGCGCATCCGCAGTCGAGGGTAAACATGATATCAATCCAAGTCGGCGAGCCGATGGTGACGTCAGGAAGTAATGTGGCGACACCGTTGATTTCCACTGTCTCGTTAGGAGCGGCAGGGAATGTCGGACCCTCAACACCGTTCGCCCATAGATGTATGTCTGAGAAATAATCCGAGAGCGGGGTTATGTAGACGATAAGAGACTCGTAGCCGATATTGGTGAATTTGAAGCAGAACTCGGTCTGCGTACCAGGCGCCATGTTTGTTTCGATACTTGCCGGCGTGACCTGCATCCCGTATTTATCAACCATGTCGACGTTTACATCATCGATGGTGAGGATGCAGTCGCCATAAGCCGACACAGCATGTATTCCAAAATACTGATAATTGGTTGTCATCTCATCGATGTAAGCTGAGAATTTCTCATAGCTGCCGCTGCTGACAATCTCATTGAGCAGCAACTGTGTCATAGAGCCGCTGCTGGCTTCGTTTCCAGCCCAAATCTCAAGCTGATAATCGCCGTCGGAGATAGCCCAAAGCGTGAAGCGGTATTTCAGCTGTTCGCTCATATACATGGACATGAACATCCATGACTCGGCGCTGTTGGTGTAGGCATACCAGTTGCCGCTGTGTGCTATGCGGTTGTGGTCTTTCTCGAGATATCCGCAAACCCATGAGTCGTCATCGCACACCCATCCTGTAGGCGTCTCGCCGTCGTGATTGGCATATTCGAAGCTGTCGAACAGAATGCTGTCGGCGTATGCAAATCTTGCCGCAAACAACATCAATAAGATGACAAGGTACTTCTTCATACTGTTAAAGTTTTCTGCTGACTTCTTTCTCAGTGTATCCTTCGATGATGTCTCCGACCTTGATGTCGTTGAAGTTCTCGATGTTCAAGCCGCATTCAAAGCCTGCTGACACTTCCTTGACGTCGTCTTTGAAACGTTTCAGTGAGCCGAGCGCGCCAGTGTAAATCACAATGCCGTCGCGGATGAGACGAATCTTTGTCTGACGGTTGACCTTGCCGTCGAGCACCATACATCCGGCGATATTTCCAACCTTGCTGATGTGGAACACCTCTCTGATTTCGATGTTGCATGTGACAACTTCCTGAATCTCAGGCGCCAACATACCTTCAATAGCTGCCTTGATTTCCTCGATGGCGGTGTAGATGATTGAGTAGAGTCTGATATCGATCTGCTCTTTCTCCGCGATCTTTCTGGCTTGCATTGTAGGACGCACGTTGAAGCCCACGATGATGGCGTTGGATGCTGATGCGAGCATGATATCGGCCTCGCTGATGGCACCCACCGACTTGTGGATGATGTTGACCTGAACTTCTTCTGTAGAAAGCTTCAGCAATGAGTCTGACAATGCCTCCACCGAGCCGTCCACGTCGGCCTTAACGATAATGTTGAGCTCTTTGAAGTCGCCGATGGCGATACGACGTCCGATTTCGTCGAGGGTGATATGTTTCTGGGTTCTGATACCCATCTCGCGTTGCAGTTGCTGACGACGGTTGGCGATGGTCTTCACCTCACGCTCGTCAGTCATAACGTTGAAGTTATCACCAGCTTGAGGAGCGCCGTTCAAACCGAGGAGCAAGAGTGGGGTAGAAGGACCTGCTTCTTTCAACTGCTGGTTGCGCTCGTTGAACATAGCCTTCACCTTGCCGTATGTAGTGCCTGCGAGCACCATGTCGCCCACATGCAATGTTCCTTCCTGAACCAGAATCTTAGCCACGTAGCCGCGTCCTTTGTCAAGTGCCGACTCGATGACGGTACCCTTGGCCAAGCGGTTCGGGTTGCCTTTGAGGTCGAGCATCTCAGCTTCGAGAAGAACCTTCTCAAGAAGCTCGTCGACGCCTATACCTTGTTTTGCTGATATCTCTTGTGACTGCACCTTGCCGCCCCATTCCTCGACGAGGATGTTCATGTCGGCAAGCTGACGGTAAATCTTCTGCGGGTCTGCCGTTGGCTTATCGATCTTGTTGATAGCGAAGACGATAGGCACATTGGCGGCGTGTGCGTGGTTGATAGCCTCGACGGTCTGCGGCATTACGTTGTCATCAGCTGCGATGACGATGATGGCGACGTCGGTGATCTTGGCACCACGGGCACGCATAGCGGTAAACGCCTCGTGACCAGGAGTATCGAGGAAGGTGATCTTCTTGCCTGTGTTGGTCTTCACCTCATAAGCACCGATGTGCTGAGTGATACCACCGGCCTCGCCAGCCACCACATTGGTGCTGCGGATGAAGTCCAATAACTTGGTCTTACCGTGGTCGACGTGACCCATGACGGTGACGACCGGCGCTCTTGGGACAAGATCCTCCGGGTTGTCTGGCTCGTCGGCTTCAGCGATGGCCTCTTGCACGTCCATGCTCTGGAACTCGACCTTGAAGCCGAATTCCTCGGCCACGACTTGCAGAATCTCAGCGTCCAAACGCTGGTTGATGCTGACGAACATGCCGAGGCTCATGCAGGTGGCGATGACCTTGGTCACAGGGATGTTCATCAATGTTGCCAACTCGTTGGCGGTGACGAACTCCGTGACCTTGAGGATCTTCTGTTCCTCCATTTCGTGCATTCTTTCCTCCTCAAGCTCGTTTTGGATGTTGTGACGTTTCTCGCGGCGGTGCTTTGAGGTCTTCGACTTGCCAAGTGGCGACAGTCTTGCGAGAGTCTCCTTGATCTGTTTCTGGATCTCTTCGTCGGTCAACTCAGGCTTCTCTTCAAAGATTGGCTGTTTGCCTTTCTTGAAGCGGTCGCGATCCTTGCGTTTCTCGTCCTTACCAGGTTTGCCACCTTGACCTTGCGGTTTTCCGCCCTGTCCTTGTGGCTTACCGCCTTTATCTTTAGGTTTGTCGGCACCTGCAATCTCGTTAGGGTTCACAGGACTGTTGCCGATACGTTTACGTTTTTTCTTTTTGTCCTTCTTGTCTTCACCAGATGTCGCTACAGGCTTGCCTTTGCCTTTGTGTTCAACAGGAAGCTCGATTTTGTCGAGAATCTTCGGTCCTTCAAGTTTCTTGAACTTGGTAGGGATGAAGTTGATGTCATCCTCGGCGTCTGCTTCAGGCTGTGCCGGTTGTGCAGGCTGAACTGGTTGTGCAGGTTTCTCTGGCTGAACCGGTTTCTCGACTTTAGGCTGCGGCTTAGGCTGTGCCGGCTGCACTGGCTTCTCTACTTTCTTGCCTTCGTTTCCAGGCTGTCCGTTACCCTTCTGTTCCTTGGCTTTCTTACCACCGTCCAAATCGATCTTTCCGACTACATTCAGTTTAATCGACTCAACCTTCCCTTCCTTCTTTTCCTCTTTTTTAGGTTCTTTTTTCTCTTCCTTCTTTTCCTCTTTCTTATCTTTCTTATCCTCCTTATCCTTCTTCTCTTCTTTTATCTCAACTTTCTTTTCTTCTTTCTTATCATTAACGAGGATATTGGATTTGATCGAAACGATTTCCTCTTCTTCTTCAACGACTTTAGGCTTCTCCGTCGTCTCAACGGTGATGGTTTTGCCTTTGAAAGCGATGTTTCCGAGTTGGTCGGCATTCTTTTTCACTTCCTTCTCGCCCTGATATTCCTTCACGACGAGGGCATATTGCTCCTCTGTGAGCTTCGTGTTCGGCGACGGATCTATGCTCTGACCTTTCTTAGCGAGAAATTCCACAATTGTCGAGGTGCCTACGTTGAACTCCCTCGCAGCCTTTGATAATCTGATGTTTTTAACTTCTTCGGACATAAAAATTTCTAATTTTTGTTAAATTTTTCTCTAATCTCTATACTTTTTAAACTTTAAACTTTTCAACTACTCTAAACTCTCAACTTTACTCAGCGAACTCAGCTTGCAAAATCTTGAACACCTCATTCACGGTCTCAATCTCGAGGTCAGCGCGTGATGCCACTTCCTCAGGAGTGTATGCGAGCACGTTCTTAGCTGTGTCGCAGCCCATTCTTCTGAGTGAGTCGATGATCCAGTCTTCGATTTCGTCGTTGAATTCCTTCAAGTCGACGTCGTCTTCCATGTCGACCTCGTCGCTGTTACGGTAAACGTCGATGTCGTAGCCTGTGAGCTTACCGGCGAGTTTGATGTTGTAGCCGCCCTTACCGATGGCGAGGCTCACCTGGTCGTTCTCCATGTAAACCTCAGCGAGTTTCTTAGCCTCGTTGATGTTAATGGAAGTGATCTTTGCAGGATTCAAAGCTCTGCTGATGAACAACTCTGGCTTTGTTGTGAAGTTGATGACGTCGATGTTCTCGTTGCGAAGCTCTCTCACGATGCCATGGATACGCGAGCCTTTCATACCGACGCAGGCGCCGACAGGGTCGATGCGGTCGTCGTATGACTCAACGGCGATTTTTGCTCTCTGACCTGGCTCACGCACGATCTTTCTGATAGTGATCAAGCCGTCGTAAACCTCTGGGACCTCCTGCTCGAACAAGCGCTGCAGGAAGATTTCCGATGTTCTCGACAAGGTGATGACAGGTGTGCCGTTTTTGTTTTCAACACTCTTCACGATAGCACGGATGCTTTCGCCTTTCTTATAGACGTCGGCAGGAATCTGCTCGGCTTTAGGCAAAACCAGCTCGATGCCGTCTTCATCGACAGCGATGATCTCCTTGCGCCATGCCTGAGATACCTCTGCATTCACGATTTCACCAACTTTATCCTTGTATTTCAGATAAATATTTTCCTTCTCGTATTCCATGATCTTGGTCTGGAGGTTCTGACGGATAGCCAAAATCTCTCTTCTGCCAAAGCTATGAATATCAACCACTTCCGAAACTTCGTCACCGACTTCAAAGTCAGGTTCGATTTTTATAGCGTCGGAATATGCAATCTCTGAAAGCTCGTCTTCAACAGCGCCGTCCTCAACAACTGTGCGGTTGTGGTAAATCTCAAGGTCGCCCTTGTCGATGTTGACGATGATGTCGAAATACTCGTCGCTTCCGTATTTCTTTGCAAGCATGGCCTTGAACACGTCGCTCAGGATGTGCATCATGGCCTCACGGTCGATGTTCTTAAACTCCTTAAATTCGGAGAAGGTGTCGATTAAGTTAAGTGTGTCCATTTTTAAAATTTAATATATGGTCTGACTTCTTTTAATTTATTGATTTCCAATGTTGTAGCGTCGTGATAAACGATTTTTGTGAGTTTGCCGTATTTTTTCGCTTCGGCTTCCTCCACTTCAAGCTGCTCGTCGTTAAACGACAACAGTTTATACATCTTGTTCACGCCTTCTTTATCGGTGATGATCAAATCTTTGCCGATGTATTTCTGATATTGTCTCATCTTCAGAAGAGGCTCGTCGATGCCTGCCGACGACACGCTGAGTTCGTAATCTTCAACGTCGCGGTCGAGTTTCTCGTTGATGTAGTTGCTCACAGCGACACAGTCGTCGATGGTCACAGAGCTGTCAGCATCAAGGAAAAGCTCAATAACGTTATCCTTGTGTATCAACACGTTAACAACGTAACGGTCGGTGTCTTTCATGGCTTCTTCGGCCAAACTGATGATTTGTTCTTTCGTTATCATTTCTTTAACAATAAAAAAACCTGTTACATTCCGTAGCAGGCCTTCAACTCTTTCCTAATGTTGTCGAGCAAGGATTCGAACCTTGACAGGCAGAACCAAAATCTGCAGTGCTGCCATTACACCACTCGACATCATTCCAATTCTGAATGCGGGTGCAAAAATACAACTTTTTTCAATATAAGTCTAAAAAAATCAAAAAAATATTTTTCTTGTCCTTTGTCTGTAATAATTTGCTATTTTTGCAGTTTAAATTATCGAATTAAATTCGCTATGAACTTTAAAAAATTAAATAATCTCGTTGGATGGGGCGTTTTTCTTGTAGCCACCATCGTTTATTTCCTCACCATGGAGCCTACCGTGAGTTGGTGGGACTGCGGTGAGTACATCTCTACAGCAAACAAACTGCAAGTCGGTCACCCGCCAGGAGCACCTACATTTCAGCTTATCGGCCGTTTCTTTACCTTGTTCGCTTTCGGTGACGTCACCAAAGTGGCCATGATGGTTAACATAATGTCGGCTCTTTGCTCAAGTTTCACCATCTTGTTCCTGTTCTGGACTATTTCGATGCTTGCGCAGAAGATTTGGGGCGAGAAACCGGCAGTGTTGGCGGCCGCCGCAATAGGTGCTTTGTCGTACACCTTCACCGATTCATTCTGGTTCAACGCTGTGGAAGGCGAGGTCTATGCCATGTCGTCCTTGCTGACAGCTATCACTTTCTGGGCTATCCTAAAGTGGGAACAGGTCTCGGAAGAGCCGAACCATTACCGTTGGCTGATTTTCATCGCCTACATCATAGGCTTGTCAATTGGTGTGCACTTGCTTAATTTGCTTACTATTCCGGCAATTGTCTATATCGTTTATTTCAAAAAATATAAATTTTCTTGGAAAGGATTTATCTGGTCGGGCATCATCGCTTTGGCACTCACTGGTTTCATACAGGTGATTTTGATTCCGGCAATCGTTTCACTAGCTGGTAACTTCGAGCTGTTCTTCGTGAACACTATCGGCATGCCGTTTAACTTCGGCACCATTTTCTATTTCGTGCTCATTATCGCATTGATTGTCTGGGGATTATGGTATACCACGAAAAATAACAAGCCGATTTGGAATACTATTATTCTGTCGTTCATGTTTATCCTTATCGGATATTCGTCGTTCTTTATGCTTGTTATTCGTGCGAATGCTAATACGCCTATCAATGAAAATGAGCCTAAAGACGCCATCTCGATGCTTTCTTACCTGAAACGTGAGCAATACGGCAGCTGGCCTATCCTTTACGGACCATATTACACCGCTAAGCCTTACGACATGAGCGAAGGCACACCTATTTATATTAAAGACCACAAGAAGGGTAAATATGTCGAAATCGGCAAAAACCCTGGCGAATATATCTACGATGACCATGTTATGACGCTTTTCCCGCGTATGTGGAACGGCTCAAAGAAGACGTTTACAAGCACTTATGAGCGTTACATCGACAAGGCGAAGATGAATGTCACCACACAGAGACGTCCTGACGGCACCAATGAACGGGTTATGATACCTACTTTCGGTCAAAACCTCCGCTTCTTCATTGATTATCAGTGCGGTTGGATGTTCTGGCGTTACTTTATGTGGAACTTCGTGGGTCGTCAGAACGACACGGAAGGGCAGGGCGAGCTTGAACACGGTAACTGGGTCAGCGGTATCGGATTTATTGATAATCCGCGACTTGGCAGCCAGAAAGACTTGCCGAGAACGATGCAAAACGCTGCTCATACCGAATATTATTTTTTGCCATTGATACTTGGTATCGTGGGTCTTTTCTATCAGCTGAAGAAAGACGCCAAGAATTGTTGGGTGGTGTCCTTGTTGTTCTTCATGACAGGCATCGCCATCATAATGTACCTCAACCAAACGCCATATCAGCCTCGTGAACGTGACTATTCATACGCCGGCGCTTTCTACGCTTTCGCTATATGGATGGGCTTCGGCGTGCTTGGCGCTATCGAAGGTTTGCAGAAAGTTGTTAAGAATGAGAAAGTCGCGATGACTGTCGCTTCTTTGGCATGCCTGTTTGTCCCGATCCTGATGGCGGCTCAAGGCTGGGAAGGCCATAACCGCTCTGGCAAGACCTCTGCTCTCGACTGGGGTAAGAATTATCTGATGAATCTGCCGGAAAATGCTGTGATTTTCACTCGTGGCGACAACGATACATTCCCGCTTTGGTATGTCCAGGAGGTGGAAGGCTACCGCACCGACGTCCGCGTGTGTAACTTCATGCTCTCGTCAGGATATTGGTATGTGCACCAGATGGGTAGAAAAATCTATAACTCTGAAAAAATGCCTCTGTCGTTAACCCCTGCGCAATATAATAATGGTGTAAACGAACAGGTCTATATTCAGGATGTGTTTGAGGGACCGGTGGAGCTCAAAGACGCTATCGATTTCTTGAGAAGCGATAACCCTCGCACTAAAGCTACCGATATGTCGGGCAAGAAAGTCAACTATCTGCCTGCGCGTAATCTGAAAATAACTGTCGACAAGGAAAAAGTCATTGCAAACGGCATCGTTCCTGAAAGCATGAAAGACCAGATCGTGGATGAAATCGTGTGGACTATCTCAGATAAAGTGTCGTATCTCACCAAAAATGAGCTGATGCTCCTCGATTTCTTTGCCACAAACAATTGGGACAGGTGCGTGTATTTCACTAGTTTGAGCGACATCTCCAACATCCTTGGAATCGACAAATATCTGCATCAGGAAGGTCTGTCACATCGTTTCATGCCGGTTTTGGCTCCTGATTATCATAAAGGCGCCGGCGGAGTGTTTATCGATGGTTCTTATGACCTTTTGGTAAACAAAACACGTTGGGGCCGTCTTAACGAGGAAAATGTGACTGTCGACCCTGAGAGCGTGCGTAATATTTCGTTCGTAAAAATGGCGTATATGCGTCTCGCTCAGGCACTTGTGAATCGTCAGAGATACGAGGACGCTATCACGGTTATGGATAAATGTCAGGAATTCTTCCCTGATGAGAAAATTCCTTACGGATTCTATTATGAGGGTTATTTCCCTGAGCTTTATTACAAGGCTGGCGCTTTTGATAAAGGTGATGATGTCTTGAGTAAAATAGCTGGAAATGCGACTGACGAGCTGCGTTATTACAAAACGCTTAAGCCTCAATTCATTGAGTATTATAAGGAATCGGTCCACGATGCGTTGTCGCTTGTGAACACTATGGCTGACACAGCCAAACGTTATAAACGTTATGAGATTCAGCAGGAACTCGACAAGGTCGTCAACGAATATTTAGATTGTTTCATGACATACCTCTAAACCAGTTAATCAGTTATTCAGTACTGAACAACTGATTAACTTTAAACTTGTTTCTTGTAGCTTCTTATCATGAAGTAAATTCCCGCTATCACAAACGGAATGCTGAGCCATTGTCCCATGTCGAGCGTCATCGAGGTCTCAAACTCAACTTGCGGTTGTTTGACGATTTCAATGAGCATTCGCGAGCCGAAAACAGTGGCGCAGAAAAAGCCGAACAAAAAGCCGGGATGCTTGTTTACCGTGTCTTTCTTGAAATACAGGAACATTAAGACCGCGAACACGATAACACAAATCAAAGCCTCGTAAATTTGCGTCGGGTGACAAGCTGGAATGGCGTCTATTGGAGTGCCCGGAGCCCAGTCGCGGACGAACTTGAATCCCCATGGAAGCGTCGTCTCATAGCCGTAAATCTCCGAATTCATGAGGTTTCCCAAGCGGATGAACGCTCCACCCAAAGCAACGGGGACTACAATCCTGTCCAAAATCCACATATAGGGCTTCTTGATTTTTCTTGAATAAATCAACAAACCGAGCAAGATGCCTATCGCTCCTCCGTGACTTGCCAGACCGCCTTCCCAAATGTAAAGAAATCTCACCGGTTTGGCGAAATAATATTCGGGTTCGTAGAAGATGCAATGTCCCAAACGCGCGCCGACGATGGTGAAAACTAACATGTAAATCAGGAGCTTGTCTAAAAGTTCATCGCTCAAATTCTCCTTCTTGTACATCTTTTTCATGATATAGTATCCGATAACGAACACCAAAGCCCAAAGAAGTCCGTACCACGCTATAGGACGGCCGCCTAAGAGCGGAAACTTTTCAGGAAACGTGAAAATATACGGGTTTACGTCCCAAATGATATAGTTTAAAAGCATTTTTAACTTAAATTTTCAATCCAAATTTGTATAAAATCGTCGATGCTACTTTCGTTGTCACGATATTTGTCTCTAATCGAGATATATGATGTTGAAACTTTATCTAATTGAAAGTCAGATTGTTTGCACCAGTTGAAATATCCCGATTTGCTTAAATATTTAGCCAAATATTCCTGTTCCGTTTGTCCGGGCGTAGGCACAAGATATGCTGTCCTGTTCAGCCTTATCAGATCCATCAATGATGAATAACCGCCTCTGCAGATGATGTTCTCGGCGCTGTTCACTAGTTTTACAAACATCTCATCGTCAACGTGGTTGAACATGCTTACATTGTCTGAAACATCTCTCGGAAGCTCGTAAGAATCTGGCTTTGCCCTGAGAATCAACACGTTGTCTTTTATGTTTTTGGCTTGTTTGATGATAATATCTTCAAACATTGTTCTTTGCGGCTCGGGACCCGAAAGAATTACCAAAAACTTATTTGTTTTTTCTGTATCTTCTTGATTTTCAACCTTAAAACGACTTAAAAATCCGATATAAGATGTCTTGACATTTTTAATTACAGGATGAGACAGCTTCCCGCTTAACGAAAATTCATACTCATCGTCGGGCACCCAAACCTCATCGTATTTTTTGATGTAATGTCGGTTGAATATATTAATAATAGGAGTGACCCAATGCCACATTTTTGGCACCTGAATATGCAACTGATGGGTGATAAAAACCGAATGAACTTCATCGCTCCAGCATCCGAAACGGTTGTCGGAGATAACCACGTCTATGTTATGGCTTTTCACAATGGATTCGACGGTCTTGTGGTCTTTGTTAAAGATTTTTATGGCACCGAGAAACGATGTCATCATCTTGAAAACCTGAGTGTCCGATTTGCTATATCTCGGATTAAATCCAGGAAATTCTATGAAATCCAAGTCCGGGAACTCCTTCTGCAGAAATGCCAGAGGTCCTTTGTCGGCGGCGACAATTACCTTATGACCTTGACCTGTCAAGGCTTTGATTATTGGTACACAGCGAGTTGCGTGGCCTAATCCCCAGTTTAACGGACATATAAGAATGTTCTTTCCCAAAGCAATATTTTTTTGCAAATATAATATTTTTATTGATAGGATGTATGTGATTTTATGTTAAAATTATTTGTCAAAAATTGCAAAATTTAGCAGGAAATCTTAATTATAATTAACTAAAATTGCAGAAAAAAGGTGAAAAACGTATTGAAAATATGCGTAATTTTGCATCATGACAAATCAGAAACTATATGAAATCGCTCTTACTTTGGTTCCTGGTATTGGAGACGTGAATGGTAAGAAGTTGGTCGCCTACTGCGGAGGCGCTGAGGCCGTGTTTTGTGAAAAGAAAAAAGCCTTGACACAGATAAGCGGGATAAATAATAAATTGGTTAAAGGCATTGGGTCTAAAGATGTTATGCTTCGTGCTGAAGAGGAACTGAGCTTTATTGAAAAACATGATATTAAGCCGCTTTTTTACCTCGATCAGGATTATCCGAAGCGTCTTCAGCACTGTCACGACAGTCCAATGATGTTGTATTATAAAGGTAATGCCGATTTAAATGCCGCCAAGACGATAGGTGTTGTCGGCACACGCAATATAACCGAATATGGAAAGTATGTAACGGAAAAGATAATTGAAGATTTGTCGTCTGACAATGTATTGATAATCAGTGGACTTGCGTATGGTGTTGATTCCGCCTCGCATAGAGCCGCTTTAAAATATGATCTTGCTACCGTGGGTGTGCTGGGACACGGAATGCAAACTATTTATCCGGCGGAAAACAGAAATTTATCAACAAAAATGCTTGAGAAAGGAGGTATATTGACGGAATACGTCAGCGGAACTAGACCTGAAAAGGAAAATTTTCCGAAACGTAACAGGGTTGTCGCAGGAATGGTGGATTGTCTGGTGGTAATTGAAAGTGCTTTGAAAGGCGGTGCGATGATAACGGCTGATATCGCGAATTCGTATGACCGTGAAGTTTTTGCAATTCCAGGGAAAATTGGTGATTATTATAGCGAAGGGTGTAATCATCTCATCAAGACAAACAAAGCAAATCTCTTGACATGCGCAACGGATATCCGTTATGTCATGCGTTGGGATGTCGACACAAAAGTTGTGGTAAAACAGATGCGTTTGTTTCGCGATTTCAGCGAAGATGAACAAAAAGTGATGAATGTTTTTGAAAACAACAGCGTTATTCATCTTGATGACATTATCGTCGGAACCGATTTGACGCCAACGAAAATAGCGTCGGTGCTGCTTTCCCTTGAATTTGACGGTGTTTTGACTGCTCTGCCAGGAAAACGTTATCAAAAATTGTGATAATTCAATAAAAATCTGTACCTTTGCATCGTTTTTTATTGCAAAGATGCCGATAGGAAGAGTTATTAAGTCAACTGGAAGCTGGTATGATGTCAGAAATGATGCCGGAATGGTGTCGCGGTGCCGCTTGCGTGGTAAAATACGTCTCGATGGCTTGCGAACAACCAATCCTGTGGCTGTTGGCGATCTCGTGAACTTTGAAAAAGAACGTGATAAGGATACTTGTGTGATCGACAAAATCCTGCCGCGCACTAACGTCATTGTCCGCAAATCGGTGAATCTGTCAAAAGAGTCGCATATCATAGCGGCAAACGTTGACCAGGCTATCCTTGTGGCTACAATAGCGCAGCCAAGGACATCGACTGGTTTTATTGACAGGTTCACGGTGACTGCTGAAGCTTATCATATTCCTGTGGTGATAGTGTTCAACAAATGCGACATCTATAACGATGAACAGAACGCTGCGGCGGAAGAGTTGATGCGAGTGTATAACGGCATCGGTTATCAATCGTTTATGATTTCAGCTAAGACAGGGTTTAACTGCGACAGACTGGAAACGATAATGAAGGATAAAATCAGCATGTTTTCAGGCCACTCGGGAGTTGGAAAGTCGGCGTTGGTGAACAGACTGGATCCTAATCTTGACATCCGTGTAGGTGAGATCTCGGAAGTGCACGAAAAAGGAAAGCATACAACTACCTTTGCACAGATGTATCAACTCGGTTTCGGAGGCTATATCATTGACACCCCTGGAATTAAAGAGTTCGCGTTGTTTGACATGGAGAAAGAGACTCTGGCACAACGTTTTCCTGAGATGCGGGCGCTTATGCACGAATGCCGTTTCAACAACTGCACCCATCTGCACGAACCGCATTGCGCAATAAAAGCCGCTGTGGAACAACATGTTATCGCTGACTGGCGTTATGAAAATTATTGTAACATGATAGATGATTGATGTGCTATGAGGAAATTGTTGACTATAATTTTTCTTTTGATTTCTGTTGTGTCGTTTGCGCAAGAGAGCGAAGAAGATTATATAATAATTTCAAAAATAGTGCTGAAAGGCAACAAAATCACTAAACCGTCTACGATTTACAGGGAACTTCTTTTTAGGGAAGGCGATACAATATATCTCAAAAACAACGAAACAGATTTGATGCAAGATGAAGAGATTAAAGAAAGTCGTGAGAATCTGCTTAACACATCATTGTTTAATTTCGTCGATTTTGAATGGTCCGACTCTGAAGATGTCGCTCATGGCAAAGTATTGGTTATTGATATGCTCGAACGATGGTATCTTTGGCCTATGCCGTATTTCCTGTACGCCGACAGAAACCTGAAATCGTGGTACGATGCTGAAGACGCGTCCCGACTGAGCTATGGCTTTAACCTGCTTTATCGTAATGTGTGGGGCTTGAAACACTTGTTGACACTTACAATAATCGGTGGATATAATCAAGTCTTTGGAATTACATACGATATTCCGTATCTGACTCGTAGACAGCGACTTGGAATGGAAACGTCGACAGGATATACCCGAAATAGGGAAGTACCGTACGTTACAGAAAATGACAGAGTAAAATTTTTCAAGTGCGGAAGTGAATATGCACATCAATCTTTTTACGCTTCGTTGATGCCGTATTATAGATTTGGCTATCGAAACAGACTGTTTCTGCAGCTGAGGTATGAGAATAGAGTTTTTAATGATAGCATTAAAACTGTAAACCCTGACTTTGCGAATCCTGACGGAACACGCTTTCAGTACTTTATTTTGTCGTTGATTTTTAAAAACGACTACCGTGACGACCAAAACTATCCTCTCGATGGTCATTATTTGGAGGTCGAGTTTACAAAAATGGGTCTTGGTTTGTTCGACTATTCGCCTGATATCTTTTATCAGAAGATCACAGCCGACTGGTATACGCCTATAAGTGGCAGATTTTATTGGGCTTCGAATGTCACGGCAAAGATATCTGACCGTAACACCGCTCCGTATTTCTTGTCGCAAGGGCTCGGATATAATAACGATTATGTCAGAACTTACGACCTGTATGTGGTCGACGCTTTGAATTATACTATTTTTAAGAACAATTTGAAGTTTGCGATATTAAAGCCTGTGACGAAACACATCTCGTGGATAAAAAATGAGAAGTTCGGTAAGATACATCTTGCGTTTTATGCCAACTTGTTCTTTGATTTTGCATACACGTGGGATGTCAAAATTCCGGAAGGTTTCAACACTAGAGTCGCAAACAAATGGATATACGGAACGGGCGTCGGTATTGACTTTGTGACGTATTACGACAAGGTTTTGAGGTTGGAATATGGCTTCAACGAGTTGGGCGAAATGGGTTTCTTCGTGCACCTCGTGGCTCCGATATAAAATGAAAATATTGCTGTTATGAGAATAGCTTTATATGGCAGGGGTTTTAACCCTGATTATGATGGACTGATGAAAGAGATCCTGCATGTCTTGCATAATGCGGGAGCAGAATTGGTCGTGTTTAACGGATTGTTGAATGACATCAAGCGTAGCGCTGGATCAAATGCTGATTTCAAGGTGTTTAATTCGTATGAACAGCTGAAAAGTAAGGCCGATATGCTGTTTTCTTTTGGCGGCGACGGTACCATGCTCGATTCTTTGGAATACGTTCGTGACACCGCAATTCCTGTGTTCGGTATAAACGCTGGAAGACTCGGTTTCCTTGCAAGCGTTTCGCCTAATGAGACAATAGACGCGATAAAAAAGATATTGAATGGAGACTATGAAGTTGAGAAACGCTCTCTTCTGGAACTGGTAGGGGAGGCGGAGCGTTTCAAAGGTATCAACTATGCTCTTAATGAGCTGAGCGTCATGAGAAAAGACGGCAGTAGCCTCATCGTGATCCAGGTTTTTGTTGACGACAAACTGCTTAACACTTATTGGGCCGACGGCCTTATTTTAGCCACACCGACAGGCTCTACGGCTTACTCGTTGAGCGTGGGAGGACCAATCGTCGCGCCAAATAATGATAGTTTTTTGATAACTCCTATATCCGCACACAATTTAAGCGTACGTCCTGTCGTTATATCTGACAAAAGTGTCGTGAAAATAAAGGTTGACGGTCGCTGCGACGCCTACGATTTAAACCTTGACTCGCGTACTAAATTGGTAGACAAGAGTTTAGAACTTGAAGTTAAAAAAGCTGACTTCTCCTTCAACATGGTGAAGCTTCCTGGAAAAGATTTCTTTGAAGCCATCAGAAACAAACTCCTTTGGGGCAGTGATGTGAGAAATTAGAAATTTTTTGATGAGTGTTACAAAATTTTTTGTAAATTTGTCAGCTTATTGTGAAAAAAGTTAAACGACTGTCTGTCAATAGGAAAGAAATTTTGAACGGATGAAAAATTGTAAAAAGCATTTTGTCGTTGCGTTGATTGTATTGATGTTGGGACGATTTCTTGCTCCAATTGAAGCGCATGCCCAGATTATCGAGGTTGGCGCTTCTGCCGGACTGTCGTATTACATGGGTGACATAAATCCTCGTAAACCATTCAATAACAGCAGCGTAGGTTTTGGTATGCTGGTCAGGTATTATGAAAATACAAGATGGGCATTCCGTTTGTCGTATTCTTACCTTCAGCTTAAAGGCAGCGATGACGTCTCTGGATATCGCCCGGAACGTGGCTTGTCATTTAAAACAAACATTCATGACATCGCAGCCATAGCGGAGTTTAACTTTTGGGATTATTTCACAGGAAGCAAACGAAACGATTTGTCACCGTATCTTTTCGGAGGTATCTCGGCATTTTATTTCAACCCGAAGGCCGAAGATGGTACAGAGTTGTGCAATATGTACACCGATGTCGATTATGAAGGCACCATGCCTGCCAGAGGTGAGGACAAATATAGCAAGTTCGCTATTTCAATACCGTTTGGCGTCGGCGTGAAATACAGCCTCGGATCAAAACTGGGCGTGGCTTTCGAATGGCGTTGGGATTATACCTTCACCGACTGGATCGACGATTGCCATGCTTATTATCCCAAGTATAACCCGGGAGATGATTATGTACAATATAGTGACCCCACAGGATTTGCAGCAGATGAGAATGGCGTAAATGACAAAGAATATATCCAACGTGGTAATAAATCGGATAACGACTGGTTCGGCTATCTGAACGTTTCTGTGGTTTATAAGTTCGTTTTGCCCGGCGGCAATGATTGTCACGGTGGAGCGAATAAAAACATATATAAAAATTATTGATAGATGGAGAGCTTGAAAGATAAGATAATAATGGAACGCCTGCCTCAGCATATCGCTATCATTATGGATGGTAACGGACGTTGGGCCAAGGAGAAGGGCAAGTTACGTGTTTTTGGTCATCAGCACGGAGTTGACGCCGTTAGAAGCTCTTGTGAAGCCTGCGCTGAACTTGGCGTGAAATATCTTACCTTGTACGCTTTCTCCACCGAAAACTGGAACCGCTCGTCATTTGAAGTCGATGCTTTGATGACGCTACTTGCAAATGCTTTGAAAAGTGAGCTTAAGACGTTGAATAACAATAATATCCGTCTTAATGCGATAGGCGATTTGAGCCGTCTGCCGAAAACTCAGTATAATTCTTTGATGTCTGCTATCGACAACACAAAGAACAACGACCGGATGACTTTGACATTGTGTCTCAGCTACTCAGGACGTTGGGAGCTGACAAAAGCCATGAGAGAAATAGCGGCGAAGGTGCAGGAAGGCGTTGTTAAGCCTGAACAAGTTGATGAGGCTTTGATTGACAAGCATTTGGCAACGGCCGGCATGCCTGATCCTGACTTGCTTATCCGCACAAGCGGGGAGGAGAGAATAAGTAACTATCTGCTGTGGCAAATAGCTTATTCCGAGCTGTATTTTACCGAGAAATACTGGCCTGATTTCTCAAAAGAAGATTTGTATGAGGCTATTATCGATTATCAGAACCGTGAACGCAGGTTCGGTAAGACAAGTGAACAAATTAAAAAGTAGAGTGGAAAAATGACTTTTTTGAAAAGGTTTAAAATATTTGCAGTAGCTGTGTTGTGTTGGATGTTCCTCATGACAGGCTTCGTCGCAAACGCACAGGTTCAAGTTGGAAACGATATCTCGGATGTAGATTATTCTTTGCCTCGCGAATATGAAATAGGCGGTATTACAGTGACAGGCGTGCAGTTTGTCGATCCTGCCGTTGTCATCATGCTGTCGGGACTTCATGTCGGAATGACAGTAAAGATTCCGGGAGATAAAATCACCAAAGCCATCAAAAATCTGTGGGAACAAGGCCTTTTCGAAGATATCCAGATAACCCAGACTCAAAAAGTCGGAGGAAAAGTTTTCCTTAATATCGACATGAGAGAACGCCCGAGGATAAGCAAATTTTCGTTTAAAGGCGTGAAAAAATCGGAGGCGGAAGACCTTAGAAAGAAGATTAACCTCTCGCGCGGCGATGTCGCGACGGAGCACACATACACCAAAACAACTGGCATCATAAAAGATTATTTTGCCAACAAAGGCTACCTGAACGCTAATGTTAAAATAACCCCAGTCGCTGACACGACATTGGAAAATTATGTCACACTTATCATCAACGTGAATAGAAAACGTAAGGTGCGCATCGGCGATATTTATGTCAACGACAACGAGGTGTTTACCGATGGACAGGTGCGCTCGGCTATGAAAGAAACGAAACGAAGAGGTAAGTTCGACCCGCTTCGCCCTCTCGGAGCATCTATCGTAAACACTGTATGGGATCTCGTGCGACTCAAACCGTTGGAAGCCGAGGATGAAATGGTTTGGTATTTCTCAGAAAATGTGCGTCCGAGAATATTCAAGTCGTCGCGTTTCAATGAAGACGATTACGAAGAGGATAAGAAGCTGATTATAAAGAAATACAACGAAAAAGGTTATCGTGACGCTAAAATCGTAAGCGATTCGGTGTTCGTGATGGATGACAGGAATATAGGCATCTCTCTCGATATCTACGAAGGCCATAAATACTATTTCGGTAACATCACGTGGGTGGGCAACACCAAATACGACACCGCCACACTTAACAAGGTGCTCGGCATCAGAAAAGGCGATGTCTATAATCAGGAACTTCTCGACAAGAACCTGACTTATACCGAAGGCGGCTACGACGTCTCGTCGTTGTATATGGACGACGGTTATCTCTTCTTCCGCGTCGACCCTGTTGAGATAAGGGTTGAAAACGATACCATCGACCTCGAATTGAGAATGTTTGAAGGCGAACAAGCTACAATCAAACATGTGACAGTGCAAGGTAACACCAAAACTAACGACCGTGTCATCATTCGTGAGATGTACACACGCCCAGGACAGCTTTACAGTCGTAGCGATGTTATCAGAACAATACGCGAGCTCTCGGCTTTGCAATATTTCGACGCGCAGAAGCTGATGCCGGATATCAAACCGGATCCAGCTGACGGAACAGTCGATATCAATTACGTTGTCGAAGAAACGCCAAATGACCAGATTGAGCTCTCTGCCGGTTACGGATACGACCGACTGATGCTCTCTTTAGGCTTGACACTCAACAATGTATCGTTGAGAAACTTCTTTAAGAAAGATGAATGGCGCCCGATTCCGTCAGGCGACGGCCAGAAACTGTCGTTTAGAATCCAGACCTACGGCGACACATATATTAATTACGGCGTGACGTTCACAGAGCCTTGGCTCGGCGGTAAGAAACCGAACTCGCTGACAGTCTCACTCTACCATTCGTCATATAGGAACACCTATACTTCTGTGACCGGTTATTTCAAGCAAACAGGTATCTCCGTCGGTATCGGAACACGTCTGAAGTGGCCTGATGACTATTTCACATTGTACAACGGTGTCAATATCATCCGTTATACACTTAAAAACTATAAGAATATCTTCAGCTTTGGTACAGGTAATGGCGACTTCAACCTTATCGGATATAATATCACATTCGGACGTAACTCAACAAGCCACCCGATTTATCCTGTTTATGGCTCGGAATTCCTTCTTTCTCTTGAGCTTACACTACCTTATTCTGTGCTTAATCCTGTCGATTATGAAAAGAAATATCCTGATCAAGATGAGAGAGAAGATGAGATGTACCACTGGGTTGAGTTCCATAAATGGAAGTTTAAAGCGGCGGTTTACACCGAGATCTACGACAAGCTCGTTATTATGACAAGAGCGCGTTTCGGTTATCTCGGTTATTACAATCCTGCCATCGGAATCACACCGTTCCAGCGTTTCTGTCTCGGCGGCGACGGTCTCTCCGGCTCATATAACTTTGATGGACGTGAGCTTATCGGTATGAGAGGTTATGCCAACACCTCGTTGACTCCTGGCTACACATCGAATACCAACGAAGGTGGTAATATCTTCGCGAAATATACAATGGAGTTGCGTTATCCTCTGACACTCAATCCGCAAGCAACAATTTATGCACTTACCTTCGTGGAGGCCGGTAACTGTTGGCTCGGATTCGAGAAGTTTAACCCGTTCTCATTGTATCGTTCAGCTGGTCTTGGCTTGAGAATCTATCTGCCGATGTTCGGTATGCTTGGTCTCGACTGGGGCTATGGCTATGATGAGGTGAAGGGAGCGCCAGACGCTTCAGGCGGTCAGTTCCACTTCTCAATAGGCGGTTCAATAGATTAAAAATGACAAATTTGAAATTAAGTATATAAGATATGAAAACAACAAAAACATTACTATTTCTGGCATTTTTCATGATGTTGGGAATATCTTCAGTGAAAGCTCAAGTGGTGGGCCAGAAATTTGCGTATGTCGACACAGACTATATCTTGCAAAACATTCCTGAATACGGCGACGCCCAAGAGGAAATCAACCAGATGTCGATAAAATGGGAGAAAGAACTCAAAGCATTACGCAACAAAATTGATCAGATGAGACGCGACTATCAGACCGAATCAGTGCTTCTGTCTGATAATCAGAAAAAGAAAAAAGAGGATGCGATAACAGCGAAAGAAGAGGAGTTTGCTCAGCTTCAGATGCAATATTACGGCCCGGAAGGGGAGTTGTTCTCAAAGCGCGTAGAACTTATTCAACCAATTCAGGAGAAGGTGTATAACGCTATAAGTCAATTGGCTATGGTGAAGAACTATTCTTTTGTTTTCGACAAGGCATCTGGTGCCGCTATTTTGTATTGCAACGACAAACTCGATATCAGCGATGATGTTCTCGACGAAATCGGAAACGTGATGCAGACAGTGCGCCGTCAGGATAGAAAACGCTCTGGCTCTACAGGTGGCGGCTCTACAAGCAAACCTTCTAACGACAATAAATCTTCAGAGGTAAAGAAATAAACATTGCAAAAATTTTCGACAGATATTAAAAAATTAGTATTTTTGCAAAAATTTAGATAATAATTAAACTTAAATAAAAATGAAGAAATTAACTAAAGTATTGGTTTTATTGGTGTTAGCACTCGGTATTGGTTTTGGAGCTAACGCACAGGCACAGAAAATCGGTTATGTCGACTCACAGGCAATCATTGATATTATGCCGGAGAGCGCAAAAATCCAGCAGGATTTACAGGCTTACTACAGCGAGCTTCAGGCAGAGTTGCAGGCAATGGCTACTGAATATCAGACAAAGATGAGAGAATATGAAGCTAACCAGGCTACAATGACCAACATCCTTCGTCAGTCGAAAGAAAAGGAAATCACTGATTTAGCTGGAAGAATTCAGGAATTTCAGGCTAACGCAGAAAACGACCTCGCAGCAAAGCAGGAAGAACTTTCAAAGCCTATGCTTGACAAAATCAAGGCCGCTATCGACGATGTGTTGAAGGCAAAAGGTTTGGCTTACGTCTTCGAGAAAACCGTCATTCTTTCAATTGGCGACAACGCTATCGACATCACCGCTGATGTTAAAGCTAAACTTGGCTTGTAATCGATTATAAGAAAAAAAAGGAGTTCTCGATTCGGGAACTCCTTTTTTTGTCTTATTATTTTTAGTCAACTTCAGTTTTCATAAACCTCAAGAGTTTCGTCATAAACTTCGGCAACGGCTTGTAGTCGTTTCTTTTCTTAAGCTTTATAGAGATTCCTAACTTCTTGATGATCGGAATCTTAAATGTCTCAACGAACTCGATGAGCGTTCCGTCAGGGTCTTCTACGTAGGTGAAATGACCGTTGGCGTCGCCCATGTCGAAGTTGTCGCCGCTGTCGCACACGAAGTCGTGACCGAGAGCCTTGGCAGCTTCACGAACTTTATCCATGTTGCGGATGTCGAAGCAGAGATGGATGAAGCCAGGATCGCCCCACCATCTTCCTTCGAGAGTCTTATGTGCTTCAATCTCAAGGTTTTGCACTAATTCAAGATGCGAATTGCCCATCAGGTCGCTGAGCGGGCCACACACTGGTTTCGAGCGTTTGAGCTCTACACGACGTATCTTGCATTTACCGCCAGGGATGTCGCCAAGGTCGTCGAAGACATCGGTCTTGTCGAATGCAACTATATCATAATCAAGGAGTTTGCTGTAAAACTCGATAGATTTTTCCATATTTGAAACACCAATCACAACGCCATTGGAACCGCCAGTGACTCTGTTGGCGTTTATGAAGCAATAGTCGTCCTTTTCAATCTCGAAAATGTTGTTCCACGGGTCTTTGATGTAGAAATGCTCGACACCGAAAGGCGATACGCTGATGTCGCTGAGAATAGCTATCTCGTTGTCGGTAAAGTAGTTATATGCTTCATTGATGTCTCTGGCCTTTATCTTGCAGATGTTGATGCCGTAATCGCCGAGACGCAGAGGCTCTTTAGGGAATACCACTTTACGACCTTTTGGCTGCCAAATCTCCAAACCGCCGCCACCACGTTGTGAGATGGCAAGAATGGCGTGACGAGGCTGAGGCTTGCCACCGGTATAAGGAAGCATGAGTTCGGCAACTCCTTCATCATCAACGACTTTAATCTCGATGTTGAGGTGACGGTTATACCATTTCCATGATGTCATGAGGTCTTCAACCCCAATTCCTACCTGCTGTATTCCACAGATAACTTTCTCTTTTTCTTTCTTCATTATGTTGGAGATATTTTGTTTGCAATTTTATAATAAAGCCAAGGTATATACCTATTAATATAAGCCATGAGCAGTTCGCCTTTTCCGATGAGCTTGCGGTGTTTCTCTTTTTTTATCGCCTTCACCGCGCGTGCAGCCGCTTTGTCGACGTCGAGACCTTTTGCCTGCCCCGGATCCATCTTCTCATATTTGTCGCCGTTGCCCATCAATGCGCTCTTGCTGATAGGTGTGTTGATGCGCCCAGGAATCAAAAATGTGACGTGAATGTTCGGATATTCAAGGTCTAATGACTCAAAATAACCGAACAATGCATGCTTCGAGGCGCAATATGACGTCCTCAGCGGGAAACCGAAAAGTCCTGCTAATGAAGTTGTTACGGAGAAGTTTACGTGTTCCTTCGCTAAAATCTCGTCTTTAAACTGTTTTACAAGATATACGCTGCTCCAATAGTTGACCTGCATGATCTTCTGGTCGATGGCAAAGTCTGTTTCAAGACCGCGGTCGCGTTGCGAGATGCCTGCGTTCAAAATATATAAATCAATGTAGAATCCAACGGATTTTATCTCTTTCACGAGCTCGTCAATCGATTCAAACTCAGCGAAGTTGCATTCTTTGTAAAACACCTTGACACCTTCTTTCTCGCAGGTTTCCTTAGTTTCAAGAAGCTGCTTCTCGCCAAGCCCCGTAAGGAAAAGATGGCATTTCTCCTTGGCAAGGCGACGTGCTATCGCAGCCCCGATTCCGGAGCTGGCGCCTGTGACGAGAGCATTTTTATTTCTAAGGTCGATCATTTTACAAAATAACCTACAAAAATACAAAAAAATGTCAATTATAACCAAAATAAATTTGTAAAAATAAAAAAATAGAAATAAGTGTTTACTGTAAATATTTTTACTATCTTTGCGAGGTTAAAACTAAATTTAAAAAAATGGAAATTTTTGAAAGAATAGCTCACGATTCTGGTGGCCCGATCGGACAGTATATGGACCGCATTCACGGATATTTCGCATTCCCTCGTCTGGAAGGTGAACTCGGACCTCACATGCGTTTCAACGGCATTGATGTTTTATGTTGGAGTCTTAACAATTACCTCGGCCTCGCTAACCATCCTGAGGTGAGAAAAGTCGACGCGGAAGCTGCCGCACGTTGGGGCCTCGCTTATCCGATGGGTGCTCGTATGATGAGTGGTAACACTCGTCTGCACGAACGTCTGGAACGCGAACTCGCTGACTTTGAGCATAAAGAGGACGCTTATGAATTCAACTTCGGATATCAGGGAATCGTTTCAACAATCGATGCGCTCTGCACACGTAACGACGTCATAGTGTTCGACGCTGAAGCTCACGCCTGCCTTATCGATGGTAAACGTTTGCACATGGGACAGTCGTTCCACTTCAAACACAACGACATCGTAAGCTGCGAGAGAATGCTTCAGAAAGCTACCGAAGTGGTGAAGAAGACCGGCGGCGGTATCCTTGTCATCACAGAAGGTGTGTTCGGTATGACTGGCGCTCTCGGTATCCTCGACCAGATTGTGGCTCTCAAGAAGAAATATCAGTTCCGCATCCTCATCGACGACGCTCACGGCTTCGGATGCATGGGTCCTACAGGCCGCGGTACCTCAGAACATTTCGGCGTGATGGACGAGATCGACCTCTACATCGGCGCATATGCCAAGTCAATGGCTATCATCGGCGGCTTCGTGGCAGGTCCTAAATATGTCATCGACTACTTGAGATACAACATGCGTTCGCAGATGTATGCCAAGTCATTGCCGATGCCTATCGTCGAAGGCTGCTTGAAACGTCTCGAAATCATCCGCAGCGCAGAAGGAGACGAGCTTCGCAAGAAACTCTGGACAGTGACACGTACCTTGCAGAACGGCTTCCGTGAACTCGGCTTCAATATCGGACCGGCAGAGGCTTGCGTTACACCTATCTTCCTGCCGGGTAATGAAGTCCAGGCGGCTTGGATCGCACGCGACTTGCGTACAAACTACAAGATTTTCTGCTCAATTGTGACATATCCTGTCATCCCGAGAGGCATGATTATCTTCAGAATCATTCCGACAGCGGCACACTCACTCGAAGATGTTCAATACACATTAAACGCATTTAAAGAAATCAAGGAAAAACTCGCTGCAGGCAAATACGATAATCCGGAGATGCCTCAGATGGCGATTTTATAAAATGAAATATAAGTATTTCAAGGATAAGGTGATAATTGTGACTGGAGCCAGTTCTGGAATAGGGCTGGCTACAGCCAGATTATTTGCCTCGATGGAATCTAAAGTGGTGATGGCGTCACGCTCGCTCGAAAAATTAAACGAGTTGAGAAACGAGATGCCTAACCCCGATAACATACTGTGTGTTAAGGTTGATGTCTCGGTTGAAAAAGACTGCGAGAATCTGATTCAACAGACTGTCGACAAGTTCGGACGCATCGACATTCTTGTCAACAATGCCGGTATCTCCATGCGCGCGATGTTAAAGGATCTCGACCTTGATGTCATAAGAAAGCTGATGGACACTAACTTCTGGGGAACCGTTTACTGTACGAAATATGCGCTTCCGTATCTTCTTAAGTCGGAAGGCAGCATCGTCGGCGTCATATCAACGGCAGGATATATTGGATTGCCAGGCAGAACAGGCTATTCGGCTTCAAAATTCGCAATCAGAGGATTCCTTAACACTTTGCGGGTTGAACATCGTTACGACAACCTTCATGTGATGGTGTTCGCTCCTGGATTTACTTCGTCAAACATCCGAAATGTAGCGCTGCTCGCCGATGGCTCGCAGCAAGGAAAGACACCTCGCGACGAAAACAAAATGATGTCGGCCGAAGAAGTGGCGAGAAAAATGGCTTATGGATTGAGATTCCGTAAAAAAGAAATGATTCTAACCTCGTTAGGTAAATTGACGAAATTTTTTGACTTTGTGTGGCCGAGATTTGTGGAATGGGTGGAGTATAGAATGATGGCTAAAGAACCTGAAAGTCCTATAAAAAAGAAATAAAAACTTATGCCTTATGATGCTCATTAAGGAAATAGCTGTCTATGTGAATATTCTTAATTCCAGAATTAAGAAGGTGTTTTTCGACAAATTGCAGGAAAACGGTATAAATATTACGCCGGAGCAATATCTGGTGATGGATATCTTATGGGAAGAGCAAGAGTCGTTGTCACAACAAAAAATCGCTGATATCATACAAAAAGATAAGAATTCGGTTACGAAAATCATCGATTCGCTTGAGAAAAAGAACCTTGTGAATCGAGTTGTCGACAAAAACGACCGTAGAATCAACAAAATAGAACTTACAAAAGACGGTCATAATTTAAAACTTACGGCCACAGAAATCGCCATAAAATTTATGAACGACGCCGTGAAAGGTATCGATGACCCGGATCTTGATAAATTCGTGAAAGTTATGCTTCAGATGAAAAACAATCTGGAAGCATAAAAAATATTAACCATTAATAAATTTTTTATGCGAAAAATAATATTGTTTTTTTGCATGTGTCTGCTTGTCTTGGCTTCATGCAATAGGAAAGAAGGCAAAGGTGGAACAGGAACGGTTCAGGGTTATGTTAAACTTATAAATCATCCTGACGATAACTATACGCTTCCGGCTGATACCGTCGACGCTGTGAAAACAGACGTTTTCATTGTTTATGGAAATTCCGATTTTTATGGCGACGATGTTGAAACCGACGACAAAGGCTTCTATAAGTTTAAATACCTGACATCGGGCAACTATACCGTGTTCGCGTATTCGACATTGCCTGACGGAAATAAAATTCCTGTAACAGCTTCTGTGTCAATAGGTGACGGCGGAACAGGTCATGTGCCTACACTTTATATACACTCAGGAAAGGCTTATGGAACTTCGATTGTGAAAGGTAAAGTCTACGCCACTTATATCAATAAAAACGGTGGAACTGTAGGCGCTGGATGGGCGTACGAACATCGTGTATATATCAGAAACTTTGGTGATGACTATCATTTTGACGATGTCCGTGTCGGCCTTGATGGTGTGTTTGCTTTCCAGAAATTGCAACCTGGTGAGTATGAGGTGTTTACGTTTACAGAAGATGAAGATGAGATACTTTATCCTGTCGTGAAAACTGTGACTGTGGAAGAGGCTGGACAAATAATTCAGATGGAACCTGATACAACTTTTTCTATTAGAATAAAGGTTTGATAATCAATAAATTGAATTGGAAATATGAAAAAATTATTGATATTTTCGTTTTTAATATCTCTGATAATTCCGGCGTTCTCACAGCAGGTGACACCAGAGACTTTGATAAAACGTCAGAAACGTAAAGGCTTGACTGTCAAGGAATGGAATACTATGTCGGGCTCAAAACAGGCGTTTCTTGACCATGTAACTACGTACGACTCACTCGGAAGGAAAATAGAGGAGATAGAATATGCCACTTACGGTCAGAAGTCGCGTGTGGTTAGCGAATACGTTGACCCTCTCGACCCAGCCTCAAAAGTGCTTCGTGAAATTGAATACAACGACCGTGATAAGGTGGTGAGAATCAGGAAGTTTGAATATAATGAGGATGGTACGAAGAAACGACAGTATAACTATTATCCGAACGGAAAATTAGAGTCGACAAAAGAATTCGAGTTAATCTTCAGATGATGTTGAATGTCAATGACATATTGCGTGAAATGACACCAATCAGCCTCGACGAGATGAGCGCGGTGAAGCTGATGAATCGTATTGACACTAAATATGTCGCTGATGATTTGACGGTCGCGAAGTTGTTTTCGCTTATCAAAGACGACTATTACGTTCAGGAAATCGACGGAAAACGGGTAGCCGCATACGATAGCGTTTATTACGACACCGTCGACAACCACATGTACATCATCCATCAGGATAAGAAGTTGAAACGCGACAAACTGCGAATCAGAAATTATGTTGACACAGGCAATTATTTTTGTGAGGTCAAGCACAAGAACAACCACGGGCGCACGAAAAAGAAACGTATCGAGGTGGGAGCCAACGTATTTGCTGATTTTAAGTCTGATCCTGAGGTACGTGAGTTTGTCGAGAAACAACTGCCTGATTATGACTTCGACGGCTTTGTCAAGAAACTTTCGACATCGTTTGAGCGTGTGACTGTCGTCAACAAAGGCAAAACGGAGAGAATAACCGTCGATTTTAACGTGAGGTTTCATAATTTCGAAAATGGAAACGAAACTGGCATTGCGCCTCTGATAATTATGGAGCTTAAACGCGACGGACGCTGTGAGTCGATCTTTCAGAAAACGCTATTTGAGTTGAGAGTCAAGCCGTTGAGTATCAGTAAATATTGTATCGGCAGGGCTTTGACTGATAAAGATCTGAAACAAAATCGTTTTAAAAAGAAAATTATAAAATTGGAAAAACTTAAAAAACTTAGAGAATATGTTTTTACTTCAACTGTCGCAACAGAACTTTGATCCGGATATAGCCCGCGAATTCGGTGGAGACGCCTTTGAGTCGGGATTTCTTGGAGTGCCGCTTTATGACATGACAAGTCTTTGGACTCTCCTCGTGCGTTTTGTGTTTCATTTCTTGGTCTGTTGGATCATCGTGAGATGCTTCTATTACCCGAAAAGCCGCAGAAATGACTATTATTTCACGTTCATGCTGTTCGCGGTGACGATTTTCCTGCTCATCATCCAGATGGACAATATGAAGATGGCGATAAGTTTCGCTTTAGGACTTTTTGCCATATTCGGAATGATCCGATATCGAACGGAGACGCTAAAAGTCAGGGAGATGACATATCTTTTCATCATCATCGGAATCTCTATCATCAACGGATTGGCGCTGACGGTGAGTTATCTCGAGCTTATTGTCACCAACCTGTTGTTTATGATCTCGGTATGGCTGTTTGAAAGTAATATCATCACTTCGAGACGTACGGAGACGAAAATTGTTCTTTACGACAAAATAGAAAACGCTAAACACGGTCGTGAGGCTGAGCTTCTCGCTGATTTGAAGGAGAGAACGGGACTCGATATCGTCAATGTCGAGGTCGGACACATCGATTTCTTGCGTGACGTGGCGTTTGTAAAGGTAACTTACAAGCCTTTTTCAAAGACAACAAACACAATCAATGATATCACAAAATTGAAAGATTTCTAACGATGGCTGTGAGGTCTGAGATATTGAAGCGGTTTCATCTTTGGGGCGTGAGAATTCTCGCTCTTGTGCTGCTGACGCTGTTGAAGATGTCGGCTGATGCACAGGATTTTTATACCGATTATGGCGCGATTCTTCAGGCTGAATACCAGATTGGCATAGAAAAATATCTTGGCCTTCCGCTGAGAAACGATAAAATTGATATCACCGTAAAGGAAGATCTTCGTTTTGAGGATAATGTCTCAAAATATTCGCGTTCAAAGACCACATTGGGTATAGATTACAGGTTTGTGCGCTGGGGTCTTAAGATTGGCGTCGGGTTTGATTATATTAATAGGTATACCGAAAAATTCATCTATAGAAACAGGTACCGCTATTTTATTAATGTTTCGTATAAATATGATTTGAAAAATTTTGAGTTGGGTTACAGAACGCGTTTTATCACGATGTATAATGATGAAAACACGGGATATTACAATTACGAAGCTCATTATTATTGGAGAAATCGTCTTTCGGTGTCATATCATCACAGTTTTAGCAGATTTAAATACACTTTGTCGGGCGAGACTTATTCTTTTTTCGACAGGGATAGGACTCTCCAGCTTGAGGAGCTGATGTTTGAAGGCGATGTGGAGTATCGTTTGACACGACGTCAGTATTTGTCGGCTTTTGTGCGTGATTACAAGGCAATTTATATAGAAAGTGACAAAATAAGGACTGTTTATTTCGGAATAGGTTGGAGATATAAACATTAAGATATGAAAAAGACTTTATTTGCTATTTTATGCCTGATTTTCAGTCAGTTGGTGGTGTTTGCACAATATTCGCCTGCAGGCGACAGTTTGAAAACGAGATGGGCTGCTGAAATTACACCGGAAAATGTTTGGCAAGAATATCCGCGTCCGCAGATGACGCGCCCCGATTGGATGAACCTCAACGGTTTATGGGATTATGCGATACGCCCTAAAGGAAATAATGTCATTGGCAAGTTTGACGGCAAGATTTTAGTGCCGTTTTGCATAGAATCATCATTGTCGGGAGTGCAGAAATATGTCGGAGAAGATAATGAACTCTGGTATCAGCGTGAATTTGAAGTACCGTCTTCGTGGAAAGGCAAGCGCATTTTGTTGCATTTCGGCGCTGTCGATTGGAAGTGCGATGTATGGGTAAATGACATAAAAGTCGGTTCCCATACTGGTGGTTACACCCCTTTTAGTATGGATATCACTCAAGCTTTGAAAAAGAAAGGAAACGTTTTGAAAGTCCGTGTTTGGGATCCGACTGACCAAGGCGAGCAGCCTTGTGGAAAACAGCATGTGAAACCTCACGGAATCTGGTATACTCCAGTCACAGGAATTTGGCAAACGGTATGGCTTGAGCCGGTTTATGAGAATTATATTGCCGATTTGAAGATTATACCGGATATTGACAATCACAAGGTGATGGTTATACCTACTATTGTGAGCAATTTGTCGAAAAAAGTTAAAGTTACAGTTTCTGAAAGCGGCGATGATGCGTATGCTGATGGACATAATCCGTGTGCAGGAGCAACGGCAGTATCGATAAATGGTGAAGCAGTCGAAGTGCCAATGCCAGCTGATGCTAAGCTGTGGTCGCCTGATGATCCGTATTTATACAATATTGAAGTCGTTTTGTATCAAGCTGATAAAGTAGTCGACAGGGTTGTCAGTTACTTTGCTATGCGCAAATACAGCACTGCAAAGGACGAGAACGGCATTGTGCGTCTGATGCTTAACAACGAGCCGATTTTTATGTTCGGTCCGCTTGATCAGGGCTGGTGGTGTGACGGTCTCTACACCGCTCCGTGCGACGAGGCACTCGCTTACGATGTCCAGAAAACCAAGGATTTCGGCTTTAACATGATTAGAAAACATGTGAAAGTGGAGCCTGCAAGATGGTACTACCATTGCGACCGCTTGGGAGTCATCGTTTGGCAGGATATGCCGTCTGGCGGTCGCGGTCCGGGCTGGGTGACAGATCGTTACTTTGATGGCTCGCTGAGTCGCAGAACACCTGAGTCGGAAGCTATTTACAAGAAAGAATGGAAAGAAATCATCGATTATCTCTACTCTGTGCCTTCGATAGCCGTTTGGGTTCCGTTCAATGAGTCGTGGGGACAATTCAAAACCCCTGAAATCGTTGAGTGGACGAAGAGTTACGACCCGTCACGCTTAGTGAGCCCTGCATCTGGCGGCAACCACTATCCTGTAGGCGATATCCTCGACATTCACAACTATCCTGATCCTGACATGTATTTCTACGACGCTTCTCGCGCTAACGTACTCGGCGAATACGGCGGAATCGGCCGAAAAATCGAAGGACACACCTGGGTTCCGGCAAAGGGTTGGGGCTATGTGGAATACGACACTGAGGAAAAAGTTACCGACACCTACGTCGAATATGCCAACAAATTGCTGAACCTGATTCCACGCGGCTTCTCGGCGGCGGTTTACACTCAAACCACCGATTGCGAGGTTGAACTCAACGGCCTTATGACATACGATAGGGAAGTGGTGAAACTCAACGAAGAGCGGCTAAAGGAAATAAATCTGAAGATTTCCAATTATTTCAAAAAATAAAAAATTTCGGGTGGCCTGCGGCCGCCCGAAATTTTTTCCAGTGCACTGTGTTTATTTCTTAGTCTTCTACGATAGCCTCGTTTGGGCACACGCTTGCGCATGTTCCGCATGAAACGCAGTTGTCTGCATTGATTGAATAGATGCTACCTTCTGAAATAGCGCCGACTGGGCACTCGTCGATGCAAGTACCGCAAGCTACACAGCTGTCTAAAATTTTGTATGCCATATTTTTTTTGTTTAAAAATGTTCTGCAAAGATATGCGTTTTTCCAATACATAACACGTTTTTTGAAAAATATTTTTTTTGACAAAAATTTTACATAATTATTTTTTTATATAAAAATATATGCTTACCTTTGCAGAAAAATTTGAGCAACCTCAAATAAAGACGAATAAATTATCTAAGTAATTAAAATACAATAAATTAAATTCAATTTTCTTATGGCTAACAGATCAAAAGTTGTAGAACTTGAACACGTTGTCATTCGTTTTGCGGGTGACTCTGGCGACGGTATGCAGCTGACAGGAAACCTGTTTTCCGACTCAACAGCTCTGGCAGGTAACGATTTTGCCACCTTCCCAGACTATCCTGGAGAGATTCGTCCACCACAAGGTACAGTGTCTGGCGTCTCTGGATTCCAAGTCCATTTCGGACATAAACCGGTTCATACCACAGGTGACCTCTGCGATGTGCTCGTCGCAATGAACCCAGCTTCAATAAAAGCTAACATGCGCTGGCTCAAACCTGGCACAACAATCATCTTCGACGTCGACTCGATGAACGACAAGGCTCTCGAGAAAGCCGGCTACACCACCGACCCGACACAGGATGACACCCTCAGCCAGTACAAAGTCGTCAAAGCCCCTATCACCTCAATGACACTCGAGGCTTTGAAAGACTTCGGTTGGGACCGCAAGGCAATGCTCAAGTCGAAGAATATGTTCGCTCTCGGCATCGTGATGTATCTCTTCAACCGTGACATCACCATGTTGAACGCATATTTCAACAATAAATTCAAGAACAAACCAGACGTCATCAAAGCTAACCAGACTGTCGTTGCAGCAGGTTACAGCTACGCTGACACTATGGAAATTTTCGCCAACACATATCGTATCGAACCGGCTAACCTCGCTAAAGGCAAATACCGTGACATCACTGGTAACGTCGCTACAGCATGGGGCTTGATGGCAGCAGCAGAGCGTTCAGGCCGTCAGATTTTCTGCGGATCATATCCTATCACTCCTGCTACAGATATCCTTGCAGAGTTGGTGAAATATAAAAACTTAAAGGTTAAGGCTTTCCAGGCTGAAGACGAGATCGCAGGTATCTGCTCATCACTCGGCGCTTCATTTGCTGGCTGCTTGGCAGTGACCACAACATCAGGTCCAGGTCTCTCACTGAAGTCAGAAGCCCTCGGCCTCGCAGTCATGACAGAACTTCCACTCGTCGTCGTCGACGTACAGCGTGGTGGCCCTTCAACAGGTCTCCCAACCAAGTCAGAGCAGAGCGACCTCATGCAGGCTCTCTACGGCCGTAACGGTGATGCTCCTCTTATCGTCTTGGCAGCTCGCAGCTCAGCCGACTGCTTCTATTCAGCATACGAAGCCGCTAAGCTCGCTATGGAACACATGACACCTGTCATCCTCCTCACCGAAGGTGCTCTCGGCAACGGTTCTGAAATCCTTCGCATTCCAAGAGTCGCTGACCTTCCGGCTATCGTCCCGCCAATCGCAAAGGCAAACGATCCTGAATATCAACCATACAAACGCGACGAGGCAAAACTCAGCCGTCAGTGGGCACTCCCGGGAACAGAAGGTCTCCGTCACCGTATCAGCGGTCTTGAGAAAGCCAACGGCAGCGGTAACCTCTCACTCGACCCGAAGAACCACCAGCTCATGACAGAGCTTCGTGAAGAGAAAGTACAGCGCGTCGCCAACTTCATCCCTGAACAGGAAATCGTCGGTGACCCGAATGCTGACCTCCTCGTGGTGAGCTGGGGCGGCACATATGGCGTTGTCCTCTCAGTCATCGAGAAGATGCTCGAAGAAGGCAAGTCAGTCGCTCACGCACACTTCCGCCACATCATGCCTCTGCCAAAGAACACAGCAAAGGTGTTGAGCGGCCACAAGAAAATCGTCGTCTGTGAGAACAACAACGGTCAGTTCGTGAACTATCTCAGAGAGAAGATGCCTGACTTCAAATATGAGCAATTCAACAAGATTCAGGGTCTGCCATTCCTCACAGCAGAGTTAGAAAATAAGTTTAATGACCTTTTAAAATAAGATTACTATGGAAAACACAAATTTAAATAATCAGGTTGTTAATCTTACTAAAGAAGATTTCGTTTGCGATCAGATAGTGAAATGGTGCCCAGGTTGCGGTGACCACGCTATCTTGAAAGTTTTGCAGGACGTGTTCCCACAGCTCGGTAAGAGAAAAGAAGACATCTGCGTCGTCTCAGGTATCGGCTGCTCATCACGTTTCCCGCACTATATGAACACCTACGGATTCCACAGCATCCATGGCCGCGCTTGCGCTATCGCAACAGGTGTGAAGCTCGCGAATCCTAACCTCTCAGTATGGATCGTCTCTGGTGACGGCGACTGCACAGCTATCGGTGGTAACCACTTCATCCACGCTGTCCGCCGTAACATGGACATGAACCTCCTTCTGTTCAACAACCGTATCTACGGTATGACAAAAGGCCAGTTCTCACCATGTACATTCCGTGGCACAGTCACAAAGACTTCTCCACAAGGTACTTACGAGGATCCATTCAATGTCGGTGAACTCGTCATCGGCGCTGGCGGCAAGTTCTTCGCCCGTGGCGTTGATGTCAACACCAAGGAACTCACCGATATCTGCATGAGAGCTCAGAAACACGACGGTATGTCAGTCATCGAGGTGCTTCAGAACTGTATGATTTTCTCGAACGGCGTTCATGAAAACATCACAGGCAAAGACGTCCGCGACGATATGCAGGTGAAGTGCGAACACGGCAAACCTCTCATCTTCGGTAAGGAGAGAAATAAAGGTCTGCGTCTCAATGGAAACAAGCTCGAAGTCGTAACAATCGGCGAAAACGGCATCACAGAAAAGGATATCCTCGTTCACGACGAGAAAGAAGAGAACACAGGTATCCACATGATGCTCGCTCACATGATGCCTCCGGCGTTCCCAGTCGCTATCGGTGTTATCCGCAACGTGGAAGCTCCGACCTACGACGACTGCCTCACCGACGTCATCGAGAGAGAATCGGCGAAGTCGAACATCAAGACTGTCGATGACCTCCTCAACAGCGGTACAACTTGGAATATTGATTAATATCCAATAAATTCAAAAAATCCCGCCATTATTGACGGGATTTTTTTATTTTTGCACTATGAAAAAGACATTTAAACCCGGAAATATGATCTATCCCTTGCCGGTGGTGATGGTCTCGTGCGGCGACAGCCCGGAAAACTACAACATCATCACAGTGGCATGGACAGGAACAGTGTGCTCCGACCCGCCGATGTGCTATGTCTCGGTGAGGAAAGAACGACATTCCCACGATATCATAATGAGAACAAAAGAGTTTGTGATAAATCTCACTACTGAGAACCTCGCGAAGGCTACAGACTGGTGTGGCGTGCGTTCGGGAAGAGACTACAACTAATTCAAGGAGATGCACTTGACTCCAGAGAAAGCACAAATAGTGAAGGCGCCGTTGATAGCCGAATCACCTTTGAATATAGAATGCAAAGTGGTGGAAATCAAGGAATTAGGTACGCATGATATGTTTCTTGCGGAAGTCGTCGCAGTAAATGGCGATGAGAAATATTTCGACCCGAGCACAGGACTTTTCCAACTTAATCAGGCTGATCTGATAACATATTCGCATGGTAAATACTACGCTTTAGGTGAAAAGATAGGTAAATTCGGCTTCTCAATAGAAAAAATTCAACATAAAAGGAAAACTTCCACACCGAAAAACAAATAATTATGGATTATATTAAAGTTAAAGGCTTACAGAAAGACGAAGTGAAAGGTCTGGTGAAGGAATGGATAAAATTGTATCCACATTCTTTCAATCCTGAAGTGAATTTTTGGTTTTATGAACTTGCTGATAATCAAGTTGTTATTGGTCTACATGACGATTTGAGCACCCTGGCGGTGAGCCTTCTTGTGATTTATCTTACGTCTGCTGTTAAAGAAACACAGGAAACCGAATCTGTAGTCGGTTATCTCACCGTCGATGATAACGAGATCCTTTTGAAGCAAAATTACGGTCGTCGCGCTAAAATTGTGGCAAAATCTACTGAAGATGACAATACCGGTGTGATAATCTTGCTGGAAAATAACTATTGTGTAGACTATTATTTCCATGGCAAGGCGCATAAAATCAAAGACCAGGAATTTGTTTTTTTGGAGCCCGCACTTCCTGAATCCATTGAAAATGTTGAGAAAGACGAAATTTTTGTAGGTGATATCATTCCTAAGAAAAAGATAGAGGAAGTTCTCGAGCCTGACGCGTCGCCTTGGAAAAAACTTATGTGGTACGCTATCTGCACCGCCGTTGGCCTCGGCATCGGATTTTTACTTGTTTATTTGTATTTCTAATGATTGAACAATTCCCAAAATACATCAACGAGCAACACCTTATTAATAAAGGTGACCGCATTCTCGTTGCCCTAAGCGGCGGTGTCGACTCGATGGTGTTGGCGGAATTATTAAGGCGTTACGGCTACGACATCGCTTTCGCGCATTGCAATTTCCATCTTCGTGGCGCTGAATCCGATGGCGATGAACAATTTGTTCGTGAATACGCCGAAAGGGTAGGAGTGAAACTCTATGTGAAGCAGTTTGATACAATGAAAATCGTTGAAAATCAAAAGCTTTCCATCGAGATGGCGGCTCGTGAACTTCGTTATGCATGGTTTGATGAACTTTTAAAAACAGACTATGATAAACTCGCTCTAGCCCATCATGCCGATGATCAAATCGAAACCTTTTTCATTAACCTTCTGCGTGGTTCAGGCATCAAAGGTTTGAAAGCGATGCAACCGTGTAATGGATTGTATATCAGACCTTTACTTTGGGCGTCACGAGAAGAAATCAAGAAATTTGCGATTGAAAATGGCATCCAATGGCGCGAGGACAGCACCAATCAGGATACAGTCTATTTCAGAAATAAAATTCGTCATGATCTTATGCCTGTTTTCGACAGCATTAAGCCTGATGCCAGAGAAAAGATTTTGGAATCAGTAAACCATTTGTCTGCTGAAAATCAATTATATAGAGAGCTTTTACACGAAAAATTGTCTCAAATCGAAACCGTCAACGGCGTTTTGCACTCAATCTCCAAATGTCATTTCGAGCGTAGCGTAGCGGAGTCGAGAAATCCTTTTCGTCTCCAGCTTCTTTTTGAGTGGATTCGAACCTTCGGCTTCTCCTATTCCCAATGCGAATCAATTTTTTCTTCTCTCAACTCCGAATCTGGCAAAGAATTTTATTCTTCTGACTATCAATTAGTTATCGAAAAAGAGTCGATTGATATTTTCCATAAGACCATTAATGCCTTTAATGCCAATAATACCCTTAAATTTGAAAGTTTCGAAAGAACTCCTAACTTCTCACTCCTAACTTCTAACTCAAATATCGCCCAACTCGATTACGACAAACTTAATCTGCCTCTAAAAACCCGCACTTGGCAGCAGGGCGACCGTTTTCGTCCTCTCGGGATGCGCGGCACAAAGCTCGTCTCGGATTTTTTTAACGATCACAATTTTACAACTTTCCAAAAGAAAACTACCCCGATTCTCGTTGATTCCAACGACCAAATCGTATGGATTGTCGGCCATCGTATCGACGACAGATTCAAAATCACCGGCAAAACCAAAACTATTTATGAAATAAAATTTGGAGAATAAAAATTTATTTCATACCTTTGTAGCTTGTATTTGAAATACGAGTATTAAAATTAAATCATTGATTATCAATTAACTATGAAAAGGCTTAACTTATTTTTCGCTTTAATTATTTCGTTTATAATGCCGTTGACATCGGTTGCTCAGATTTATGACCCTGTACAATGGAGCTTCTCGACCGAATCGCTCGGAAATAATGAATACAACGTCATTTTCAAGGCTGACATTGAAGCCGGATGGCATGTTTATTCACAAAACATCGCTGACGGCGGCCCGATTCCGACAGCTTTTTACTTTGCAGAAGCAACTGATTATGAAAGAGTTGGCGTTGTGACGGAAAGCGAAGCTATCGTGCTTCAAGATCCTGTCTTCGATATGGAACTGCGTTTCTTCGAGAAAGAAGCGATATTTACTCAAAAGGTGAAAGTTCTTGGAAAAGAACCTGTTTCAGTGAAAGGCGAACTGGAATACATGGTCTGCAACGACGGCCAGTGTCTGCCTCCGACAGTTGTTGAGTTTGACATAAACCTCAACACTGGAACTGTTTCAAATGCTGATGCTGAAAAGTCTGGTGACAGCCTTCTTTCTATGATACTTCAGGCTATCCTCTGGGGCTTGGCGGCATTGCTTACACCTTGCGTCTTCCCGATGATCCCGATGACGGTGTCGTTCTTCCTTCATGGTAGCGAAAACAAAGCGGCAGGCCGCTTCAAAGCCATTATGTACTTCATTTTCATAGTGTTGCTTTACACTCTGCCAATCGCAATCATCATTATGGTGACATGGATTTTCGGTGGCGACAGCGTCACTGGCGATATATTTAACTGGTTGTCAACACACTGGATTCCGAATATCATCTTCTTCTTGGTATTTATGGTGTTTGCGGCATCGTTCTTTGGAGCGTTCGAAATCGTGCTCCCAAGCAGCTTGGTCAACAAATCTGATGCCAATTCTGATAAGAAAGGTCTCGCCGGCGTGTTCTTCATGGCATTGACTTTGGTACTCGTTTCATTCGCCTGCACAGGTCCTATCGTTGGAACAGTGCTCATCAAATCGACTTCAGGCGAGTTCTGGACTCCAATTCTTACCATGTTCTGCTACGCCTGCACATTCGCATTGCCGTTTGCACTCTTCGCGTTGTTCCCGTCAATGCTGAAAAATCTGCCAAAGAGCGGTGGCTGGCTCAACACAGTGAAAGTAATCCTCGGTTTCATCGAGGTTGCGCTCGGCTTCAAGTTCCTGAGCGTCGCCGACCAGACATACCACTGGCATCTGCTCGACCGCGAGGTCTACCTCGGTATCTGGATCGTGTGCTTCGCAATGCTCGGATTCTATCTTATCGGAAAAATCAGATTTAAAAACGACGACCCTGTCGAGTCAATTGGCGTCGGCCGTTTGATATTGAGTATCATTACCTTTACCTTCGTCGTTTACATGATTCCTGGCATGTGGGGCGCTCCTCTGAAGGCCCTCTCTGGATATCTTCCTCCACAACAAACCCTCGATTTCGATCTCAAACGTATCAATCAGGAGAACGCTGATAAGATTATCGAATATATTCAGCAAAATGTGAGAGCCGTTCCTGCCGTTCAAGTCGAACAAAATGAGGCCAAACCAACCGCTGAGCTCTGCGCTGAGCCTCGTTTTGCCGATATATTCCATCTGCCTCACGGATTGAAAGGCTACTTCGATTATGAGCAGGCTTTGGCTTGCGCGAAGGCTCAAAACAAGCCGCTTTACGTCGATTTTACTGGTCACGGATGCGTGAACTGCCGTGAGATGGAGGCTAACGTCTGGAGCGATCCTCGCGTCTTGAAGATGTTGCGTGACGACTTCATTATCGTTGCTTTGTATGTCGACGACAAGACTAAACTTCCTGAGGAAGAATGGGTTAAAGGTGGCGATGGTAAGATGAAAAAAACTATCGGACGCAAATATGCCGACTTCCAAATCACTAAATTCGGCACCAACGCCCAGCCATATTATTGCCTCATGGGTCACAACGGCGAGCTCCTCCACGAGCCCCGTGCCTACAACCTCGATAAAGACGGCTTCGTCCAGTTCCTAAAAGAAGGACTCGATAACTTCAAAAACGGGGTTTCAGTAAGGAATATCAATGAATAAAAAAAGGCGGCAACTGCCGCCTTTTTTTATTATTTGCCAGCGTAATGCTGATAGAACTGCACAATCGTCTCAATTCCTTTGAAGAAATGATCGAGTCTGTAGTTCTCGTTCGGTGAGTGGATTGCATCTTCACCTAATCCAAAGCCCATCAAAATCGACTTGATTCCCAACACTTTCTCGAAACGAGCGATAATCGGAATCGATCCGCCACTTCTCATTGGGATAGGCAACTTGCCGTAAGTGTCGAAATATGCCTGTTCAGCTGCTTTGTATGCAGGAAGCTCAATCGGACAGCCGTAAGCCTCGCCACCATGCAGAGTTGTAACCTTAACTGTCACATAATCAGGAGCGATGCTCTCGAAATATTCTTTAAACAGTTTGCCGATCTTCTCGTGGTCTTGGTTAGGTACCAAACGGCATGAAATCTTTGCGTATGCTTTCGACGGAAGCACTGTCTTTGAGCCTTCGCCAGTGTAACCGCCCCAGATTCCGCACAAGTCGAAGGTTGGACGGATACCGACTCTTTCAATTTTGGTGTATCCTTTTTCGCCGCGTAATGCCTTCACACCCAACGATTTCTTGAATTCTTCCTCGTTATACGGAGCTTTATTCAGCATCTCGCGTTCTCTTTCTGATGATTCAACGACGTCATCATAGAAATGAGGAATGGTGATGTGGTTGTTTTTGTCCATCACGCCGGCCACCATCTCGCACAAGGTGTTCAACGGGTTGGCAACAGCGCCACCGAACAATCCTGAATGGAGGTCAGCATTCGGGCCGGTCACTTCGACTTCCCAGTATGCCAAACCACGCAAACCTGTTGTGATAGAAGGCGTGTCGTGGTTAATCATACTTGTATCTGAAACCAAAATGACATCGGCTTTAACCAAGTCTTTGTATTCCTCAATCCACTTAGAGAGGCTGCCTGAACCGATTTCTTCCTCGCCTTCGAGCATGAACTTAACGTTGCAGGGGAGGGTGCCGGTCTGCATCATCGTCTCGAATGCCTTGGCGTGCATGAAAGCCTGACCTTTATCGTCGTCAGCGCCGCGAGCCCAGATCTTGCCGTCTTTGATGACTGGCTCAAACGGGTCGGTATGCCACAACTCAATCGGGTCGACCGGCATCACGTCGTAGTGACCGTAAACCAACACTGTAGGCTTCTTAGGGTCGATGATTTTCTCGCCGTAAACAATCGGATTGCCTTCAGTCGGCATCACTTCGGCTTTGTCGGCTCCTGCTTTCAAAATGCTGTCTCTCCAGTACTCGGCAGCTTTAATCATATCAGGCTTGTGAGCCGATTCCGAGCTGATCGACGGAATTCTAATCAGTCCGAACAACTCGTCCAAAAAACGCTGTTCGTTTTCTTTGATGTAATTTTGTATCTTATTCATATTATATAATATTAAATTGTCTTTTTAAATGTCGGAGATTTCTCCACTCCCTGCGGTCGGTCGAAATGACGTAACTCCATCGTCTCGCCATCAAACACCGCATACGTATAATCCCAAATCCAGTTTCCAACAACAGTCGTGATCGCATGCTCGCCGGTTTTGTACTGCATCGGCTTGTGCTGATGGCCGAAAACGAAGAAATCAATAGTCGGGTCCTTTTGAGCCTCGTCTAATGCGTATTTATAAAGACGCGTGTTCTCGACATCGGCGTAAAAATTGCTCTCTGATTCTTTCTTCAACTTCTTAACTCTATGATTATGAGACCATTTTAATGCGACTTTTATTCCGAAATCGGGATGTACATGTCTGAAAAGCCATTGCAGAAACCTGTTTTCAAAAACGCTCTTCAAAAACTTGTATCCGTTGTCGCCTTTGCCACGCCCGTCGCCATGAACCATAAAGAATTTTTTGCCTTTGAGTGTCATCACCACAGGATCTCTATGTACCTGAATACCAACTTCTTCCTGAAGATACGAGAACGTCCAAAGGTCGTGGTTGCCTGCGAAAAGATGCACCGGAATTCCGCTGTCGATAAACTCTGCGAGCTTGCCGAGAAGCCTTACATGTCCTCTTGGAACTACAGTCTTATATTCATACCAAAAGTCAAACAGGTCGCCCATTAGGAACAGCTCTTCGCAATCGTCCTTTATAGAACTTAAAAACTCGAGAAGCATCTTCTCACGCCTCTGGCTGTCTTCCAAAGTCGGGACTCCAAGATGAAAATCCGTTGCAAAATAGATTTTCTTCATGCTTGATAATCAAAGTTTTATTTCGTCTAAACGTTTCAACATCTCCTTCAAGATAGCTGTCATCTTAGGCTCGGCTACGTTTGCCGCGTTGATGACTTCTTCGTGTGTAACCTGCACCGCGATGTCTTTTCCGCCAAGGTCGGTGATCACTGACACAGCAAACACTGGCAAACCGCAGTGGCGTGCAACTATAACCTCTGGCACCGTCGACATTCCCACGCAGTCGCCGCCGATGACGCGATAGTAGTTGTATTCAGCAGGTGTCTCGTAACACGGACCAGTATCGCCAACATAAACGCCGTGCTGCACCTGAATCTTCAACTCGTGAGCAATCTTATCGGCTAATGCAAGCGCGTTTTTGTTATATGCTTCGCTCATCTCCGGGAAACGTGTGCCTATTCTGTCGTCGTTCTTGCCAATCAACGGGTTAGGCAATAGGTTGATGTGGTCGGTGATGAACATGATGTCGCTGACTCTGAAATCAGGATTGATGCCACCGCTTGCGTTTGAGAGAACTAACAACTTGATTCCCAGATATTTAAGCACTCTAATCGGGAACGTCACTTCTTTGGTGCTGTAACCTTCATAATAGTGGAAACGTCCCTGCATCGCAATAACTTTTCTGCCACTCAAGGTTCCTAAAATCAACTTGCCTTCATGCCCGTGCACCGTCGAAACGGGGAAGTTCGGAATGTCTTTATATGATATAGAGTATTGAGTGTCAATAACATTCACTAATCCGCCCAAGCCTGAGCCTAAAACAATACCTACCTCAGGTTCAAAACCATTTGTCTTCGATTTGATAAAATCTACTGTCTCAAGAATTTTTTCCAACATAATTTAAAATCAAATTTTTAAAAGTTTCTTCTTCTTTCTCGTCGTTGAAACGCACCTCAATCGGAACTGTGAAAAGCGGTACGTTGTCAAACCTGTTGATATATGAAGAATTTGTTAATCGCATTAAATCTTTTTCTGTCGTCACAATGATTTTGTTTTTGCCAATCACGCTGTCATAACCGCTTAAAATCATGTCGATGTCGCTGTCATTGAAGCAATGATGGTCGTCAAAATATTTGGTAATCAATGTGTTATATTTTCTCTTAAGATAATCTTCAAGAGGGTAGGGGTTCGCTATGCCACAAAACAGATAAACAGATTTCATGTCTTGCAAAGCTGTTTCTTTCGCCGTTTTATTGATAGGGTTAAGTTTCTGAAAATCAATATACGTGAAGAAAACTTGCTGATATGGTTTCGCATTTAAGACATCTACTACATCACGCTTGTCGTATGGCAACAGCACTTTCGGCGATTTAGTCACGATGATAATGTCGGCTCGTTTTGCCGCCATTTTTATGTCACGCAACTTACCTGCCGGAACAAGCATGTCTTTTTTGTAAATGTTGTAATATTCCGTCAATAAAATGTTCAATCCTGGCTTTATCTTCCTGTGCTGATATGCATCGTCGAGAACTATCACGTCGGGACTTTTCTCAAGACGCATCAGATTCGTCACGCCGTCACAGCGGTCTTCGTCGACGGCAACGGTTATGTCATTGAATTTCAGATGATATTGAAGCGGCTCATCCCCGATTTGCTCGTAGGTCGTTTCTTCGTTTGCAAGCACGAAACCTTCGGTTTTTCTGCCGTAACCTCTGCTTAAAACAGCGACGTTTGCTATATCTTTCAACAATCTTATGAGATATTCGGTGTGCGGAGTCTTGCCTGTTCCGCCAAGCGAAAGATTGCCCACACATATCGTGGGAACGCTGAAACTGCGCGATTTCAACAGTCCCCAGTCGTATAGCTTGTGGCGAATGAAAAGCACAATCGCATAAAGCCATGATAACGGTGCCAACAATCTTCTCATAGGTTTAATTTCCAATATAAACGTACAAATATACAAAAAATTTTTAAATCACATACTATTATTAATATTTTTATTAATTTAGCGAAAAATTTTGAGATGAATAAAGTTAGTGAAATTATAGGTTGTATCACTGATATCGCTCCGCTGAAATGGCAGGAGTCGTGGGATAATGCCGGACTTCTTGTTGGCGATGCTAATATGTTGGTAGACAGGGCTTTAGTGACTCTCGACGTGACCGAAGCCGTCATCGATGAAGCGATAGAAAAAGGTTTTCATCTTGTGATAAGCCATCACCCGGTGATTTACCGTCCGCTGAAGCATCTTTTGCCCGAAAATACTATCGAAAGAACTATCATGAAAGCGATAAAAAACGATATCGCGATCGCTTGCATGCATACCAACCTCGACAATAGTTATCTCGGTGTAAGTAAATGGCTTGCAGATAAGATCGGACTTAAAAATCTTGAAATTTTGGAGCCAATTAATACTGATGATGGCGTCGTTACTGGCGGTGGTATGGTAGGGGAGTTGGAAAATGCCATGGATGAGAAAGATTTTTTGGCTCTCGTGAAAAAAAATCTCGACTGCGATGCACTCCGTCATTCCGATTTTTTAGGCAAAAAAATTAAAAAAGTGGCAGTGTGCGGTGGCTCTGGATTTTTCTTGCTCGACAACGTAAAACGTTGTAAAGCAGATGCTTACGTTACGGCGGACATAAAATATCACGACTTTTTTGAGGCCGACGGACAGCTTCTTCTCGTCGACGCGGGGCATTATGAAACAGAACAATTTACAAAAGAATTAATTGCTGATGTTATTATTAAAAAATTTTGTAACTTTGCAGTTTCAATTTCGAGCGTGAAAACTAACTCGATAAATTATTTTGTATAAATATTAAATTTAACATAAATGGCTGATAATCAGGAAATTAAGCTCAACGAAGAAGAACAGATTGAAATTACCGTTGAAAGAAAGTTGGTTGCACTTTACACACTGCAACAGATTGATTCTAAGATTGACAGAATCCGCATCGTGCGCGGCGAGCTGCCGGAAGCAGTGCAGGATCTTGAGGACGAAGTGGCCGGTCTCGAAACACGTATCGAGAACTATAACGCCGACCTGAAGAAATTCAACACAGACGTTACAAACTACAAAATCAAGATCAAAGAAACACAAGCTTTGATTAAGAAATACGAGGAACAGCAGAACAACGTCCGTAACAGCCGTGAATATGATTCTTTGACAAAAGAAACTGAGTATCAATCACTTGAAATTCAGCTCTGCGAAAAGAGAATCAAAGACGCAACAATTAAGATTGAGGATATCAAGACAAATCTCGAGGCAACTGAAAAGAAACTTGAAGAACGCAAGAACGATCTCAGGGTGAAACAGGATGAACTCCAGTCAATCGTTGAGGAGACTGAAAAAGAAGAGGAAGAACTCGTAAAGAAATCAAAAGAAAGCGAAGCTTTGATCGAAGATCGTCTGCTCGCCGCTTACAAACGCATCAGAAAAGGTGCCCGCAACGGTTTGGCAGTCGTGAAAATCGAGCGTGACGCTTGCGGCGGATGCTTCAACAAGATTCCACCACAACACCAACTCGACATCCGTATCCACAAGAAGATTATCGTATGCGAATATTGCGGCCGTATCTTGGTTGACCAAGACATCATCGACCAATACAACGCGAAAAACTGATATATCAGTCTAATCTGAATTTGAAAGAGATGACCACCTGATTCATGTTGGTCGTCTCTTTTACGTTTGTATCGTCGACAAACTCGTTGTTGTCTCCGTAATATGCCGGATACATCGAATATTGCGAGTACAAACTGTAATTGTTCTTGCGCTGACTGAAGACATAGGCGGCATCGACAGTGAAACGATGATGTGTGTAACCGAAACCAAGTGAATATGAGTTGGTTCTCAAGTCTTTTTTGTCGAGACCATACGGACTGCCATAGAATGCGTAACCGGCTCTGAAACAGAGACTTTGCCAACGCCATTCAGTTCCGATTCTTATGTTCGCCGTCGAATTGTATAACGATCTCAGATATTCGTTGAAAGGCTTGAAATCGTAATTGTCGTCCGAGCCAGACACTTGCATTCTGCTATAATCAATATAATCAAAATCGGTGGTGATCATGCCGTAGTTTCCGAAAATGAAGGCTGCGCTTGCATTCAAACGATATGGCGTCATTATGGTGTATGAGTATGTGCTTGTTGGTGACACGTCATACTCGGAGCCGTCGCTGAAAAGGGCGTAAGTGGTTGTGTGCCAACGCTCGTCGATTTTATAATATGTAGGAGAATGGAACGCGAAACCGAATCTGAGCCATTTCGATGGATATATTATCGCGCCAACTCTTGCATTTATACCTCTTCCAGATGTTTCGATAAATTCTTCCTGATCCCAATATTTAAAATAACTGCCTGCCGCCAAATTTCTCTCTTTGTATTCGGTGTTTATGTCTCTATCGAAAAACGGTATATTCAACGACACGCCTAAAAACCATTTCTCTTCGAAATTAAAGCCGGAGGCGAAGGAGAACTCTTGCGCACTTCCTCTTTTAACCATGCTATATTGCTGATTCAAGTTTCCTTGTGGAACAAAAGTCAGGTATTGTTGAGGGTTGGTTCCTCCGAAATCAATTAAATCGGTTAAATATAATGAATAGATGTTATTGGGCGAATAATACTCCAAATCGGCGGCGTTTGTGATGTTGTTTGCATACATTTCTGTAAAATAAGCGTCGATGAGCGATGTGTTGGGGTTGTTTCCGTTTACATACGAATTGTATGAAAAGTTATTTAACTGATTGATTCCCAATGCAAAGCTAACGGAGTTAAGCATGCCGTCGTTTACCTGTTGCGTCCAAGTCAACCCGACGTTGTTTAGAGGCAGCCTGAAAGATTTGTCTTGGCTGCTGTTGCCTTTGTAGTCGGATGATGTTGAAGTTGAGTAAAACTCAGGTGTCAGGGTAAACGTGGCTTTTCTGAAAAGTCCTAATCCTGCTGGATTTATGGCGATTGCAGAGAAGTCGGAGCCCACTGCGCCCATTGCGTTGCCCATTGCGGCGCTTTTTGCCGTTCCGTGGTAATATGTAGTGGAGAACTCAAACATATCCTGTGTTGTTTGCGCTTTCACAAGCAGCGGAGCTAATATCGTGATTATAAAAAATATCTTTTTCATGTTAGTAATATTTAATTTTTGTCTTATCTACGGCCGCCACCGCTTCGGCTTCCGCCACCGCTTCGGCTTCCGCCACCACTGCCGCTTCTAACACTGCCTCCGTTAAATCTGCCGCCACTGCTTCTTGTAGGGCTGCTGGTATTTCTTACGCCGGATCTTTGAGCCGGTGTAACGTTTGTTCTCTGCTGTGTCGGAGACACGCTGTTTCTTGGTGTCGTGTTTGTGTTGTTCCTTTGCGGTCTCACGTATTCCGAGCTTGAGCGTGTCTGACGGTTAGCGTTAGCTGGAGTATAAGTCTTTCTTTGTGCTGCCGGTCTTGTCGGACGGCTTACATTTGCCGGACGATTCGTACTTGTCGGGCGAGTTACGTTAGCTGGCCTCGACGCGTCGTTTCTGCGAGTCGTGTTGTTAGTCACGTCTCTTGAACGTGGTGTCGTTCCATCGCCATGATGTATTGCTCCATGGTGGCTTGTGTTGTGCCCTGAATAATATATGTTGCCG
>JAFYIE010000022.1 GCA_017538795.1 Bacteroidales bacterium | reverse complement strand
GCGAGAGGATAAAGAGAGGAAAATATCATTTCAAAAATTTTTTTCAAAAAAAGTTTGTAGTATTAAAAAATGTTGTATTTTTGCAGCGCAAAACTAAAGGGGTACCATAGCTCAGTTGGTAGAGCAACGGACTGAAAATCCGTGTGTCGCTGGTTCAACTCCCGCTGGTACCACTTAAAGCACTGATTCACAATGAGTCAGTGCTTTTTTGTTTGTCTACGCCAGATCGAATTATTTGTAAATCTCACTTTCGTCAACCAAATTGTTAAGCAAGGCATAGACGGTCAAGCCGGAAACTGATTTGATGCCGGTTTTGCGGACGATGTTCTTGCGGTGAGTGATTACAGTGTGAACAGAGATATACAATTTGTCGGAAATCTCCTTGTTTGTCAAGCCTTTCACAAGGGCGACGAGGACGTCGGTCTCACGATTTGAAAGCTCGATGTTTTCTGGTTTGTCTTGAGTTAAATTATTGTCACTCAATAAGTTAAATATCTTTGTGACAACTTTCTGTTTGCTGTCGTTGATTTCGATTACATCTTTAAACTGCTTGAGGATACCGGCATCGACGTATGATGTCACCAAGGCGACCGGAATCACGTTCGAGAAGTCGCGACAGATTTTCAGAAAATGCTCGTTAGTGTCGTAAGCAATCAGTAACGGATTGATTATCAGGATATCAGGGTTGTAAGCGGCAAGTTTCTCTTCCATGCGGTCGATGCGGTCGAGCTGCGAGACGATTGAAACCTGATTGATGTCGTCGAAATACGACACGAGACCGGCGCTGACAATCGGCGACGGCTCCACAATGATTATTTTTTTGTCAGATTTCATCGTTTATGCTTCTAAAGATTCGACAAAAGGAATGAGAACGCGCTCCTCGATAAGGGTGTGATTCATCAAATCGACTGATAAGTCGTTGATATCCAATGCTATTTCGATGCGCTCTTTTGGATAAACATCGGCTGGAAGATATTTCACCAGGATATTCATCAAATCGGAGAGCTTGTCTTCGATATTGGTGTGGTTCTCGTGAAAGACTTTAATCTTGTAATCAGTCTTAACGTTTTGATTTACAATCTGTTCCAGATATGGAAACACATTTTTCTCTTCATAAACGAAATGATCGACCACCTCATTTTTATATTCGTCGAAGAAACGGCGCAACATATTGCCGTACTTCGGGATGCAGGCGTTGATGATATGGTCAAGATGCTCCTCGATATGTGGCAGCCGTTCGTTGAGATAGTATTTGTGCGACTCTAACAGGTAGCTAATCAACGCTTTAAGATCGACATTTGCGATGTCTTCGGGTGTAGGGCTATAATTGTCGTTGCTGTAAATATTGCACACCATCAGGAAAAACGGAGTCGAGACGTTGTTCATGGCGCACACTTCGCCTACGCTGTGGTCGCCGAATCCCAGATCCATACCGAAGCGCGGAAACATCAGCAAAAGCTGAGGGTTACCAAGAACCATATCGGCCATTTTCATGTTTTCAGAGAATACTTTCTGCATATCAATTCGTTTTTTGCAAAAATAATAAATAATTCGATTACATCGTCATTTCGACTGAAGCGAAGCGGAATGGAGAAATCTCCTTCCAACATAAACATTTAATCAAATAGCTTGAGATTTCTCGACTTCACTGCGTTTCGCTCGAAATGACGTCGCTGGTCAAAATAACCATTTTTAGGTATTAAAATTTCAAAATTTCATCAATTATGGGGAGATTTCACGTCAGAATTTTGCCATAATTTTGCACTCAGAATGAATGACAAAACAGGCCATATTTTTAGTTTAGAAATGTAGAGACGTACGCCATACGTCTCTACAATTTTGTAAATTTGCAGTCAAATTAAACAACATATTATAATGGAACATCATCATCACGGTCACGTACAGGGGCAGTCGCTGAACGGCATTTTCATCCTGTCTATAATCTTAAACGTAGTTTTCGTACTTGTCGAGGCAGGCGTAGGACTTTGGCAAGATTCGCTTTCGCTGCTCAGCGACGCCGGGCACAACCTCAGCGATGTTTTCAGCCTTGTGCTTGTGTTGATAGCTTTT
>JAFYIE010000021.1 GCA_017538795.1 Bacteroidales bacterium | reverse complement strand
TCGCCTTGCTTTCCACGTGCCTTGTCACGAACGTGAATGACAACTGATACACCGTGAAGAGAGCAAGTAAAAGCGCTAAAAGCTTAATAACTCCATTGTTCTGCATTGTAAATCAATTTTTTATAATTAAACTTTTTTTTAATTTTCAATTACTGAAATTTTAAGCGTGCAAAAATACGATATTTTTCAATGCTAACAAAATATTTTTTTAATATTTTATCCACTTGAAAATTTCCTTCCACGACGTCTTCTTGCCGTACATCAAAATGCCGGTACGATAGACTTTGCTGGCGAGCCAGGTGAAGATGATGAAAGTGATGAATAATATCGCCACCGATAGCACTACCTGCCAGATTGGCACACCGAAAGGTATCCTCAGCATCATGCCGACAGGGGAGGTGAACGGTATCATCGAGATCCAGAATGCTAACGAGCTGTCAGGAGCCGACGCGATGAGCGACGAACATACCATAGGTATCACCAAAAGCAGCGATATCGGCGTCACAAACTGCTGGGTGTCGGTCTCGTTGTCGACAGCAGCACCAACAGCGGCAAACATAGCTGAATATAGGAAATATCCTCCGATGAAGTAGAGGAGGAAACACCATAAAATATCCTTGAAATTGATGGAGTTGATGACCTCGAAGACCTCTGTCAAAGTGCTGTCATCGGCAGTATTTATTCCAGCTTCCGCAATCTGCTCGGTCATCACGGTGCCGGCCGAGAATACGTCTTGTGTCGGCAAGAATGATGATGCAACTCCAGAGATGACAAGGGTTAAAACACCCCATAAGAGGAACTGCGTCAATCCGACGAGAGCTATGCCGATAATTTTGCCCATCATCAGCTCGAAAGGCTTGACGGAACTGACAATCACCTCGATAATCCTGTTCGTCTTCTCCTCGATGACGCCGCGCATAACCTGACTTCCGAAGATGAAGATCACGAAATAAATCACCAAGGCCAACGCCAGCCCGAGGATGAACTCAAACTCACCGAAGCTCTTCTGCTCGCCATCGTCTTTGTCGCTCATCTTGATCGTCTGTAAGTTGATGGTCGTCGCTGATGCTTTCACTATGGCCGGGTCGATGCCCGAAGCCAGAAGCTTCTCGCGCTCAACCACTTGTTTCATCTGTGACCTGATGTGCGAGGTGAGCGACATCGGGAGCTGCTTCATGCTGTAAATCTCAGCGTTTGTTGGCACATTCAGCGTCGTGGCAGGGATGTACAGCACCGCGTCGTACTCGCCGTCTTTCACGAGACTCTTCGCCTCGTCGATGTCCTTATTTATATATAAAAAGGTATTGGCGTCGGTCTCTTCCAGCCTGTTGGTGAACAACGTGGTCTCGTCGCATACCGCAATGGTCCTGCGCTCCTCAAACTTATCAGATTGTGTCATGAGAATCGCTGGAAGAAACATCAAAGCAGCGAAAAAGATAGGGGCGAGGAAGGTTATGATAAGGAACGAACGCTTCTTCACGCGTGTCAGATATTCTCTTTCAATAATGATTCCGATTTTCATAAGTTATTGATTTTGTTGGTTTGACGATGATACAAGGTTGATGAAGATTTCGTTCATCGAAGGTAAAATCTCGTTAAACGACACTAGCTCTCCTTTGCTGATTATGTCTTGAATCAGTTCGTTAGGATTCGTCGTGTTGACGGTGAGATGTGTCTCTCCGCTGCCGTCGTTAGGTTTGTAAACGATATCGTAGCTGTGGTTTTTGTATTGTTGTTTGATGTCGTAAACGCTGCCTTCGAGTATCTTCTCACCTTTGTTGATGAGCATGATGTTATCGCAGAGTTCCTCGACGGATGCCATGTTATGCGTTGAGAATAAGATGGTTGCGCCTTTGTCGCGCAGCTCGAGAATCTCGTTTTTCAGCAGGTTGACGTTGATAGGGTCGAAGCCTGAGAATGGCTCGTCGAAGATGAGAAGCTTAGGCTCGTGGATGACAGTGACGATGAACTGCACCTTCTGCTGCATGCCCTTGCTGAGTTCTTCCACTTTTTTGTCCCACCAGCTCGCGATGCCAAATTTCATGAACCAGTGACGGAGGCGTCTGTCGGCCTCTTTCTTGTCCATGCCTTTGAGTTGTGCGAGGTAGATAGCCTGTTCGCTGACTTTCATCTTCTTGTAAAGTCCGCGTTCTTCCGGAAGATATCCGATATTGGCTATGTCGCTGGGGCACAGTGGTTTGCCGTTTAATAACACCTGACCAGAATCCGGCATTGTAATCTGGTTCAGAATACGGATGAGCGTCGTCTTGCCGGCGCCATTAGGTCCTAAAAGACCAAAAATGCTCTTTTCCGGCACCTTGATGGAGATGTCGTTGAGCACTTTCTTTGTTCCATAGGTCTTAGATACGTGGTTAATTTCGAGGTAATTCATTTATTTTTAGCTAAAGAAGTCTCTGATTTTGTCGAAGACGCCCTTGTCGTTGGCGCTTGGTTTTGGTTTGAAGTTCTCGCTCTCGAGTAGGTCTTTCATTATCTTTTCCTCTTCTTTCGACAGTTTCTTTGGTGTCCACACATTGACGTTGACGATGAGTTCGCCCACGCGGTAGCTGTTGATCTCAGGCAGACCTTTGCCTTTGATGCGGATGATGTCGCCGCTCTGTGTTCCTGCCGGGATCTTCACGCTGACGGTGCCTCCTAGACTTGGCACGTCGACGTTACAGCCTAATGCTGCTTGTGGCACGCTGATGAAGAGATTGTAGATGAGGTCGTTGCCGTCGCGCTCGAAGTCTTTGTGTTTCTCTTCTTCGATAAGAATCAAAAGATCTCCAGCCACACCGTTACGTGCTCCTGCGTTGCCTTTGCCGCGCACCGACAGCTGCATGCCGTCAGCGACGCCTGCCGGGATGTCGAGCTCTATCACTT
>JAFYIE010000020.1 GCA_017538795.1 Bacteroidales bacterium | reverse complement strand
TTTGAGAATCAGAACCAACCGGATGGCGTGAATTATCTCAGAAAGTCGGTGGCTACAAGCACCACGAATAATATCCAGAAGATAAAATCTTCGTTGGAAGTTGCCAATATCTTGTTCAGCAACAACGACTACGTTCTCAGTCAGGCTTATTTCGACACTGCCGTGATGACGATGGATAGGACATATCCAGGTTATGACAGTCTGCTTAACATCTCAGTGATGCTCACCGACCTTGTGACTAATCTCACTGTTTATCACACTCAGGACAGCTTGCTGCGTCTCGCAGATATGGATTCGCTGCAACGTAATGAAATCATTGACAATGTGATAGCGGAGTATATCAAGGAGCAGAAACGTCTTGAAGAACAACGAGAGATTGAGGCGCAAATCGCATTAAATGGCGGTATCGACGAGGGTGGAACAGAAATGCCAGTAGGCGATGAGAAAAACTGGTATTTTTATAACACCCAGATTCGCACTAGAGGTATGAACGAGTTCAAGAAAAAATGGGGTAACCGACTTCTTGAAGACTATTGGTTCATCTCAAACAAGCAAAGTTTTGCTCAGGAAGAGCAGGCGGAGCTTACCGAAGAGGAACTCGCCCAGATGAGTGACGAGGAGCGCGAAAAATACCTTCAAGCCCTTGAAATAAGTAAAGATACCACGCAATATACGCCTATCGACAGAGGTTATTATCTGAAACAGATACTATTCACACAGAGCGCGAAAGAACAGGCAAACCAGCAGATTGCGGAGGCTCTTAACAACATCGGATTCATTTATTACAGCGATCTTCAGGACTATCAGCATTCCATCGAGGCGTACACAGAACTGACCGAACGCTATCCTGACAACAGCAATGAAGTCTCGGCATGGTATTATCTTTATAAGATGCATAGCGTGCGCAATGAAAACGCCGATGCTGAACGTTATAAAAACCTCGTCTTGACGAAATATCCTGAGTCAAATCAGGCGAAAATCATCCTTGACCCGGATTATTTTGTCAAAGAACATGAAAAAGGCGCTGCAGCAGAGCAGCTTTATTCGAAGACGTTTGAAGCATATCAAAATGGTCAGTATCAACGTGTTATGATGAACGTGAAGAAGGCTCGTCAGCAGTTTGCCGACGACACCTTATATATGCCACGCTTCGAGTTTCTGAATGCTGTGTCGCTTGGATACGTCGAGGTGGTCGATTCAATGGCATATTCATTGCTGCGTCTCGTCCAGAAATATCCGGAAAGCAGCATCAAACCATTCGCGTTGGATGTCTTGCTGAAAGCTAACGACATGTATAACCTCGGTCTCAACATCGAGAGCGCACGTCCGAAAGACGACAAGGTGGTCGAAAAAGAGTCGCCTTATACCTTCAGACCTAATGACAAATACTACGTGTTGATCATCGCAAACAAGAAGGTGCGCGTCAACCCGTTGAAGGTACGTCTCAGCGACTTCAACAAGAACAATTTCCGTATGGATCAGCTTAAAATACAAAGTCTGATGCTTAATAAAGAAGACGCCTTGTTGACTATCGAGATGTTTGAAAATGTCGATAAAGCTATTGATTATCAGACGGCTTTGTTCATCAACGACTATGTCTTCGGAGGAATTGACAAAGAAAATTATAAAGTATTAATCATTTCGGTGTCGAAC
>JAFYIE010000019.1 GCA_017538795.1 Bacteroidales bacterium | reverse complement strand
CCTTCTTCTCCATGTCGTCGTAGTCAACACGACCAGTCTCTTTATTCACTTCGTAAGCAACTGGTTTGTAAAGGATACCTGATGAGTTGACCGGTGAACCGTGTGAAAGGTGTCCGCCGTGTGAAAGGTCGAGGCCCATGAATGTGTCGCCTGGTTTCAAGCAAGCCATCAACACTGCCATGTTAGCCTGTGCGCCTGAGTGTGGCTGCACGTTCACGAATTTTGCCTGGAAAAGTTCACCAGCGCGGTCGATAGCAATCTGCTCGGTCTGGTCAACAATCTGGCAACCGCCGTAGTAACGCTTTCCTGGATAACCTTCTGCGTATTTGTTTGTCATCACTGAACCCATGGCTTTCAACACCTGGTCGCTGACGAAGTTTTCAGAAGCGATAAGCTCGATGCCGTGCATCTGACGCTCTTTTTCCTTACGGATAAGGTTAAAAACCTTTGTGTCTTTCTTCATGTTAAAATTTATTTAGTTGATATTCAATTATTTACAATTTTTCTTTACAAAAATATGCCTTTTATTTCAAACTTCAAAATTATAACTTTTTATTCAAATAACAAAATTTTTAATTAATTTTGCACTTTATTTTAATGATGACGACTCTCGACGACATAAAATCAGTGGTTTCCGACGAACTTTCGCAGTTTGAGGCCTTCTACATAGACGCGCTTCATTCAGACAATTTCCTTCTGGACAGAATAGGGCGTTATACATTGAAACACAAGGGGAAACAGCTGCGTCCGCTCTTCGTTTTCCTTGCAGCTAAATGCTTTGGCAAGGTCAACGATAGCACTTATCGGGCTGCCACTTTCATCGAATTATTGCATTCAGCTACTCTGATTCACGACGATGTGGTCGACGATGCCGCCGAACGTCGTGGCTTTGCCTCCATCAACGCGATGTATAAAAACAAGATCGCAGTCCTCGCCGGCGACTATCTCCTCTCAAAAGGCATGATGATCGCTCTCGAAAACCGTGATTATCAGATGCTTGACATGATTTCGGAAACGGTGCGCAACATGAGCGAAGGCGAGATTTTCCAACTCGAGAAAGCCAAGAAATTCGACATCTCCGAAGAGGATTATTATCAAATTATCGAGAAAAAAACTGCCTCGCTGATCGCCTCATGCTGTGCCATAGGTGCCGTGTCAACTAGCGCCACACCTGAACAAGTTGAAGCTATGCGAAAATTCGGAATCTTTGCCGGCACTGCCTTCCAAATCCGAGACGATATCTTTGATTATCAACCGGATAACGCTTCCGGTAAAGGCTATGGCAACGACATCCGCGAACATAAGATGACATTGCCTTTAATTCATCTTATAAAAAACAGCTCCAGCATTGAAAGAATACTGATAATCAGCAAAATACGCCTCAGTGGAAAGCGCCGTCGCACCATTGACAGCATCATCCAAAAGGCAAACAAGAAAAACAGTCTCGCCTATTGCGAAGAAAAAATGAATTTATTTGCTCAACAAGCTGAAAATCAATTAAATAACATTATTGATTCTGATGCAAAAGATGCTTTGAAAAGTTTATTGTATTACTGTATAAAACGTGAAATATGAAAACAAAGTTGTCATTCCGAGCACGTAGTGCGAGGAAACTCATAATAATGTTGCTATTCCTTACAATAGGAGTGATAGCAAAAAGCCAGGCCTTTTTCGGCGGCGTAGCCGCCGGTGCCGTCACCTCTCAAGTCGACGGCGACGATAACAACGGCTTTCACAAGGCCGGCTTCACCGCAGGCGCCTTCGTCGGACTGGAACTGTCCGATATTTTTGACATACAGTTTGAAATAAAATACATCCAAAAAGGTTCAAAATCAAGTGCCGACGAGCCTGTATCGTTCACAATCAAGCTCGATTACATCGAAATGCCTCTCATTGTGTCGGCCAACCTTGGCTTCATCAATATAAACAACAAACAGCTTAAATGGATTTCATTAGAAGCAGGCGCAAGCGTCGACGTCCTCGCTAACGTGAATCAACAAACAAACGGAGTGAATGAAATCGCTTCAAATAAATGGAAAAAGATTTGTTTTAACGGAATTATAGGTGTAAAATTCAACATAACCGAAAAATTACTGTTAGGAACGCGAATTATCACATCCATAAACTCAGTTTACGACGGAAATGGCATGAACGCAATGCGTTTCGGGCAATGGGGCGCCTTCAACGACGTGCTCGAACTTGTGCTTTATTACCGTTTCAAATAATTATCTCGAGACGCAAATTTTCTTAGTCACAACACCTTTTTCCGTCAAAATATTGACAAAAAACATTCCTGATTTCAATTCCGAAACATTTATTTCCGTTTCTGTAGATGAAATCATCAATTTTCCCGTAACGTCATATATTTCAACGATTTCTACAGGCGATGCGCAAATAGTCTCTACATGAATATAGTCATTTGCAGGATTCGGATAAACCATAATGTCTACAATTTCATTCTCATCCACACCTTGATAATCTTTATCAATGCAATCCGACCAATAAATAGTGTGACCGCCATCAATGCTTACACCATATTTATATTGTCCTATTGGCAATGTAACCCAATCATTATCAATAAATTGAGCGTTGATTACCCCTGACGCTATCAAAGTAGAATTACTACCGTCGCAATTGGCACGATAGATGTCGAAAGCATTACCGACTGTGATGTCGTCAATATAGAATGAATTTTCGTAATCGCCTTCAGTAAGCTGATTGCCGTATTTCCACTCAAGCAAGTGATTACCCGGATTTAACGCAACCGTATAACGCGTCCAAGGCACTATATCTTTCAAGGTCTCGCCATATTGGACATTGTCAATAAAGAAACCACCGCCGTTCAGAGGGAAACAGCTTATTTTTGCGTAATAGCTTACTACACAAGTAGTTGCAACGTTTACAGCAAGCGATATCTTACTCGTCGAAAACATGGTTTTGTTTGTTGAGCGCACACTATACGATCCGCTGTTAGCATCAGCTGTCGTCACTTCCCAAGGATTTGTGCCGTCGTTGATCCACATGTTTTGGTACAAATTGCCCGACTCGAAGCCGTCGTAGATACAGTTTGGCATGTCCCAGGTCAAAGCGACCTTTGTCTCGTTTATCACTTCTGTCTGAATATCAAAGGCTTTATCGATTGTAACATAGTTCGACGGAAGTGTAATTATACCGTTATTAAGATTAGCTTTAACATAGTAGGTATACTTTCCAGCGTATGTCAGATGATCAATGTAAGTCGTTGAGGTTAAATTATTTGCAACAACCATACCGTCACGATACACGCTGTACGAAGTGGCGTTTGCAGCCGCCGACCAGTTCAAGTCGACATAGTTTCCACTCAAATCGCCGGTTAGGTTCGTTGGGCCATGATGGAACAGTGCGTTAACTGCCGCCAGCGCGTCGACGCGACCCGAGCCGGTAATGTTGTTTTTAACGGTATTACCTGCATTAGCTGCAGTCAACTCGATGATGGAATCCAATTCAGCAGGCAAAAGCTCCGAATTAGCGTCAAGCAACAAGGCCAACACACCTGCAACACAAGGAGTTGCCATTGATGTGCCGTCGTATGCTACGTAGCCGGTTCCTGTCATGTAATTCAACGAAGTGACATTGGCACCCGGCGCAGAAATATCCGGACGAATCAATCCCGGCTGCGAAGCATCGCCATTCTGATACGGATAGTCGTTGTAATCGCCAACGTTCGCACCTTCAGCCCAAGTCACAGGGCCTACCGACGAGAACGAGCAATGTGAGTCGTTGGCATCGGTAGCTCCCACGCAAATCACGCCTGAAGTGCCGCCTGAAATCAAATTCACCTGGTCTGGATGCAGCCATGGCGGTGGGCAGTTGCCCGGGCATTCAACATTAAATGGCACCTGATAGGTATATTGTGTATCTCCAACATTGCCAGCCGCTACAGCTGCTATCATTCCTGCTTCTTTCACCGTAACAAACAGGTCACGATAAACCGCCGAAGGACCCATCTCCGGGTCACCAAGCGACAAGTTGATGATGTCGGCACCATGATACATGGCAAAATGTACGCCAGAAATCAAATCGGAATCGCTACCGTAACCTGATGAATCCAACACCTTGATCGCCATTATCTTAGCACCTGGCGCGATACCTGTCTGAGTGCCAGCGTTTCCTTGTCCTGCCACTATTCCAGCCACGTGAGTTCCATGGCAATAGTCATCCATCGGATCATTATCGTCATGGCAAATGTCATATCCGTGATTAGGATAATTAGCACCGCCATCCCACATGCTGCCAGCAATGTCGACATGGTTGTAATCGACACCTGAATCGACGACAGCAACGATAACACCGTTGCCATTGTAACCAGTCGAGCCGTTGTAGCTCCATACCGCCGGCGCATTTACCTTATCGACATGCCAAGCCATATCTCTTGTCTCAGCCGACTGCGTCTCAACCATATCCGGCACCATCTTACGCATCTGGTCACGATAAACGTATGCAACATCAGCGCGCTTCTCAAGTTGCGAAATAACATTTTCAGAAGCATCGCAACGGAAGCCGTTAAATGCCCAATATTGTTCTATTTTGCTAACTTCACCTTTAAAAGCACTCAAAAACACCATCACATCCTGCTGCGAAGCCTGGCAAAACGCCTTCCTTTCCTGAATCACAAAATCTCGACGCTGTGCCTTGGTCATCGACTGCATTTCCTTTGAAACACGCGCATCGTCATACTTTTCAGCCATCATCACGATGACTCTCTGCTGCCCGAACATTGTAGCGCAGCAAAGCATCAAAACTAAAAAAACAAAAAATCTTTTCATATCTAACTCTTTAATAATCAATATAATTGCTTCTTAATCGAATCTTTATGTATAATCTCAAAAATATCCTTCACCGACTCCTCATCCAAGCCAAGATTCACACCTTTATTAATATGGTCTTCCAAAACCTTCGACCAACGATCCATCTGAAGCACCGCCACCTTGTGTTCCTTTTTGAACTCACCAATTTTCTCCGACACATTCATTCTTTTTGCAAGAAGATTCAGCAGTTCATCATCGATAATATCGATTTCCTTACGGAGATTTTGCAGGACAAATTCATCTTCATCAACCACTCTCTTCTTGATAACAAGATGGTTAAGTGCTTTCTTCAAACTTTCTGGCGTTATCTGCTGATTAGCGTCAGTTAACGCTTTTTCAGGATCGCAATGCGACTCAATCATAAAGCCCAAAGTACCAAAATCGAGAGCTTTTTGCGCCACTTCCTGCAACAATTCTCTACATCCGCAGATATGACTTACATCTGTAATTATTTGAATATCAGGACGTAAACGTTTCAACTCAACAGGAATTTCCCAAACCGGAGCATTACGGTAACGTGTATCGTCATACGACGAAAAACCACGATGTATGCCACCAAGACAGGTCAATCCTGCACTTCCGAGACGTTCAAAGGCGCCAAGCCATAGCTTCAGGTCTGGAGCGATAGGATTTTTCACAAAAACAGGGATGTCGCAGCCTTTCAAGCAGTCGGCGAGTTCCTGCACAGAGAACGGATTTGCCACCGTTCTCGCGCCAAGCCACAAAATGTCGATACCATTTTTCAAGGCAAGGTTAACGTGGTCAGGAACAGCGACTTCCGTCATCGTAAGAAATCCATATTTCTCTTTCGCCTCTTTCATCCAACGCAAGCCTTCCTCGCCTATCCCTTCAAAAGCGTCAGGACGTGTACGGGGCTTCCAGATGCCTCCACGCAACACCTTCACCTTGTCGATTTCACTCAGGCCTTTAGCCGTCGTCATCAGCTGTTCACGAGTCTCAACACTGCATGGACCGCTTATAACCAGCAACTCTTCCGGATTCTTAAACCATCTCCTTATGTCAAAGCTTTCGCTCATCTCATAATATTTTTTGCAAATATAAAAATAAAATGCGTTTATTCAGCAAAATTTTGTTATTTTTGTAGTTTGAAATTTTAAAAGAGAAAAATCGTGAAACGTACAGAAATTAAAGCTGCTCTCGCAATGCAAGAGCTTGATAATGAGATAAATGTGAAAGGCTGGGTGCGTAACAAACGCGGCAGCAAAAACGTAGCTTTCATCGCACTGAACGACGGTTCGACCATCAACAACCTGCAATTGGTCATCGATTTGGAGAAAATTCCGGAAGAAAACCTCGCCTTAATGCATACCGGCGCATCGGTTTCAGCCAATGGAAAACTCGTGAAATCAGCAGGTAGCGGTCAGAACGTGGAGCTTTCTGTCAGCAGCATCGAGCTTTTAGGCCCTGCAAATCCTGACGAATATCCGCTTCAACCAAAGAAACACTCACTCGAGTTCCTGCGCGACATCTCACATCTGCGTTTCCGCACCAACACCTTCGGCGCTGTGTTCCGCATCCGTCACGCTATGGTGTTTGCCATCCATAACTTCTTCAACAGCAAGGGTTTCTATAACATCCACACCCCGCTCATCACAGCATCAGACGCTGAAGGCGCAGGCGAGATGTTCCAAGTGACAACCCTCGACCTCAACAACCTGCCTAAGACAGAAGACGGTAAGATCGACTACACACAGGATTTCTTCGGAAGATCGTCAAACCTCACCGTGTCAGGTCAGCTCGAAGGAGAACTTGCAGCTACAGCTCTTTCAAAGATTTACACATTCGGTCCTACTTTCCGCGCCGAAAACTCAAATACAACACGTCACCTCGCCGAGTTCTGGATGATTGAGCCTGAGATGGCATTCTACGACATCCACGACAACATGGAGCTAGCCGAAGAGATGCTTAAGTATTTGATTCAGTACGCGTTAGACAACTGCATGGATGACCTTCTCTTCCTCAGCAAACGTCTTCAGGAAGAAGAAAAGAACAAGAAAGAAGAAGAAAAATCAATGGAACTCATCGAGAAACTGCATTTCGTTCTCGAACACCCGTTCCAGGTTTTGACATATACAGAGGCTATCGACATCCTCCGCAACTGCAACTACAACAAGAAAGGCAAGTTCCAGTATCCTATCACAGGCTGGGGCGTCGACCTGCAGTCGGAACACGAGCGTTACCTCGTCGAGAAACACTTCAAGAAGCCTGTCATCCTTACCGACTACCCGATGGAAATCAAGGCTTTCTACATGAAACAGAACGAAGACGGCAAGACTGTCCGCGCAATGGACGTGCTATTCCCTGGCATCGGCGAGATCATCGGCGGATCAGAACGTGAGACCGACATGAACAAGCTGCTCAAACGTATGGAAGAAGTGGGAATTCCTAAAGAATCGATGGACTGGTACCTCGACTCACGTCGTTTCGGCTCGGTGCCTCACTCAGGCTACGGTCTCGGCTTCGAACGCCTTCTGCTCTTCGTCACTGGCATGAGCAACATCCGCGACGTCATCCCGTTCCCAAGAACTCCAAAGAACTGCCTCTATTAAGTTACCAGTTAGAAGTTAGTAGTTATGGGTTCGCAGAGGTTAACTCAGACGCAAAAGCTCCTCCAGAAGCTGTCGCCGCAGCAGATTCTCATCATGAAACTGCTGCAAATCCCGACGATGGAGCTGAGTACGCGCATCAAAGAGGAGATCATGCAGAACCCAGCCCTCGAAGAGGGCGAGAGCCACGACGAATACGACGACATCAACGAAAACGATAACGAAAACGATAACGTCGACACCTTCGAAGACAACCAAGGCGACGACGACCACTACGACCCTCTCGACGACTTCGACGATTATCTGAAAGATGACGACGAAGACGATGCAGCATACAAATATTCAGTCAATAACAGCAGCCCCGACGACAAACACTACGAAGCCCCGATTTCAAACGAGACCACGTTCCAGGATTCGTTGATGGAACAACTCGGATTCCGTAAACTCGACGAGAAAAAATACAAAATCGGGACGTATATCATAGGCAACCTCGACGACGCCGGCTACCTGTCACGACCAATATCCGGTATCGCCGACGACCTGCTGTTCACGCAAAACATCGATGCCACTGAAAACGAGATAAAAGAAGTCTTAACCATCATTCAGGACTTCGACCCGGCAGGCGTCGGCGCGTCAAACCTTCAGGAATGCCTGCTGATACAGCTGCGCCGTCTCAACGAAGAGAACCCGAGCAAAGACTACAATAACGCCATCACAATAATCGAGAAATATTTCGACGAGTTCACCAAGAAACATTACGACAAAATCGTCTCCCGCAGCGACATCCCTGACGATGACTTTAAAAAAGCCCTCGACATAATTCTGTCGCTCAACCCGAAACCAGGTGGCTCGATGGGCTCTTCAAGCCAAAACAGCAACTACATCATCCCCGACTTCACCGTCATCAACAACGGCGGTGAGCTCGAGCTGCAACTCAACAGCCGCAACACGCCGGAACTCCATGTCAGCAAGGATTTCCTGAACATGCTGAAAGAGTATTCAAAAGGCAAGGACAACCGCGAAAAACGCGAAGCGGTCAACTTTATAAAGAACAAAATCGACTCGGCAAACTGGTTCATCGACGCCATCCGTCAACGCCAGGATACTCTCTACGTCACCATGAAAGCCATCATGGAATATCAGCGCGACTTCTTCCTGACCGGCGACGAAGGCAAACTTAAGCCGATGATTCTCAAAGATATATCAGACATAGTGGGTCTCGACGTCTCCACAATATCACGTGTCGCCAACAGCAAATACGTGCAGACGGCTTACGGCACCTTCCAACTGAAGTATTTTTTCAGCGAAGGCTTGCTCAACGACGAAGGCGAAGAGGTCTCGACCCGTGAAGTCAAGAAAATCGTCCGCGACAGCGTGGAAAACGAGGACAAAGCCAACCCGCTCAACGACGACGAACTCACTGCCATCCTGAAAGAAAAAGGTTACACCATAGCGCGCCGCACCGTGGCAAAATACCGTGAACAACTCGGAATACCAGTGGCTCGTCTCCGCAAAAACATATGAAAACAGCAAAAATAATCTCAATATTAGGTCACCCCATCTTCCACCCAACCTGGATGATGATAATATTGCTGCTTTCAGGCCTCACACGCTTCACTCCAGGCAACGACTGGACGTTTTTAGGCATCACATTCGCCATGACAAGCCTCATACCCGTCCTCATAATAACGATGATGAAGAAATGGAATGTCATCAAATCTTTCGAGATGGAAGACCGCGACGACAGGCTCGGACCGCTTTTCATCATGATTTTGTTCCTTTTCACCACCCTGAAATTTTTCAACAAAATCCAGATTTTCTCGATATTCAGCTTTTACCTCACTACCGCCATCGTGGTGACGATTTTGGCGTTTATCATCACGTTTTTCTGGAAAATAAGCCTCCACTCACTCGGTTGGGGCAACCTCGTGGCATGTCTTTTCGTCATGACGACAGCCTCGATGCGCATGTATTTGCCCTATTTCGTCGCAAGCATCATCATCGCCGGCATTGTGGCAGCCGCACGATTAAAACTAAAATCCCACAGCAACGCTCAGATTTACACCGGCTTCGCCATGGGATTTTCCGTTGTTATAATAATGTTTTTCCTTTTCCTGCTCTAATAAGCCCTGATACCGATACCTATCGACAACGGCAAAATCTCAGGTCCTTTGTCTTTCTTGAAGACACTCGTAAGCTGATATCCCACGTAAAGATTCACACACCTGTAACCAACTCTCGCAAACACTGAGTAAACAACACTTTCAGTACCACTCAAGTCTCTGTATTTGACATTATAGATATCATTGTCATCGTCATACTGATTAATCCTTCCTACGACCTTCGACTTGCTTCTCAAAAGGAATCCAATCTTTCCGCCAAATGAAATCTTAAACTTATCGGCGATTCTGAAATTCAACTCCATCGGAATGTCAAAATAGTTCACATTTATCTTGCTTTTCTTGATAAAAATAGAGTCATTGAGAGCAATCGGGGAGCTGAAAGGATCTGTAATGGCGGCACCTTTCAGGTAAAAATTATGGCAAGACACGCCAATACCAAACGAAACAGTATGTTTCGACTCACCCATAGGCATATTGTACGTAATATACAGATTGACACCTTGATTTATGGTGCGCAGATTCATTTTATCGTAACCTTTACCTTTATTTACATCAGTAAAGAGGTCAAAACCCATCGTTACCTTACCATTTGTTCTGTCTTTAATAAGCTGTGCTTTTCCCACGAACGAAATCATGAGCAACACAGCGAGCAGGAAAACTTGTTTCTTCATATTTAATTTATTGATATTCAACTATTTATTATTTATTTTATTCATCAAATTCTGACGTTTGTCAAGCAATGTGTCAATCTCGTCTTCCGACAGATTCGGATTTTTAAGTTGTGCGTCGATGGCATCAATAAGAGCCTGGTAATTCTCGCCTGTCTGCAACGATTCAAAGGCCTTTTCCTTGATTTCCACCTCTTTGATATGGTCTTCAGCCTCAAAATCATCATCTGCATCCTCACCAAGCTGTTCGCGCAGTTTCTTAATCAGCATCCCGATAAACTGTTTCGCCATCCCGCTATCCATCATGCTGAACATCTCCACGGAAAATTGGTCTTTAACACTATCATACTGAGACAGATACATCTTCAGTTGCTCCAATTGAGCCTTATCCATTCCAGGCACATCGTCAGGCGGATACTTCTCCATCACCTTTCTGAAAAGCCTGAACAACTCTTCCACCTGTTTCTTCAAATCGTCGTTTTCCATATTTTCCATATCATTTTATTCTTCATAAAAGATTCCTTGGTTGATGTCATAAATTGAATCGTTCATATAAAGACTGTCGATCAACGAAGAATCAATCACAAATTCATCTTCTTCTATGAAAATCTTGTTTTTCAAAGTATCCGGAGCCAACATGTCGATGTCGAAATCGCCTGAGCAAAGCGCGATATATGGCAATTCTATGCGGTCGGCTGTCACAAAAGCGTTTTTATATTGCTTCTTCACTCTTTGATAAAGATTTTCAGCCTCAAGACGTGTGCGGAAATCGCCGATACGAAGACGGTAGTAAGGCTGTCCGAACACAAGATAAATAGGGATATCAGGATATTTCGCGGAAAAAACCTCTTTCACACTGTCGGCATGCCTCAAAGCATCGTTGCCAAGCTCCATGAAAATCTGCACCCTGAAGCCGTCGATGGTGCTGTCTGCAGCATGAATTTGACGCTGTTTCATTATCAAAGTGTCGATTCTCGCATCCTGATTTAAAATCAAAAAACCGTTCTGCGCAGCACAACTTATTGATAATAAACAAGTTAATATAAAAAACAAAATTTTATTCCTCAAAACACAAAATTTTTTCAAAATTACGCAAAAGTTTTCAAATTAGTATGTGATTTTTTGTAATTTTGTAAATAATTTTTAGATATGAATGAAAATCTCGATGCATATGGCACCTCGATGAGCAAGGCTGAAAAAGAAATCGAGCAGGTTTTACGTCCTGACGCTTTCGCAAGCTTCGCCGGGCAGGAGCAAGTTGTTGCAAATCTTAGGGTTTTTGTGCAGGCGGCAGCGCAACGCGGCGAGTCGCTTGACCATGTTTTGCTCCACGGACCTCCGGGATTGGGCAAGACAACATTGTCGCACATCATCGCCAACGAGCTTGGCGTAAACATGAAGATGACGTCGGGTCCTGTACTCGACAAACCAGGCAACTTGGCTGGACTTCTTACGAGTCTTGAAAAAAACGACGTGCTTTTCATCGACGAGATTCACCGCTTGAGCCCTGTCGTGGAGGAATATCTTTACTCAGCTATGGAGGATTTTCGCATCGATATCATGATTGAGACCGGTCCTAACGCCCGCAGCGTGCAGATTCAGCTCAATCCGTTCACTCTTATCGGCGCCACCACACGCTCAGGACTGCTGACAGCGCCTCTGCGTTCACGTTTCGGCATCAACATGCGCCTCGAATACTACGATTCAAAGACGTTGTCAAACATCATAAAACGCTCAGCGTCAATCCTCAAGGTGCCTATCGACGACGAGGCGGCCTTCGAAATAGCAAGACGTAGCCGTGGCACTCCGCGTATCGCCAACCTGCTGCTCCGTCGCGTACGCGACTTCGCGCAGATAAAAGGCGACGGCAGAATAACCATCGACATAGCGAAGGTCGGTCTTAAAGCCCTTAACGTCGACCAACACGGCCTCGACGACATGGACAACCGCATCTTACTGACTATCATCGAGAAATTCAAGGGTGGTCCTGTGGGCGTCAACACCATCGCCACAGCCGTCGGCGAAGAAGCAGGCACCATCGAAGAGGTGTGCGAGCCGTTCCTCATCCAGGAAGGCTATCTCATGCGCACCCCACGCGGACGCGTCGCCACCGACCTCGCCTACAAACACCTCGGAATCTTCAAAGGAGCCGATCAAGGAAGTCTTTTCTAAAAAAAGAAACAGCTTCCTGGGGAGGGAAGCCGTTTCCAAATTAACCATTTAAAACTTAATCCTATGAAAATCAAAGCTTTACTCTCTCTTGCTTTGTTTTTTCCTTTTTACTCGCCCACAAGCCGTAAACCTCACTAACGTTACCAGCTGTAATGAACGCGTTTATCCCGTTTTCGTTGATGTGATTCATCAACTTAGAGAATTCGTCTTTTGTGAGAAGAGCCTCAATCTCGACCTTCTTCTGATTGCTGTAACCGCCAGTCACATCGTACATTGTAACACCACGCTGAAGATCGCTGATGATGAAGTCCTGGATGTGTTTGTACTGTGGACTGATGATGCAGACACGCTTTCTGTTGTTCAAACCAGCTGTGAAGTAATCGACCACAATACCATTGATCCATGTACCAATCAAACCGATTACCACGATGTTGAACGGGTTGATAGCAAAAGCTGTCAAACAGATTGCTGTGCCTGCCACCGTCACTGATGCTCCGATATCAAAGTGCATGTACTTGTTGACAATCTTTGCGAGAATGTCAAGACCGCCCGTCGAAGCGTTGATTTTAAACAGAGTGGCTTGTGCGAAGCTGAGGATGAGCACGAAGCAGAGAAGGTCAAACCAAGGGTCGCCCATCAACGATGAAACACCGTCCTGAAGCGCCGTTGAAGACCAACCACCTGTAGCCGCATCGAAGAAAGCACTCTTCTCACCATAAAATTTGGTGATAACCATCTGATATGGCAAGTACTTCTCAAACAACGCCGTGAAAGGTCCTAATATCAAAGCGGTGTAAACCGTCTTGATACCGAATTCCTTACCAATTAAAAAATAAGCAAGCACAAGCAAGATGGCGTTGATGACGAAAATCATCACCGACACCTCGAGGTGCACACCGAACAACGACTGCGACACTTCCGCCAAAACGATGGAAAGACCGGAAATCGTACCGATGATAAGCTTGCTTGGCACTAAGAAATAGTGAACACAGATAGCTGTCAACACCATTCCAAATGTCATGATGAGAAACTCAACCCAAAATTTCTTGGTCGTTAAGTAATTCAATATTTCTTTTGTGTTTGCCATTTTTTAATGTTTATTTCCCTTCTGTTTTCGGGGTGCAAAAATATACATTATTTTTAATACTTCAACATTTTTTTGAAAAAATTTTCACTTATTTTTCATATCGTTGATTATCAACATATTAAAAATAGATTTTTTATTGATTATAATGACAGTTTTTACCCAATCGTTATTTTTGACAAGCAAAATTCTACGCTTTTTACAAAAAAATTTTGTGATTTTTAAACCTAACTATTGACGGATGATTTTCGAAATGATAATATAGATTTTTTTCGTTTGATTATTTTTTTTATTATTTTTGCGAATTGAAAACGAGTTACTTAATGAGAAAAATCATATCCATAACAACATTTGTGCTTGCTATACTATTGACATTCAATTTGTTAGCAAATCCACAAAAAACCATAAACATAAAAGGCAGACTCCTCGACAAAGATACCGGCGAGGCGCTGGAATACGCCACAGTGAGCCTTTTCCGTCTTCCCGACTCTACTTTTATGACAGGAATGGTCACCGACATCAACGGAGCCTTCACACTGCAAGCTTCCGTAGGAAACTATTATCTCGACATAAAATCCATGGGATATAAGAGCAGGATTATGAATGTCGTAGTAAAAAACGAGGTCGAAGATGTCAATTTAGGCAAAATATATCTCCAGCAAGACACCGAAATGCTCGAAGAGGTTGAAATCATCGCCGAGAAGAGCACCATGAACATGACTCTCGACAAACGTGTCTTCAACGTCGGAAAAGACATCGCGAGCACTGCAGGCAACGCCATCGAAGTTCTCGAGAACATACCATCCATAACCGTCGACGTCGAAGGAAACGTAAGCCTTCGCGGTGACGACGGCGTACAGATTCTCGTCGACGGCAAGATGTCGGGACTCGTAGGATTAAGTACACAAGACGCTTTGCGCAGCCTTCAAGCCGACATGATCGAGCGTATCGAGGTGGTGACAAACCCTTCCGTAAGATACGATGCCGAAGGAACCGCAGGAATCATCAATATCGTCTTGAAAAAAGACAAACGCAAAGGCTTCAACGGCAGCGTCGACGTGAACGGCGGCTTCCCGTTTGAATGGGGCAAAGCGCAGCCGGAACCGTTTCCGTTCCAAGCAGGCGCAGGAACAAGCCTCAACTACCGCCTCAGAAGGTTCAATTTCTTCCTAAGCTATAACTTCAACTATCGCGACGACATCAGCGACGGCTACAATAAAACGGAATATTTCAGCGACGACAACCCTTATAACCCGAACATTAGCAACCATTACGATGCTATCCAGATATCTGAACAGACAACGGAACGCGGACGTAATTCAAAAGGCAACAACATACGAGGCGGCCTCGATTATTACATCACCGACAACGATATCATCTCATTCTCAACAAATTATCGTCATGGAACAGGGCATAACACCCCAACAGTAACCTATATCGACAAATTTCCGTTTAACGACACCGCGAAATTCAAAAAACGTTCGGAAGACTGGCACAACAAACGCCCGATGATAGAATTAACCCTTGATTATGACAAGTTTTTTGTCACAAAGGACAACTATCTCAAAGCATCGTTCCGTTATTTTGAAAACCAAAACAAGGAATGGTCTGATATCTACGACAGACACTATCTCACCCAGGAAGACATGGATAACGACGTCGTCATCGACAGCTCGGTGATAAGACAATACACCAGCACCACCGAGACACACCGCCGTTTCCAAGGAACGATAGACTTTGCCTATCATCTCGGACTGAACACCATCGAAGCCGGAGCGAAATATAACAACGGCATGCCAAGCAACGACGCCATAGTGAAGCAAAACGACGAACTTCTCACCGATTATTGCCATAATTTCGACTTCAACCAACAAGTGATGGCACTCTATGCGAGCTACGGCACTGAGTTAGGACTCTTCTCGTTCCTCGTCGGCGCGCGTTACGAATACACATACACGTTGGCAAACTACAAGAACAAAGAAGATGGCAAGCACACTCAGAGTTATCACGACATATTCCCAAGCGGGCACGTGAACTATAAATTAACCGACAAAGACCAGCTGCAGATAAGCTACACACGCCGCATCCGACGCCCCGGATACTGGCAGATGGCTCCGTACCGCTCGTTCAACGACGACCGCAATTTCCGCGTCGGTAACCCTGCGCTGAAACCAGTGTACACCGACAGCTACGAGTTTTCTTATCTCAAATTCTGGGAAGGCGGCAACTTCAACCTCACCGGATATTACCGCCACAGCACCGACGTGATACGCCATTTCACTGAGATCGAAGACGAGGTGTCGATAAGCATGCCTCACAACTTCGGCATCAGTGACGACTACGGCCTCGAAGCGGTGGCGTCGGTAAGGATTTTCAAATGGCTGAACACCAACGGAAACATCAACTTCTTCAAGTCATCGACGGTCGGCGACTACACCTCGACAACGACAGGCATCACAAGTCATTATACCACAGACTCTTACAACCTCTTCGGACGTCTCGTCGCGAAGTTCGAGTTCAAGAAAATATGCAACTTCCAGTTTACAGGTCACTTCATGGGTCCTCGTGACGAGCCTCTCGGCTTCCGCGAAGCGAACTATTGGCTCGACTTCGCAGCCTCTCGCGACGTACTCAAAGGAAAAGGCACTCTATCGATGAATGTCAGAGACTTATTCGGCACACGTTCACATGCCGACGAGTCGTGGGGCGACAATTTCTGGAAATACAGCAAAGGTTCGTGGAGCAAGACAACCGTCACGCTCAACTTCAACTACCGCATCAACCAGCAGCCGAAGAAACAACGCGGAGGCGACGAAGGTGGCGGCAACGACGCCTACGACAGCGACGGAGGAGACGAATTCTAAGTTGTTCAGTTAGTCTAACTGACTAACTATTCTATAATTATTTCGTCGCAGAAGATCCAAGCCTTCTCCCCTGCTCCCACATGCCATTCAGGGCACAAGCCGAGAGTTTTGGCGACCATTTTCACATAACGTGCTTTCAACTTCTTGCGAATCTCAAGTTCTTGAATGATAGCGTCTTCCTCTTCTGGCTCAATCTCGTTTTCGACCACACCCACCGATTTGAAGTTCTTTCCGTCGTTTGAAATAAAGAACTCAACCTGCGTCGGCATGAAAATCCACGATTTCTGATCCTGCAGAAAGCTTCCGGCAAGACGTGTGATTTCAGTCATCTCACCCAGGTCGACAACAGCGTCGATGTCAACGCCATAATAGCCTTGCCACATCCCGACACGGAAATTATCGTTGCCGCGCTGCAAGTCGATAAGCGCAATGTCGCCACCGGCATCATATTGGTTGTTGTAAGGATATTTTATCGTGATGTTGCGGCCTGCGTTAATATGTTTGAACGAGCCTTCCGACACAGTAGAGACAAAAGGCAAGCCGTCTTCATTATCAATAACAGCGATCGCCTTGACATCAGTGGTCTTGTCGATTGTAAACGGACCTGTGTATTCAACATCATCGCCATCATTCAAAGCATAGATTATCTTCGCGTTTTTGTCAGGATGAGTGATGCTGACATTCAAAGTGTCGTAGAAAACATACTTGCTTACATTAATAATAGGAGTTATCACTATTTGTTCCGACTCGATGCGCATCACAGGGCAGTCTTTTTCGTCGGTGGCCCATGTGGTATTACGTTTGTCGGTCATCGTGAACTCCAGTTTGCCTCCGTTAACAACCTCATCATAATACAAATAGCTGCGGCTCAACGGCTTGCCATTCAGCTTCACCGATTCGATATATCTGTTTTCATGCGACAGGTTCTTCGCTATAATAGTGAATTTCTTACCGTTTTCAAAGTTGACCGTCATCTTCTCAAAATGAGGCACACCTATCACGAAATAGCCGCTCGCCGGTGTCACAGGATAGAATCCCATAGCGCTCATCACGTACCAAGCCGACATCTGACCGCAGTCCTCGTTACCGCAAAGGCCATCAGGCTGGTCGGTGTAGAGCTCATTTATGATTTGATGCAAAACTTTCTGTGTCTTCACCGGTTTCCCAACAAAATTAAAGAGATATGCCATGTGATGCGACGGTTCGTTGCCATGCGCGTATTGTCCAATCATTCCGGTGATATCGGCCTGCTGACGGCCTGTAAATCCTGAAGAAGTGTTGAACAGCTGGCTCAGCATGTTTTCGTAGTTTTCCTTGCCGCCCATAAGTTCGATATGACCGTTAACATCTTGAGGCACAAAGAAATTGTATTGCCAAGTGTTGGCTTCTGTCAACATGAAATTAACCTGACGAGGGTCGAATGGCGACACAAAACCGCCGTTTTTACGTCCGCGGAAGAACTTCGTCGACGGATCATAAAGGTTTTTGTAATATTGTGCACGCTTGTAAAACTCGTCGGCGATGTCTTTCTTGCCCATCTTGTCGGCCATACGCGCGATGCACCAGTCGTCGTAAGCATATTCGAGCGTTGTCGACACCGACTCACCGGCAGCGTCAGCGGCGATGTAACCGTATTTTTTATAATAATCGAGACCAAAGAAGTCTTTATTGGCACGATCGACCATCGCGGCAAGCGCTTTTTCAGCATCGAAACCTGTGATTCCGTTGATATAAGCGTCGGCAATGACCGGAATTGAGTGATAGCCAATCATGCAATGTGTCTCGTTAGCGGCGAGTTCCCATGTCGGAAGCAAGCCTCCCGTCTCGTAATTATCGAAAAACGTGTTGATAATCTCAACAGCGCGCTTTGTCTGAATCATGTCGAGAAGCGGGTTTTCGGTGCGGAATGTATCCCACTGCGAGAAGACAGTGTAACGTGGCATGTCCGACTGATGAACCTGCAGGTCATGGGCGCGATAGCGTCCGTCGACATCAGAGTAAAGATTAGGAACGATAAACGCATGATAAAGAGCGGTGTAGAAGATGGTTTTGTCTTTTTCAAGCACGCTTTCCACATCGATACGGCTCAACTCCTCGTTCCACGATTTATATGTCTTTGCTGCCAAAGCTTCCAGGTCGAAATCGGTGATTTCCGACTCAAGGTTTTTCTTCGCGCCTTCCACATCGACGGCCGAGATACCGATACGCATCACCAGAGGCTCGCCATCATTCTCAAAATCAAAGGCATAGAAGAGACCTTCGACATTGTTTTCGTATGATTTTATCGGTTTCGAGAACTCAGCGTAGAAATACAGATACTGGTCGCGAGCCCAATATCCAGAACGACGGAATCCGCTGATGGCGTTGTCGTTTTCAACCTTTGCCCAAGCCTCGTAAATCTTTTCCGCCGACAGTGTCGATTCCTTCAAATCAAGGATAACAGCGGCATTTTCGCCTTGCGGGAATGTATAACGATGCATCGCGGCACGGACACCCGCGGCGAGCTCCACCTTTATATTATAGTCATCCAAAAGCACGCTGTAGAAACCCGGACGCGCCACCTCTGTCTCATGACGGAAAGCCGAACGGTAATCGACTGATTTATAATGCTTTTCGCCGACAATAGGCATAAAACGGAAGTCACCGTAGTCGTTGCAGCCTGTGCCGCTCAAATGTGTATGGCTAAAGCCAAGTATATGATTATCAGAGATATGGTAGCCCGAGCAGCCATCCCAGTCGTCCATTCTGGTATCCGGACTGAGTTGCACCATTCCGAAAGGCGCCGTGGCACCAGGATAAGTGTGGCCGTGACCGCCTGTTCCGATGAAATTATTGACGTAAGTGACAGGATCTTGTTTCGTTTGTTTTGTCGAGCAAGAAGCTAAAAGCAAAACGATTGCAGTTAATAAAATTGTTCTTTTCATTTGTATAAATTTTTCAAGCCATAAAATTACTCTAATTTTCAATACCTTATTAAAAAAAATAAAAAAAATCCATTTTTGGTGCGCATGTCAGAAAAAAGTAGTATCTTTGCAACCAAATATGAATTTTTGAATTGAAAATTATTATTAACTCTAAATTAACAACAAAATGAAAAAAGTATTTTTACTTTCATTAGGCCTTATTTTAGGCTTAGGTGCATTCGCACAGAGAAACGTCGTCATTAAGAACGACGCAAAGCAGGGCGTTGCCAAAGCAAAAACAGTTGCAGTTGGTAACGAAATGACAACAGACGCTTCATCTTATGCTCCACAGGCAGTAAAGAGCGCTGTTATCAACAGATACGATGAAATGGAAGACGGCGAGACAATGTGGACACACTACGATCTCCAGTCAAACCAGTATGTAGCAAACCGTATGTATCAGTTACCTAACGGCAATGTAGCAGTTACAGCAACAATGTCACACGAAGCAAACCAGACAGCTTCAGATCGTGGTACAGGTTACAACTTCTACAGCAACGGTGAATGGGATGATCAGCCAGAAACACGCGTCGAGCCTTTCAAGACAGGTTGGCCATCAATCGCACAGTTTGGTGCAAACGGCGAAATCCTCCTCGCTCACGGTAACGGTCACATGCAGTGCTTCGTCAGAACAACTGCAGGTCAAGGCGACTGGACATATGTTGGCGCTCTTCCGGACTATCCAGACGGATATGCATACACAACAGAATACCCAACATGGCCAAGAATCGTCACATGCGGTGAAAACCACAACATCGCTGTTGCAGTCGCTGTTCTTCAGCACTCAATCAGCTCAGACGAAACCGACCTTCAGACTGTTATGTGGCGTTCAGAAGACCCGGCAAACATCGACAGCTGGACAGTTAGCTACGGTCCTCTTCACGAGACAGGTTGGGATCACAACCAGTTCTCAGCTGACGACTACTGCATGGCAGCAAACGGCCACAATGTAGCTCTCATGTACTCAGGTTGCTTGACAAACAGCGTTTGGATGTTCAAATCAACAGACGACGGTGCAACATGGACATCAACAAGAGTTTGGGAAAACCCATACGAAGGTAGAGAATTCGACGAAGAACCAGCTTGGGGTATGGAAGACACCCTCTTCATGCCTATGAACGGTTCAATCGTTATCGACAACGCAGGTACAGTCCACGTAGCTCTCAACACATTTGAGATGGCACACACACTTGAAAACGAACCAGGTTACTACACATACTGGTCAGGCCGCGCTGTTGACGGTATCCTTTACTGGAACGACACACAGGAAGCTCCTATGCAGTCACCTGACGGCAACCCACACCATGCAGCACGTCTCTGGTGGCCAGCCGGTGAAGATTATGTTCACATGGAACCAGATTCAACAAGATGGATTGGCTTCATCCCAATGTACGAAGGTATTGATTGGAGCAACGATTTGTACTACATGTCAGGTTCAGAGTATATCAGCAAGTTCTACGGTGCTTCAGGTCACCCAGCACTTTCATGCGACGCAGACGGCAACCTCGCTTGCGCATTCTCATCACCTTGCACCAACCGTACAAATGGTACATACTACTTCAGAAGCATCTATGTAAGCTATCGTGACGCAGAAAAAGGTTACTGGGAGCAGGATGAAGATGACCTCATGGAAGACGTCATGCTCATGTACTCAGAAGGTGTGTTCACAAGCGCAGTTCAGAATACAGTTAACAATGGCGAATTCTGGTTCTCATATCAGGCAGACGACGAGATCGGTTTCTACTGGGGCAGCAACGCAACACAGGCAGCAGCAACAGAAAACATCATCCACGGTGTTAAAGTTATCAGAACTGTTGGCGTAGAAGAGACAGAGGCTCAGGATGCTATCTACAGCGTCTATCCTAACCCGGCAAAAGACTACGTTGTTGTAAGCTCAGCAATGGATGTCAACGCTACTATCACATTTGTCAACCTCGCAGGTCAGACAGTGAAGAGCTTCAACCAGAACCTCACAACAGGTGAAAACACAGTTAACATTGATATCGAAAGCGGTGTTTACTTCTGCACAATCAATGCTAACGGCTTCAACAAGACAGTTAAAGTCGTTGTGAAGTAAGACATTAGTCGTTAGACTTTAGACCTTAGTAGAGGCGCCATAATATGACGTCTCTACTTTTTTTTAATATTTTTTTGATTTTTTTAAAAAATTACCGTATTTTTGCACGTTTTAACAGAAAACATAATCGAATGTAGAATTTTTATCATAAAAGAAAGGGGGACAGCATGATTGAGACATTGACAATCGGCTCGCTGAAATGGCGTCATGTGACGAATCCGGCGGATGAAGACTTTAAATTTTTAAAAGAGAAATTCCATTTCCACCCCTTGGACATTGAAGACTGCAAGTCAGTCAACCAACGCCCGAAGATAGATATCTACGACGACTATTACTTCCTGATTCTTCAGTACCCGAATTTCGACCGTCAGAACAAGTTCATCAAGACAAAAGAGGTGAAGTTCTTCTGGGGCAAGGATTATATCATCACCATCGAGAAATCGCCATGGTACGTGAGCCAGCTTTTCAACGAATATCAGGAGCGCGACATTGAGGAACTCGAGAAGAACCTCAAGACTTCGGATATCCTGCTGTATCGCATCTTCGAGAAGCTGATGATGGAGTCACTTTATTTATTAAAAAAGGTGGGACTTGACCTCGAGTTGATAAACCGCGAGCTTTTCGGCTCGAAACAAGTTAAGATTATCGAGAGAATCAGCGTCACGAGAAAGAATATCATCACGATAAACACTTTGTTCAAGCCTCAGCTGAGGGTGTTCCACTCCTTCGAAACTGGTCAAATCAGAGGTTTCGGCGATTTGGAATACATGGAAGACTACTGGGGCAACATCCTCGACTACTACCAGAAGGTGTGGGATATGACCGAGGACTACGAAGACCTTATTGAAGGCCTGTCGAAGACTTTCGATTCGATGCAGACGAACAAGACCAACGAAATCATGAAAATCCTCACCCTGATGTCGTCAATCATACTTCCTTTGACGTTTATCACAGGTATTTTCGGCATGAACGTGGTGTTCCCATTCATTCCTGAAGGGTCCACGCTCGCCTTGTGGGTTATTGTCGGCGTTATGTTGGTAATGGGTGTCGGACTAACATTGTTCTTCCGACACCGCAAATGGTGGTTCTAATTACCTTTTCTTCCTTAAGAACATACCTGGTTGGACTTTGCAGCTACCTTTGAACAATGTCTCGGTAACGCGGAGTCCGTCCTTGTCGCGTTTTTTCAACGCCACAGATGTCTTTGCTCCTGTCGAGCCGGAATTATTATAGTAGATATTATCCCAAATCTTGCCTTTCACCGGCTTCATCGTGCCTTTCTTGATCAACTTCTTGGAGACGGCGTCATATTGGAACACCTCAAACACGTCATCGTCTTCAATACCCTCTTTTGTACCGACTCTTGCAGCGACACGCATTTTCTTAGGTGGTGTAGGATTTGAGAGCAACAAACCTGTGCGTGCGTTTTTAAGACCTTTTGCCTTAAATGTGGTGGCTGTCACACGCTTTTTCTTCTTATCAACCTGAGGCACATATTTATCAGCGGCATCATCGCCAATACCTTCGTCGTTATCCCAAATCATACCTTTCTGGGCGATGACATAACCGTAGAAGTTACCGTCTTCGTCGACAACAGCGAATTGCTCGCCGCCGCGGAGACCTTCTTTTGTTCCGATTTTAGCGGTAATTTTCTTGCCTTCAACAGTGATAGGAGCTGTAAGTCTCGGGCTGACAAGGCTATAGAAGTCGAGAAGCGGAGTCCATACTTTGAACACATCGTTACGGATTTGCAATTGTTCGAACACCTTGTTCAGGTTACGCACCATTGTCAGGTCGATAATCTGCGAGAATGTTCTTGTAGCTGAGATGAGAACGATACTCTTATTCTCCTGATGGTCGACATATTCCATTCTGAATCTGTTGCTTGTTTCAAGAAGTCGTGGGTTTCTGACGACTTCGTTGTTGAAATAAGCTTCCATCTCACTATTCCAAACGAGTTTGTAAAGCCATGTGTCAGATCTCAATGTGTAACCGTCCTTTGTAGCGTTATATGCACCGTTTGCCGCAGCTACAGCCGCTGCGTGAGCGATATCGGCGAAAGTCTTGTTTGCGCCGTTTTTCAATGCCTGAGCATAAGCGACATCTGCTACAACGATGGCCGCATCTCTGATAGCTCTTGCCACCGGCTCGTTCTCATAAAAGTCAAACTTCGTGAAAGTCATGAAAGTAAAAGGGATAAGCTTCATCGACAATTCCTTGATTTGGGTGTCTTTGTCACGTTTAAGTGCCGACATTGAGATGTCCTCGTCATCAGCGTTAACTGTATAATAACCTCTTTCAAAGATAGTCTTCATGCCAATCTTCGCATCAGGGTTTTCTGGATTGTCAATATCATAATTGATGGTTCCGTTAGGATTATAATCAAACCATCTCATAACAAGCTTGTTGGCGATTTTATTGTCGGAGATATATTTTGTTATTCTGTCTTTTATGACATCATCGGCGATATCAACTTTTTTGCCGTCGTTATTGACCTTTTTTGTAGGTCCCACTGACACTGAGCCTATGTTGACGCCGTGTTTGTTATACTGGTTCGGGAAGTTTTTGTTCGGGTCCATGTATTCATTCCACGAAGAATTGACCAAGTCTTTGTTCGGGAAGTCTTCCGATTCGATATAAACCATTTCAAGAGAGCTACGCATGTAGAAATACGTTCCGTCGGAGTTCTGCGTAATCATTCCACCGTAATTTTGCTCTTGAGCGAATACATTGACTGTCAATAAGATAACAGCAATTAAAGAAGTAAATAATCTTTTCATACTAATATCAATTTGGTTAATAAAATATCTTTATTGGATTTCGAGGTGCAAGTTACAAAATTATTTTCAAATAATTACATATTTCCATATAATTTTTACAAAGAGCCTTTTTAGATTGATTATCAATAAGTTATTAGGTGAGATTATTATATTATTTCCATTCCAATGTTCCAATAAGATGGCGTACATCGTCGGAAATAAACTTTATAACAGGCTGCATCGAGTCATTATTTGGATATAAATTGAAGTAAAGTGAGCCTCTCAGAAAATGTTCGGTGCTGTCGGTGAGATAAAACTGCAATGGCGACGCAACGCCTTCCCCGTCGAGGAAATACACCAAGCCGTAAACGTTTCTGTCTTTGTTTATGACCACGCTGTCGCGGATGCCTGTCGCTTTGCCGATATGCTTGGTAATCATGCGATAGGCGTCTTCAATGTATTCCGGAAGGTTTTTGTCGACTTGTTTATAAGAAATATGTATAGTTCCTTTAAACGAAGGAAACTCCACGTTTGCCCAGTCTTTTTCGTCCAACGAGTGGAAATCGGGGGTGATGGTGGCGTAAACGGGGTATTCGAAGCTGTAGCGGCGCATGGTATCGAGCAAAACGTATTGTTTTTCGGGCAAATCGATACGAAAATAACCACGAGGTTTAGGCTGCGGATTGTTATCTCCGCACGACACCAATACTATTAATATAGGTATCAGCACCAAACTAATCGTCAGCTTCTTCATTATAAGTCACTTTTATCTCGATGATTCTGCGTTTGTCGGCTTTCACTATCTGGAAAACGAATTCCTTGTACGATGTGGAGAAGCCCGCGTGCGGTATTCTGCCTTCTTTTTCGAGGATGAGACCCGCGAGTGTGTCGGATTCGCCTTTTATATCTTCAAAGTAAACCTCATTTATGTCGAAAACCTTGCAAAAATCGACGAGGCTTGTCTGCGCTTGGAAGATATAAGTTTTTTCATCGATTTTTTTATAGTTTTTATTGTCGGCGACAACATCGAACTCATCTCTGATATCGCCAACTATTTCTTCGAGCACGTCTTCCATGGTCACGAGTCCCGAAGTGCCGCCATATTCGTCGACGACGATAGCGATATGAATCTTTTTGGCGCGAAAATCTTGGAATAAGTCGTTGATTTTCTTGTTTTCAGGCACGAAAAACGCCGGGCGGAGCAGATCCTGCCATTTGAAATCCTTTTCTTCGAGATGCGGAAGCAAGTCTTTCACATAAAGTATACCTTTTATCTCGTCGAGAGTATCTTCGTACACAGGGATTCTGGAAAATCCGTTTTCGATTATAAGTTCAATGAGGTTGTCGAACTGGGTGGAGACTTTCACAGCGAAAAGCTGCACGCGCGGCTGCATAATGTCGCTAACCTCCTTCTCGCCAAACGTGGCGATACCCTGAAGCATTGAGCGTTCCTCGCTTGGCGTCTCCTCCGCCGTTGTAATATCGACGGCTGTAGTTAAATCGGTGATTGACAATGGGTTAACATTCTTTTTAGCGAGGCGTTTGTCTATCACAGCTGTGGAGCGCACCAAAAGTGAGCTCAAAGGCTTGAAAATCACCACGAGCACGTTGATTGTTGGAGCGAGAGCTGTGGCAAGTGAGCGGGCTTTTTTAGCCGCTGTTATTTTAGGTATCATCTCTCCGAAGATGAGGAGCAACGATGTTATCACCACCACATTAATAATAAACGCCCAGACAGGGTTTGCCGCCATATTGAACATCCTCGACATGATATATGTGGAGAAAATCGTTATGGTTACATTGACTAAATTATTGGTAATCAATATAGTAGCGAGAAACTGTTTAGGTTTGTTTCTCAGTTCGAGCACCAATTTGTCAGAACGACGGTCGGAGTTTTCCAGCTCGTTGATATCGTTCGGGAGCAGCGAAAAGAACGCCGTTTCGCTTGCCGAAGCGAGAGCCGAGAAAAGGAGCAGCACACACAGAATGACGAGGCAAACAGCTGTAATCCATGTTATGCCCATAAAAAAAGGAGTTTCAATCATAGTTTAGAACGGTAAGTCATCACCATTATAATCCTGGCTTGGCATTTGTGCTTCGACAGGCTGTTGTTGCGGTTGTGCCGCGTACGCGTTATACGATGCGTTAGGATTCTGCTGCTGTTGTTGCTGCTGACGGTTGTTACCGCTGAGGCTCATCATCTTATCGACGACTATCTCTGTGATATGTCTTGTAACATTCTGGTTATCAACATATTGACGAGATTTTATTCTGCCTTCAACATACATTTGATCGCCTTTCACGTAGTTGCGACGTTTGTCGGCGATATCTTGAGCCAGTACACCCCAGCTGACGAGGTTATGCCATTCCGTTTGTTCCTGCCAGTTGCCGTCGCGGTCGCGATAACGTTCTGTTGTCGCTAAGGAGACGGTCATTTTCTTTGTTCCGTTTTCAAAAGATATAACTTCAGGGTCTTTACCCAAATTTCCGATTAAAATAACTTTATTTAAGCTTGCCATATCAAAAAAAATTACACAATAAATTTATATTGCAAAAATACCAAAAAAAACGTATCTATCAGTAAATGAATGAAAAAAATTAATTTTTTTTGCTCATAATAAAAAAAAACTTATTATTTTTGCAGCCGAAAATAAAGTACAGGAAACAAATCAATAACAAATTAAAATATTAAAATCATGACAAAAGCTGAAATCGTAGCAAAAATTGCTGAAAAAACAGGTGTTGAAAAAAGCAGCGCCCAGGCAGTAGTTGAATCTTTCATGGAAGTCGTTATGGATTCAATCAAAAATAAAGAAGCTGTTTATCTCAGAGGCTTCGGTAGTTTCAAAAATATCGTCAGAGAAGAGAAGATTGGTAGAGAGAGACTTACAGAGGACAATCCAAACGAGAAATGGGCAGACGGAACACCTAAGAAAGGTTTCAAAGTTGTTATCCCAGAGCACAGCGTTCCTTCATTCAAGCCAGCTAAAACATTCATTAAATATTTGAACAAGTAGTTTTATATTTAATTTCAAAAATTATGCCAAACGGTAAGAAACACAAAAGACACAAAATGTCTACCCATAAGCGCAAAAAACGCCTCAGAAAAGATAGACATAAAAAGAAATAATCTTTAGGATTTATTTCTGGAATGACAGTAACACAGCATTGCAAAAACGATGTTGTGTTATTGTTTTTAGATTGAAAATTAAACCTTTGTAATATTTATGGACAACACAGCAACCACAGTTCCGACAGTCAACAGAGAGCTTGTTATCAGTTCTGATGTTTCAGAGGTTAATATTGTTTTGTTGGAAGACAAACAGCTTGTTGAACTCCACAAAGAGCAAATCAACAGTAATTTCGCAGTAGGCGACGTGTATTTTGGCCGCATCAAGAAGATTTTGCCGGGTTTGAACGCCGCTTTTGTCGATATTGGCAGTGAGAAGGACGCTTTCCTTCACTATCTGGATTTAGGTCCGCAGATCAACTCGTTGTTACAGTATTCGAAGCTGGCGCACGAGGGAAAGACGGCACAGACGGTGATGAGCAAGTTCAAGCTTAGTCCCGACATCGACAAGACGGGTAAGATTTCAGATTTCTTGCAGGCTGGCGACCAGATTCCGGTGCAAATCGCGAAAGAGCCGATAAACACTAAAGGACCGCGCATCTCGGCGGAGATTTCGTTTGCGGGACGTTACATAGTGTTGGTGCCTTTCTCGAACCGAGTGTCGGTGTCGCAGAAGATACGCAGCGGCGAGGAACGCGGTCGTCTTAAGAAACTCATCCAGAGCATCAGGCCGAACAATTTCGGAGTCATCATCCGCACCGTGGCTGAAGGCAAGAAGGTGGAGGAACTCGACGCCGACATGAACTACCTGCTCGGGAAATGGGAGCAAATCACAGAGTCATTATACGGAAGCAAGGCTCCGGCGAAGCTTGTGAGCGAACTTGACCGAACATCAGTGATGCTGAGAGACCTCCTCAACGAGTCATTTAACACGATAACTGTTGATAATCAACCGCTTTTTGACGAAGTCAAGAGCTATATCGCCACCATCGCCCCACAGAAGGCCGACATCGTGAAGCTTTACAAAGGCAAAGAGCCTATTTTCGAGCATTACGGTGTGGCACGTCAGGTGAAGGGGTCGTTTGGTAGGATTGTCACAATCAGAAATGGTGTTTACCTCATCATTGAACACACCGAGGCCATGCACGTCATCGACGTCAACAGCGGGCATCGGTTGAACAAAGAAGCGTCTCAAGAAGAGAACGCGTTGGCTGTCAACCTGGAATCGGCCGTGGAGATAGCGCGACAACTGCGTTTACGCGACATGGGCGGCATCATCATCGTCGACTTCATCGACATGCACGAGGCGAAGAATCGCAAGCTGCTGTTCGATAAGCTGCAAGAAGAGATGGCGAAAGACCGTGCCAAGCACACCATCCTACCGGCCACAAAATTCGGGCTCATCCAGATCACACGTCAGCGTGTGCGCCCGGCAACGGAAGTCACCGTACAGGAAAAATGCCCGGTTTGCGACGGCACGGGCAAGATAAAACCGTCGTTAGTGTACATTGACGAGATAGAAAGCAGCCTCAAGTATCTGCTTCTCGACCAGAACGAGAACGAAGTGACACTTCAGGTGCATCCTTTCATCTTCGCCTATCTTACCAAAGGATTCTTCTCCATCGCAAGAAAATGGAGATGGAAGTATCACAAGAAGATACACGTCAAGGAAGTCAAGTCGTACCACATGCTTCAGTACACTTTCCTGAATAAAAACGGTGATGAAATCACTTTTTAGCCATTAGCCAATAGCTATTAGCCATTAGAAGTTAGCCGTTAGTTGTTAGGTATTAAAACCTAATGGCTAATGGCTAATTCCTAATGGCTTTTTATTAAAAAAATGTAACCGATTATCAAAAATAATTAGTATATTTGCAAGTTTAAATATTCTTTTATGAAAGAGATTGTACTTAGTGGCATCAGACCGACAGGAAATTTACATCTTGGAAACTATTTCGGCGCGGTAAAGAACTTCATCCGCCTGCAGGATAACTACAATTGCTATTTCTTTATAGCTGATTATCATTCACTTACAACGCATCCACATCCAGACGACTTGCATGGAAGAGTGCGTCAGATTTTGGTGGAATACCTCGCAGCAGGCGTCGACCCGGAGAAGGCGACGTTGTATGTGCAGAGCGACGTGCCGGAGGTAGTGGAGCTGTATCTTTTCTTGAATATGAACGCATATATCGGAGAACTGGAGCGCGTGACAACATTCAAGGAAAAGGTACGCAAGCAACCTGACAACGTGAACGCAGGCCTCCTCACCTACCCGACTTTGATGGCAGCCGATATCTTGATTCACAAGTCACAATATGTGCCAGTGGGCAAAGACCAGGAGCAAAATCTCGAGAAAGCCCGTGACTTCGCGGCACGTTTCAACAATATTTACGGCGTTGAATATTTCCCGATTCCGCAGGCATTTAATTTTGGTAATCAATTAGTTAAGGTGCCAGGTTTGGACGGCAACGGCAAGATGGGCAAGAGTGAAGGCGAAGGCAACGCCATTTTCTTGGCAGAAGACGATGCCTCGATCCGCAAGAAAGTGATGCGCGCCAAGACCGACAGCGGTCCGACGGAGATGAACCAGGAGAAGCCGGAGCCTATCGCTAACCTGTTCCAGCTGATGAGCATAGTGTCGAAACCTGAGACGGTGCAGTTCTTCGACGACGCATACAACAACATGACCATCCGCTACGGCGACATGAAGAAACAGCTGGCGGAAGACATGATTCAGTTTGTGACACCTATCCGCGACAGAATCCGTGAGATTGACGCCAACGATGAGTATATTAATAAGGTGGCGAGAATGGGAGCGGAAAAAGCGAGAGAGAGCGCAAGAAAGACCATTAAAGAAGTAAGAGAGATTATCGGTTTCAAACCTTTTTAGTATCACGTAGAGCATAAGGCATGCCTTATGCCAACGGGTTGTATATGATAGATCACGAAAAAGTACAAGAAAGAGCGGTTTTAGTGGCAGTAAGCACCTACGAGCAGAACCGCGAGCGCACGGAGGAATACCTCGACGAGCTGGAATTCCTTTTAGAGACAGCCGGAGGCATTGCCGTGGGACGTTTCGTGCAGCCATTGGAACGCCCAAACAGCGTGACATATCTGGGAACCGGCAAACTCGAAGAGCTGAAGCAGTATATCAAGGCGGAAGAGATTGACATGGCGATTTTCGACGACGAGTTGAGCGCCACACAGATCAGAAACCTTGAAAATGAGCTCGAATGCCGCATATTAGACAGAACAAATCTTATTCTCGACATTTTCGCCAAAAACGCCAAGACAGCCTACGCCAAGACGCAAGTGGAACTTGCTCAGTATCAATACATGCTGCCACGTTTGACCCGAATGTGGACCCACTTGGAGCGTCAGCGAGGCGGTATCGGAATGAGAGGTCCTGGTGAGACGCAGATCGAGACCGACCGTAAGATTATCCGCAACAAAATAGCTTCTCTGAAAGAGAAACTTGAAGAAATTGACATGCAGAAGTCGGTGCAGCGCAAGAACCGTCAGCAGATGGTGCGCGTGGCATTGGTTGGATACACCAACGTCGGCAAGTCGACGATAATGAACATGCTCAGCAAGAGCGACGTGTTTGCCGAAAACAAGCTTTTCGCCACTTTGGACACCACTGTGAGAAAGGTCGTGATCGAAAATCTGCCGTTTTTGCTGTCAGACACAGTCGGTTTCATCAGAAAGCTGCCGACACAGCTGGTGGAATCATTCAAATCGACCCTCGACGAGGTGAGAGAATCAGATATTTTGCTGCATGTGGTGGATATTTCGCATCCAGATTTTGAGTCGCAGATAGAGACAGTGAACCAGACTTTGGTTGATATCGGAGCCGGCGACAAGAAAGTCATCATGGTGTTTAATAAGATTGACGCATATCATTACGAAGAAAAAGAAGCTGACGATTTGACGCCAATCACGAAGAAAAACTACACTTTGGACGACTGGAAGAAGACCTGGATGGCGAAAGGCAAGCCGTGCATCTTCATATCGGCAGCCGAAAAGACTCATTATCAAGAGTTTAGAGATTTATTGTACAAGGAAATCCGCGACATGCACGCCATCAGGTATCCATACGACAACTTCCTTTATTAGCATAACATCATGATTATCAACACACATAGCCATATTTACGACGAGGCGTTCGACACCGACAGAGAAGAAGTGTTTCGGCGCGCGATGGAGGCTGGTGTGGGGATGCTGTTGTTGCCGAATTGCGACGAGAAAAGCGTCAAGCCGATGATGGAGTTTTATGAGAGACATCCGAAGGAAGTGAGGATCATGATGGGATTGCATCCGGAGGAGGTTTATAAGGATAAGGAGGATAAGAAGGATTATAAGGAGAAGTTGGGGATAATTGAGGATGAAGTTTCTCGCCTGACGGCTCGAAATGACAGCAGTGTTTCGGTTGGCGTACACAATCCATTGGTTGGCATTGGGGAAATTGGGTTGGATTTTTATTGGGATGACACGTTTAAGAAAGAGCAGATAGAGGTTTTGAGCGAGCAGCTACATTGGGCGAAGGAGCTGGGATTGCCGGTATCGCTGCATACGAGAAACGCTTTTCATGAGATGTTCAAGGTTTTGGATCATGAGCAAGACGGCCGCCTCGCCGGCGTGATGCATTGTTTCAACGGCACGTTCGATGAGGCAAGAACAGCCCTCTCCTACGGCTTCCATTTAGGGCTCGGCGGTGTGATAACATACAAAAGCTGCGGCGTTAAAGATTTTTTGGCTGAGATTCCGATGGAAAAAATCGTCCTTGAGACCGACGACCCGTATCTGCCACCCGTTCCGTACCGCGGACAGCGCAACGAGCCCGCGTATATAGTAAAAACTGCCGAGAAAGTGGCGGAGATTTATGGAGTGACAACTGAAGAAATTTGTAAAATAACAACAGAAAACGCGATAAAACTTTTCAAGTTAGAAGTTAGGAGTTAGAAGTGAGAAGTTTTTAACTACTAACTGCTAACTACCAACTGCTAACTACTAACTGAATAAACTATGAAAAAACCTGCAATTTTAGTGCTGTATACTGGAGGCACGATAGGAATGATGAAAGACCCGAAGACCGGGAGTCTGGTGCCTTTCGATTTTGGTAATATTTACCAAAATATGCCGATTCTGCGCAACCTCGACTACACCATTGATTTCTATTCGTTTGAAAACCTGATTGACTCCTCAAACATGACGCCTGAGTTTTGGATTAAGCTCGCTGAGAAGATTGAGGAAAACTACGAGAACTATGACGGTTTCGTGGTGTTACATGGCAGCGACACCATGGCATACAGCGCCTCTGCCTTGAGTTTCATGCTCGAAAACCTTGCGAAACCGGTGGTTTTCACAGGCTCGCAGTTACCTATGGGCATGGTGCGCAGCGACGGACGAGAGAATTTCGTCACCTCGATTGAGATAGCAGCATCAAAAATCAACGGGGAGCCATGTGCGCCTGAAGTGAGTATCTTCTTTGAGAATCAGTTACTTAGAGGCAACAGAGCGACTAAGTTCAACGCCGAGAACTTCAATGCGTTCTCGTCGGGCAACTACCCCACCCTGGCTGATGTCGGCATTAAAATCAAGTACAACAGAGAGTTTATCGCCAAACCGAGTGGCGGCAAGTTGATAGTACACAAGAAATTCGACAGAAACGTCGGCATTTTGAAGCTTTTCCCAGGAATCACTCATGATTTCGTAAAGCATGCCTTACACACACCTGGCTTGAGAGGTGTCATCATGGAGACTTTCGGCTCGGGCAACGCACCAACGGCGGAGTGGTTTTTGGATGACTTGGCCGACGCCATTAGAAAAGGTCTGATTGTCTACAATGTTACACAGTGCAAGTCAGGCTCCGTGGAGATGGGACGTTACGAGACGAGCTTAAACCTTGACAAAATAGGTGTTATCAGCGGTTATGACATAACTACCGAGTCGGCATTGGCAAAAATGATGTATCTCTTGGGAGAAGGATTCAACAGAAGCGACGTAAAGAAGTATTTGCAGAAATCATTAAGAGGAGAAATGACGGTTTAAATAGTTAGGAGTTAGAAGTTTGAAGTTAGTCAGTTAATCAGTTAATGAGGTTCCTCGCCCCTGGCGGGGCTCGGAATGACAGGCAATAATGTGTTGATAATTAGCATCTTATTTCTTTTTTCAAAAAAAGTAAAATAAAGTTTGAAAAATATTGTTTAGTGAAAAGAAAAAATTTGTAATTTTGACACGATTTTTGTGGAGTAGAAAAATCTCTGGGAGAGATGTCCGAGTGGTTTAAGGAGCACGCCTGGAAAGTGTGTGTACTTCAAAAGGGTACCGCGGGTTCGAATCCCGCTCTCTCCGCAGTGAGAGTGTAGAGTTTAGAGTGTAGAGTTTAGAGTAGTTGAAAGTTAAAAGTAGAAAGTTTAAAATAGAATCAATTAAATATTAACAAATTAAAAAGTAGTAATTCAAAATTCAAATCATGAAAAAATTAATTGCTTTACTAACAGTTGCAGGTTTTTTGACATTTGGAATCAGCAACTCACTTCTTGCACAAGAAGAAAATGCACAACCAACTGAGGCTCAGACTGAACAGGTGGCAACAGCTACAGAGACAGTCGCAACAATGGGAACAGACGAAGCAGCAGCTCCTACATTCCATGAAGTTTTGAAGAAACAGTTCATCGATGGTGGCTGGGGCTTCATGAGCGTCGTTTTGTTAGTTTTGGTTCTCGGTCTTGCAGTGTCAATCGAGAGAATCATTTATTTGACATTAAGCACAACAAACACAAAGAAGCTTCTTGCTCAGTTAGAGGAAACATTGAACAAGGGTGGTATTGAGAAAGCTAAAGACCTCTGCCGTGACACACGCGGTCCTGTCGCCAGCATTTTCTACCAAGGTTTGATGCGTTACAATGACGGTCTTGAGGAAGTTGAAAAATCACTCGTTTCATACGGTTCAGTTATGACAGGTAACCTTGAAAGCGGCGCAAGCTGGATTTCATTGTTCATCGCATTAGGACCTATGTTGGGATTTATGGGTACTGTTATCGGTATGATCGAGGCATTCGACGCTATCGCAGCAGCAGGTGACATCAGCCCAACAGTTGTTGCAGGCGGTATGAAAGTCGCTTTGTTGACAACAGTGTTCGGTCTTATCACAGCTGTTATCCTCCAGATCTGCTACAACTTCATCCTCAACAAGATTGAAGGTATCGTCAACGATATGGAAGATTCATCAATTTCATTCATGGACATGCTCCACGCTTATTCAAAGAAAAACTAATCTAACAAAAGAAAAATCATGGTCGAGAAATTAACAAAATATTGCAAATATTTGCTGGTTATCCTGATGGTTCTCAACGTTCTCTTCTTAATCCTCGGCATCGCTCAGGGTAAAGAAAGCGTCGGAACTTTCATGATATTCGCATATTGCATGCTTGGATTGACTGTGGTTGCGATTTTGTTTGCACCTATCTATGGGATTATCATCAATCCAAAAAGCGTAAAGACAATTGGTTTGGCAATTGCAATCGTGGCTGTAGTGGCTTTAATCGCATTGCTGTTTGCCAAGGGTTCAACACTTCCAGCAGAATACCTTGAATCAATGAACGTCTCAAAAGGCACAGAATCTTTCGTTGACTTCTTCATGGTGTTCACATACATTGTCGTTGGTGCCACAATCGCAGCTGTAATCTATTCAGCAGTATCGAAACTCATTAACAAATAATAAGGAAGGAAATTATCATGGCTCGTAAGAAAAAGAAAGTACCGGAAATCAACGCCAGTTCAATGGCTGATATCTCTTTCTTGCTGTTGATATTCTTCCTCGTTACCACTACGATGGACACTGACAGCGGTATCACCCGTCGTCTGCCCCCACCAGTAGAAAACCCAGACATGGATGTCAAAGTGAAAGAAAGAAACATTTTGAACGTCATGATTAATAAATACGATAAGTTGATGGTTAACGGTAAGCCATGCGACGTCTCGGAACTGAAGGACAAGACAAAAGCTTTCATCACTCCTAGCCCGAACGATGAAAAAGCTCCTGAGGTCGAGACCAAGGAAATCGAACTTATCGGTAGCTTTATGACAAACAAAGGTGTCGTATCACTTAAGAATGACCGTGGTACATCATATCAGATGTATATCGCAGTTCAAAATGAATTGGCTAAAGCTTTCAATGAACTCAGAGAGGATGTCGCATGGCGTTATTTCCAGCAGCATTATGCTGACATGACCGACAAAGACAAAATCGATGCGGTCAACAAGGCAGTGCCTGTGCGCGTCAGCGAGGCTGAACCTGAGGAAATCAAATAATAGGAGAGAGAATTATGGCAAAATTTAGAAAAGGTGGATCAAAAGAAGTTCCGGCAATTTCAACCGGATCAATGCCTGACATTATCTTCATGTTGATTTTCTTCTTCATGGTTACAACCTCTATGCGTGAGACCACATTGAAAGTCAAGATGAAATTACCTGAAGCGACGGAAGTCCAGAAACTCGAGAAGAAATCGCTCGTGAGTTTCATCTACATCGGACCTCCGACCAATACAAAACTCTATGGTACAGAAGCACGTATCCAGCTTAACGACCAGTATGCACGTATCGACGACATTATCCCGTTCATTGAGCAGGAACGTCTCGACCGCGCTGAGGCCGACCGTCCGCTCCTCACAACATCATTGAAGATTCATGAGGAAGTAAGAATGGGTTTGGTCACCGACGTGAAGCAGGAACTCCGTAAATGCGGTGCATTCCGTATCAATTACTCGACTCGAAAGGGCGGTAATTAAGACATTAGTCTTTAGACGTTAGACATTAGTAGAGACGCCATAATATGACGTCTCTACATTTTTTATATAGGGTCGACGTCGATGGAGATTGAAACCGCCTTGTAATCGTTGTTGCGCTTGAAGGATTCCAATTCCGATTTTATGATTCCCTTGATTTTATTAGAGTTCTCGTTGCGGTCGAATTTGATGAGAATCTGTTTGATGTATTGATTTTTGATTCTTGAAACGACAGGATACTCCGGTCCGAGGAGATTGTTTTTAAACACCGGACGTAGGCGTTTTGCTAAATATTCAGCCGCATTGTTTAGCTTTTCGTTATCGAGGTGACGCAGTTTTATCATTATCAGACGATAATACGGCGGATAGCAGAACTGCCTTCTGATTGGCATTTGCTCCTCGAAAAAGCGTACGTAGTCGTGGTTGACGACGTTTAAAATGACAGGATGCGTAGGCTGGTACGTCTGGATGATGACTTTGCCCTTCTCCCCTTTTCTTCCGGCACGTCCGCTCACCTGTTCCATGAGCTGGAAACTGCGTTCGTAAGCCCTGAAATCAGGGAACGAGAGCATGTTATCCGCATCGAGGATGCCGACGGTTTTCACACAGTCGAAGTCGAGGCCTTTGGTGACCATCTGAGTGCCTACCAGAACATCGGTTTCGCGGTTTTTAAACTGCTCGAGGATATGTTGGTATGAGTTTTTAGAACGAGTAGTGTCGAGGTCGAGGCGAGCGCAGCGAGCCTCGGGAACTACTGCCGACAGGTCTTCCTCCACCCGTTCAGTACCGAAACCATGCATCTTAAGGTCGGTGCTATGGCATGAAGGACATTCGGAAGGCACCGACATGGTGTAGCCGCAGTAATGGCATTTCATGATGTTTTGTGCCTTGTGATACGTCATCGAGACATCGCAGTTGACACATTGCGGCACCCAGTGGCAGACGCCGCATTCGAGACGCAACGAGAAGCCTCGGCGGTTTTGGAAAAGTATCACCTGATTCTTGTCGTTCAAGGTATTACGCATCGCATCGACGAGCACGCTGCCGAAGTTGGCCTGCATGAGTTTACGGCGGCGTTCAACACGCATGTCATCGACGATGATTTCGGGCATCTCCACTCCCCCGAAGCGTTCCGTGAGCTCGACGAGATGGTAACGTTGCTGACGGGCGTTGTAGTAGCTCTCGAATGATGGCGTCGCGGAGCCAAGAATCACGTCGGCACCATGGAATCGAGCCAGAATCATACTTAAATCGCGGGCGTTGTAACGAGGTGCAGGATCAATCTGCTTAAACGAGGTGTCGTGTTCCTCGTCGACGATGATGAGGCCAAGGTCGGAGAACGGAAGCAATACTGAGGAACGAGAGCCTATAATCACCTGATATTTAGGACTTTTAGTTTTCTCGAAGCCAAGTACCTGCTCCCAAATCTCGACACGTTCCATATCGCTGTAACGCGAATGATAAACGCCGACTTTGTCGCCGAAATATTTCTTTAAGCGGTTGATAATCTGTTCGGTAAGAGCAATCTCAGGCAAAAGATACAGCACCTGACGGCCTTTGTCGAGAGCCTCCTGGATCAGTTTGATATAAATCTCGGTCTTGCCCGACGACGTGACGCCGTGAAGAAGCACCGGCTTAGTCTCAGCAAAGCCATGATGAATCTCGTCGAACGCAAGCTGCTGTTTTTCAGTGAGTTTTATCGAGTCGACATCAGTCAAAGCATTGAAGCTCTTGAGACGGCTGACACGTTTTTCATAAACTTTAAAGACACCTTTATTTACGAGAGCCTTCAGGACGGTGCTGTTAGTATTCGATTTTGCCAGCAAATCGGATGCGAGGACTTCGGTTTCGGCATTTCCGCCAAGGACGAAGAACGACATCACCATTTCGAGCTGTTTGTAGGCACGTTTTGTCAGTTCGTCCATAAGTTCATGCATCCTCTCATCGCTGTGATATTCCTCGGCAAGAGCCACAAAGCGCTCATATTTAGCCTTGAATTTCGCGTCAAGCTCCTCCTCCATCACAATTATTTTCTTGTCAATCATCGTTTTGATGAGAGGCATCACTTTTTTGTAACCTATAATCTTGCTAACCTCGCTTATCGTCAGCTTAGGCTGCACCTGAAGCGCCTCCACGATGAGATATTCGAAGTCGCTGAGCGCCATGGTATCTAGTTCAAACTCCTCCGAAAGTTTTATCTTCGACTCGCTCGACAGCTTCATCGCCGACGGCAGAGCAGCCTGCATTACCTCGCCTTTGTAGCAAAGGTAATAATCGCAAATCCACTGCCAGAATTTCAGTTGCAATGCGTTGACGACAGGGTTCTCGTCGAGTATGCCAAGAATATATTTAACCTGCTCAAAATCAGGAACATGCTCCGTTATCTCGCTTATCAGACCTGACATAATCTTAGTACGGCCGAACTGCACCACCGCGCGCTGTCCGACACGCACGCTGTCATTGAGTTCCATCGGCACACGATAGGAAAAAGTGCCTGGAACCGGCAGCGGCAAGATTACATTTACAAAGAGAGTCTTCCTTTCCATAATTCACAAAACAAAATTAGTGTTTTTTTTGAAATTTTTTATTAATTTTGAAAAATTAAATTTTATCATTCCATGAAATATAAGTTATTGATAATCATATTGTTAGCCTTAGGGATAAATATAAAGGCACAAAATTTGACCTCTTATTCTGACAAAAATTACAAAGAAGAGGTGCGGACTGTGCTGCTTCATCCGAAGGGTGCCGACCTCGAGAAACCGGTTATTTACATGTATAACATGAAGGAAAAGTTGCATCTTCAGTTCGACGTGCTTGTCGACGACGCGCCTTATCTTTATTACACCTTCATTCATTGCGACAACAACTGGCAACCCTCTGATTTACAGAAGAATGACTACATAAAAGGCTTTTTTCAGGATGAGATTGACCAGTTCACTTTCTCGCTTAACACATTCATGAATTATGTGCATTACGACCTTGTTTTCCCAAAACCTGACATGATGCCGAAGATTTCTGGCAATTATCTTCTTGTGGTGACTGGCGAAGACCCTGACGATGTTTATTTCACGCGCAGGTTTTACGTTGTTGAAGACAAGGCGAAGATAGCGGCGTCGATTCCACGTTATCCTTTCGATTTGAGCCTCGGCACCAACAAGCAGGAGGTTGTTCTTGACGTTTATTACAAAGACATTTTCAACAGCCGTGCCGAGCAATACTCCAACGTGACAATTCAGCAAAACGGGCGTTGGGACAATGCGGTATTTGGACTTAAGCCGGCATACGTTTATCCGGAAAAACTCACGTATATAAACAATGCAAAAACAGTCTTTGAGTCTGGAAATCAATTCCTTAGGATAAACACAAGCAGCTTTACCAACCTCCCGGAGAAAACTAAATTTGTTCATCGCGATGAGGATTTATATGTGGTGACGCTCCACGATGACGCCAAACGCAACACCATAGTTTACTCTGAAGACGAGGATTTGTTTGGCGAGAAATACATTTATCTTGAGAGAAACAGCATGGACGTTACCAAAGAAGGCGATTATGCCCTTGTCGATTTCTTCCTGAAATGGCCTCAATATATGCTAGACAGGGATGTTTTTATAATTGGTGCCATAACAGATTGGCAACTCGACGAAAAATCGAAGATGGAATACGATCCGGAGCGTCGCGGCTACAAGAAAAGACTGCTGCTGAAACAAGGATATTACGATTATATGTACGCGGTTTGCGACAACACCACCGGAATCACGTCGGTGGCACCTGTCAACGGCGATTTCTGGGAGACGAACAATATGTACCATATTTTTGTTTATCTGTTTGATCCGACGGAGAACTATGATAAACTGATTGGGTACACGGCGATAAAAGCGCATTAAGTTAGGAGTTAGAAGTTGAAAAGAGTATTATTTATATTGACAATTGTGACGGTTTTGGTTTCCTGCACGAGTAAACCGCAAAAAATCAAATATGAAGGGATTACGCAGGGGTCGTATTTCTCAATTACTTATTATGATGAAGAAGGTAGAAGTTTTGAGCATGAAATCGACTCGATTTTCAGAGAAGTGGATAACGCGGTATCGCTTTGGAATGAAAATTCCATCATCAGGAAGGTGAACAGAAACGAGGATGTCGTTGTAAATCAGATATTTAAGGATAATTTCGAGTGGGCGCAAAAAGCTTCGGAGTTTTCCGACGGCGCTTTCGACGCGACGATTGGACCTTTGGTGTCGGCCTGGGGCTTTCATTATAAAAAAGAACTTGAGATGACGCCTGAGATTGTCGATTCAATCAAACAACTCGTTGATTATCATAAAATTGAAATAATTGATGACAAAGTCGTGAAAGCCAATCCTAATATGACTTTGGATTTCAACGCCGTGGCGCAAGGATACACTACAGATTTGATTGGAAAGTTTTTAGAATCACGAGATATTCGAGATTATCTAGTTGATGTTGGTGGCGAGATTTTTGCAAAAGGCACTAAGCCTAACGGCGAAATGTGGACCATTGGCATTGAAAAGCCAGCCGAGAACTTTGACTCGGAACGCTCTGTTCAAATTAAGCTAAAGCTCAAGGATAAAGGAATTGTAACTTCTGGAAATTACAGGAAATACATCGAAAAAAACGGTGTCCGCTACTCGCACAGCATCGACCCAAAGACGGGATATCCTGTCGAGCAGAATCTTTTGAGCGCCACCATCATTGCCGATAACGCTTCTTGGGCCGATTGCCTTGCCACAATTTGCATGCTCATAGGTAAAGAAAAAGCCTCGAAACTGCTTGAAGACCAAGGTGTCGAGGCGTATTTTATTTATGTTGGTAAAGACGGGGTTATTAGAACGCATAACCTACGCTAAAGAAGAAGCTAGAAGTATTGAAATCTTTATTTACACCATTTACGCCAAACTTTTGGCAATCATATCCTAATGCTAATGTAAAACTGTTAATAGCTACACCAGCACCAAATTTATAGCATAATCCACCTTTTGTATCAGACTTATGTGTATCAGTATATATATAACCATAATAATAATCATCATATCTATAATCACTTTTAAATTCTCCAGCAAGACGCACACTATAACCGAAATCAGCCATTAAAAAAGGAGAAACAGTTTCATTCACTGGAAGAAAAACTTTAAGTTCAGCATATAATGGCAACATTAATGAGCTTATAGTATACTTATACTCTTCAGCATAATCATAATCCCCATAACTTTCTTTCCAATTTTGGGTCATATATTTAATACCAATACCGGCACCAATAAACAAATAATCATTCAATTTGACTCCATATGTTCCGGTAAAAACAGGTGCAACCATTGTGCCGTCTAATTTATGGTCATCATACTTAGTATTTCCGAAAGCCATACCGACATTAATCTCACCACGGAATGTAAGATCACTCAAAGATGATGACTTTGATTTATATGTTGATGTGTTGCTGAACTGTGCGTTAGCACTGACAACTGCAAATAAAATTGCTGTTAATGTTAATAAAATCTTTTTCATGTTGTTAATTTTTTATGTTTGTAATATTTACTCTTCACTAAAAATGAAATTCATACGCCAGATATTCGCTGTAGCAGTTGAGCTGCCGCGCTGCGAGATGAAATAGATATATTTCCCATCACGGCTCCAAACCGGACTTAAATCATCAGCGGCGTGATAAGTGAGTTGTGTAAACTCGGTACCATCTATCCTGCATACATAAATATCAGTATTGCGATAAATAAAAGTACCACCATCAATCACGCTACTACCCACAAACACAATCCATTGTCCATCAGGTGACACCATTGGTGTCGTGAAACTATGATTAGGGTCGGCGACGATACATTCCTCAATGCCTGTACCATAATTAATCTTCCAAATCTCGTTATTGCCTTCACCTGAAGGACGGACACATAAAATCGCTTCCTCATTTGGTATCGGGCAAGGATTCATGCCTCTTGATATACTTGAAAGAAAGTTATCTGTTATACTATAACTCCAAATACTTAATCCCTGTGTTTCTTGACGAGAAAAATAAATTTTACTCATATCATAAGCATAAACAGGAGTATAATCCTTGTCATTATTGGTAATCTGGCGGCATATGTAACCTTTGTTGGCATCTGTAACGAAAATTCTATTTATATTACCAACTATTTCCGAAAAACATATGCTTTTCCCGTCAGGAGAATATGAGAAATCAAGCACATTCTGACGGTTTGTGCGCTGCACAGAACCTCCCATTTTATTAACATCTTTAATAAAAATATTGGTAGTGTTGTTTCTAAACGACAAATATGCAAGACTCTGTCCATCAACTGAAACGTCAAGAATACGATTTGACAGCCAGCCTATACCTTTTTTAGTCCTTTTAACCTCTGGCATGCAAACATAATCATTGTCGGTTGAAACCTTTGTGAAATTGGCACCTGCCTCTTCCTTGACAAAAGTAACCGAATAGTCAACAGTCTGAGAAACGGCAATTTCGGCAACCAAAGCCAAAAATCCTAAAACAAAAAGTTTTTTCATGTTTAAATATTTTTAATTATTGGTACAATTTTATTTCTACAGATTATAATTATTTCTGCAAAATTATATAATACTATTTAAAATAACAAGAAAAAACTAAAAAATTATTTTTTTGACGCATTATTCGGACATTGCGCTTCATCACCACCGCAAACGCATTTCGCGTCAGGGTCGAGTGAATGAGCGCATTTCCGTTCGAATTTACCGTTTTTCTTCACAATAGCCTTGATTCCTATCGCCGCAAACGACAAAAGGACGAGAAACAGCGTAGGAACCAAGAATACCCAGTACATTATTCGCAGACTATTAAGTAATAGTTCTTCTTGCCTTTCTGCACAAGGATGTATTTGCCGTTGAGGAGGTCGTCGGTGCCGACTGTCTTCTGCTCGGTCACCTTATCCTTGTTGACCGACACGCCGTTGCCCTGCACCATCTTGCGAGCCTCGCCCTTCGACGGGAACACTCCTGTCTGCACGAGGAAGTCGACGATGCCGACACCTGCGCCGAGAGCGTCTTTCGAGAAGTTAGCCTGTGGAACACCGTCGAAAATGCTCAATAATGTGGCTTCATCGAACTTATGCAATGCCTCAGCTGTGCCTTTGCCAAACAGAATCTGTGTGGCTTCTTCGGCCATCTCGAGGTCTTCTTTTGAGTGAACAACCAATGTAAGTTCACGTGCCAGCGTGCGTTGCAACTCACGGAGATGCGGCTCAGCTTGGTGACGAGCAATCAAAGCGTCGATTTCGTCCTTCTTCAACAAGGTGAAGATTTTGATGTAACGTGCCGCGTCTTCGTCGGTGCAGTTCATCCAGAACTGGTAGAAAGCGTATGGTGAAGTCTTCTCAGGGTCGAGCCAGATGTTGCCTTTCTCAGTCTTGCCGAACTTACCGCCGTCGGCTTTGGTAATGAGGTTGCATGTCAAAGCAAATGCCTCTTTATCGGCGCCGAGTTTACGGCGGATTAGCTCGGTTCCTGTGGTGATGTTACCCCACTGGTCGGAGCCGCCCATCTGCAGCTTGCAGTTCTTATGCTCAAAGAGATAGAGGAAGTCGTAGCCTTGAACAAGCTGGTAGCTGAATTCTGTGAACGACATGCCGTCGCCTTCGCCGTTGAAACGTTTCTTCACCGAGTCCTTCGCCATCATGTAGTTGACGGTGATGTGCTTGCCGATGTCGCGGATGAAATGCAGGAAAGTGTAGTCTTTCATCCAGTCGTAGTTATTGACAAGCTCAGCACGGTTCGGAGCGTCGCTGTCGAAATCGAGGAACTTGGCGAGCTGTTTCTTGATACAAGCCTGATTGTGCTGTAAAGTCTCGTCGTTCAACAGGTTACGCTCAGCCGATTTTCCTGATGGGTCGCCAATCATACCGGTTGCGCCACCGAGCAATGCCAGCGGCTTATGTCCGGCAGCCTGAAAATGGCGCAGCATCATGATGCCACAAAGGTGTCCGATATGCAGTGAGTCGGCGGTCGGGTCGATGCCGAGGTACGCCGTGGTCATTTCTTTCTTCAGTTGTTCTTCAGTGCCTGGTGTCATGTTGTTCAACATCCCGCGCCAGCGCAATTCTTCTACGAAATCTTCCTTCATCGAATGATTTGATTGTTAATAATTTAGTTTATTTAGTGATTTTGAAAAATCATGCAAAAATAGTGAATTTTAGGCAATCAAGTAATTTTTTTTAATAATTTTGCATTGATTATGAAAAACAGAATTCCAATAATATTGTTTATATTTCTGATGGCTGTCGTTTTTTTGCCATTGGGACAGGAGTTTCTGTTCAGATTTGAGACAAAGCCGCTCAACGGCAAATGGAACCATGTAGAAAAGCCGAAATTGCAATACAAGTCGTTTATCGCAGGAGAGTATCAAAAAGAAATTGAGAAATATGTCTCGGAAAACTACGGATTCAATGAGATTCCGGTAAGGTTTTACAATGAACTGATTTGGGATTTTTATGGGAAAACCTATGTCGATTATATCGTAAGAGGCAGTGACGGTTGGATTTTCAACAAAGACGACGTAAAATCGTATTACGGCAGTTATCAGCATAAGAATTTTAAAAACAACAAACAGGCAACTGACGCATACGACAAACTGACATCAAGCATCTACAAGCTTCGCGGGGTTTTGAATGACTACGGCATCGGGCTTGTGGTCTTTGTGACACCTAACAAATGCAAGCTCTACAGCCAGTATCTGCCTGAATGGGAGTTCGACACTACAACTGTCAGGACTTTGGATTATTTCAAAGTAAGGTTCGATAAATTTGGCATCCCGTACCTCGACATGACTGAGGTGTTCAAAGCCATAGGCGACACCATTCCTTTCCCGCTCATCGGACCGGGAGGCGGGCACTGGAACTTCAGCTGTGTTTACGGCATTGACAGCCTACTTCAATTTGTCGGAAAAGAGACGGATACGAAAATTGCGAGAATCAGATGCGGCAAGTTGGAACCTTACGACAAGAAGACCGAAAAGGATAACATAGCCGACTACGACTCTGAAGGCATGCTAAACCTGGTTTTTCCCAGAAACCACAAGAGATTCCGACTTTACAAATCAGATATGAAATACATCAGCCGACCGTCGTGCGTGAAGCCGAGCATGCTGTTTGTCGGCAACTCATTCTTTTGGCGGCCGCTCGACCTCATTAGATTCGACAGCATCGTGAGCAACTGCCGTTTCTGGTATTACAACAACACGGCATTTTGCGGCAAAAAAGCGATTCCGACATCGGAAATCGACTATATAAGCGAGATCCTGCAATCAGACTGTATAGTGACTTTCTGTAATGAGATACAGCTTCACGAGATGACTTTCGGTTTTGCCAACAAGGCGCTTGTGGAGCTTTGCGTCCCTGACAGCATCATGGAAAGGGAGATTCTCAACCTTTGCAACAGGCACGGCATCACTCGAGAGGACGCGACAAGATGGATTTACAAAAACACCGACAATATACCCGAGCTGCGAGGCGACAGGATTCCGACCATCCGCAACGAAAGGACGGTTTTGTTGTTCGAAGCCATCAAAAACATAAAAAACGACCGCATCTGGCTCGATGATTTATACAAAATCAGGAATTATTTCGGGAAAACCGACACCGAAATAGTCGGGATGGAGGCAAACAACTTAGTGAAAAAACAGCCGCTTCTCCGCGATTACGACATCTTGATGTGCAAAAAACAATACGAGCACATGATTGACAGCATCGAAAACATATTCAAGTGCGACAGCGCCGATGCCGATTGGTACTTCAGAAAACACTCAAACGAGTTCACGCCGTTGATTTTGTCGAAGATGGAAACAGACAGAGACCATCAATAATTTTCATATAAAAACACTCCTCTTATTTAAAAATTGCATATTTTTGTGAAAATTTTGAAATTGAAAAACGAAAAACTATATAAAACTCTTTTCATTGTGCTGATAGTGCTGCTTTTCATGCCTATCGTACAGAACAATATTATTCATTTCAACATAAAAGAACTTAACGGTGTCACTTTAGAGACAGAAAAACCGAAATTGTCCTTTGAAACCTACAAAAACGGTTCGTTTCAGAGACAATTCGACACTTATCTGACTGAAAAAGTCGGGTTCAGGGAATTTTTCATAAGGACATACAACCAATATATATGGTCGTTTTACACCAAGACTTTCAACGACAACGTCTCCATCGGGAAAGACCGCTGGCTCTACTCCACAGTCAATGTGAGGGACCATTACCAGAGCCTCATCTACGACGTGAATTTCACCAACGAGAGGATGACAAATAAGCTCGACAATGAGGCGCTACGTCTTTACAAACTCCAGGAAATACTCAAAGAATACGGCGTAACGCTGTTCATCTGCATGCTTCCGGGGAAAGACTATGTTTTTCCGGAATATCTTCCGCAGAACAATGGATTCGACAAGCCTGAAGGTGTCCACGCCTACGATGTTTTGAAGGAGAATTTCAAAAAATACGGCAACAACCACATCGACATCAACCAGCTGTTTTTAAATTGGAAGGGAAACGTCGATTTTCCGTTGTTTTACAAGACGTGCACACACTGGTCGAACATCGCCACGGTCCATTCGTCCGACACCATTTTAAGGTATATGGAAAGCCTCAGCGGGCTCAACATCAACAACATCTCCATCGGGAAACAATATCGAGACAAGGCGAGAAAGCCCGATCAGGACCTCGAGGAGCTTCTCAACAAGGCCTTTTTCACCCCTACTGTGAAATATCAGTATGCCGACGCAACAATCATTCCTGACAGCAACGCCGTGAAGCCCAAACTTATAGCGATTGGAGACTCTTTCTTCTGGAACATGACTTATGTTTTGCCGATGAAAGACCTCTTCGAATACTATCATTACTGGTATTACAACAACACCGTCTATTTTGACCAGAGATACAGCAACACAAGCCAGTTCGACTTGGTGAGTGAGCTTCTCGACAGTGATTTCGTGATGCTTTCCTACTGCACTGCACAGATTTACGACCTCGACAGGAAGTTCATCAACAACGCCTTAGTGCGGCTATGCTACGACGATGATGAGATTCAGGAGAGAATCGAGCAGGTGGTGACGAGAATGAGAAACTCCGAGAAATGGAGCACCGAAATAGCCAACAAGGCAAAAAACAGCGGCCGCTCTGTCGACGACATCATGTATGAAGACGCGCATTACACTATTTTCCACATCCCTGAAGAGTATTTCCCTGAATTAAAAGGCGATGAAGTACCAACAAAACGCAGTGGTCATCTATTATCGTTGATTTCTTCCAAGACCTTGTAAACACGGCTGTTTCTGCAAGAAGGCACCGCATCAGACTTGAACTCGTCAAAATAATTTCCAGGCATGCTGTACAATGTATATATGGCATTTTCATCCACTGCATGATCCACATCTATACCTCTGTTGGCTGCATTTTGTTTAACCGAAGCATACCATTTTTCCGAATTTCTGATGGTTTTCTTCAAGTCTTCAAGTTTTGAATAAACAACTTCCTCATCAAAAAACAGCTCAAAAAGCGCTCGCGTAAGGAACTGACGGTTAATATCAAACAGATTGCTCGGGGCATAAATTACCATCACAATGTCGCTCGACAGCAGCTCCTGGAGGATATCCACATCTTTCACATCGCTGTGAAGCGGGTCGTTGTAGACAATCTTGTTGTAATACCAATAGTGATATGTATCGAAATATGAATCCAAAGACATATTGTAGAGGAATCCCTGGTAATAGGAATCGCCCACAGTAAGCCATTTTGGCTTCACGGCAGTAGTGTCGTTGTCGATGCTTATCCTATTGTAACGCTTCATGCCCGTCTCTATCGGCCAAAGCAGATTCATCAAGTCCTCGAGGTCGGCATCAGGATAACGGGTCTTGTCGACATATTCTTCTCCAATGCTGAAATTATGGATATTGAGGCCACTCAGCTCCTCCATGTATCGGAAAAGCGTGTCGGCGGCAAACACCGAAGCCTGGTTGCTCCAATGTGACGATGATTTAAGATATAACGGATAGGAAACCGTATCCTTAATAGCCATGCAATAGCTTTGAAAATCAATGTAATTGATACCCAAAGAATCAAAAACATGCGGATAATATTCGATAGCCCTGATGCCACGAGGACGAGTGAAACCTTCCACTTCGGGAACATGTTCGGAGCAAACCATGTCTTTCCCCGGTGCCAGGCAAACAAAGAACGATACGCCGTATTCCTTCAACACATTCTGAAGCAGCCACAACATTCGCGCGTCTGCCTGCATTTTTTCGAGCATAGCTTCATTGCTGTTCCTGAAATCATACATCGACTGCCCATAGTGATGCCTAATGGTGAAATCATTGAAAATCCAGTTGTCGTGATTGATGAAAAGCGTCTTGTTTTGTGTCTTTCTGAACAGCGACCAAGCAAGCTGGTTGTAGCAGCGGATAAAATGTTCGCGGAAACCGATATATTCGGCAAGATATTTGTCTTCCTGCTTTTGGTATTCACCTGACATGAAAGACTGGAGGCTCAACTTAGGCTGTTTCGTTGCTACAGTGACACCATTAAGCTTTTTTACCTTGAACAATTTGCTATGTTGTTGCACCGCCGGAAGGGTTAGCAGAACGATCGTCAGAACAAAAAATGCGATATATAATCTCCTGTTTCTCATACTTCTAAGCCCTTTTATTCCACCACTATCTCAAAAATCTCGCCTTCGATGTCGGTTTTGTTATATGGAATGAGACCTTGCCAAAACACAACTGGCGGCCACCATTCCGAATAATGGTATTCCTGCGTCATGATGCAAATCATCTGGTTGTTAGGTATGCATGTGTTTTCTTCGTTCATATAACCAACCACATGCATATCGTCAGGAGTCGGTCCTATACGCCAGATTATTTCAGTCGGACGCCATTCTATCTCGTAATAATAATAATCGTTTTTAAAGACTTCGTTGCTAATTGGAGTCCTGATTGTCAGTGCTTTGTAAAGTTTTGTCCAGCGCATCGCCTCATAGTCGTGACCCTCATGGTTAATGATGCTGATACCCGATTTGAACTTTTTCGGGTCGCTCGACGCGAGATCCCAGTTGGTGCAGGCATACATCACCTCGTTATTTTTGGTGCCATCTTCGACTTTTCTCTTTTTCTCGCGTGAATTATAATAGCTTACAGGCCAATATTTTGAGGCTTTAACAATTTCAATGTCTATTTCCGAATAGAAATAATCGGTCAGACGTTTTGGGTTATCGGAGTCGTCCGACCTGTTGATATATCCGCTTTTGCTCGGCCGGCGGTTGTTCCAGGCGTGGTTGTCCTGGTTGAGGAGCCAGAACGCGTTTGTCAGACCGTTCCAGATGTTCTCGTCGTTGAGCATCACCGGGAATTTTATTTTGCCGCGGAACTTACCGTAGGTGAATCCCACGCGCGTCCTCACGCCTGTCGATTCTTTCTTGAGGTTTTCGATGTCGTCGTTTCCAGGATTTATCAGCACCAGTCCGTTTTTATCCTCGTCGATACGCAGTGTGGCACCCAGCAGGCGGCTCTCAACGGGATGGTTGTGTTTGAGTTCAGTGCTGTCAAAACGTGTCTTGTTGGCTTCGTATTCCGCCATGGTATATGGGTCGTCGTCGCTCACCACGTCTTTTATCACCGGGATGTTTCTCAAGGTGAACTGCTTGCTCACCTGACAAAAGAACTGCTCGAAAAGCGCGTCCTCGTAAAGCTTTTCCGAAGTGCCAATCTTTTTTGATTCCACGATGTCGTATTCGTTGGTTTTAACCTTCAGCTCATCGATGAAGACGCCTGCCTCCGGCGTTATCACCGCGCGTGTTTTCAACACGCGCGGGCTCACCGCCACATTCACTTTGTCCCTGTTTTTCGCAAAATACGCATACGGGTTGACAAACGCCCCATGTTCGTCAGTCTTCGAAATGTCGACAACACGCTCATCCAACGTTTTCAAGGTCTCCTCGTCGTCGCAAACCACAAGCATGAACGAGTAGACACCCGCACGCGGATTGCGTTTCCAACGATGGTTGCAGTCGCCTTTGTTTTTGTTGTCGTTTATCAGCCACATGGCATCGAGGGTGAGCTGCTGCTCAACAGTATAGCCATTTTTTTCGGCTTTCTTCAAAATCGAATTATAATATTTAGGGCTGTTTTTTATGCTTTCAATATAACCATCCAAAATCTCCTGAGTATAGAGTTTTTTTGAGACATCTGTTCCGTAATATTTGCGCTCATCACGAGGATTTCCTACAATTCTCAGCGTATCAACGACTATGCCGTCTTTCTCCACTTTCTTAAATCCGACGTTCACATCCTCCCAACTGCCATAAAAATTTTCAGTTCCATAATCACTGTTTTCATCGAATTTATAACTCTCATTCTGATAATAAATCTTATAATATTGACCTTTCTTTCCTCTGAATTTAAAAACAAAACCAGCTTCATTCTGCCGTTGGGAAGGAATCACAATCCCTTTATTTACAACACCTTGCAAATCCATATCCAAACGCACCACATCTCCTTCAGGAAAATTAGCCATAGGACAAAATGACATATCCTCTCTGTTTTCATCACACGAAAACATCATAAAAACAACCAACGGAAGCAATAAAAACCAAAATCTATTTCTCATATAGCATCTGTTTTGAATTGCAAAAATACATATTTTTTTCAGAAAGATGATTATTTGAATAAATTTATGTAACTTTGCAAATCAAAAATTAGAGAAATGGTATTCAGCAGCAACGTTTTCTTACTTTATTTCCTGCCGGTTTTCCTGGCATGCTATTTCATTTGCCCGAGGAAGTTCAGGAATTATGTGATTCTATTGTTTTCGATAGTGTTTTACGCTTATGGCGCGCCCGATTTCATACTTTTCCTTCTCGGTTCGACCATCGCCAATTTCTATTTGGTGAAAATGATGCGGAAAACAGGGAAACCCAGGCTCAAGAAACTTTACTGCGCCTTGGCGATCATCATAAGTCTCGGACTTTTGGTCTATTACAAATACGCTAACTTCCTGATTGACAACATCAATGCGCTAATTGGGCTGTTTGGTGCCAACGCCATCCGGATGGCGAAGGTGCTGTTGCCGATTGGCATCTCGTTCTTCACTTTCCAGTCGATAACGTATGTCATCGACACTTACCGCGGCAACAACGAGCCTATGGAGAAGCTATCCGACTACATCGTCTACATCATGATGTTTCCGCAGCTCATCGCCGGTCCTATCGTGCGTTACTGCGACATCGAGGGTGAGATTCGCCATCGTGAATACAGCGCACAAGAGTTTCTGCATGGATTCTACCGTTTCATTATCGGTCTCTCGAAGAAAGTTCTCATCGCCGATGTCATAGGTTTCCAAGTTGACAAGCTTCTTGCCGGCGATTTGGCTATCATGGACAGCGGCACCGCATGGATTACCATCGCAGCCTACACCATGCAACTTTACTTCGACTTCGCTGGTTATTCCGACATGGCTATCGGTCTCGGCAAAATCATGGGGTTCCACTTCCCGGAAAACTTCGACAACCCGTATAACTCACAAAGTATCACTGAGTTTTGGCGCCGCTGGCACATGACACTTGGCGCTTTCATGCGCAACTACCTTTACATCCCGCTTGGAGGCAACCGCTGCTCGAAACGCCGCATGTACTTTAACCTCTGGGTGGTGTTCCTCCTATCAGGATTGTGGCACGGCGCAAGCTGGAACTTCGTCATCTGGGGTGCCTATCACGGATTCTGGCTCGTGCTCGAACGCATGGGATTGAAGAAATTCTACGAAAAAATCGGTAAGGCTCCAAGCGTCATCCTCACCTTCATCATCGCAATGGTTGGATGGTCTATCTTCAGGATTGAGAACCTCCACGACGTGTTCACCTTCATCGGGCGGCTCTTCGCCTTCGACTTCAGCACGCTCAGCATCAAAGCCGACTCACAGTTCTACACCACACTCATAGTGGCACTGGCGTTCTCCTTCCTGACGCTCCTGCCGTTCGGAAAGAAGCTTCAAGACGCCATATTCTACAAGGAATATTCAGTTTCTGGCATGGTGATAGCATGGATTTTAGCGATATTCATGCTGTTTTTATGCCTCGGAGCATTCAACGCCGTAGGATTCAGCCCATTCATCTACTTCAGGTTCTAAAATGAGGAAAACCATCAGCAATATATTGTGTTTCACGACATTAGGAGTCTTATTTCTGATGCTGTTTCAAGGCGAAGCCCATTTGTTTAACTTGAAACAGTTGGAAGGCGTAACCTATGAAGTCAAAAAACCGCAATTGAAATTCGATGATTTCTACAACAACAGATATCAGGCTTCTCTTGAAAAATATCTGAGAAACAATTTCGGCTTCCGTGAGATGGCTATTCGCCTTTTCAACCAATATCTTTGGGATTTTTACCATAAATCCTACAGCGAAGAGGTCGCGATTGGCAAGGACAACTGGCTGTATTTCAACTTTAATGTCAAAGAGTATTACGGCAAGGACACCTTCGATTGGGTCGATAAAAACGAAGCTGAAAAGAATCTGGACAGAAAGATGCTCGTTCTCAACAAATTGAGGGGCGTGCTAAAAGATTACGGCATCGAGATGATGTATTTCATCTCACCCGACAAGGCCGATATGTATCCGCAATACCTTCCGGAAAGGGATTTCGACACCACAGCCTTTCACGCTTGCGATTTCTTCAAAAAAGAGTTCGAAAAATACGATTTCCCTTATATCGATATAAATGCATGGTTTAAGAAAGTTCAGGACACACTCGACTTCCCTGCCATTCCTCAAGCCTCGGCGCACTGGGTGTTCCCCGCTGTCTACGCCGCCGACACTGTATTCCGCTTCATGGCTAACCAAAAAAATATCGTGATGCCTAAGATACACATTGGAGGCAAAAAGGAAAACAGCGCAAAAACCAAACACGTAATCCGCGACCTGGAATACGGACTCAACCTGATGCGTCCGATAAAACTTTCCGATTACAAGTATTACGAAAGGGAAGTGACCGTCGCCGCCGACTCCAACGCGGTGAAAATGAACGCCATTTTTGTTGGAAACTCATTTTTCAGGGCTTTTAACCAATATATTCCACTTTACGATGTCTTTAGCGACGTGAAATACTGGTTTTACAACAAAACAGAGTATCTCGACCCTAATTTCAGCAACAGCCGCCCGATTGAGAATGTCGACCGTCTTTATGAAATCCTGAATTCCGATTTCATCGTTTTTTTCACCGACAACGCCCAGATTAAAAAAATCACATACTTTTTCGCCGAAGACGCCCTCATCAGGTTATGCGTCAGCGACAGCCTTTGGAATACCGAAACCGAACGTATTATGGCGGAAAACCATTGTTCAAGATATGATGCTGAAAAAAAACTCAAAAACAACCCCCTGTTAATCAAAGGCTTAGACAGCGATGGGATCCCAACGATTAGAAACGAAAAAGGTATCGCCGACGTGAGAAACAAAACCTTGCTTTTTGAAAAACTAAAACAACAACTTCTTGAAAACAACGACATTGAGACCATATGTACCGTCAACGGATTGCTGTCGTCAAACAAAATGATGGCTATGGTTGAGGAAAAAGCCAAACAAAGAAATCAAACCATCGAAGAGACCTTGATTCAAGAAGCCACCTGGATTGTTAACCATAAAAAGAATCTCAAATGAAAAAAAACGGTGTCATAATTATCGCCATAACATTGATTTTCAATATTTTATCCTTGTATTCATGTCAAGATAAGGCTGACAACGGCGATTTCTCCTATCCGAAATCAAAGGTTTGGAAACACGGAGTTTACTCTAAATACGACGCCGCAAAATACGAGAACATTTTCGACGGACTGGAAGTCGACATTGTCTATTCCGCCGAAAAAAACGACCTATTCATTGGCAGAACCGACGACGACGCCAACAAAAACAACACCTTCGACGAATGGCTCGCGATGCTAAAACATCCCCAAAAACTGAAATATTGGATTGATTTCAAGAACCTCTCAAACAAAAACTGCGACAAAGCCGTCGCAAGCCTCGAAAACCTCGCCACAAAATACGGTATCAAGGACAACATGATGGTCGAAAGCCAGGATGTAAAAGCCCTCCTGCACGCCAAAAACCAAGGTTTTCACGTCATCCTGTGGGTCGACAACCTGCATTATTGGAGCCATCGCACTCATGACGACAGCATCAGCGTTTGCAAATCTATCAGAAAGAAAATCGACAATTTACATCCCGATGCGATAAGCTGCGAGTTTACCGCCTACCCTATGCTTTGCGACTCATTCCCAGAGCAGAATATACACTTTTGGGATACTCCGAAAGATTTCACGGAAGAAAATATCAAACATACACAAATGCTATGTCGCGAAAAAAACGTGAAAGTAGTTCTAGTCGATTATCCTCAACCGATAGATTACTGATTTTTCAGCCCTAAAATGTTGATATTGACATTTTTTAATGTGACGGTATGTTCCGGATCCCACATTTCGTCTTTATGCGTCGGTATCATATAAACTTTTAACTCAAACCCGTTGGAATTATTAACTGAGATGATCTTCGTTAATTCCATTTTCTGCCATTTTCCGACCGTCGGGTAACGCGACATGACGTATTTCAAAATGTAATCCCACGAATAGACTTTTTCCATTTTATTTCCTATACACTCAACCACCAATTCCATAGTCGCATCCTGCCACACATGTCCGGTATACATAATGTCGGATGTCATAACAAGTTTAATCTCATCATATTTTCCGTCAATTTTTTCGCTATAAATCAACGTGGATTTAGGCTTCGAGACACTCGGTTTCTCTGGTTTCGACGCGCAATACACTGAGTCGACCAACTTCACCATCTTTATCATCTCGAATTTTTCGCCTAAAATTGGCGATTTCGTAAGCTTATTATTTGAGTAAACGTAATTGTCAACATAAACCATCGTCTTAAACTTCTCACTCAAATCCTTTGCAATTTCTTGATTGTCAAGTGGTTCAATCTTAACTCCTTCAACGATGCGCGAAACCGGATGCTCAGCGTCAGCCATGGTGTAATACATGTCGTTCCACACGAAATCCTTCAGTTCGCGACTGTAATGCAGAAAATAATTTCTGATGTTTGAATGGAATCCTGGCAAGGTGTCGATACCGTCGCTCACCCAACTTACTGTTTCAGGCATGTGTATGCCGTAATTGTTTTTCAACAACTCCAAAAGCGAAGGCGTGATGTCGTTGTGCGAAACCACAGCTTCAAAACGAGCCGGCCTCTCAAGCAACGGTGACCAAATGATCAGCGGAACATGGTAGGCATCCAAAGGGTTATTTGCGTCCAGATTCATGCTGTGATCACCAGTGATGATGAAAATGGTGTTGCCTTCTTTGTCATAGGCATTGTATCTGTTCATGAAATGCCTAATAGCATCATCGGCGTACAACGTCGAAGCCATCTTTCCAATCATCCCCGACGAGGGGTTTATCCCCTTCGCCTCGTCATAAAATCTCTTCTGACGGTTTTTGTCGCACAACTGCAAATCTTCATGTTGTGAAATGGTTACAAAAAGGTCAAGTGACGGTTTTTTCCCCTGCTTTTCAATGATTTGCATGCTTTTTTGGAACATTACATCATCGTGATAGCCCCAATATGTGCCGTCGCGGTCTTTCGACTTGTCCTTTTTGTATTCCTCATAAAAAGGCGACATATAATCGATATTCTGGGCGACCAAGTAGTCATAAATCCTGTCGAAAGAGAAATTCCCGGCATAAAACGCGTTTGTCGAATAGCCGTTGTCTGCAAGAATCGTGAACAAACTGTTGTGATTGGGGATGTTTCCAAACTGGAATCCCTTTAAGCCATGCGGAACGGAACCCGTAACAGCCGGAACCGCGCCAAAACTCCTCGGCGTGGTTGCCATGCAATTAACCCACAACAGCGAATGTTTCGACAAAGAATCAAGGAAAGGAGTGTAGCAATAACCGTTCTCGTTGACGCCAAACAAATCGGTGCCAAGCGATTCGACAATAATAACCACCACATTAGGCTTAACGTCCGACTTCTTGAAATATGGTCCGAGCACATTTTTAATGTCATCTTTTCTTTCCAAAGGACATTCATTATCAATGACTTGCCTCTCCGGAAACATCTCAAGATACTTCTTCACAACAGCCGGATTGTAGTCGGTTTTTGTCAAACTCAACTCCATCCCCTCCATCAGCTCCGTCTTCGTAATGCACTCCCTGACGCAATATAACGTCTTGTTTATCACCGCTTTATCCTGATTTGTCCTTATTGTGAAAAACAGCGGAATAGAACATGCGACAAGCAAAATGAGGGCAAAGACAATCGGTTTACCAATATTTTTCTTTGAAAACCAAACAGTTACGAAAAGATATGCTATAAAAAAGACAATGACTCCAATTATCATCCAGATGTTCAAAGCACTCTTTACAGTGTGTATCATCTCCCACAATGGCCTGATTATCAGTTCTTTACCCATCAAAATACCAGTGGTGGCATAATAGATTGAAAGACCTGTCTCTGTCAGCAGCATTATCCCAAACAACACCGCCGAGACATATAAAGCTGTTTTTTTCGAAAACAATGATATCAGAAAAAATATCAAAAACGTGATTCCAATAATGAAGCCTGCCGGGATGAGGTTTCCGTAAACCAATCCCGACAGACTTGTAACCGTACCCGTAATCATTGTCAAGATTACCTCGAGTGTCTTCATCGCAAACAAAGCCACGATGAAACAAACTGCCAAAACGGCGTATTGCTTGATATACTTGTAAAGCCTATCCATTATTTAAACGCATTCTCGCTCAAGCCTTTACCTGTAATCTTAAGGTCTTCCATGTAACCTGGAACCGGCTTGCCGAGATATTTGTCGACGTAAATCTTCGCCAGATACTGACCGAGCATGAAGCCGTGACCACGCAGACCTGTCAACAGACCGACCTCAGGGTCAACAATGTAACGCGGCTCGGTGTAACGTCCAGCCCAGCATGCCAAGAAGCTGACTTCACCAAGGTTAGGAATCCACTCAGCAAAGACTTCAGAGACGATCTCCAAGAACTCCTTGCTGTTGTACTTGATGTTCTGACGAGCCTCATAAGCGTCGGTGTCAGGGCTGGCGCAGCCGATAATCTGACCTGTGTGTGCCCACTGCTGTCCGTAAACAGCGCTGAAGCCTTTGTAGTGACGACGGTCGATGATCATATCCAACGGACCTCCGTTTGGTCCCATCATCGGCAGACGACGTGTGATAAATGCCTGGTGCTTGACAGGATACAAGCCTGTGTCTAATCCGAGCATGTCGTTGAACTTCTCAGCGCCCCATCCCATCGCGTTGACGAAGTGATCGCAGGTGTATTCAACATAAGCGCCTTCGTGTGTGCGTACCAAAGTGACGTAATGTCCACCGACTTTCTGTACGTGCAACAACTCGCAATCTTCAAAGTAACGACCGCCATTCTGCACGCCTATTCCACGGATGTAGTCGATAACCCTACCAGGTGTGGCCTGCCAGCAGTCACGGGTAATCAAAGCATGGCTGTAAGTGTCTTTTTTATCGTCCCACAATGGTGAAATCTCTTTCTTGAAGTCCTTGCGGTCGATCATATATGCATCGCTCCATGCGCGTGATGCGTCGAGTGACTTGTAGGTTGCCTCATCGTGCACCAAGTTGACGTAATGTGTCAGGTGGTAGTTGATGTTGTGCACCTTCTGCATGTTCTTGAAGATCTCGTGGTTGTGCACAGCGATATCAGCGATATCCGGATTCGAGAATGCTGGACGACCACCGCCGATGCAACGCCACGAAGCACCACGGCTGTAGTTAATCATCACAGGTTTCTTGCCGGCTTCAGAGAAATAACGGAACAAAGCACTACCTGCGATACCGCCACCAGCAATAAACACCTCAACCTTCTCCTTCTTTACGTCGTTCATCTTCGGGAACACGAATGTTTCCTTGGTCTTCGGATTGTACAAGTCATCCAAGCTGACCTGATTTGACAGAGGAGCACGCGGTGTAGCGTCGCCAACCAACTCAATGCCGTAAGTGCGCAAAATCTGACGTGCGCGTGGGATACATCTCTTACCACGGCATGGTCCCATACCCATACGGGTGATATGCTTCAACTCGTCAACCGAGATGGTCTTGCGGTCACCGATAACGCTCAATACTTTATCTAATTTGATATCTTCGCAGTGGCAGACGTATGTCTCCGACTCCACTTCCTTCAATGGCTTGAACTCTATCGGTTTCGGATAGTTTTCTTTTACAATGAAGCCGCGAGCCTCGACCAGTTTCTCGCCTTCCACATTCTTTGCAATTACACGTGCCACATTGGTCTTGTTGTTCTTCTTCATCACCTTCTCAACAACGCCCTCGCCCACTTTCTTGCCGTTATCGTCAACCAGGAACACCTCTACGCCTTCGTTTACCTCGTATTCAACAGGCAAGAACAGCGTGTTCTTCTTCATGTCGTAGCCGAAGATTGCCAAGCCTGGGCAGTGGTTCACGCAATTCATACAGCCGATGCACTTGTCGTAATCGATAACCGGCACCGTGTTTGTGCTCGACTTGGTTATAGCGCCTTGCGGACAGCTAAACGAACAAGGATTGCAAGCGAATCCGTAAACACAGTCGGCGATGACGAACGGCTTGGCCACCATTCTCTCTGCCGTCGGCTTGTTTGGCTCCTGCAACACTCTGATCGGGTGCTGCTGCGACTCGATATATTGCTTCGAAACCTCAAGATATTCGTCATAATTGAAGCGCATCGCCATGTTCTGTGCCACCTCGAAAGCGACTTGCTTGCCTCTCAAAACAGCGCTTGTGCCTTCGCCGATACGGATTGCGTCGCCTGCGCCGTATGTGTTCAAACCAAACACCTCGCGGCCTTTCACCAATAACTGGCTGTCAGGAATCAAGCCTGTGCAGATGTTGATGATATCGATGTCGTCAATAACTTGTTCTGTTCCCGGAATCGGCTTGAAGTTTTCGCATTTCGCGATGACAGCGCCCACGATTCCTGTATGGTCTTTGTTCGGGATAGCTTTCAACAGAATATGCGACGTCATGATCGGAATGCCGAGTCTGCGCACACGGTTTGCCTGCACCGGAAAGCCTCCCTCATGATCCATACCTTCGATAATGGCCTTGATGGTAGCACCAGCCTGCATTCCCTGATATGATGTCAAATAACCAATATTTCCTGCACCAACGGTCAAAACTTTCTTACCAAGGAGTGTGTGCTCCTGATTCATCATCTTCTGGAACACAGCAGCGGTATACACGCCCGGAAGGTCGTCGTTTTCAAATGTAGGCATGAACGGAACAGCGCCTGTTGCAACGACAAGATGCTCGGCGTCGATATACGCCACCTCTCCAGTCACTATGTTCTTGATAGCGATGCGTTTACCTTCAAGCAAATCCCAAACGACATAATTCAAAAGAATGCCTTCATGGTTGTCGCCAGCCAATGTCTTTGCGATGTCAAAACCACGCATTCCACCGAATTTCTGCTCTTTCTCGAAGAAGAAGAACTGGTGCGTCTGCATGTTAAACTGTCCGCCAATCTTAGCGTTGTTATCAACGACCACATTGCTGATGCCGAGTTTGTTCAACTGCTCGCGGCATGCCAATCCAGCAGGACCAGCGCCGATAATAGCTACTTGCGTCTTGTAAACCTTCACCTCGCGTGCTTGCAGCTCTTTAGCCTCCGGAAGCACGTTGGCTTCGTTGTTGATTGGCTTCACCTCCTTCACTCCGTCAACCAAAGTGATGCAGATACGACGGATCTTGCCATCAACAAGCATCTCACAGGCACCGCACTTTCCGATGCCGCAGTTCAAGCTTCGATTACGTCCATCTAAACTGTGGCTGTGAACCGGAAAACCAGCCTGATGCAAGGCGGCTGCAATGGTGTAGCCTTTCTGACCCACCACTTTTTTACCATCATAAATAAATTCTACCTTTTCGCCCTCGGCGATGTCAAGAATAGGATGTTTGGTTATTTTATACATGCTTTTCAATTTTACAATATAATCAAGTCCTTAAATGAATTGCAAAATTAAAAAGGTGTTTTTACAAAAACAAGAAATTTTTTATTTTTTTTAGCCACTAGCTATTAGGTATTAGCCACTAGCTATTATTTATTGGTTTTCTCTGATTTTTTTCTCCTTATAACTTCCCTCAAATATCTCAAACTTCTCAAACTTACATTCGAGCGGTCCGTTATAAACATCAATTTTCTTCGAAGGCTTCAACCCAACGAGCTTCAACGCGTCTTTGTTCGAACTGATAATCCACGCCTGAAAACCCTTGAAATTCTTCTTCAAAGCATCGCCAATGCCTTTGTAAAGGTTCACAATGTCTCTCTCTTCCAAACGCTCGCCATATGGTGGGTTGATAATCATGATACCACCGCCTTCCGGTGGTACCATCTCAAACATATCTTGTTTGCTAAGTTTTATGTCGTGATTGAGATGCGCGTTCTCAATATTTGCCTTGGCTATCTCCACAGCTTTCGCCGAACGGTCTGATGCAAGTATTTCATAGTCAAACTCTTCCATCTCGGCACCTGCGTCCAGCAACACATTCTGCCACAAATCCTTGTCGAAGTCGTGCCATGTCATGAAGCCCCATTTCTTTCTGAAAAATCCTGCCGGGATACCCATCGCCTGCATCGCCGCCTCAATCGGGATGGTGCCCGAACCGCACATGCAGTCAACAAAGTTACAGTCGCATTTCCAGCCTGTGAGCTTTATCAATCCTGCCGCCAACACCTCGTTCATTGGTGCCTTGTCGACCGACTTCCTGTATCCGCGTTTGTGTAATGACTCGCCAGAGCTGTCGAACGATACCGTAACCTTCTCATTCTCAATGTGCACGTTGATTCTCAAGTCAGGATTCTCCACATCCACCGAAGGGCGTGCCCCGAAATGCTGACGAAACTCATCGGCGATGGCGTCTTTCACCTTCAACGCCGCATATTGCGAATGGGTGAAATAGTTACCACTCGTCACTGCATCGATGGCGAACGTCTCGTTGATGTTGAAAATCTCATGCCACTGAATCTTGAAGATGTTGTTGTACAACGCCAACTCGTTACGCGCTACGAAACTCGTTATAGGCTTCAATATCCTCAACGCCGTGCGGCAACAATAATTAGCCTTGTACATCAGCGCCTTGTCTCCTTCAAAGCTCACGGCGCGATACAACACTTCAACATTCTGTGCACCAATGGCTGTCAACTCCTCGGCGAGGACGTTTTCCAACCCCGCCATAGTCTTGGCAACCATTTTAAAAGTGTTTTCCATCTTTACAGATTCTCAACGATTTTCTTCTGCCACTCTTTAAACTGCTCCTCCGTCGGGTGCATCTTCTCACGCTTGAAGTCGAGGTCGCCCTCTTTCTGCATCGGCACGAGATGGATGTGTGCATGTGGCACCTCAAGTCCTATCACCGCCACGCCGACTTTCTTGCATGGGATGGCTTTCTTCATCGCTACAGCAATCTTCTTTGCGAAGACAATCATCTCGGCGAGATCAGCGTCAGAGATGTCGAAAATGTAATCTTCCTCCTTCTTCGGAATCACCAAGGTGTGACCCGGAGCGAGCGGACTGATGTCGAAAAAAGCGAAGAATTTGTCGTTTTCAGCGATTTTATAGCAAGGTATCTCACCTGCCACTATTCTTGAAAATATCGATGCCATAACTATTCTCTTGTGATTTCAACGATTTCAAACAAAAGCTTGCCTGCCGGAACCTGAATCTCTACCTGTTCACCGACAGATTTGCCAAGAAGTCCCTTCGCTATCGGCGAGGTGATGGAAATCTTGCCTGCCTTGAGATTCGCCTCCTTCTCAGGAACGATTGTGTATGACATCATCTGTTTCGTCTTCACGTTTCTGATCTTCACCGTCGAGAGAATCAAAACCTTTGATGTATCCATCTTCGACTCATCGATGATACGCGCGTTGGCGATGGTAAGCTGAAGCTTCACTATCTTCATCTCAAGAAGCTGCTGAGCCTCTTTTGCCGCATCGTATTCAGCGTTTTCCGAAAGGTCACCCTTGTCGCGCGCCTCCGCTATTGCCGCCGCAATCTTAGGACGCTCGTTAACACAAAGATTCTCCAATTCGTCCTTCAATTTCTGTAGTCCAGCTTGTGTAAAATATTCTACTTCTGCCATAATTTTATAACTTTTTAAATCGTAAAAAAGAGACCCTTACCGAAATAAGGGCCCTTTTTTCCGTAAAATTGTATGCAAAGATACAACTTTTTTTTCAGATACAAGTTTTTTTTTAGAATAAAATTCTTGCTCCTACTGAATGTGTACCGTTCCAGTGTGCTGTATCACGGTAAGAATAATCGATACAAACCTTCAAACCCTTGTCGTTGAGAGGGGCTTGGACTGTAGCACCAAATGAGAAACCTTTGTTGACATTTGTGCATTCATCGTCTTCGATATTCTTTGTGACACCCTCCTCGTAGGTGTAACCGGCACGAAGCATGAGGATTTCACGGTATGAACCCTCAATACCACCGATGTACTGATCCTTTGAGAAAGCGTTTGAATTGAAGTTAAAAGCGAGTGTCAAACGGCTGCTCTGCTGGAAGTTGAAATCGTATGCCGCAGCAATGTTCAACTGTGTCGGAAGCTCAAACTCATCGGCGCGCTGCACCACTGTGAGGTCTGAACTCATTCCGTCGATAAGCACCTTGAATGCCAAACCGTCGCCGTTGAACTTCATGGTAGGTCCGATGTTCTTCAAGGCAATACCGAAGTGGATGTTATCGGTAATACCTGTGACATACTGGATACCTGCGTCCAAAGCAACGCCTGTTCCCTTCATATCAGCAATTTGCTCGCTAATGATCTTCAAAACAAATCCACCGTGGATACTGTTTGAGAACGACTTTGCCAAAGCAAGGTTGATGTTCATCAAACTTGGCTTGTATGTACCAATACCACCGTCCGGATGTTCTGTATCTGTTCTCTGAATTTCACCGAAACTCATTGACATAACCGACAAACCAGCGACCACTGATTCTGAAAGACGTGTCAACAAACCGAATGCCACCACGCTTGTTTCCGAACCGGCGAGCCAGTTGGTGTATGAGAAGTTAATATCAAGAGTATTTGTGAATGTGATACCTGCCACGTTACTCCACATAGCGTCAACACCTTTGATGCTTGCCATACCGGCGTTGCCCCAACCTGATGATGCCGCCCATGGGTTAACCAACAGCTCATTTGCACCTGCTTGACCAGCTCTATCCTTATTACCTGCGAATAATTCTGTGCTCGTAAATCCAATAATGATTGTCAAGCTTGCTATTACGATAGTTTTAAATAACTTTTTCATGATCGTGTACTTTTAATTTGTTCGCAAAATAATTTAGAATGTATTTAAGTCAACCTGACGTATTGCGCAATAGAACTTAAGCGTATGTTCACCTCCGTTAGTATTATCTTTCACATGGATGAGATAGATACCGCTCGCGATAGGCGTGTTGGCATGGTTGGTCAAATCCCAATCTATTGAAGTGATGTTAGAATCCTTCTTGAACTGGCGCACCTTTGTACCATTTACAGTGTAGATAGTAACGACGCACTGGTCTGGAAGGTTGGTGATCTTCACTTTGTGTACAAGAGCGTTGCTCTCATAGTTAGCGTATGCATAGTATGGGTTTGGAACGATCTGGATAAGATCATGATCTGCACTTGCCTTATCCTTATCCTTCAAAGTAGGTTCGCAACCAGTTGTCGAGAATTCATAGTATGGCAACAAACCTTGATGGTTCACGTAGTCAACCAATTCGTCTGTCTCAACTTCGAGCGGAACAGGACCATAACCTTTCTTGTATGGTTTTGCAATACGCACCGAGATCTTAACAGGATTACCTGCCGGCAACCATTCTTTTCCTTCAATTGCCATTGGCATACCAACCCATGAAGGCTGTCCCCAGAATGCTGTTCTGAACACTTCCTTACCTGTTGAGTCAGCATGTCTCAAAGTCTTGAACAAGCTCAAACCACCGTCATATGCCGGAGTCTTGTAATCAAGAGTTGTCAACTGTTTACCATTGTGCATCGGGAAGACGAACACATAGTGTTTTGCACCGAAGATTGGTGTGCCGTCAACCTGATCGAACACGACTGGGTCGATTAACAATGAGCCGCCCAATGCTGATGCTTCTTTAAGCGCTGGTGGGTTCAAGATCATATCACGTCCGTTAAGTTCCGGATAGAATGAGTCTTCACCGAAGCAGACGTTCAAACGAGCACCTGACTCAATGTCGATAGCGTAGCCTGGGAACCAACCCATACTGTATGATCTGAGGTAGTTAGGAGCTTCCGGATCGTTAACTGGAGCAGTTGCATAAGCTTCTTCATAGGTATATGGTGTACCATCTTCATGACATAATGGTTTACCGTTCTTGTCAACTGACGGAGCTCTACGCAAACCATATGGTATTGCATTGTTCTCCGACAAATTTCCGTCGAAGCACATTTCAAACACTGGGCAACGTGTCCATTTTGACTTATCTGCTGTAAGAACGATATCGATTGAACCCATCTTCTGGAAGATAGTATCCTGACGACCGTTGCTGTTGTAAACAGGACCTGGGTTGTATGTACCTGAGTTACCTCTGATGTTTGTTAACATATAAGGTGCCCATGTACCGTCAGCGATCTTCTCATATACTCCATCCGGGTCATAAGGTTTAGATGTACCTGATGATGCAGATGCCATGTTGTAGTCGTTGTTCTGCTTGTCATCCTGGTCGACGTATGAACCAGCACGGATCCAGTTCAAAGCGTTTGAAGGAACGGCATCACTATCTCTAATACCAGAGAGCCAACGGTTAGAACTGTCAGCGTATGTCACTGATGATGTGAGAACACCGTTGTTCACCGAAAGAACCGCATAAGCTGCTTTGTTGTCATTTCCTTGAGAACCAATGTTGTATGGACCGAGATCCCAGCACTGCTCAATGTTTACAGAAATACCTCTGTCAAGGAACATGCTCTCTTCGAAACGTTCTGTTGTTGTGTCTGATTCAAATTCCTCACCTGTGTTGAGGTCTTTCAACGTCCACTTGAACGCGTTCTTCTTAGCTTTATCGCCAGTAACAGCGACATCACCTGTAACATGTTCAATCTCAACTTGTCTGAAGTCATGATACCAGAGAGCGTAATCTGTAGCGACAACATTCAACGGGTCGATGATCTTAATGTCGACAGGGCCGAAGCCTTTCTTGTATGTCGGGTGATAGATGATAGGATAATCAGGATCACCGAATTGATTGGTAGCGCTTGCGATAGGACGGCGGAGCAATGTCTCGATGTCTTCATCGACCATTTCTATCTGGTTACCACCATTACCATTACCAGTCCAGCGTGAAATAACCGGGTTGTCACCGTATTCTGAGTTCACGATAGTACCGTTAACAATCTTATGTGGAACAGCTGAGTATAACTTAATGTTCTTACGACCTGCAAGATATGGGAGTTTCTGTCCGTCCGGAGCGTCTTTCGGGTCATATTCCAAATAATTGTTATAAGCATAAGCTATTGCCATGAAATAATATGTATGGTGATTTACAAGGCTCGGGTCGTTGTTCTTTGTGAAAGCGTCCTGAGTGACAACGAATGAGTGTTTGATACCGTTGTCGCCACCTTCAACCATCAAAGTAGGAACTTCACCAAGGACATCATCGCTAATATAGTTGATGATTCTACCTATATTATTCTTGACGTCGCACTGGAAGATAAGACGTGCCTTTGAGTTATCCTCGAGCTCGTCAGCACCGACTTCATTATTCACGAGCTGATATACCTTGTAACCCTCGAAGCGATAGTATCTGTCGTATGGGTTGCCGGCTGTATCTGTTTCAGGAATATCTGGTTCCAACTCGATATAGCTATCGTTTGCGTTGTTTGATGCGTCTGTATTTGACAGATAGATGATAAGTTTTCTGTCAAGTTCACGGATTGTCAAGTCAGGGGCGTTAGGACCGTCAGTGACTCTGAAGCAACGGTCGAACATTGACTGGCACTTATCGTCAACTTTACGGAGCAATTCCACTGATGCCCAAGCTTTACCTGTAGTGGCGCGAGCCCACGGCACACCGAATGTGATGTAGTTAACAGCACCTGGTTCCAATGTGAAAGGACCTGCTGACTGCATGAAACGACGGTCGTTGACTGGGTTAGGACCACCGTTGTTACCGGTCTCTTCACTCCAGTATTTACCTGCGAGGTTGAAACCGCCGCCTGGCTGTAAACCGCCTGTACCCCAGTTGCAAGGGTCAGAATCGTATGGGAACATGAAGTCGCAAGCTGGACCTACGACACCTGCTGCACCAGGAACAGCTGTACCACCGTACTGCATCTTGGCGCCATTCTTCCAAATACCTCTAAGGAGGAGATAGTATTCAGCGGCTTTGTCAGGGTCACCGTTCACTGACGACTGTGTGTTGTCGTGATACACGAAACGGCGCATACCGAAACGTTCGTCATCAGGAATACCGTTACCGAAGTTAACACCGTTGATACTTTCGTCGCAGAGCTGTACGCCCAGTGAGTCGTATTTAGGGTTGTCAAGTCCATCAGGATCCATGTAAGGTCCCTGGAAGAAGTCGACACCAACCGCTGGAGGGTTAGCACCGTAAGCTTCTGTCTGACCGCTACCGTCAACGTTAGCACCGTTGTAACCGTAACCAAGACCACGTGAAACGTCGCAACCTACATAGTCGTCCTTAGCATAACCAAGGTCAACGTCTGTCCAAGGTGAGAAGTATGTGTTTGTCAAGGTATAAGTTGAACGGTTGATGATCTCGTAGCTATAGAATGTCATGTTGTTGATCTCGTTGTTTGTTGAGAAAGCAAACGCTTGAGCTCTGATTTCCATACCTATAGCTGAACCACCGGTCTCGGTGTGTGAGTTACCTTTATCGTTGAACACCCACCAAATTGTCTGGTCTCCCTTGATGACTTGGTCAGAAAGAATTGAACCGTGAAGGTTTGTCGTTCCGCTGATCTCTTCCATTGTAGGAGTCTGTGTGTGGCAGAGTTCATTTTTGACATCATAGTAAGGATAGTCACCCTGAGTTGGGTCATAGTTACCATCTTCGTCATTATCATAGAATGGAGCGAGATAGTAGCTCATGCCTCTTGCGTCATCGCCGTGAGCTGGCCAGTTCATGATGTTTGTAGGAATCTCATAACCTGGTGCCGGATAACCTCTTTCATCGCAGTGTGTGAGGAAGTCATCGACTTCAGCACGTGTGATGTTGTACATCTTGTCGTACTCCATACATGTTGCAGCGTCGATAGAAGCTGTACCATCCACTGTAAGAGGTCCTGTCCAGAAGTCGTTACCGACCTGACGGAAACGGATAGCGGCGCACTTCAACTGGTTGTTGATGTCCATACCAGCAATCCAAAGTGATCCGGCGTACAATGATGTTGCAGAACCATTGGCAGGGATATAGTACTTGGCACCTGATCCGCCTGGGAGGTCCCACCACATATCACCACCAGCGTTGACACGGACTCTAGCGTTGTTGATGTTCAACCAAGCAAACGTTGAAGAAGGTGTACATCCTGCTGTGGTTTGTTTCAGATTCCGAGATTGTGGACCATTCATCTGCACCTTCTCGGCTCTTACTTCAGTTACACTTGCAATAAGAAATGCAACAGTTAATAAACGAATTATAGTCTTCATATTATCAGTATTTATTTTTCTGTTTAGAAGTTAAAGATCATACCAATTCTAATCTGACGTGGTGATGAGTAATTGTAGAAATTGTCGACATACAATCTGTACAACTCTGCATACGAATCAGCATTTGTCTGGTTTTCGATTTCACGTTGCCATTCAGGAGCTGAGAGGTAACCATCGTCATCAGGATTACCTGTTGATGAGTAAACACCAATGATATTCTTTGCATCGAGCACGTTGAGCACCTGGAGATAGACGTTAAGATAAGCCTGACGTCTATTCTCGTTGGTCTTCTTACCAAGTTTCAGGTCGATATCTCTGTCAATCTTCATATCGAAACGGAATGCCCATGGAAGGCGTGATCCGTAGTATGAACCCTTTAACAAGTTAGTACCTGAAGAGATAGGTGAGTTGATGTTGCTCTGTGCTGTGTATGGAGTACCAGAACCACCCTGCATTGTGATGGCGACACCAGTATTTTCTAACCATTTGATTGGCTTCTTTCCTGATTTCTCGCGTTTTGAGACAGGACCGTTATAGTCTTTACCACTGCCATAACGGTAATCCAATGTGATGTTGAACTGGTGACGACGATCCCAAGGCATAGCGAATGTTGAACGCAAGTTAGGAACACCTGCTGCGATCAAGGCGCTCATTGTGGTTGCTGAAGCACCGGTAGCGTTGGTGTACTGCAATGTGTAAGATGCACGGAGACGTACGTTCTTTGTTCTACGTAAGTCGTATGATGCTGTGATACCCTTAACAGTACCGAAGTCCAAGTTGCTGTATGATGAATAATCCTTAGGATATGCACCTGTGTAACGATACATCTGAATCATATTACGCAGCTCGTTGTAGTAAGCTGTGAATGTGATTGATGATGAGTTGGTAAGCTTCTGTGTGAAACCAAGTTCGTACTGGATTGTCTGTGATGGTTTCAATGAAGGGTTGTTGAGAGTACTGCTATTCTGATCGAAGTAGTAGTAGTCATAGATGTTGGTGTGGATGTTTGAAGGACGCTGTGTCAACACATCGTAGTGTGCGAAGAACAAGGCCTCATCTGAAATCGGGAATGAGAATGAGATACGTGGCATGACGTTCCACTGTGGGTCATAGTCTTTGAATGACTTCACATCGACATGCTGTTGCTCGCTATTCTTAACCCATGCTGTAACACCGTTGATACCGCCCAATGTTGTAGGGTCGCTAATTTCAAAACCTTCTGCGTCATACCAGGTGTTGTCGCTACGGTAACCCATAACCTGGTTGATTTGTTTGATGTTATCAACATAAACCGCATAGCCTGAACCGATGTTGCTCGGGACGTCTACTAAAGTACCATTAGGAAGTTCGATCTTACCATTCTTCAATCTATCGCCTACTGTATAGTAATCATAGAGGATATATGGGTCTTTCAACACTTTCTGGTTAGCGTCGAAACGGTCGACACGGATACCGACGTTGAAGATAAGGTCTTTGAAAGCGAACTTATCCTGGATATAACCTGCCATGTAGATAGGTCTGAATGAACCGACTGGACGTGTGTAGTTGCCGTTCTCGTCTTTCTCTGTGAAGAAGTCTTCGAAGCTTGGCTGTTTCTTGAGTTTGTTTCCGAGGTAGTCGTAACCATAGTATGAAACGTATGAGTTACCGTCCTGTGTCAACTCGTCTGGTGTGAACATGCTGATGTCGAAGCCATCGTTGAGATAAGCCTTGTGCATAACACCTTCCTTGTCGTAGTATTCAATTGAGTTATCGTTGAAGTCGTATGAGTCAGTATTGATCCAGTCGACGCCTGTGACATCAAGACCGAGGGCCTTACGGAGGTTCTTGTCGAACTGATACTGGTCAGCTTCGTTGTAGTTTCTGTAGAACTTGATTGTATCAACGAAACCGTTGTAGCTCACGATTTCAGGATTTGCGACATCCAACTGATCGATATGGAAGTTGGTGAGGTTTCTCATGAGGTACCACAAGCTACGGCCGGCGATGCTGTAACCTCTTGAGTTACGCTGTTCGTACTGGAGACCGAGTTTGATTTCGTGGTTTCCAATTGTCATAGCTGTTGCGAGGTTCACGTTGAACTGGTCGCTCTCGCTGAATCCGTAATTTGACTGGATTGTACCAGGAGCAGCATAGAGTCCATAGAAGTATGAAGGTGAACCTGAGTTGAGAAGACCTTGGTTAAGTTGGATCTCGTCGAAGTTTGTATAGTGGCCTGTCGGGTCATCATACAAGTCGTAAACCATTGATGTGTATTTTGAAAGCAATGGGTTGTAGCTGTGTGATGCATCGAAGTCGACCAATGTATCATAGTCCCATGATGTTGTCGTATACACATTAGTATAGGTATGTCCATTAATTGTAATGGCTGTATCTGACAGCATATAAGAAGGAGTTTTGTGGATGGTATACTTACCGAGGTAGCCATACTTCCAGATATCTTTCTTATGATCCGGGTCGTAGTTAGAGCTGTTCACTCTTGAGTAGTCGACCTGCAAGCTGTAGTAGAAGTTCTTGATGAGTGATGTGCTTTCAGGAGATGATGGGAATCTCTGTGTGAAACGACCGTAGACGCGCCAGTTCTGGTAGTCAGAAATATAGTTCTTGTCGAAGTTGAAGTATTCCTGATTACGGCTGAAACCGCGGGCTTTCTGTTTCAGGTAGCTACCACCGATTGTGAGGTTGATAGTCTCTGTAGTACGGATACTGACATTACCTGTTACGTTAATAGTCCAGTTTGCGGTGTTCTGTGAGTTCTTCACATATTCCATCGAGCCCATTCTGGTGAACTCACCGTTAGGATAGACACCGTCGCCTGTGCTTGCGAGGCGGAGTGGGTTTTCCTTGATGTAGTTCAACCATTCGTCAGAAGCTTTGTAGTGACCGATTGCTGAGATCGCACCGTCTTTGTTACGGGTAAACTCACCTGATACGAAGAATCCCAAGAGAGCTGTCTCGGCTTTCTTACCTTTGATGAGTGGTCCCTGAGCGTTCACGCCGACTCTTGTGTGACCATAGCCATCGAGAGACTGTTCGACTTCCATACCAGCGCCGAATGTTCTTGAAGGGCCTTTTGTTGTCATGTTGATAATACCACCAGTAACGTCACCATACATAGCAGGAGTACCAGAAAGCATAACCTCGACTTGGTCGATAGCTGACTGTGGAACTGAGTGGCTACCGATAACGCGGACACCGTCGATGTAATAAACTGTACCTTCAGAACGTGCACCACGCATGTTACCGACTTCACCGTCTTGCGAGAACACACCACCGACAGTAGCGGCGACAGCCTCTGCTGAACGGTTAGGCATCTTCGCGATTTCCTCGGCGGTGATGGTAGCACCAGCTGAAGTCTGGTCCTTTGAGATCAAAGGCACCTTGTAATCGACAATCTCAACGGCATCCAGCACTTCTGACTGCATGCTCAGAGCGATGTCTTGGAAGGTAATTTTGTTACCAGGGATAACAACACCTTTCATAACGAATGTGTTGTAACCAACGAATGTTGCTTTAAGGTCATAGGTTCCAGGTGGAATAGGGTTGATGTCATAATTGCCATCGAAATCCGAACTCGCACCACCCACCTGTGTACCGCCGTTTTCCAAAACGACGTTGGCAAATGGAATAGGCTCGCCGGTGTCTTTGTCCTTGATGACACCCTTAAGACGACCTTGTTGTGCAAGTGCTAACGACCACGACGTCAGCACGATGCAGAGTAAAAATAGTAATTTTTTTAACATACCTTGAATTTTTATGTTATACTATCAAATAATTTCCTTTTTTTAGGGCATATTTTTAGGGTTCAAAAATACAACAATTTTTTTATTCCCACAAGCAAATTATTTTTATTTAGGAAAAATATTTTTCAACATTTTTTATTTTTTTCTTGTAACACCTTAAAAATAAACATTTTATAACACTCGTTTTATCATCAAAAAAAATTCAAAAAAATAAAAATTTAGGGTTTTAGGAAAGAATTTTTGCCCGACAAAGACACCTATTTTATTAATATATAGACAACTTTTTTCGCCAACAAACTGAAAATCTTCTTATTTTTGCAGAAAATTCATCAAAAAATGAAAATGATTTCAAAATATCTGGTTGCTATTATTGTTGTCGTAACGGCATTTTTGACGTCTTGCAACTCAAAGTTAGACAATCAGATTGACATCAATACATATATTGATTTTACAATATATCCAAATTCCATTGAGTATCAAGAACTTAATGCCGTTGGAGGTTGGATGTATCTGACAGGAAGCGGCGATAGTTACGGAATAATAGTGTACAGGTCGCAATTAGACGAATTTATGGCTTACGACCGCAAGCCTTTTATATTAGACAGCCTCTGTCCGAACAACAGACTTAACGTCAAATCGTTTTATGTTGTTGACGAATGCCATGATCAAAAATATCTTATTCTAAACGGGTTTAATATTAATGGCGACGGCACCCATCTTTATTGGTATTCCACTGTTTTTGACGGAACTACCTTAAGAATTCATAATTAAAAAAAGCGGCTCGATGAGCCGCTTTTTTGTTTAATATCTGTAGATGTCTGATTTGAATGGTCCGTTGATCGGGACGCCGATGTAGTCGGCTTGTTTCTGAGTTAGCTTTGTAAGCTTCACCCCTATCTTCTCGAGATGCAGACGAGCGACCTCTTCGTCGAGGTATTTAGGCAAGCAGTAAACATCAATCGGATATTTGCCGCGTTTCTCCCAGAGGTCCATCTGAGCCAAAGTCTGGTTGGTGAATGAATTGCTCATCACAAAGCTGGCGTGACCTGTGGCGCAACCGAGGTTCACAAGACGGCCTTCAGCCAAAATGAAGATGGCTTTTCCGTCGGGTTTCTCAAACTTGTCGACCTGCGGCTTGATGTTGATTTTCTTTACACCTTTATAGTTCTCCAGTGCGTTGACCTGAATCTCGTTGTCGAAGTGACCTATGTTGCAGACGATGGCCTGGTCTTTCATCTGGAGCATGTGCTCGAGAGTGATGACGTCGCAGTTGCCGGTGCATGTGACGAAGATGTTGCCTTCCTTCACGGCCTCTTCCATTGTTGTGACCTCGTAGCCTTCCATTGCAGCCTGCAAAGCGCAGATTGGGTCGATTTCGGTGATGAGCACGCGGGCGCCGTAGGAACGCATCGACTGTGCGCAGCCTTTACCGACGTCGCCGTAGCCGAGCACCACGATGACTTTACCAGCAAGCATGACATCAGTAGCACGTTTGATGCCGTCGGCCAATGATTCGCGGCAGCCGTACATGTTGTCGAACTTGCTCTTTGTGACGCTGTCATTTACGTTGATAGCAGGAACGAGAAGTTTGCCGGCCTCTTTCATCTGATAGAGACGGTGAACGCCTGTTGTTGTCTCTTCCGACACGCCTTTCCAGTTAGCAACTACCTTATGCCAATGTTTCGGATCCATTTTATAAGTCTCCTTGATGACACCCATCAAGGCTTTCTCTTCGGCGTTGGTAGGCTCCACTTCAAGGAGTTTAGGGTCGTTCTCGCACTCGTAGCCTTTGTGAATCAACAAGGTAGCGTCGCCGCCGTCGTCGACGATGTGGTCTGGGCCGTTGCCGTCAGGGAATGTGAGGGCGCGCATGGTGCACCACCAGTAGTCGTCGAGGGTCTCGCCTTTCCAAGCAAACACCGGTGTTCCGCCTGCTACAATACCTGCAGCGGCATGGTCTTGAGTTGAGAAAATATTGCAGCTTGCCCAGCGTACTTCTGCGCCGAGAGCTTTCAATGTCTCGATAAGACAAGCTGTTTGAATTGTCATGTGAAGCGATCCGCTGATGCGTGCGCCTTTGAGAGGCTTGCTGTCGCCATATTTCTTACGAAGTGCCATCAAACCCGGCATCTCGTGTTCCGAAATTTCAATGTCTTTTCTTCCCCACTCCGCCAGACTCGGGTCAGCGATAAGATAAGGAATATCCATTTTTTTGAGTTCTTCTTTCATATTTCGATTTTATTTTAATTCAAAAACGACGGCGTGTTCGAGATTGACATCGCCATTAATATTAATAAGGTATCCATCGGCGGTCTTGGTGAGCTTTGCTTTAGCCTTGCTGCCGAGGATTTTTACTTTATTTTTATTCAGATTTGCTTTGATTTTGATTGAGTTAGGCAATTTTTCGCCCTCGTCAAGCATGTAAATCGCGTAGATTTTGCCGTTTTTTTGTGTGAAGCGCACTTTTCCGTCGCAATAAGGATAGAAAGGACGTGTGCCATAGATAGCTTCACCGTTGATTTTCATCCAGTCACCTATTTCGTGCATACGCTCCACAGCTGTCGGAGGCAGTTCACCTTCCGGTGACGGCCCCACATTGAGGAGGTAGTTGCCGCCTTTAGCCACGATATCGACCAAAAGATGCACTATCTTATTGGTACTCTTGTAGTTATCGGTCTCGACATACGACCATGAGTCGCCCATCGACATGCATGTCTCCCAAGGGAAAGGAAGTAGAGTATCGGGCACCTGCTGCTCAGGAGTCTGATAGTTCTCGTATTTTCCGTGCACGGTGCGGTCGACGATAATTAGATCGGGATTGTTTTCGCGAGCCATGGTTGCGATTTTCGGCATGTCGATATCTTGGATATAGCCTTTGCAGCCAAGCCATTCGCGATATTCATCGTTGAGGCTGTACTCAGGGCGCACCCAACCGCCGTCGAGCCATAAAATATCGATGTCGCCGTAGTTATGCGTCAGCTCACGAATCTGATTATAAGTGAAGTCGCAGAAAGATTGCCAGCGTTCAGGATATTTTTGAGGGTCGTAGTTCACATTACGGTCTGGAGTCGCCCACTGCTCAGCCCAGTAATCGGGATGATGCCAGTCGGCTTTCGAGAAGTAGAGACCCGTCCAAAAGCCTTGATTCCTGAAGGCTTCCACAATAGCGCCAGTGATGTCGGCTTTCTCATTTTCAGAAAAAGGGCACGATGGATCGACTGTGGAATAAGTAGTTTCTTTGGTGTTGTACATGCAGAAGCCGTCGTGATGCTTGGTTGTGAAGACTACATATTTCATTCCTGCTTCTTTGGCAAGTTTCGCCCACTCTTCAGGATTGAATTTTGTTGGGTTAAAAGTAGTGTTAAGAGCTTGATAATCAGCTTTATACTGAATATAATTAGCACCATTGCGGTTAATCCAGTCTTCGTTGCATATCGACCACGACTCCACCACGCCCCACTGAGCGTACATGCCCCAGTGCATCATGAAACCGAATTTCAGGTCTTGCCATTCGGCGATACGGTGCGTTATGACAGGGTCAGACTCAGGGTCGGTGAGACTTTGAGCGTAACATGTTACACCTATTAATAATAATATCGCAAGAAGCAATTTTTTCATTATCCGACCACTATGTTGATGATTTTCTTAGGGATGAAGATGACCTTGCGGATGCTGACACCTTCGAGCCATTTCTGGGCTTCCGGCGCGTTGACCACGGCGTTTTGCACTTCGTCCTGCTTCATGTCGAGAGGCAGTTCGAGGTCGAAACGTTTCTTGCCGTTGAACGATACCGGATAGAGGAATGTGTTCTCCACTACGTTCGATGCGTCGAACTCAGGGAACTTCTGGTTGACGACGCTGTCGTTATGACCCATCTGATGCCACAGTTCTTCGGCGATATGCGGTGCGTAAGGTGAAATCATGATTGCCATTGGCTCGAGGATTGCGCGTTTGTTGCACTTCATATCGGTGAGTTCGTTGACACAAATCATGAAAGCGGAGACGACGGTGTTAAATGAGATACGCTCGATATCTTCTTCCTCTTTTTTGATGAGTTTGTGCAAAACCTTGAGCTCTTCCTTCGTGGCAGGCTCGTCGCTGATCTCTGAATACAGTTTCCAGAACTTCTTCAAGAAGCGGAAAGTACCTTCAATTCCTTGAGTATCCCATGGTTTCGACTGCTCGAGAGGTCCAAGGAACATCTCGTAGAGACGCAAAGTATCGGCGCCATATTTCAAGACCAAATCATCAGGATTTTGGACATTGAACTTCGACTTCGACATCTTTTCGACCAGCCAGTCGCAGACGAACACATCGTTGCCGTCTTTATCTTTTTCGTAGATGAACTGAGCATCTTTAAGGTCATCACGCCAAGCCTTAAACGCTTCAGTATCAAGGATATCGTTGTGCACAATATTGATGTCCACCAAAATCGGGTCGCTGAACAGTTCACGGTCTTTGCAGTTCTTCGAGATAAACAACAGACCGTTGCCTTCAACTTTCTGACCTGTCACTTTGAACATCTTCTCTTTGTTGACGCGGTAAGCGAGACTTGAACGTCCTTGGATCATACCCTGGTTCACCATCTTCTGGAATGGCTCGTCTTTGCAAGCGATTCCGAGGTCGAACAAGAATTTGTTCCAGAAACGGCTGTAGATCAAGTGGCCTGTGGCATGCTCGGCGCCGCCGATGTAGAGGTCGACGTTCTGCCAGTAGCTGTTGGCTTCCTTGCTGAAATATTCGTTCTCGTTGTGCGGATCCATATAGCGGAGATAGTAGCCGCTTGAGCCAGCAAAACCTGGCATGGTGTTAGTCTCGATAGGATAACCTTCCTCGGTGACCCAGTTCTTTGCACGAGCTAAAGGCGGCTCACCGTTTTCGGTAGGTTTATATGCGTCGATTGATGGCAACTCGAGAGGTAACTTGTTGACATTCATCGCATAAGGCATGCCATCCTTGTAGTAAATCGGGAACGGCTCACCCCAGTAACGCTGACGGCTGAAGATAGCGTCGCGTAATCTATAATTAGTTTTACCCTTGCCTATGCCAAGTTTTTCAAGTTCTTCAATCATGCGGAGGATAGCCTGTTTCACTGTAAGTCCGTTGAGGAACTCCGAATTTACAAGCACGCCTTCTTTTGCGTCGAACGACTCGGTCCATGTTGCAGGATCTGACGGTTCCTCGCCAGGTTTCGCAACAACTTGAATAATCGGGAGGTTGAAATGACGCGCGAAGGCGAAGTCACGGCTGTCGTGGGCAGGCACTGCCATGATGGCGCCTGTACCGTAGCCCATCAACACGTAATCGGAGATCCAGATCGGGATGCGGGTGCCGTTGAACGGGTTGACAGCATAAGAGCCGGTGAACACGCCGCTCACCTTCTTAACCTCCGACATACGCTCGCGTTCAGAGCGGTTCTTAGCCCAGGTGACGTATTCCTCGACCTCATTGCGTTGTGCGTCGGTTGTCAGTTGGCTTATCATCTCGTGTTCAGGAGCCAGCACCATGAAAGTGACACCGAACAAGGTATCGGCACGTGTCGTAAACACTTCAAAATCAATGTCTTTATCGGCAACTTTGAAGAAAACGGAGGCACCCATCGACTTGCCTATCCAGTTACGCTGCACGTCTTTGATTGACTCTGTCCAGTCGAGAGTGTCGAGACCTTGGAGCAGACGCTCGGCGTAGGCAGTGATACGCAGCAGCCACTGTTTCATCGATTTACGGATGACAGGATATCCACCACGCACTGAGAGACCATCTTGAACCTCATCGTTAGCCAAGACTGTTCCCAACTCAGGGCACCAGTTCACCATGGTGTCGGCGAGGTAAGCGAGGCGGTAGTTCATCAGCGTTTCCTGCTGTTCCTTTTCGCTCATCGCATTCCATTCCTTAGCGGTGAAACTCATCGGTTTTGTGCAAGCCACGTCGAGGCCTTCTGTGCCGTTTTTGTTCAGGTAATCGACGAGTTGAGATATTGGCTGAGCTTTTTTGCATTTGTTGCAATAGTATGAGTTGAACAGCTGGATGAACGTCCACTGTGTCCATTTATAATAATGAGGGTCGCTGGTGCGCACCTCGCGATTCCAGTCGTAGCAGAAACCGATTTTATCCATCTGTTCACGATAGCGGTTGATGTTTTTCTCCGTGGTGACGGCCGGATGCGTGCCAGTCTGGATGGCATATTGCTCCGCCGGAAGTCCGTAGGCGTCATAGCCCATAGGGTGAAGCACGTTGAAGCCTTTCAGACGTTTGTAGCGGGCGTAGATATCCGATGCGATATAGCCCAGCGGATGGCCGACATGAAGTCCGGCACCCGAAGGATACGGGAACATATCCAATACATAAAACTTCGGCTTGTTGTGGTCTATCTCAACTTGATAAACCTTGTTTTCACGCCAGTACTCCTGCCATTTTTTCTCGATTTCTTCAAAATTATATTCCATAATATTTCTAAAATTTTGCCGTTTAAAAAAACGTGTAAAATTACAACAATTTTCGCTACACACCTTTATTAATTAAAAAATTTGTATTTTTGTGGTATGAAAACGAATATTTACATACAAAAAAGATGGGGAAACTGGGCGATAGCGGTGCTCGCCGTGGTCATCATCAGCATATCGATTTATTACACCAATCTTCTCGTGAATCGCTTTGCGGCGCAGGAATCCAAGCAGATTGAGATGTGGGCGGAGGCGGTGCAGAGTCATGCTGAGCTGATGAACTACACCAAGGTTTTCTTCAACGAGGTGAGCGAGCAGGAGCAGAAACGTGTGCAGCTGCTGGCGAAAGCCTATGAAAGTTTTCTCGAGGCCGGGCCTGATGAAAACACATCGATTTATCTCGAAATCATACAAAGCAATATCAGCATTCCGGTGGTGATAACCGACAACAGCAGAAACATCGACCTCTCGATCAACTTGCCGGAACATCTCAAAGGCAAGACAAAGTTGGACGACGAAATGCTGCGTGAGTTTAACATTTATCAGCCGATAAAAATCGACCTTTTCGGGAAAACGAAGTGGCTTTTTTATAACGAATCGTTGATTTACACCGAGTTGAAAGGCGTTCTCGATGATTTGTTCAAGCTCTTCATCAACGATGTCACCGACAATGCCGTCGGCGCACCAGTCATCATCATGGACAGCACCGAAAACAGCGTTCTGGCATACGGAAATCTCGATTCCATCAAGATGAAAGACCAGAAATACGTTGAGAATCAGATACGTGTGATGCAAACCGAGAACTTCCCGATAAAGGTGAATTATATCGACAACAACAAGGTTTACATCTATTACAGGCGGTCGGATTTGCTTATGCAGATGCGATATTTCCCGTTGGTTCAGATATTTATTTTCGGCTTGTTCGTGTTTTTTGCATACCTGCTTTTCAGCTATGTGCGACGTTCGGAGCAAAACCAGGTGTGGGCCGGCATGGCGAAGGAGACAGCGCATCAGATTGGCACGCCGCTGAGCTCGTTGATGGGTTGGATCGAGCTGCTGAAATTAGAAGAGAAACCGTTTGTCGGGACGGCGGAGATGGAAAACGACATCGACAGGTTAAACACTATCACGGAACGATTCTCTAAGATCGGCTCCATCCCTACTTTAGAGCCCACCAACGTGGTCGCGTCTGTCGACAAGACGATGAAATATCTGCAACGCAGGTTCTCGTCGAAGTTTGAGTTTGACGTGCAACTACCTGTAAGAGAGATAGTTATACCTCTTAACGCCGCATTGTTCAGTTGGGTATTGGAAAACCTCACCAAGAACGCCATCGACGCCATGACCGACAAGGGAAAACTCACAGTCGAGTTGACTGAAGACGACAGCAGTGTGTTTATCGACATCAGCGACACCGGCAAGGGACTGCCACGCTCGATGTACAAACAAATTTTCAAGCCAGGCTACACCTCGAAGAAACGCGGCTGGGGCTTGGGATTGTCGTTAGCGAAGCGCATCATCGAAAATTATCACAAAGGCAAGATTTTTGTGAAGAACAGCGTGGCCGGACAAGGCACCACATTCAGAATAGTATTGAAAAAATAAATCCGAAATATTACATGTGTTACAATAAAATGTTGTATTTTCGTGGATTAAAATAATATTATGGCGATATACGAAAAATTTCAAGATAAAAGCCGCAAAAAGCTTGCGGTTCTCATCGATCCCGACAAGCCGTCGGACGCCCAGATTTTATCAATTGTCGAGAAAGCCAAAGCCGCCGATGTCGATTTCTTCTTCGTGGGAGGAAGCCTTTTGGTTACCGACAGCCTCGACCATTGCATCAAACTCATCAAGGCAAACTGCGACATTCCGGTGTTGATTTTCCCTGGCAACTCGTTACAAATCAGCAAGTACTGCGACGGATTTCTGCTCCTCTCGTTGATCTCGGGAAGGAACCCGGAGATGCTGATCGGGCGGCATGTCATCGCGGCTCCGTATCTGAAACTCTATGGAAATGAAATCATTCCGACGGGTTACATGCTCATTGACAGCGGCAAGGCGACGTCGGTGACATACATGAGCGACACCACCCCTATCCCGCACGACAAAGACGACATCGCGATGTGCACAGCTCTTGCCGGCGAGATGCTTGGCTTGAAGCTCATCTACCTCGAGGCTGGGTCAGGAGCATTGATGCCTGTTTCCACAAGCATGATTTCGAAGGTCAGCCAGATGATCAACATCCCGTTGATTGTCGGCGGAGGTATCAAGACACCGGAGATGGCAGCGGACGCAGTGAAAGCCGGAGCCGACGTCATTGTGATAGGAACGGCGTTTGAGAAGGAACCGGAGATGCTGAAGAAGTTCGCGGAGGCGATACACTCCAACAGTTAGAAGTTAGAAGTTTGAAGTTTGAAGTTTGGAGTTGACAGTTAAAATCATTTAGAGATTCCTCACATAGAAACATTGTCATTCCGAGCCCCAGAGGGGCGAGGAAACTCAAAAGAAAAATACAAAATCTTAAAATATGAAAAAACTATTATTATCAGCAATTGCAATGATGTTAGTTTTCACGTCATTTGCACAGGAAAAGAAAATGTTGACACCGGTGGATGCATCGTATAATAATTATGATGTTTATCCTAAAGGTAAGAGTTTCAAATGGTTAGGCAACACTGACAAATACGTCTTCACGGAAGGCGACGAGTTAAAATATCAGGCGCCGGCAGAGAAATCGTCACACACTCTCCTCACCATGGACCAAATCAACGGAATCGGTAAAGACAACGGCATCGGCGACTTCAAGAGAATGCCAAACATAACCTGGAACGATGAAAATTCAGGCTATTTCTACAAAAAAAGCGAAGATGGCAACACTGTGCTCTACAAATTGAATGTAGTGGAAAGAACTGTTAAGAAAGTGACGGCATTCCCGGCAAACGCAGAGAACACAAAGCTTAACGAGAACTCAATGAGAGTGGCTTACACCATCGGCAACGACCTTTACATCGCCGACGGCGACAGAACTTTAAGACTCACCGAGAACCCTGAGCACGTCATCGCCGGACAGTCGGTGCACCGCAACGAGTTCGCCATCGACGGCGGAATATTCTGGTCGCCCGACGGCAACAAACTCGCTTATTATCAGATGGATGAAAGCATGGTGACAGACTATCCGCTCGTCGACATCACAACACGCATCGCTACAGAAAAACCGATAAAATATCCAATGGCAGGAATGACGTCACATATAGTGAAACTTCACGTTTACGACATCGCGACAGGCACCGACGTGGTGATGCAGACCGGCGAGCCAGAGGAGCATTACCTCACCGCTATCACTTGGAACAACGACAATGAGAAGATTTACATAGGAATCTTGAACCGCGGCCAGGACACCTTGAACTTCAACGAATACAATGCTTTGAACGGCGAATTCAACAAGACCATCTTCCACGACGAAGACGCTCAATTTGTTGAGCCACAAGGACCTGCACATTTCTTACCAGGAAGCACAACAGAGTTTGTCTGGCTCGCCCAACGCGACGGATATTATCACCTCTGGCTGCACAACACCAAGACTTTGAAGGCTCGTCAGATTGAGAAAGGCAACTATGTGGTGACAGCATTCGAAGGATTCGACGGCAATGGAAACGCTTATTACACTTCAACAGAAGTCAGTCCGTTGCAGCGTCATTTTTACAAGGTGAACCTTAAGAACGGCAAGAAGACACGCATCACCAAGCAGCACGGCACACACAGCGTGCTTCCAAGCAAGAGCGGCAAGTTTTTCATCGATAATTACTCGAGCACCGACGTGCCGAGAGCCGTTTGCATCCAGGACGACAAAGGCAGAGACTTCGCGCCGCTTTATATGGCCGAAAATCCTTTGAAAGACTATAATCTCGGCGTCACCGAACTCGACACCATCAAATCGGAGGACGGACAGGATTTGTACACCCGTATTATAAAGCCTTACAACTTCAACCCTAACACCAAATATCCGGTTATCGTTTACGTTTACGGCGGTCCTCACGCTCAGCTCATTACCGACACATGGCTCGCGGGCGCAGGCATCTACCTGAACTATCTCGCGCAGGAAGGTTTCATCGTTTTCACTGTCGACAACCGTGGTTCAGCCGACCGTGGCGAGGCGTTCGAGCAAGTCATTCACCGTCAGTGCGGACAAGCCGAGATGCACGACCAGATGACAGGAATCGAATATCTCAAGACAAAACCTTACATCGATCCTGAACGCATCGGCTCAGATGGTTGGAGCTATGGCGGATTCATGTCCACATCATTAAAAATCAACTATCCTGAGACGTTCAAGGTGAGCGTGGCAGGCGGCCCGGTTCTCGACTGGAAATATTACGAAATAATGTACGGCGAGCGCTACATGGACACTCCGCAGGAGAATCCTGATGGCTATGAGCTGACATCGCTTGAGAACAAGACTGACAAGCTCGAGGGCAAACTTTTGATGATTCACTGCACCACCGACCCTGTGGTGATGTGGCAGCACAGCCTCGTCTTCGTCGAAAATTGCATCCACAATGGCAAGCAGCTCGACTACTTCGTCTACCCTGGTCACGACCACAATGTTTACGGTCCTGACAGAGCGCATTTGATCGTGAAAATTACAGAATACTTTAAAGACAACCTTTAATAATAATTGATTGTTCATAATTAGTCGTCATTAATCATCATTATCGAGCTGGCACCTCGCTACACGAGCTGAGGCTTTCTAACCGGCATCTCGCTGTGCGAGCTGAGGCTCTCTAATTGATTGTTTGTTATTAGTAGTAATTAGTCGTCATTATCGAGCTGGCACCTCGCTTCGCGAGCTGAGGCTCTCTAATTGACGACTAATTACTATTAAAGGGTTGACTTTTTTACAATATTTCGTTTTTTTTCATATATTTGCGGTGTGAAAAGAGTTTTAGTCATAGCATTCATTCTTGCAGAACTGTTTTTATCATGTGTAAAACGGCCTGAAACCGTTGCCGAGCCGCAAATTTTCGTGTTTTCAACGGAATTGCTGCGCATCGACAGCCTGATGCAGCGTGATGCCGCCTCGGCGCTTCAAACATTACAGTCATTCCGAGCGGAGCGAGGAACCTCATTTGAATTTAACGCAAACTATCAATCACTACTTCTCTCCGAAGCCCTTTACAAAACTGACAACGCTCAATTAAACCGATATAAAATTGAGACGTTTCAGGGAACGTCTCTACAGGATGCGATGCATTATTTCGACAGCCTTGCTGCGCAATATCCGGGCAACGACGATTTTACGCTTCTCTCTGCCCGCTCGCATTACATGAATGGCGTCGGATTTTACGAAAATGACAGCGTTGTCGATGCCTGCAAGGAATATCTGCACACTTTGGAGATAATGGGGAACCATTTTGATGAGAAACAACTGGTTGGTTACAAGGCGAAGTTTATGGGATTGACATATAATCGTTTGAAAGAATTATTTACCAACCAATTTATGATAGAAAATGCAATTTATTGCGGAAAAAAGTCTTTGGTATTCTATGAAATAGCGCCAACATCCAAATATGGTATATCCAACACTTTGGCTAAATTGGGTCAATTATATGATATTTCAGGACAAAATGACAGCGCTTACTATTACTACAACGAAGCTTTAAGGTCATTACCAGATTCTAATAATTTGATTTACAGGGATCTGATATCAAGCATGGCTGTGTTATTTTATGAACTTGGATATGGATTAATGCCGACGTTAGAACAGCTTAAGCAAGTTGCAGATCAAGCGGAAAGTAAGGATGAATTATTAACAAGATACTATACAATAGGTAGTCTTTATTTTGAAGAAAAGATATACGATTCAGCTATTATTTATCTTAATATTGTTTATGACAACGAAGGGAATGGTAGTATAAGAAAACTTCAGACGGCTGACTTTTTAATGAACATTAATAATATATTAGATGATACTCTTGAGGCTAACAAGTATTCCGGTCTTTTATCCAAGAACACAATGTCACAATATGACAAATCTCTTGATTCGTCAAAATTAAATGACATATTTCAAAGCTATGTGAACAAAAAGATATACGAGTCACACAAAAGAAATAAAATCAGAATAATCATAGTAGTATCATTAATTCTTGTTATTACTGTCTTATTATACATTTTATTATTTACACATTCTTTAAATAAAATCAATAGACTTAACAAAGAACACCAAAGAGTTGTTGATTCACAGAAAAAAAACAGATATCGGGAGAAAAACAAAATGCTTGACATTATCAAACAACAGGAAATTAAAGTCAACGCATTAGAACAAGAACTTGGACAAAAACGTCAAGATGTTGATTTATCGATGGATTTATTTATGAACGAGCCTGTATGTAAGAATATTAAAAAAACGGTTGATTCCATTAATGTCACATCTAGGGTTAATTATGCAGACTATCCATATTTGAAATTGGATAATGCAACAATTGTTAATTTGGAAGAAGCGGTTGCGAAACATTTTCCAAATTTCGAACAACGGTTATTCTCACGAAATCCTCAGTTAAAACAAAAAGAGTTG
>JAFYIE010000018.1 GCA_017538795.1 Bacteroidales bacterium | reverse complement strand
ATGCCCGTCCGCCGTCACCGAAGTTTTGAAATAACCGAGATGCCCCGGCTACTCCTCATGGGGTATTAATTCACATTTCTATGGGCTATCCCCCGACAGCGGGTGGGTTGCATACGCGTTACGCACCCGTGCGCCACTCTCACACCCCCGAAGGGGCGTTTACCGTTCGACTTGCATGTATTAGGCCTGCCGCTAGCGTTCATCCTGAGCCAGGATCAAACTCTTCATTGTATATTGTTGTACTTATAAATATTTTCTGTTTTGTCCTGGCGGATTCACCTGTTCTTAGTCTCTTTGGAATTTTAGGTTCCTTACCTTTCAGACTACTTTTTATTGGCTCATTGCTTTCAAAGAACTTGCAACCTCCATCTCTGTCGATTGCGGATGCAAAAGTACACCAATTTTTTATTCACGCAACACTTTTTGCAAAATTTTTTTAAATTATTTTTTCAAGGCTGTAAATCAAAGAGTTGCATATGAAATTTTGGAGGATAAGGCGGAAAAGAGGACCTTTGAAACGCGGTTTCGCAGTCCGATTTCCGCCTTGTCCGGAAAAATTCTACGCCAAATTAATGACAAAACCCTCAAAAGTGATTAATTTTTGAGGGTTTTTTGAAACCGTCGGAGCAGCCCGACTCGAACGGGCGACCGCTTGCACCCCATGCAAGAATGCTAGCCAACTGCACCATGCCCCGAATGCTTTCGCACGGCAAAATTACAACTTTTTTTGATACATTATTATAATTTATAGATTTTTAATGCCCTTTGCAGAAATGCGACCTACCACAGGGTACTGTTGAGCATTTCGAAAAGGGTATTAAAAATCTCAATAAAAAATATTCAGTAAAAGTTCTTTTTCGTATCTTTGCACCAAAATTAACACCTTATTAATATATATGGAGCACATTCAATGTTTAATCCTCGGTTCAGGCCCAGCCGGCTACACCACAGCCATCTACACTGGCCGCGCCGATATAAAGACTGTCATTTATGAAGGCCCGCTCACTGGCGGACAACTTACGCAAACCACTGAAATTGAGAACTTCCCGGGTTATCCTGAAGGAATTCAAGGCAACCAGATGATGGATGACCTGCGCCGTCAGGCCGAACGCTTCGGCACAGAGTTCCGTATGGGCTCGATAGTGGAAGTCGATGCATCAAAGCGTCCGTTCCACTGCAAATCCGACTTCGGCGATGAACTTTTGGCTGACGTAATAGTGGTGGCAACAGGCGCTTCGGCTCGCTACCTCGGCCTCGAAACAGAGGAAAAGTTTAAGGGCGGCGGCGTGTCGGCTTGCGCCACATGCGACGGCTACTTCTACCGCGGCAAAGACGTGGCAGTGGTCGGAGGCGGCGACACCGCTTGCGAAGACGCCACATATCTCGCACATCTCTGCAACAAAGTTTATATGATAGTCCGCCGCGATGTGTTGCGCGCATCAAAAGCAATGCAGCATCGCGTAATGAATACCCCTAACATCGAGATTCTTTGGAACACCAACACCAAAGAACTGTTCGGCGAAGTGAACGGCTTTATGAGCTCGCTGCAAGGCGCTGTCGTAGTGAACAACAAAACCGGCGAGGAACGCACACTGAAAATAGAAGGCTTCTTCGAAGCTATCGGACACGTGCCAAACACCGATGTTTTCAAAGGAATCCTCGACATGGACGAGACCGGCTACATCATCACAAAACCTAAGTCGACGGCAACAAGCGTGGAAGGTATCTTCGCGGCAGGCGACTGCCAAGACCGTACCTACCGACAAGCGATTGTCGCTGCCGGAACCGGTGCCATGGCAGGCATCGAGGTCGAGAGATTTTTGATGGAAAAATAAGACGTTTCAACGTTAAAAAATTCCATTTCAGGAAAAAAATCTTTTATTCTTCATCAGAATAATTTACTTTTGCACTTGATAAAAAGTATTTTATTCATGAAAAATTCACTAAAATTAGTTTTTCTATTAGCATTGGCATTCTTGACAATGACTCAAACCATCGTTGCTCAAGAAGCTGACTACGAAGGCAAAAACTACCAGTTCTCCCTGGAAGATTGTCTTCGTTTCGCGTTTTCCAATAGCTACGACAGAAAAAGCATGGAGTTAAGCGCCGAATCGCAGGAGGTGACTTACGAGCAATCGAAACAATCGCGACTGCCAAGCGTGAGCGCGTCGGCAAGCGAGACTTACTCAAACAACAAAAACGGAAGCAACTATTCTGGAAACCTGGGCTTGGGCGCCTCTGTGGTCATCTATCAAGGTGGCAATATCAACAAAACAATCAAGCAAAACCGCCTGAACAGAGAACGCTCCGATATTCAACTTCAACAATACGACAACCAACTCTCGGTGCAGATTCTCCAAGCTTTCCTGACAGTTCTCAGCAACAACGAATTGCTTGAATATCAAGAAGTTGTGCTTAATTCAAGCCGTGCCCAGATGAAGCAGGGACAGGAACGTTATAAAGTCGGCTCGATACTCGAAAGCGACATGCTTCTCCTTGAAGCTCAATATATTAGCGATTCGAGCAACGTCATCGACACTCGTATCAGCCTCGACAACAGCATCATGTCTCTCAAGGTGCTCCTCTCGATGGATCCGCTCGACAACCTTCAGATAATTCAGCCAAACACTGAAAGTCTCGACAATCTGGCGGAGTCGTTGCCTACGGAGGAGATCGCGCTCGAAATGGCTCTCGAGGCCTATCCTACCCTCAAACTCAGTGAATACGACATCTTACTTGCCGAAAACAACATCTCTTTGGCAAAAACAGGCTTCAGACCTTCACTCAACGCCAACGCCAACATCGGCACAGGTCACACCGACTTCGACGATGTCGGCCAACAGTTCGACGACAGGTTCAACCAATCGGTCGGAATATCGTTGAGCATCCCTATCTACAGCCGCGGCCAAAACAAGGCCAACGTGAAAAGAAGCAAAATAGCTCTCGAGCAGGCGCGACTCGACTACGAACAAAAACAACTCGATGTGCGTCAAACGGTTTCATTGGCTTACCGCAACGTGGTTTCAGCTTACAACGCATACAAATCGTCAGAGCTGAAGGAAACCGCCTACAGCAAGAGTTTCAAGGCGTATGAGGTGCAGTTCCAATACGGAAAAATCACCACCGTGGAGCTCCTTCAGCAACAAAACAACTACCTGAACGTGCTGAACACCTTCATCAGAAACAAATACACTCTTGTACTGCAACGCAAGATCTTAGACGTTTATATGGGAAAAGAAATAACATTGTAAATAATTATAAATCAACATGATATGAAAAAGAAAACTATAAAATGGATTGTCACTCTCGGCATTATCGTCGTCGCCTTTATCGTAATTTCCGTGATACGCTCGGCGAAATCGGGAAACAAAGAACTCGTAATCCGCACTCACGTGGTGGGCAACTACACCGTCGAGAACACCGTCACAGCAACGGGAACCATCGAACCTGTCGAGACAGTTGAAGTAGGAACGCAGGTCTCCGGTAAGGTCGAGACGATTTACGTCGATTTCAACTCGGTGGTGAAAAAAGGCGATTTGCTCGCAGAGCTCGACAAGCTGACGTTGAACGAGAGTCTCAGCCGCGCCAAGGCAAACCTCGAGTCATCGGAAAGCCAGCTGAGATACGCCAAATCGACGTTTGAGCGTACGGAACAGCTTTACGAAAACAAAGCCGCCACTCTCGCCGACTACGAATCAGCGCTAAACACCTACACCCAAGCTCAGATGAGTAAGAAAAACGCTCAGGCTCAGTACGATCAGGCAAAAGTCGACCTCAGCTATGCTGAAATTTATTCTCCAATCGACGGCGTCGTGTTGGACAGAGCTGTCGAGGTTGGTCAGACCGTCGCCGCTTCGTTCAGCACCCCTACCCTTTTCACTTTGGCAAACGACCTCACCCGTATGCAGGTTGAGGCTAACGTCGACGAGGCTGACATAGGACAAGTGAAACTGAATCAGAGAGTTACGTTCACAGTCGACGCATATTCAGGCGACACTTTCAACGGCACTGTGAACCAGATCCGCATGAAGCCTACTACCACAAGCAATGTCGTGACATACACCGTCATCATCGACGCTCCGAACCCTGATTTGAAGCTGTTTCCGGGTATGACAGCAAGCGTCACCATCGTGACAGAAGAAGAGACAGGACTGGCGGCACCGGCAGAGGCGTTCAACTTCACGCCATCAGAGCAGGTCATGAAAGCCATGATGAAAAACATGGAGAGACCTGAAGGCGGCATGGGAAGACCAGAACCTCCATTCGGCGGCAAGCCTGATATGAGTCAAGGCCGTCCTCAGTTTGGCGAAGGCGGCGCTCCAACCATGATTTGGATCAAGAAAAACGGAAGCATCATGCCACGTCCGGTGAAGACAGGAATGAGCGACGGCGCTTACAAAATCATCGAAAGCGGCGTACAGGAAGGCGATTCTATCGTTTTGTCGGCACAATATGTTGTGAAAGAAAAAGCCAAGAAAGTTGGCGACAACCCGTTCATGCCAGGCCCTCCAGGTCGCAACAGAAACAACAAGAGCAACAACCGTGGCGGAGCTCCTGCAGGCGGTCCAGGTCCAAGATAAAATTTGAGTTATGGCAAATTCAATCATAAAAGTTGAGAATCTGAAGCGCACGTTCATCGTGGGAAGCGAAGAGGTGCACGCTTTGAAAGGCGTCTCATTCGAGATATTCCAAGGCGAGTTTGTGAGCATCATGGGCTCGTCGGGAAGCGGCAAGTCGACTCTGCTCAACATCCTCGGATGCCTCGACCAGCCCACGTCAGGCGAGTACCTCATCGACGGCATCTCCGTCAAGGAGAGGACAAAAAACGAGCTCTCGGAGATAAGAAACCGTAAGATCGGCTTCGTGTTTCAGTCGTACAACCTGCTTCCGCGCACCACAGCCCTCGAAAACGTGGAGCTCCCGCTGATTTACAACTCCGACATCTCGCATCGCGAACGTCACGAGAGAGCGCAGCACGCCCTTGAGATGGTTGGCTTGAAAGATCGCATGTTCCACATGCCTAACCAGCTGTCGGGCGGACAACAGCAGCGTGTAGCCATCGCGCGCGCCCTTGTCAACGACCCTGTCATAGTGCTTGCCGACGAGGCGACGGGAAACCTCGACACCCGTACATCTTACGAGATCATGAGTCTCTTCCAGAGCCTTCACGAGCAAGGCAAGACGATAGCTTTTGTCACACACGAGTCGGACATTGCGGTATTTACAAACAGAACAATTTTCCTGCGTGACGGTCACATACTGCGTGATGAGCCTGTCGCAGCAAAATCGGCATTGGATGCGTTGAAAGCCCTGCCTACAGAAAACGATTATTGATATGGACATACTTAACCTCATTAGAATATCAGTTAAAGCCCTGTTGCGCAACAAAACGCGCTCGGCGCTCTCCATGCTCGGCATCGTGATAGGTATTGCTGCCGTCATCGCGGTGGTGAACCTCGGCGAAGGCTTGAAACAAAGCACAGCCAACCAGCTGTCGGACATGGGCACCAACCTCATCATGGTGATGCGCGCCAACCAGCGACGCGGCGGCGTGAGTATGGGCTCGTCGAATGTGCAGTCACTCAAGGTGAAAGACTGCGAGATGATAGCGAAAAACGCGAAAAACATCACCATGGTAAGCCCTGTGGTGAACAGCGGCGGCCAGGTCGTCAACGGCTCGAAAAACTGGTCGGGAACGGTATACGGCGGCTCCATCGATTACCTGAAAATCAGGAAATACGAGATAGCGACGGGCATTAACTTCACCGAGGAGGATGTGAAGACATATGCCAAGGTGGGACTTATCGGACAGACGATAGTTGAACAGCTTTTCGCCGAAAACGAAGACCCTATCGGCAAGACGATTCGTGTCGGCAACATGCCTTTCAAAGTCATCGGAACGTTGAAAGAGAAGGGCGAGAACGCCATGGGCATGGACCAGGACGACATCATCATCATGCCGTATTCGACGGTGCAGAAACGTATGCTCGGCATCGACTTCATCCATCAGATCGTGTGCTCGGCGGCATCGGAAGACGTGGCTGACGCGGCTGTAGAAGAAATAGAAAACATCCTTCGCGTCTCGCATAAAATAGCAGCAGGCGGCACCGACGACTTCGAGGTACGCACTCAACAGGAGCTGCTCGAGATGATGACCTCCATGACCGGCATGATAACCACAGTGCTCATCGCCATCGCGTTGATTTCGTTGCTCGTGGGCTGCATCGGCATCATGAACATCATGTACGTGACAGTGACGGAACGCACCAAGGAAATCGGCTTGAGAATGTCAATCGGAGCCAAGAACGCGGCTATTTTGATGCAGTTTTTAACCGAAAGTATCATCCTGAGTCTGATAGGAGGCGTGCTAGGACTCTTCCTTGGCGTCTTCCTTTCTTACGTTGTAACTTTGGTGATGTCGTTGCCGTTCGTCGTCAACGTGTTATGGATGGTGATTTCGTTTGTTTCATGTGCGATTCTCGGTCTCATCGCCGGATTCTTCCCAGCTTTGAAGGCCTCACGCACCGACCCGATAAACGCTTTACGCTATGAATAAAAATTCAGTTGAATATCTGCCATTAAAGAAGATTGTCATCCTGTCTTTGGTGATATCCGTCTGCTTTCACCTGATAATGCTTCTGGCTTTCTTTTTTGGCGACACCTTGCTTTTCAACGAAAGAGTAAAATTAACGACCACACATCATTTCAGTTTATGGAGATTGTTGTATATCCTGACATTAAACTTCATCTTCATATTTACAATTTTCATGTTCAACAGGAAGGTCTTAAGCTACTCTTTTTCAAAAAAACATTACAAACCTTTAATAATTTTATTAGGTTCGATTATCATAACCGCCTCATTGACAAGTGGTTTCCTTTATTTAAGCTTAGCTTTATCCGACCGACAATTCGATGTTGAGTTCGTCTACAACATCCTGAAAGACAGTTTGGTGAGAAGTTTCACCCTGATGACGGGCATTTTGCTTGTAGTTCAGTTACTTAAGTCGCAACACGATCAGAGAAAAATAGCTGTAGAGAACGAAACCTTACGCAGCGAGAATCTTTTGACACGTTTCGAGGCGTTGAAAAGCCAGCTCGACCCGCATTTTTTGTTCAACTCGCTCAATACTCTGCAGTCGCTCATCACCATCGATACCGGGAAAGCCGAGGATTATCTGCAACAGCTGTCGTCGGTGCTTCGTTACACCTTGCAAAACAAGGAAGTTATTGATCTCGAGAAAGAACTGAACTGCGCCCACACCTATTGCGAGATGATGCAGATTCGTTATGGCGACAACCTGAAATTCAGTTTTCAGATAGACCCGAAATATAATAATTTCAAGGTTTTGCCGTTATCATTACTGTCGTTGGTCGAGAACTCGGTGAAGCACAATGTCATATCATCGAAGCAGCCGCTTCTGGTGACCATAGCGACGGGTGAAAACAGCATCTCAGTGTCGAACCCTATACAGCCTAAGACGTCGCCTGAAGAAAGCAATGGCATCGGGTTGGTTAACCTCACCGAGCGCTACCGGTTGAAATGGGACAAGGAAGTTGAAATCACCAACGACGGCACCACATTCTGTGTGAAGTTGCCATTACAAAACGATTGAAAATGAAAGCGTTAGTAATAGAAGACGAGATTTTAGCGGCTCAGTCGCTGCAAAAGTTGATAACGGAAGTGTCGCCCGACACCGAAGTCATCGCTACCTTGCAATCGATAGAGGAAAGCGTGGCGTGGTTTGACGAAAACCCTATGCCCGACTTGGTTTTCATGGACATTCATCTCGCCGACGGCTCTTCTTTCGCCATCTTTGAGAAGACGCAGATCACCTGCCCTATTATTTTCACCACGGCATACGACGAATATGCGCTTAAAGCCTTTGAAGTCAGCAGCATAGACTATCTTCTGAAGCCTATAAACCGCAATGATTTGGAGCGTGCCATGAACAAATACAAGTCGTTGGTGAGAGATAATGGTAACAGCGAAGCTCTTGAAAGTTTTTTGCGTCAGATTGGGATTAACAAAAGCTATAAATCGTGTTTCCTCGTGCCTGAGCGCGACAAACTCATTCCGCTGTCGACGGCCAATATCGCTTACATTTACATCGACATCAAAACGGTGAAAGCCATTGCGCTGGACGAGCATGTTTACTACATGAATCAGACTTTAGACGAGATCATGAACCAGCTCAACCCCGACGATTTCTTCCGTGCCAACCGTCAGTTTATCGTATCGCGCAAAGCGGTAAAAGACATCACCATTTGGATTGGAAATAAGCTTTCGCTCAATCTGTCGGTAAAAGTTCCTGAAAAAATCATCATCAGCAAGGCTAAGGTCGCTGAGTTCAAGACGTGGTTTTCGAAATAATCAGAACATGAAACCCATGCCAAAGTAGAAGTTGGCGGCAGTAAAGTTATCCTGTTTGCTGAACGGCATAGCCCATTCGCACGACAGCACGAAGTTCTCGTTCATGGCGAGTTTCACACCCGATCCGAAGCCGAAGTGAGGTTTGTATATATCGGCGCTGAAATCGAAAAAATCATCGAATTTCTTGTTATTTTTCGAGATCCAAGATTCAGGGTCGGCGAGGTCCGCGTCGAAGGCATCCCTTAGTTTTTGCTCGTCGATGTCATATTTCTGGGTAGCCATACCAGCGTCGAGGAAGACATTCATACCAAAATAAAAATGCTGTCGCCCCACGTCGAAATGCCATATCCTTGAACGCAGTTCTATCGTTGAAAACGCAAATCCAGGCACCCAGATTCTGTTACGCATCACGCCTCTGAGCGAGGTAGCGCCACCCAATCCGTAATATCTGTTATGGTCGAGATAAAGCACATTCAGATATGAATCGAGGTAATAAGGCGACTGTCCCAAAATAGTGTTCTGCGTAGACACTCGATAGCAAAACACCATACGTTTTCCGATTATAGGATGAAATGACGCGAAGTTGAAGTTGAACTTCATGCTGTTAAAAGAAATCTGACCGTCGCATTCAGTGTTATATGTCACGAAAGCATCGACATAAACACCTCTCACAGTGTTAACTCTCTGATTACGAGAGTCATATCCCAGGCCAAATCGTCCATAAGGATGCCATCCGCCATTTTTTTCTTTTTCAGAAATAAGTCCCCAATGTACATAAAGGTTATACAATTCGTTTTGATTTTCAGCATCATAACTACCCCACAAATGCGTTCTGCTTATCTTATATTCGAGCGATCCCAATCCGGCATACCAATAAAAATTTCTAACAATATTTCCTCGAATATCAAAGGCACAACGGAAAAGATTTGATTCATGAGTATAAAACGCGCGATTCAGGCAATCGGAACTGTTTTCATTCATCCAGTCGTAATTAAAGACGCTCTGGTCGCCGTTAAAACCATAAAAATCGTTCTTCGCTTCAGGCAGATATGAAAAATCCAAAAGTATTTTATGGTTTTTCACCACTGAATCCGACTCATAAAACAACCTGTAGGTGCGCAATCCTTTTGTTGTGATAGAGCCTTCCAAATAGATGTAATGACAGTAGTTAGGGTAATAACTACCGTCATCATAGTCAAAAATATTAGCGCAGAGACCAAGCGTCCAACCTTTGTCGACGTCGTACGCTATGCCGGGAATCACGCCGAAATTCCAGTCGGTTTTTATAGGATTTCCCAACGAATCGACAAGAATACGTTTTTTAGGAACTCTCGCTGATAAAGAGAATCCTATCGAGATAAATAATAATATGAATATTATTTTTCTCATTCAATGATGTCGAGCTCGTTGATGATATTATTCACCTTGCCGACCTTCTCGAGGCACCAGAGGAGATAGCGAGCGTCCATGCAGATGGTGCGTTGCACTTTCTGTTCGAACATGATGTCGCCGCTCATAGCTTCCCAGTTGCCGTCGAAAGCAAGACCGATGAGCTCGCCTTCACCGTTGATGACAGGGCTTCCTGAGTTACCGCCGGTGATATCGTTGGTGGTGATGAAGTTGACGATGAGGTTACCGTTTTCGTCAGCGTAGCGGCCGTAGTCGCGGGCATCGGCGAGGTCGCGCACGTCCTGTGGGATGTCGAACTCCCAGTTGCCTGGCACGTATTTCGACATCACACCGTCCATGGTAGTGTAGTAGTTGTAGTTGACGGCGTCGGCACCCTTGTAAGCCTCCACTGTGCCGTAGGTAAGACGCATTGTGAAGTTTGCATCCGGGTAGAAGTTGCGCTCGGTCTGCATCTCCATGAGGCCTTTCATGTAGAGACGCTCACCTGCGTTTCCGGCAAGGGCTGCTTTCTGATAAAGCGGAATAATCACGTCGTTATATTCTTCGATGATGTTATTTGTCAAAGCGAAGATAGGGTCTTTGTCGAGTTTATTCGGTTTTTCAAGCCATTTTTCGAGTTTGGCCTGGTCAACGAAGATTGACTTTTCGAATGCTTTGTTGACCCATTCGGTGAAGTCGCCGCCGTTCTTGTCGCCTATTTCAGCAATCATTGAAGGCACATAGCGGTCGATATCTTTGTAGAAAAGGTTGAGCAACGCTATCGTCACGTCCTTGTCGAGAGCTTTGTCGTAGTCTTTGAAGAAAGTAGGAACCTGTGCCTTCAAACTTTCCGCTATTTTAGCAATCTCTTCTTTAGAACCTTTTTCGTTGATTAACTTGTTGATTTTTATGAATCTACGTGAGAAAGCAACCGCTTCACCGCCGTTCCAGCCGGCTTCGCGCAGATATGTCATAGGCATCATGATGTCGTCCATGACGTTCCATTTCGCTTTGATTTCATCGAAAATGTTGCCATAAACCATCTGACGTGAAGGATCTTCGAAAACCCATTCCATGAACGCCTGTTCCTGAGCTAAACGCTTATCATACACGTGGTTACGAACCAACTGTTTCTTCTGTCCGATAGCATATTTCCAGTAATTTGAAACACCAGCCTGTTTTGAAGCGTATTTGATGAACACTTCCTGGTCGGCGTCCATGTGCTTGCGGTACTCGTTGAGTTTGGTTGTGCGGCAGTTGATGATAGCCGGGCAATCTGATTCGATGAGGTTTTTCACAGTGTAAGATGTTGAGTATCTGTCGGTTGAACCCGGATAACCCAAAATCATGGCGTAGTCACCTTCCTTCACACCTTTGATATTTATCGGGAGGTAGTGTTTTGAGCGCATCGGGATGTTGTTTTCGCTGTATTTTGCAGGTTTTCCGTCGCGGTCGGTATACACGCGGAAGATGTTGAAGTCGCCTTTGTGGCGAGGCCAGGTCCAGTTGTCGGTGTCGGCGCCGTATTTGCCGATGCCCCATGGTGGGCAGCACACCAAGCGCACGTCTTTATAGACATCGTATTCAAACATAATGTATTGATTACCAGAGTAGAACTCCACTATTTCTATCTCGACGTCACGGTCACCTTTACGTTCTTCTGTTATCTTTTTAATGTTTTCAGCAATGATTTTACTGCGGGTCTCCTCGTCGGTTACGCCTTCGAGCACAAGTTCGGTGACATCTTCAACGTTTGCGAGGAACGACACTGTCAAGCCCGGATTCGGGAGCTCTTCGGCTTTGCTGTAGGCCCAGAAGCCATCGTTAAGATAGTCGTGTTCAACGGTAGCGTGTTTCTGCACCCAACTCAAGCCACAGTGATGGTTAGTAAGCAAAAGACCTTCCGGAGAGATGAGCTCGCCTGTGCAGCCGCCGCCAAATTGCACGATGGCGTCCTTGAGGCTCGGCTGGTTGAGGTTGAAAATCTGTTCGGCTGTAAGCTTGCATCCAAGCTGCTGCATCTCGTAAAGGCTCTTGTCGCTCAATCTGTAAGGAAGCCACATCCCTTCGTCTGCCTTGGCACACAAAACACTGATAATCAATGTGATAGCTAAGAATAATTTTTTCATTTTATTATGATTTAATTTGTTACAAAAATATAATATATTTCAATTCATCAACATAAGATTTCTCCATTCCGCTTCGCTTCAGTCGAAATGACGTTCTTATAACGGTTCAGAGCTCCATTTTCCACCTTTAAAACACCATGTTTCCTTATATCCTGCGGCTTTCAGCGCTTCTTCCGCTTCTTTGAAGAAATATGTCAATTCCCAATATTGATGTGCGTCGGAACTGATAACCACCGGAATATTGAACTCTTTCATGCGAGGCAACAGCCATTCCGAAGGGTAAAAACCGTTGTAACGCTGCTTGTACAAGCCGCGAGTGTTGATTTCGACAATCAAATCATGCTGTTTTATCAAGTCGAGGGTCTCGAGAACCATATCGCGGTACCATTTTTCATCCTCCTGGAAATAACGGCCGCGCGCATTCATCTTCACCTTGTCGAAATGCCCGATGATGTCGAACTTTTCGGTTTCAATCATCTCGTTTTCCTGATCGAAATAAGCGCGGACGCCTTTACGGATGTCACCGCCGAAGTATTTTTTCAGACCTTCGTCGTAAGGCTCGACGCTTTTTCCGTCGATAAACCACAGAGTATCAGGACTTTTGCCAACAAGATGAACCGAACCAATGAGGTAATCAAGCTGATAATCTTTCTTGGTTTTCTGAAAATCGACCACAATGCCAGGAATGAACTCCATTTCCATGGAAGCGAGGATGTCGATCTTGCCAGAGTATTTGATTTTCAGATCTTTAATACTTTTAACATACTCTTCGTTTTTATCCATCGGGATGGATACGCGGCTCTCGAACGGCACGCTTGAGTGGTCGGAAAAACCGAGAGTATGCATGCCTTGCGCAATGGCTTCCGCAACGGTTTCCTCCATCAGCGACTTGCCATCTGAAAAAGTGCTATGTGTATGTAAATTAAAGTGTTGCATCGTCTTCTGTTGCTTCAACAATTTTATAAACCTTGTCGCCTCTTCTCACAATATCGTGTGCCGGAATCGAGCAAAGTTCACCTTTAACAGTCTGATTAACAGGCAATAAGTCGACTCTTATCTCTTTTATTGTGTCTTCATAAACGCCTGTCGTAGGGCCTATTATCATGATTTCATCGCCAACGTTAAGGTCGTGCGTTTCCATTCTGATTTCCGCCACGTTTATCTTTCCAAAGAAATTGGTTATCGTGCCAACGAAAAGCTTCGTCTTCGTGGCTTGCGAGCCGTATTTCTTCGTCCACTCACCCATTCTACGGCCAAGATAATATCCGTCCCAGAAGTCGCGGTTGTAAACGCTCCGCAGGCGCTCGGTCCAGGCGGCGACTTTCTCTTCGTTGAATGTGCCTGCTGCGATAGCGTCGACGGCCTCACGATACACACCCACTGTAACTTTAGTGTACTCTGGCGAGCGGCCACGGCCTTCGATTTTGAGCACTTTCACGCCAGCCGCGAGCACTTTGTCAAGAAATGGCAGTGTACAGAGGTCTTTCGGCGACATAATATACTCATTCTCAATGGCTAACGTAATCTCTTTATCGCGGTCGGTGACTTCGTAACCACGGCGGCACGGCTGCACGCAGGCACCACGGTTAGCGCTGGTGCCGAAGTTATCCAAACTTAGATAACATTTGCCGGAAACGGCCATGCACAACGCTCCGTGACAGAACACCTCTATTCTGACAAGATCGCCTTTTGGTCCTGTAATATGCTGACGTTCAATCTCTTCGGTTATGTGTTTTACCTGGTTGATATTGAGCTCGCGCGCTGTCACCATCACGTCGGCAAACTGCGAATAATACTTCACCGCCTCGATGTTGGTGATGTTGCACTGCGTCGACATGTGCACCTCCACGCCAATCTTGCGTGCATATTGAATCACGCTCTGGTCGGAGGCGATGATGGCGGAGATGTTGTTGGCCTTGATGGCGTCGAGCAGCGCATGCATCTCGTCCATCTCCTCGTCGAAAACGACGGTGTTCACTGTCACATAGCTTTTCACGCCATGTTCGTGACACGTCTCAGAGATGGTATGCAAGTCGTCGAGGGTGAAGTTTTTCGTCGACTTCGACCGCATATTTAGCTTGCCAATGCCGAAGTACACGCTTCCCGCTCCCGCTTGTATCGCTGCTGCCAAGGCTTCGTACGAGCCCACAGGCGCCATTATTTCAATGTCAAACATCAGTTATTCAATTGTTCAGTTATCGTTTTAACAATTTTTCACGTAATTCTTCATATCCCGGCTTACCAAGAAGCGCGAACATATTCTTTTTGTATGCCTCCACGCCGGGTTGGTTGAACGGGTTCACTTCGAGCATGTAGCCGCTCAACGCGCATCCTATTTCAAAGAAATAGATGAGCTGTCCGAGGACGTTGGCATCAACTCTAGGCACCACGATACGGATGTTCGGCACTCCGCCGTCGACGTGGGCCAAAATCGTAGCTTTCTCAGCCGTCTGGTTCACCTCGTTGAGTCTGCGACCCGCGATGTAGTTCATCTGATCGAGGTTAGCGTCGTCAGAAGGGATACACACCTCGTTTTCAGGATTCTCAACGCTGATAACGGTTTCCATAAGGTTACGCAGACCTTCTTGGATGTACTGTCCCATGGAGTGCAGGTCGGTAGTGAACGTCACACTTGCCGGGAACGTGCCTTTGCCGTCCTTGCCTTCGCTCTCGCCATAGAGCTGTTTCCACCACTCGCTGAAGTAGCAGAGACGTGGCTCATAGTTGACCAAAATCTCGTTAGTCTTGCCGGCATGATACAATGCCTGACGAGCAAAAGCATATTTTGCAGCCACGTTGTTCTCGTTCTGATTTTCGAGGCAATATTTCTCCATCTGTTGCGCTCCGGCCACTAATTTTTCAATATCAACGCCAGCCACTGCGATAGGAAGCAAGCCAACTGGTGTCAAGACAGAATAACGACCGCCGACATCATCTGGTACCACGTAAGTCTTGTAGCCTTCGCTGTCGGACAACACCTTCAGTGCGCCTTTTGCCTTATCGGTGATGGCCACGATACGCGTTTTGGCCTCTTCTTTGCCGTATTTTTTCTCGATATGATTCTTCAAAATTCTGAACGCCACCGCTGGTTCAGTAGTAGTTCCGGATTTCGAGATGACAGTCATTGAATAATCCTTTTTATCAAGGAGTTTGATGAGATCCGACATGTAATCTTCGCTCATGTTATGACCTGCGTAGACAATTTTCGGATTTCCAGTGTCGACAAGCTGCGCGAAATGATTCGACAGAGCCTCGATAACGGCGCGTGCCCCAAGATATGAGCCACCTATGCCGACCACAACGAACACCTCTGATTTCTTACGAAGCTCTTCGGCTTTTTCTTTCACATCTTTGATAAAAGCCGGTGTGATACTCGATGGCAGGTTGACCCATCCGAGGAAATCGTTGCCCGCTCCTGTGCGCGAATAGATGGTCTTGAAAGTATCGACCACCTTCTTTCTGTATGTATCTAATTGATTTTCAGAGATAAAACCCTTGATGTGGTTTAATTCAACTTTTACACTCGTCATAATTTTTTATGTTTTTAACAAATTACAAAGATACAAATTTTTCTTTGACTGACAAAAATATGCAAAAAAAAGAGACCGACCATTGAGCGTGGTCGGTCTCCAGAACCAAAAACCAAAATTTATGAAACCTTTTACGAACAATGTAAATCACCTGGATAGGTGACTATGGATGTACATCGTTACGCACTGCAAAAATACTAATTTTTTTTAATATACAGATAAAATTTTTTAAGATTTCTTGCAAAAAACAGAAAGAAAAGTTAAAAATGCTTCATAATGAACAGTTTACGCCATAAAATTTTTTTTAAAAATTTACCACATTCTATTTTTGCAATGTAAAGAAACAAACATCCTTAAAAAATAATTATGGTTAAATCTTTAAAAATTCTCTTAGCGGAACCAGACAAGGATCTTGCCTCTATAACAAAAAACTACCTTGTCTCACGTGGATATTCCGTTTTGATAACTTTCAATGGAGAAGAGGCTTTACTTTATTTTCAAAAAGAACGTTTGGATTTCGTACTCGTAGACGTCGACATTCCCATCATTAATGGTTTCGATTTAGTTGAGGAAATCAAGAAGTTGAACAGGGATATTCCGGTTATTTTTCTTGGTGCCAACAAGCATCAAGATGAAATAATAAAAGGTTTCAATGTAGGTGCCGACGATTTCATCTCGCGGCCTTTCAGCATGGAAGAATTGAGCATGCGCATAGAAGCCATTCACAAAAGAGTAAAGACGCATGAAAAAGCCCAGCATTATTTCAAAATCGGCAGTTATACTTTAGACATATTACATCACGTTTTGATTCACAACGGAAAGGAAAAGAAGCTAACATCCAAAGAGTTGGATCTTCTATACCTTTTTTGTGAATATAAAAACCGTGTTGTGGAGCGGCACTTAGCCTTGCAAAGAGTGTGGAAAGCCGAGAACTATTTCAACGCACGCAACATGGATGTTTACGTCGGGAGACTTCGAAACATGTTATGCGAAGACCCGAATGTTTACATTGAAAATGTTCACAGTATTGGCTATAAGCTTATCGTAAACACCTTATAATCAGCGGTTACGATACGAAGAATAAGGATATTTAAGATTTTCTTCAAGCTCAATAATTGGAACATTAATGGAAGCAGGAGCCAAAGATATTGTGTTGTCTTTCAATAACTTCCAGAAGACATCAGAGTTGGGACCTTTATCAGTGTTGGTTAAAACTATCAGAGTACGGTCGTTGACTTTATCGAACATAAAGAACGAACGATAACCTTTCCACCAACCATAATGATAGAAACATCCTGGATATTTACGCGATATACGCCATCCGAAGCCGTAGTTGTCTTTTCTCTTTGAATATCTTGGACTTCCTGGCTTGAAGGCCTCTTCCTGTATGGAATCAGGCACAAACAATCCATAATCGAGAGCGACCTTGAAACGATACATATCCTCGACATTGGAGAACATTATTTTATCGCCTTTGACGCCGTTAAGATACTCATTTTGAGCCTGTCGCGGACGTTTACGACCGACGTAATATCCCTGAATACAGTTCGGGAGATACAACGACACCATCGAGTCGGTTGGCATGTCGTAAATATACGAATCGCGCATTCCGGCGACGTCAAAAACGTCTTCCCGCATGAAATCGACGAAACTCTTGCCCGAGACACGCTCCACTATGCTCGCCAACATAGCGTAATTCACGTTGCAATAATGGAAACCATTGTCTGGCTTGAAATATGGGTTTGGCTTGTATTTGACATAATATTCTATCATGTTGTCGTTGGTAAACGGCACTCTTTTGTCGGGCCAGTTGTTGTCGGCCAGAGTCTCATAACGCGACAAGCCAGAACGGTGTGTCAGCAGCATGCGCGTAGTGATGCCGTCGTAAGGAAACTCAGGAATGTAGGTTTTTATATCCGCGTCGTAGTCGATGAGTCCACGAGTTTTGAGAATCATTATCGCCTCGGCGGTAAACATCTTCGAGACTGAGCTGAGTTGATACAGATCGTTGTTTTTTATCTCGCCTTTGCGTGTACGCAGATTCCTCACCCCATACGATTTTTCAAAGATAATCCTACCCTTTTCGGCGAACAGAACCGTGCCGTTGAATGTCGTCCTTTTCTTCAAATTATTAAAGGTCTTGTCTATCTGGGTCGCCTTCTTGTTGAGTGTCGGTTTGTCCAAATCCTTAAAAATCGAATCGACATTTACCAACGGCCATGATTCGACTTCTTTAGCTGTATAATGCTCTGTCTTTGACGAGCACGACATCAAAAAAAATGTAAAAATTAAAAGTAAGAACCTCGTTTTCATACTCTTTGAAAAATATCCTGCAAATATAGCATATTTTTTGTAATTTTGCACCATCAATTTCAATCTATGTTTCAAGATTTCAATTTAAACCCTGCGATCCTAAAGGCAATAGATGAATTAGGATTCAAGGAGCCTATGCCGATTCAGGCTGAGGTTCTGCCGATTTTATTATCGCAACGCACTGATTTAGTTGGACTTGCGCAGACAGGCACTGGCAAGACCGCTGCTTTCGGACTTCCGCTTCTGCAGAATATTGACGCGAAAAATCGTAGCGTTCAGGCTTTGATTTTATGCCCGACGCGTGAACTTTGCATGCAGATTACGAAAGACCTGCTCAGCTATGCAAAATATATTCCTGAGCTGATGATTGTGCCGGTTTACGGCGGTGCCAGCATCGAACAACAGTTCAAGAGCCTCGCCAAGAAACCGCAAATCATAGTGGCGACACCAGGTCGTTTGCAGGACATGATTCGTCGCAACCGCATCGACTTCAGCCATGTGCAGTGGATGGTGCTCGACGAGGCCGACGAGATGCTTGACATGGGTTTCCAGGAAGACGTCGACGCCATTTTGGAGTACATGCCGGCAGAAAAGAACACTTTGCTTTTCTCGGCCACCATGCCGGCGGAGGTAGAGCAAATCTTGAACAAATACATGAACAACCCCGTGCGCATCAGCATAGGGGCGAAAAACTCGGGCACAGCCAATGTGCGACACAACTACTATCTTATCAAGGCAAGTGACCGTTACCTCGCGTTGAAACGTTTGATCGATTATTATCCGTCGATTTACGGCATCGTCTTTTGCCGCACGAAACTTGAGACACAGGAAGTTGCCGACAACCTCATTCACGACGGCTACAACGCCGCATCGCTGCACGGCGACCTCTCGCAGGCGCAACGCGACCTGGTCATGAACCATTTCCGCCAGGGATTCACGCAGATTCTGGTGGCTACCGACGTCGCGGCAAGAGGTCTGGATGTCAACAACCTCACACATATCATCAACTATAACCTTCCGGACGACATCGACACTTACGTGCACCGCAGCGGCAGAACGGGACGCGCCGACAAGACAGGCATCTGCATCAGCCTCGTGCATGTGAAAGAGAAACATAAGATCAAAGCCATTGAAAAACAGCTGCAGCAGCCACTCGAACGCGCGCTGATCCCGACAGCACAACAGGTTTGCGAAAAACAGCTCTTTCGCCACATCGACAACCTTGAGAAAGTCGACATCATGCGCGAAGACATCGACGACTACCTGCCGATAGTGTTCAAAAAGCTCAACTGGCTCACTCGCGAAGAGCTCATCACAAGAGTTGTGGCATTGAACTTTAATCGTTTTCTCGATTATTACAAAGACGCGAAAGACCTTAACGTAGACGAGGATAAGAAGGATGGTAAGGATAAGAAGGATAGAAAAGAGAAGAAACAGCATGACGATTCGCACATGGTGAGGCTGTTTTTCGGTCTCGGCAAGCGTGATCATATCAAGCCGAACTCACTGATTGGCAGAATCAACGACGTGACGGGAACAAAAGATATCGAAATAGGACACATCGACCTGATGGAGAATTTCTCGTTTGTGGCTGTCGATGGCGACAAGGCGCAGTTCATCGTCGATTGCTTTGCCGACCCGAGTAAGAATAAGGAAGGAATCAGAGTGGAGATTACGACTGGAGAACCGAAATCCCGTGACGGCTTCCATGAAGACCGCCGTCGCCGTGACCGCGAAGAAGAGCAACACTCCCGCCGCAGCCGCAGACAGGAAAAAGACTCAAAGAAAGCAAAAAAAGATAAAAAAGTATCTTCTAAAAAGAAAAAATCTCGTGAAAACGAGAGACCTGAAAGGAAGCACGGAAAGAGAGTGAGATATTAAAAAAAGTTAGTAGTTAGAAGTTAGAGTTAACTTCTAACTACTAACTTCTAACTTCGTTTAGTATTCCCAAACGTTCTGTTCGTAGTCGATGATTTCTTGTTTGATTCGTTCTGACTCCATCAAGGCGTCGATACCCGTCGCATAGTCTTGGATGCTGCGGTCGTAAACGTTTTCTTCCTTGTAGATGTAGCTGTCGAACTGACGTTTCCAGAACAAGTCGTCGTACGACAAACGGGCTGCCGAGTTGTTTCTGTTGTAAACCGGTGCTTCCGACAACACTGTGCGTGTGTTCTCATCGAATGGAATCCAGAACAACTCGTTAGGCATCTGGAGTGTGTCGTTGACGTCACGCATCGTAACCGGGCAGATGGCTTCAATTCTAACCATCATCTGGCTTCTGTGGGCATCGAAATACCAGTCTTCCATTAAACGGAGACGTGTCACCGACTCCGGCTTGAATGCGATGGCAATGACAGTGTCGCCTATCTTATTGCCGTAATCGTCGTAAATAGCCTGATGTCTTTCTGTATTCAAGCCTGTCATAAGCTTTGAATATGGCAACGGGTTGTTCAACTCACCTGTCACTGTCACTTCGTAAGCCTGGCATCTTCCTTCTTTCAAAGCGTCCATGATGACGTCTATGAATCTTCTCCAGTTCTGATGACCGTCTCTCGGGTAATAAAATGGAAGGTTCATCTTCTGACGGAAATCGATTTCACGCCAGACTCTCTTCTTCCACATAATATCAGCTTCCCTGACTTCAGGATAAGGGATGACTTTTTTCACTCCAGTGGCATTTTCAACATATAAGCCATCGTTATATGTATCGCTTGTGATTTGTGCTGACGCCTTTGGAGCATCGATGAACAAGCATACCAATGATGCTGCGATTATTGAAACTATCCTTTTCATGTTACTTTATTTGAATGTTTATTGAACCAACGTTTCTCACTTCGCCCTTAGGACTTCTGACGCAGATGTCTTGGAACTGTATTCTTTGTCCTGTCTGAGCGTTGCTGATAAGTTCTATAACTTCGCTTGAGAACTTAGGTCCTTTGTTATTTTTATCGATAAATGTTCCTCTGTAGGTTGACACTGTATAAGAATCAACCACGTAGTTAAAGCCTTCAAAATCAAAGTCTTTCATCACAGCCATCACTCTGCCGATGCTGAGAAGCACTTCTTTCTCGACTTTACCGCCTGTTATGTCACCGATTTTAACAACCGGGTCTGGCACCTGTTTCACGCGGAATTCTTGTGTTCCGAGGTCAACCATTGTGCCGGTTTCATCTCTTGCGGTAACCTTCACCTTCACAACCTTCGAGCCTTTGTTCACCTCAACGAAATAATCGCCGTCGTTTTTATCTCTGGTGTATTTACCGCCTTCGACGTTGATTGTGATTTCATCGCTTGTGAAGCCTGGAGCCGACACTGAGATAGGGTTTTGAAGCTCTTCGTACATTACCATCATCTTGGTTGGAGCCACTGTCACCGCTGGTGGTGCCACCTGGAATGTCTCGTTGAAGTCGTAATATGCCATTGTGCCGTCTGGGCGTGGTATCTCAATACGACCTACATATTTGTGAACGCCAACAGTTGATGTCGGGAAGCTAAGAAGAACCTTTCCTTCCTTACTGTTCAACTTCACCGGCTGGCCTTTTGCTTTGTTATAGTCTTCAGCATCCATGTAATACTTCACATCGAAAGCCTTTGAAGTGTCAGCGGCGGCGATGAAAATCTCAGCCTCGTAGTTCTGACCTTTGATGATGAAGTCGCTCTTTTGGATAACACGGGCCTGAACAGACTCGAACTTGAAGTCGGATGAGCCGATTTGTTTGAACAAAGCTGTGATAGCGTCGTATTCTGTCGTCTGAATCTCACCGATAATCTTGTTGAGGATAGCTATTTCAGCGGTAAGAATGATGTGCTCAAAGTTCTTGTTTTCCCAGCTGAGTTCCTGTCCGTCGTTGTCGGTGTAGATAATCTTTTCGCCATTATGGTCGACGTCGGTGAGAAGTCCCACATACTTGCTGTAGTTTGACAATCCGGCGTCTTCCACTGTATTCACCACAAACTCACGGTATTCCTGAATCTTGTTTTTCAACAAGGCGGCATTACCGTTGTTAATCATGAAGTTGGTGGCCGCGTCGTATTTATCCTTAGCGTCGATGTTTTTCAGTTCGAACTCATAAAAAACACGGCTGTTGTCTGAATTTATCTTATTCAGATTTCTTACGAGCGATTTTTTCTTATCCTTTGGATTTAAAAGATTGTCCAAAGTGATGCCTTCTGTCTCGAGCACCATCGGAACCATGATGTCGTTACTGATAAAGTTGATGATCTCGTCGGTCTTGACACGGATTTCATTAGCCTTTTCCCAATAGGAACGGGCTTTCTCCGGTTCTCTGATATATTGCTGCTCGAAGATGTTGTAATAGTCTTCAATCTTATTCTCAACGCTGGCGTTTGTCTTCTCCTGACCGTCGTTCACGATAGCGAAAGCGTCGAGGATGTCGGCTGAGACGTTCAATGCCAATAAAGCAGTGAGGACCAGGTACATCATACCGATCATCTTCTGCCTTGGGGTTTCTTTTGCTCCTGCCATTTCTAAAAAACTTAAGCCTTGATATTCATTGCATTGAGCATGTTACCGTAAACGGTGTTCATTGCTGTCATGCGTTTCGACAAATCTGTAATTTGATGATTCAATGTGTCTGTTGATGATGCCGATGCGTTGACTTTCTCGATATAGAGAGCCATTGTATCGTTCATCTTCTTGCTTGTGTCTGAGAACATTGCGGCATTTGTTGCTGTCTTCGACATCTGAGCATCGAGTTCCATTGCTGTTTCAGAAGCTTTTGTCATAGCCTTTGTGTAGTTGCTTGTTGCTGCTACTGCCTCGCTGACGTCGGCGATTTTTGAAGCGTTCTCACCAAGTTTGTTGAGACCCTGGCTGAGTCTCTCCATTGTAGCCGCGTTGATGTTAGCTTTTTCAAACATAGCGTTGAGCTGTTCTGTGATAGCGTCGCTGCTGATTGTGCCACCGTTGTTTCTCACACCTGGTTTCGGTTTTGAAGCGTTTGCCTCGTCACCGTGATACATGTCCCACAACTCTGGATAAACCAAGCTCCAATCCGGATCCATGTGAGCTGGCTCGAATGCCGAGAAGAAGAAAATGATGGCCTCTGTCAACAAACCGAGTGTCAACATTGTGTTTGCCGCGCCCGACCAGCCGAACAACGACATGTGTGTAAGTTTGAACAAAGCACCAACCAAAACGATAGATGCACCAATACCATAAACCTTAGCCATGAAGTTTTTGTACTTCTTGCTCTCTGAAAACTCTTTAAATGACATTTTACCTTTTATTTATTAATTATTATTCCTATTTTGTCTCAACATTAATTATAAACCCTTGACGATTTGCTTGGACTGTCGCCTTTTTGTCTGCCAAGATATGGCTGGATGCAACGGAATCCGATATAGCATTTCGCTGTGTCCTGATATTCGTAGGCACGTGTAGTCACCTGCAGATAATAAGCCACGTCTTTCCATGAACCGCCACGGATAACTTTTCTCTTCATGACCGGGTCATCGGAATCTTTGGCATTATATGGGAAATCAGGGTTCATGTCCCACATCACGTTATATGATGACGGGTCATAAGCGCTTGATGTCCATTCTGAGACGTTACCTGCCATATCGTACAGACCCCAGTCGTTGGCCGGATAATGAGCCACAATAACTGTTGTGAGGCCGCCGTCGGCGATATAGTTGCCGCGCATAGGTTTGAAGTTAGCCTTCAAGCAACCTTTTTCGTTACGTGCGTAAGGACCGCCCCATGGATAAGGGTTGAGCTGATGTCCGCCACGTGCTGCCCACTCCCACTCAGCCTCGGTAGGAAGACGGAACTCCGACATTCCTGTTTGGCCTTTATGCTTGGCGAGGTATTTGTTGAGTTTTTCGGTACGCCATACACAGAAAGCGTTTGCCTGGTTCCAGTTCACACCGACAACAGGATAATGGTCGTAAGCCGGATGCCAGAAATACTTCTCTGTCAACGGATCGTTGAAAGCGTATGAATAGTCATAAATCCATGCTAATGTGTCAGGATAAATGTTAATATCCTCATTATGAACGTATATCGAACGGTCTGTCGTGCCTTGAGGACGGTTTGCGAAAGCTCCATTGCGATAATCGGCACCTTCTCTGAACTCTTTCTTGGCAGCCGCTCTGAGGTCGATGTGGCTGTAATGATATATCAGCTTTCTTGCGTCGACTTCTTTTTTGCCGTAGTAACGTTCGCCTTCCGGGATATAAAGCTGCTCGAGCGCGCCTCTGTAATCTTCATTGTCGCTGCGCCAATCTATCTTCTCATCCCAGTTAAGATATGGAGGATCGTAAACCTCACCCGTCTTCTTGTTTTGAGTAATGAGGTATTTGTCGGGGTCGACTTCGCCAAGATAAGTACGTGCGAGAGAGTCACGGACATAGTTCACAAACTCACGGTACTCGTTGTTGGTGATTTCTGTCTCATCCATGAAAAATGCCGCTATAGAAATAGTCTTAGGCTGCGACACGTTGCGTCCGGTGATGTCCTGCCCACCGGCACCCATAGTGTAGCTTCCCATCGGAACGAACACCATTCCGTAAGGATCCGGTTGATAAAACGGCTTTGATTTCTTTCTTACGCCAACCAATTCTCCTTGATCACCGCCGGTACCACAACCGACAAGCATCAATGCGATTAGGCTTAATAACAAAAACTTTTTCATTTTATAGTCGTTATTTTTATTTATTTTTTTTGATTTCTACAAGTATCTGATGCTACGATAGATACGTGGCGATTTCTCCAGATCCAACTTGAAGTTATAACTTACAGATACCTCGTGTGAACCAGGAATATTCAATCCCATTATGTTAATATCGTACGCATAATTAATTTGCACTCCTCTCACTACAAATCCAGCCAACAAACCTATTGACTCCTCATGTCTGTAGTTAACGCCGAAACTAAACTTATTATTGTACCAGAGACGAGAACTTAAGTTAAATTGTGTCGACGCGATATCACTCATAATGATCATCGAAGGGTTTAACTTAAACAACGGATTCATAAACTGATACTCATATCCGGCTGCGATATAAAACGTTCTGTCGCCCACAAAACTCGCGCTTGTAGCCGACTTTCCTTCCAACGCTCTACCTTTTGATTCCATCAAACTCGTCGTTGAAAACGCCACATAAAACGTCTCGGGAACTTCATAAAACACACCTAAATTAAAATCGACAAGCATGTCGCTTTGCTCGCTTGTAGGGATAACCGGGTCATTTTCATTCAACGGATGCGCGTTTGAAAAGTCGACTTTTCTGTTGGTTAAGTTAAACGCCATACCGATACCCATCGTTCCTGATCCAAGGTCGAGATGATAAGAATAACCAAGGTTCACGTTGACGTTGCTTTCCAATGCGATCTGGTCTCTCATCAACGACAATCCGACGCCGCCGCCCAACACCTTGACAGGCATATCGGCGGAAACAAGGAATGTGGTCGGTGACACGACTTTGCCTGTAACGCCATCGGTGAAACCTGACCACTGGTTACGATAGATACCCATAGTGTTCACGCCCTCACTCATTCCGTAGTAACCAGGATTTATCACCGCATAAGAATTGCTGTAGTTGGTAAAAATAGGTGCCTGCTGTGCACAAACCGTGCCCATTGCCATCAAAGCAACCACCAAAACCAATATTTTTCTTATAACTTTCACCTTTTTACAATGACGTTAAAATCCAAAACGTCGTTTTTTTTATTTTATTGTTTAACTTTAAAAGTTTTCAACAGGTTTTCAACACCTTATTAATTAATATGTCACCTGAAGAGCCTTATTATATCGTTGCCATTCGCGTAAATAACAAGAATCAGCAGGAATATAAACCCTATTGTTGTAGCTCTTTCGAGGAATTTGTCGCTTGGCTTGCGGCGTGTCACCACCTCCCAAAGAAGGAAGAGCACATGTCCGCCATCGAGACCAGGTATAGGGATGATGTTCATCACCGCGAGAATAATCGACAGGAACGCCGTCATCCGCCAGAACCTCTCCCAGATGAATGTCTCAGGGAAGATGCTTCCGATGGTGATGAAACCGCCGAGGCTTTCGTATGCGCCGGTGCTTGGCGTGAAAATGAGTTTCAGCTGTTTCCAGTAGTCACCCAACTCCTTGCCTGTCATCACAAAACCTCTCGGGATAGACTGCCAGAAGGTGTATTCTTTTGTCGAGACCTGCAACATCTGCGCAGCGTAAACGCCAATTGTGGCGTCGCCTGCCACACGCACCATCATAGTGACAGTGTCGGCATCACGCACAAGTTTCAAATCAACATCCTGATCTCTGTAGTCGACGATAGCTTTCTTGAAATCCTGAAAATAAGGCGTCTCCACCTCGTTGATGCCGATAATTCGGTCGTTTTCTTTCAATCCTGCCCTCTCTGCAGGCGAGCCGTTAGAAAATCCGCCCACCACGAAAGGCATCCGCATATTGATAAACACCGAACGACTTTTTATTATCTGGCTCACGGCGTCTTCAGGAAGCACGACCTTCATGTTCTCACCTTCGCGCTCGACTTCGATATATTGTGGTTTCTCAAGAACCAGAAACATCGGTATCTCGCTGAAGTTTTCGATATAATTACCGTCTATAGTAATGATTTTGTCGCCGTCGCGAAGGCCGAGGTTGTAGCCCAGGCTGTCGACGGTTATGCCGTATTTGTTGACTTCAGCCGTCGAGATATATTGTTCGCCGTAGCTTGCGATGAGTCCGATATAAATCAGGAAGGCGAGCAGCACGTTCATGCACACGCCGCCCACCATGATGATAAGACGCTGCCATGCCGGTTTGACGCGGAACTCCCACGGCTGCGGCTCCTGCGCCATCTGCGCCTGGTCCATCGACTCGTCAATCATGCCCGCTATCTTGCAATAACCGCCAAGCGGCACCCATCCGAGACCGAACTCGGTGCTGTCTTCAGCCCTGCGCCAGTCGTCTTCCGGCAAAGTATTGATGTCGATTTTCTCGTATTCGTAATCTTTTTTATTTGTAATCGGGTCGATTTTCTCGTGAGTGATGTATTTTTCCGGCTCATTTTTGCAGAAAAATTTAAAACGCCACCTCCCATTTACTTTTTTACATCTGAAAATCGAGAATTTCCAGTCGAAAAACATATAGAACTTCTCAACCCTCACCCCGAATATCTTCGATGCTATGAAATGCCCGAATTCGTGGATAATCACGAGGATTGCGAGAGATAATATGAGTTGTATGACCTTTATTAAAACTATCATTTTCTGTTGATAAATTTTTAAGCTGCAAAGATAATGAAAAACATCATTGAAAAATCATTTTCCTTCAAAAGAAATATAATCTTCTGGATTTAGTGCCCTGCCTTTGAACCAGAGTTCGAAGTGCAGATGCGGTCCTGTCGACGTGCTTCCGCCCCCTCCAACTATAGCGATGGCGTCGCCAGCCTTCACCATATCGCCTTCATTACAAAGAATCGCGGCGTTATGTTTGTAGATGGAGATAATATCTTTATTATGCTGAATACCAATGACATAGCCACCTTCCACGCTCCAGTCGGAAAAGATGACAGTGCCGTCGGCAGTGGCTTTGATGACCGCGTCGGTGTTAGCCACCACATCAACGCCGAAATGCTTGTTGTTGCCATTGAAATGATTCGTCACCAAGCCGTTGATGGGAACGAAAAACGTCGGCATATTCGAGTTGTCGGCGGTGTTTATAAACTGCGAACCGAAAATATTGTATTGCGTCTCAGCCTCAAACTGCACTCTGAAAATGCTGTCCTGCTCCGACCTCATCATGCTGTTTTTCGCGACATTTGGCTTACCTATATTAATATGTTTCATCGCCTTGATGCTGTCGTCGCTCATATCCTCGTCGTTGATGATTCGTTTGAGGTTTTCTATATACAAATCCTCATGACGAAACACCATCTCGAGCGAATCGGCGCGTTGTTCCATATTGTAAATGCGGCGGCCAAGGGTGACGTCGGTATATCCGGGTATCAACTCACGCAAAGAGGTAAAAAATATCAAGCAGGTAGTTATCACGACGAGTATCAAGGAATACAGCACAATCCACGATGTAAGCCTCATCTTACTCATGTTAAAACCGCCTTTTTCCTCATACGTCTCAGGATGTATGATGACGACTTTAAACTTGCTCTTGAACTCTTTAAACCAACTTTTTTTCATCTATTTCTCAAATTATTCCAAACTGAAGTTTCCCGGCACTTTTCCTTGCATTCCGCGATAAAAATCCTCCAAAATATGCCAGTCTTTGTCAAAATCTCCCGAAGGGATGAACGAAGGGCCGTAGCCGCATCTCTTGGTTTTAAAATCTATAAATCCAAGAACCACAGGCACTTGCGCCAGCTCCGCGATGTAGTAAAAACCGCGTTTCCATTTCTCGACACGTTTGCGGGTGCCTTCTGGCGTAATCACGATGTTCAGCTCGTCATACTGTCTGAAAACGGCAGCTGTCTTGACGACCATATTGTTGCCTTTGCTTCTGTCGACAGGTATCCCGCCGATTTTTCTTAAAATCCAGCCGAGGACTGGCTTGAAGAACTCTTTTTTTATCAGGAATTTCACCGAACGGCCTTGCATCCAGAAGAAGCAGCGGCCTATCACGAAGTCCTCCATACATGTGTGAGGAGCGGAGATTATTATACTTTTTTTCACGCCTTCCGGGAACTCGCCGACGAAGGTAAAACCTCTCATTTTCAGGTATTTACGACCAAACCATTTTCTAAAACTCATATATCGATATTAAGTCCGAGACCTTTTTTTAAAGTTAACACATTTGGATTCATCTCAGCCATCTTCTCGAAACGGCTACGGTCGGTGTACGCGATGTCGTCTTTGGGCTTCTCCACGATATGATGCACCAGAGTGAACTGGTTGTTGTTGAGCTCCTTCGACAGATAATCGCGTAGCTTTCCCATGTTGTTTATATCCTTGACAACCAACATGTTATCCACCTGATAATGAATCTCGTTATTTTCATTCAGCGTAGGTTGATATTTCCCGATGCCGGCCACGAAGTTCGGTGACGTGTTTTTATTTGTCTCAACGAATTTCGTCCACGCTCCGACCAGCATCTCCTGCGTAAAAGGGTTGTTTTTCACTTCAGCAGGGGCATCTTCTTCTTTCTTTTTGGGTTCTTCATCCAAAATGGAAATCGTTCCAGCTCGTTTCACTCGCTGGACTGGCTGAGGTTGAGGTTGCGTAGGCTGAGGCTGTTGTGGTTGCTCCACACTTTGAGTTCTCATAGCACTCTGAAAAATCATCTGTGGTTTAGGTTGTACCGACTTCGGTTGAGACTGCCCCTCAATCCGAGAACTCGGAGAACTCACTTGTTGCTGCTGCGTCGGCACCATCTTCATCAGCGCCACTTCCAAATGCAATCTCTTGTTATTCGCACTTCTGAAATTGATGTCGCATTCATTCGCAATATCGAGGGCTTTCAACAGGAACGCCGTGTCGCAACGCTCAGCCTGTTTCGCGTAACGTTCCTTGAGTTGGTTGCTCACCTCCATCAAACCGATAACGCGCTGATCCTTGCCAAGAAGCAGGTTGCGCAGGTGGCTCGCCATGCCCTGGATGAAGTTTTGCGGATCGAAGCCCTTGTTAACCACCTCGTTGATAAGCAGGAGCATCGAGTTGATGTCGCCCGCGAGGATGTTCTCCACCATCCCGAAATAATATTCGTAGTCGAGAACGTTGAGGTTGGCGATGACATCTTTATAAGTGATGTTATTGCCCGAGAAGCTCACCATCTGGTCGAAGATCGAGAGCGCGTCACGGAGGGCGCCGTCGGCTTTCTGCGCGATGATGTTGAGCGCCTCTTCTTCGGCGTTGACACCTTCTTTAGCGGCTATTTTTTGCAGATGTTTCGTGATATCCTCGACGGTGATGCGCTTGAAGTCGAAAATCTGGCATCTCGAGAGGATTGTCGGCAGAATCTTATGTTTCTCCGTTGTGGCAAGTATGAATTTAGCATACGCCGGCGGTTCTTCGAGTGTCTTCAAAAACGCGTTGAACGCCGCGCCCGACAACATATGAACCTCGTCTATGATGTACACCTTGTACTTGCCAATCTGCGGAGGTATACGAACCTGGTCGATGAGGGCGCGGATGTCGTCGACACCGCTGTTGGAAGCAGCGTCAAGTTCAAAAATGTTGAACGAGGCGTTGTTGTTGAAACTCACACACGACTCGCATTCGTTGCATGCCTCCATGTCTTCCGTCGGATGCAGGCAGTTGATAGTCTTCGCCATGATACGGGCGCATGTGGTCTTGCCCACGCCACGCGGTCCGCAGAACAAAAACGCCTGCGCCAAAGTGTTGTTACGTATAGCGTTCTGCAACGTCGACGTGATGGCATGCTGACCCACGACGCTATCAAAGGTCGAAGGCCTGTATTTTCGTGCCGATACAATAAAATTTTCCATCAAAAAATAGCCTTTTATTCAGCTTGTAAAATTACAAAGAATTTCTCAAATCATACTACATATTTATATTTTTTTAAAAAAAGGGCAAACGTACCGACGAATTTGTTATTTTTGCAGTTTCGGATAATATGCAGAAAATAAACTGAATGTTTTTTAGTTATTTTAAGAAAATAGGAATGAAGGTAAGATTTAACAAGATATTAGAAATATCAGCCATCTTATTGACAATCATAGTGTTAGCTTCTTGTTCAACAAAAAAGAACAAATGGAACAGACGCTTCTGGCACAACATGACAAGCCATTATAACGTGTGGTGGAACGGCAACCAAAGCTTGAAAGAAGGCGAAAAAACACTCCAGGAAACGGTAAAAGACGACTATACCAAGACGTTGCCGGTGTTCAATTACGGCACAAAACAAGACGCTTTGGGCCTTTACCAGAACATGGACCGCACAATAGAAAAAGACGCTATCTGCGTCCAAAGACACTCCATGCGCTTCAACAATAAAGAATATGTCAGATGGATCGACGACGCCTTTATCGACATGGGAAAAGCGCAGTTTTATAAGCAAGACTATGTCCCGGCACGTCGTATCTTCGACTATGTGGCAACACAATATCGCACAAGTCCCGACAGACATACCGCAACACTCTGGTTAGCAAAGACTTACATCGCGACAAAACAATACGAGAAAGCCGAAGCCATGTTGCAGTCGATTCTCGTGGCAAGCGACAAGGAAAACGAGAAAATACCGCGTTATGTGCGTTCAAACATCGACTTGGTGTACGCCGATTTCTATATCGCCACCGGAAGAGAAGACGAAGCGGTGAAATATCTTCGCAGCGCCCTTCTGACAGCGAAAGGAAAATACAACAAGACTCGCGCCATGTTCATCCTCGGTCAGATTTACGACCATCAGAACGACAAGCCTCGCGCCACCGAACAATTCAAAAACGTGATCAGAAAACATGCTTCATACGAGATAACTTTCGAAGCAAAAATGAACCTCGCGAGATGCTACGACGCCGACACGACAACCATAATGAGGATGTTGAAGAGGATGCTTAAGGATGTCAAAAACACCGAATACAAAGACCGCATCTACTACGCCATGGCCGACGTCGCATTGGACAACAACAACGAGAAAGATGGGGTGAAATATCTCAGAAAATCAGTGGCGACAAGCACTAACAACAACATGCAGAAGATCAAGTCGTCGCTCGACGTGGCCAATATCTTGTTCGACAACAGCGATTACATCCTAAGCCAGGCTTACTTCGACACAGCCGTCATGACGATGGATCGCAACTATCCCGGCTACGACAGCTTGCTCAACCTCTCTGTCATGCTCACCGACCTTGTCAGCAATTTGACAGTTTACAAGACACAGGACAGCTTGCTTCGCCTCGCCGACATGGACTCGATTCACCGTAACGCCATCATCGACCAGATCATAGAAGAATACAAGGAAGAACAGAAACGTCTTGAAGAGCAGCGTGAGATTGAAAAACAGATAGCTTTGAACGGCGGCAACGAGAAACCTGAAGACATGAACGCCACCACCAACGACGGCAACTGGTATTTCTACAACAACATCACCAGAAACCGTGGCGCCAACGACTTCAAGAACAAATGGGGCAACCGTATGCTCGAAGACTATTGGTTTATTTCCAACAAACAGAGCTTCGTCCAGCAAGAGCAGGAAGAGCTCGAAATGCTTTCCGAGGAAGAACTCGCCAAAATGAGCGACGAGGAACGTGAGAAATATTTACAAGGACTCGAGATAAGCAAAGACACGACACAATACACCCCACTCGACAGAGGTTATTACCTGAAACAGATTCCTTTCACACAACAGGCGAAAGACCAGGCTAACCAACAGATTGCTGAAGCGCTCAACAATATAGGCTTCATCTATTATAGCGATTTGCAAGACTATCCGCGCTCAATCGAGGCATACACCGAGCTTTCCAACCGTTATCCTGACAACCCTAACGAGGTCTCCGCTTGGTATTATCTCTATAAGATGCACAGCATCCGTAAAGAGACCGACAACTCCGATAAATACAAGAACCTTGTCTTGACGAAATATCCTGACTCAAATCAGGCTAAAATCATCCTCGATCCTGACTATTTCGTCAAAGAACATGAAAAAGGAGCCGAGGCGGAACAGCTTTATGCGAAGACATTCGAGGCTTACGAAAGCGGTCAGTATCAGCGTGTGATGATGAATGTCAAGAAAGCACGCCAGCAATTCGCCGACGACACGCTTTACATGCCACGTTTCGAGTTCCTCAACGCAGTCTCGTTGGGTTACGTCGAGGTTGTCGACTCAATGGCATACTCATTATTGCGTCTGATCAAGAAATATCCTGAAAGCAGCATCAAGCCATTCGCTTTAGACGTGCTTCTGAAAGCCAACGACATGTACAACCTCGGCCTCAATATCGAGAGTGCCCGTCCGAAAGAAGAGCAAGTCGTGGAAAAAGAATCGCCTTACACCTTCAGGCCTAACGACGAGTATTACGTCCTCGTCATCTGCAACAAGAAAGTGCGTATCAACCCGCTCAAGGTTCGTATCGGCGACTTCAACAAGAACAACTTCCGTATGGATCAGCTGAAGGTCAAGAACATGATGCTCAACAAGGAAGACGCTCTCATCACCATCGAGAAGTTTGAGAACGTCGACAAAGCCCTCGACTATCAGGCGGCAATGTTCCTCACCGATTATATCTTCGGCGGAATTGACAAAGAAAATTATAAAGTAATAATAATTTCAATATCCAACTATCCTATCTTCTACCAAGAGAAAAACGTGGATGAATATTTGGATTTTTGGTATCAATACAACAAATAAAACTATGAGTTCAAATCAAGAAACACCCGTAAGAAACAATCTTATCGGCAACGGAACAACAATTAAAGGTGAAATCAACGCAACCGGCGATATCCGTATCGACGGAACCATCATCGGAACTTTAAAATCAAGTGGTAAAGTCGTTATCGGACAGCAAGGCATAGTCGAAGGCGATATCATATGCAACAGCTCCGACGTCTCTGGAAACGTCAAAGGAACCATGAGAGTTGAAGAGCTCACAACATTGAAGTCGACATCACGCCTCGAAGTCGAGCTTTACACAAAACAGCTGTTAATAGAGGTCGGTGCCATCTTCACAGGTAAGTGCGACATGTCGTCACAGAAAGTGGCTCCTGAAGCCATTAAGAAATAATGTATGGGAAACGATAAAAACGCTAAATTTATAAGACAGCTGTGCGTTTTAACACTCATTGTCTTTGTGGCATCGGTGTTTGTGCGCAGTCACCTTACGATATGGTGGCCTGTCATAGCCTGTTTTTTCTTCATCGTAAGCATGATAATGTTTTTCCTTAGCGGGAAGGCGAAGGAAAAAGGCATGCGCAAGTTCGCCAACTTCTATATGGCGTCGACCATTGTCAAGATGGTGCTTTATCTTGCGATCATCTTCGTTTACGTGGTGAATTTCAAGGAAGACGGCAAGCGTTTTGCGATAGATTTTCTCATCTATTATTTGATTTACACTGTTTTTGAGACATATCATCTGGTAAAAAAAGATAAAAAATCTGATGGAGACAAATAACGAGATTATCGGTTACGAGAAGATCGAGAAGTTCAATCCGGAGCGCACCGAGAAGCTGATGGAGCATTACAGAGCCATCCTTGAGTTGCTTGGCGAGAACCCCGACCGCGAAGGTCTGCTGAAGACACCTCTGCGCGTGGCGAAATCGATGCAGTTTCTCACTCAAGGCTACAACATGGACCCGATGGAGATACTGCTTTCCGCGAGATTCAAGGAGGACTACCGTCAGATGGTGATTGTCAAGGACATTGAGCTGTTTTCGATGTGCGAACACCATATGATTCCGTTCATCGGCAAGGCGCATGTGGCTTACATCCCGAACGGATATATCACCGGACTGAGCAAAATAGCGAGAGTGGTGGAAGCCTATTCACGCCGTCTGCAGGTGCAGGAACGCCTTACGACACAGATAAAAGAAGCCATCAACGAGGCGTTGCATCCGCTGGGTGTCGCCGTCGTCATCGAGGCGCGCCATCTGTGTATGTGCATGCGAGGTGTGCAGAAACAAAACTCCGTGACGACGACATCCGATTTCGTGGGAGCTTTCGAGAGAGGCGAGACACGCGCGGAATTCTTTAATTTATTAGGAAAAGACCTTCATTAGTTAGAAGTTAGAAGTTTGACAGTTAATTATTTAAAAGTGAAAAGATATGGAAAATAATTTTGAATATCAGAATTCGACAAAGGTTTTATCGAATTCATTTGTGGCAAACGTCTTCATGTGGATGTTCGTGGCGTTAGGAATCACCGCCTTGACAGCATATCTGTTTGGCACAAGTGAGAGCCTTTTCAAAATGTTGATATCCGAAAAGCCAAACGGTTCTGTAACCATGAGCTTACTCGGATGGATAGTGATGCTGTCGCCATTCTTGATAATTTTGGTCATGTCGTTTGGCGCTGAAAAGATGAGCGCGTCGACGATGGTGCTGCTTTATCTTGTTTACTCCATTTTGATGGGAATGAGCTTAAGTTTCATATTTTGGGCTTATACCTCGGCATCCATCTTCAAGACCTTCATTATAACGTCAGGAATGTTCGGCATCATGGCGATTGTGGGCTACACCACCAACACCGACCTCACCAAGTTCGGTTCGATATTATTGATGGCACTGTTTGGCATCATCATCGCGTCGTTGGTAAATTTCTTCATGCACAGCGCAGGCCTCGACTATATCATCAGCATAGCGGGCGTGATTATTTTCACCGGACTGACAGCATACGACGTTCAGAAAATCAAGCAAATAGGCATGACTGGACTCGACCACAACGAGACAATGGTTAAGATTACGATTTTTGCGGCATTAAATCTCTATCTCGACTTTTTGAATCTGTTTTTGTATTTATTGAGATTTTTCGGAAAAAGAAATTAATTAAATTATTAAAAATACTATGAAAGCTTACGTATTTCCAGGACAAGGAGCACAATTTGTAGGAATGGGAAAAGATCTCTACGAGAAATTCCCGAAGGCAAAGGAAATGTTTAACAAAGCCAATGACATTTTAAATTTCAATATCACAGAAATAATGTTTGATGGCACCGATGAGGATTTGCGCCAGACCAAGGTCACGCAGCCTTCCATCTTCCTTCATTCAGTGATTTTGGCAACGATGTTGGGCGACAATTTCAAGCCTGACATGGTGGCTGGACACTCATTGGGAGAGTTCTCGGCATTGGTGGCTAACCAGACTTTGACATTTGAAGACGGTTTGAAGCTCGTGTCACAGCGTGCCATGGCCATGCAGAAAGCTTGCGACGCCAATCCAGGCACAATGGCGGCAATCATCAACCTCGAAGATGATAAAATCAGAGCTATTTGCGATTCTATCAACGAGGTCGTCGTTCCTGCCAACTTCAACAGCCCGGGACAGGTTGTCATCTCAGGCAGTGTGAAAGGCATCGAGATAGCTTGCGAGAAGATGAAAGAAGCAGGCGCAAAACGCGCATTGCCGTTGAAAGTCGGCGGCGCTTTCCACAGCCCGTTGATGGAGCCGGCACGCGAAGAACTCGCCGAGGCAATCCAGAAGACCAAGTTCGTGAAAGGAATCTGCCCTGTTTATCAGAACGTTACAGGTCAGGCAGTGACAGATCCTGAGATCATCAAGAGCAACCTCATCAAACAGCTCACAGCACCTGTCTGCTGGACACAGACCATGGAAAACATGATTGCGGCAGGCGTTAACCAGGTTATTGAAGTCGGACCAGGCACAGTGCTTCAAGGCTTGTTCAAGAGAATGAGCTCAACCATCGAATTGTCAAGCGCGGCAATATAATGAAACGCAGATACTTGACACCTGTCTGGCTTGCTGTGGCAGTCGCTTTCGGCGTGCTGCTCGGCATCATAATATCACGTTCAAACAACGCTGCCGGATACCTTATTAATAAAGGTGGCGATATGAACCTGACAGATAAGGTGTTTTATCTCATCGAAAACAACTATGTCGACACAGTGAATATGAGCAAGTTGCAGGTCGAGGCGGTGACAAGCGTCATCGACAAGATGGATCCGCACAGCGAATATTTCGAGCCCGAGGTTCTTGAAGAAGTCAACGAAGACCTGCAGGGAAGCTTCGAGGGCATCGGCGTGACGTTCAGAATCGAGAAAGACACCGTGACGATTATCAGCACCATCAAGGGCGGACCGTCGGAGAAGACAGGTATCTTGGCAGGCGACAGAATAGTTTACGTCGGCGACAGCCTCATCGCGGGAGTGAAGATCAACAACTCAAAGGTGATGAAGCTCCTCAAAGGGCCGCGAGGCACCAAGGTCGACGTGAAGATTTTCCGTCGCGGAGTGGCCGACTTGCTTGACTTCACCATCACAAGAGACGTCATCCCGACGTACAGCGTCGACGTGGCATATATGCTCAACGAGACGACTGGATACATCAAGTTGGAGAAGTTTATCGCGACCACGCACAAGGAGTTTGTCAACGCCGTGAAAAAGCTTCAGAAGCAAGGCATGCAGAAGCTCATCTTCGACCTTCGTGGCAACGCCGGAGGCTATTTGTCTGAAGCCGTCGACATTGCCGACGAGTTCCTCACAAGAGGCAGTCTCATCGTCTACACACAAGGCGAGCACCGCGACAGGCAGTATATCTTCGCGCGCCGGCACGGTATGTTGGAAGACACTCCTGTGACAATACTCATCGACGAAGGGTCAGCGTCAGCCTCCGAAATAGTGGCCGGCGCGCTTCAGGACAACGACCGTGGAACCATCATCGGCCGCCGTTCCTTCGGCAAGGGCTTGGTGCAGGAACAGTTCGACCTCGGCGACGGAGCAGGTTTGAGATTAACAGTGGCACGTTACTACACCCCGACGGGACGTTGCATCCAGAAACCTTACGACGGCGACAGGGAGAAATATATCCTCGAGGCTTACGACAGATATGATTCCGGCGAGATGTTCAGCGCCGACAGCATCCACTTCGTCGACTCGCTGAAGTATGTGACGCCAGGCGGCAAGACAGTGTACGGCGGCGGCGGCATCATGCCCGACATCTATGTGCCTTTGAGACAAGACTCGACGGAATATTTCTTCAACAAGATTGTCAACGCGAGCATTGTCTTCCAATATGCTTTCGACTATTCCGACACCCATCGCGACGAGCTGATGAAATATGGCGATGAGAGAAATTTCGACAAGAAGTTCAAGTTCACCGACGCGATGTGGAACGAGATCCTGAAAGAAGCTAAGAAAAAGAAAATAACCGGCACCGATGAGCAGAAAGCAGTGGCGAAAGCGAAGACAGTGCAGTTGTTTAAGGCATACGTAGCAAGGAACATTTTTGGAGACGAAGCGTTTTATCCGTTATACGAACCTATGGATGAAATGTTGAAAGAATGTTTAAAAAATTAATTTTTTGTAATTCGTAACAAAAAAAAGTGTATTTTTGCACCCCGAATTGGATAAAATGAAGAAAGAGGAGAACATTTTTACGATTCCACTGGCAGGTTTGCCGTTCGGACATACTGATTATCAATATGTTATCAACGACAAATTCTTCGAAGATAGAGACTATTCGGAGGTGAAAAAAGGAATTGTGAACCTTCATTTAGGCGTCGAAAAAATGGAGACAATGTTCGTTTTGACGATGAATTTTGAAGGAAAAGTGATTCTTCAGTGCGACAGATGCGGTGATGACTACGAGCAAAAGATTGAGGATTCGGCGGAGATTTACCTGAAATACGGTGCCGAAAAGAACGACGAGGGCGAGGATGTCATCATCATTACAAAAGACGACAGTGAGTTCGATTTGAGTGATTTGATTTATGAATACATCATTCTGTCGCTACCAATTCACAGAACGCACGACGACGAGAGCTTGTGCAACCAGGAAGTACTGGCGAAACTGCACAACTTCTCTCAGTCGGAGGCGATAACCGAGGAGGATGAAGAGAATCCCTGGAAACAAATGATGAAAGATTTGAAAAGTAAAATAGATAAGTAATAATTAAAAAATAGTGTAAAATGGCACATCCTAAACGAAGACAGTCTCACACAAGAGGCGCAAAGAGAAGAACTCACTACAAAGCTGAAGTTCCAACATTGGCAACATGCCCAGTAACAGGCACAATCCACGTATACCACAGAGCATACTACGTTGACGGCGACCTTTATTACAAAGGAAAGCTCGTCATGGAAGGAGCAAAGAAATAATTAAACAAAGAAAATTTTTTTCATAATCTTTATATTGTTTTTCCCCGCCTATCGTGTATAGGTGGGGTTTTTTTAATTTTTTTTCATAAAAACTAAATTTTTAGTTACAACATTACAAAATAAGTTGTATATTTGCAGCGTTAATTACATAAAAAGATGTATTATGAAAGAGTTGACTAAAGCTGAAGAGCAAGTAATGCAAGTGATTTGGAAGATTGGCAGTGGTTTTGCCAACGAGATAATGGCGGCGTATCCTGAACCGAAACCGGCGTATAACACTGTGCTGACCGTAGTAAGAATTCTGGAAAAGAAAGGTTTTGTGGCGCACGAGACGTTCTGCAAGGCCAACCGTTACTTTCCATTAATAAGTAAAGAGGAGTATTCGGAAAGTTCGCTCAAGGGATTGGTTGAGAACTATTTCAACAACTCGTACCTCGATTTGGTTTCAGCTTTCGCGAAAAAGGAGAACTTCTCGATGGAGCAGATTGATGAGTTGAAAAAAATGATTGAAGATATATGACAACAAGTATTATTTCAATAGCAATAGCGGTCGCGGTACTGTGGATAGCCTACAGACTGCTTTTCATCAACAGCAACCGATTGGTTTTCAACCGCGCATTCCTTATTGTGGCACTCGGTTTCTCGTTGATTTTGCCGGCAGCTGGCGTGTTCATCGGGAGAAATCTGCCGCAGGTTAACAGCTACAAACAAAATCTGTTTCAGGGCATCATGCTCGATGAAGTTGTGATTACTGCCGACGGCGTGATAATAAACACTCCGGTTGAGTTGGAAGCTGAATCTGAAGCCGCGCCGGTGACAACAAGAAATAAAAAAAGCTTCGACCTTATAGGGCTTATGGGTCTTATATGGCTCATAGGTGCTATAGGCGCGGCGCTCATATTCCTTTTCAAATTAGGAAAAATCGTCTTCATTATAATTAAATCGCCGAAGAAGAAAATGTCGGGATATACCGCGGTTTTCACGGGGAAGGAGCATGGCTCGTATTCGTTTTTCAACTATGCTTTCTTCCCGAATGAGAACGTGAGCGCTGAAATTGTGCGTCACGAGATGAGCCACATCGCGCATCACCATTCGGCCGACATACTTTTCGTGGAGCTGATGATGATTATCCAGTGGTTCAACCCATTTATCTACTTGTATAAGAGAGAGTTACAAAGTCTCCACGAGTATATGGCCGACCGAGATGTCGTTGCCACAGGAATTGACAAACAAAACTACATGATGTTGATATTGCAGCAGTGCACGGCCGTCGATTTCAGCAACATGAGCAATAACTTCAGTTTTTTATTAACCAAAAAAAGAATCAAAATGATTACTCAAAGCAAAAAAGCCAAGGGCGTGGTAATCAAGGCATTACTTACCCTCCCACTGTTCGCCCTGTTATTGTTCGCGAACTGCCAATCAAACGGTCAAAACAACAAATCGACAGAAAAAGCAGCCGAGGCCGAAAAAACTACAGAAGCTCAAAGTCTTACAAATTTCAGACTATCCGACGGTTGTATATTGTCGTTCTCCGATCCTCTTGAAATCACTTTCAGTGATAAAGAAGCCAGTATTAGTGAGACAAAATATTATTTAGATCTCAACGACATTAAAAACGACACCACTTTCATGATAGGGGATCATGAGATTGTCGCCGTTAAAAATCATGACGAATACAACAGTTTGAGCGTCAAGATTGACGGAAAAGACATGGATCTTAATTTTCTTGGCGGACTGGTAAAGGATGAATCAGAAAATCCTGTTGAACCTGATATGCCAGCGACATTCCCTGGCGGAGAAGTTAAAATGGTGGAATTTTTGAGAGAGAATCTGAAATATCCTGAATCAGTAAAGAAAAAAGGCATCGAAGGCAAGGTTTATGTGCAGTTTGTTGTTGAACAAGACGGAAGCATCAACGACGTTAAAGTTTTGCGTGGCGTTTACGAAGAACTTGACGCCGAAGCAATTAGAGTTGTTAAAGCTATGCCGAAATTTAATCCGGGGACTCAAAACGGCAAACCTGTAAGAACAACCATGATGCTGCCTATCAACTTCAAGATCAAAGGTGAAACCACCATGACTGCCCTTTCGGGAACGAAGTGGAAAGGCGCCGGCGAAGGCACCAAAAACGGTGTGAAATACGTCATGACAATGACCATGGACTTCTACAACGACAACGACGGACTGTTTGTGATGAAACTCACAGCACAGGAAAAAGGCAAGGAAGCTGTGGTGCAGTTTGAAGACGTCGGCCTCGATTTCAAGTACTCGTATGACGGCACATCATCTGGCTCTATCCAGCCTAAAAACACCGACGGCAGCACCCTTGGAGGTGACGACCAGCAGCCTTACAGCTTCGTGGTGAAAGACGGTAAAATCATCGTCGACTTCTACGATTTCAAGGAAGACTGCGGAATCGAGAAGATTACTTTTAATAAGAAATGGAATAAGTAACGTTAAATTTTTAATGCCCTTTTCGAAATGCTCAACAGTACCCTGTGGTAGGTCGCATTTCTGCAAAGGGCATTAAAATTTTTAAAAACTAATTGTTAAATGCATCCCAAGGCATTCCTTTTGGCATTGGAGCTGTCACCGTCATCTGCGTCTTCAACGTCGGATGCTCGAAAGTGATTTTATAGGAGTGCAAACAAATTGACGCATCGGGATTGGAGCGCGGATAGCCGTATTTCAAGTCACCTTTGATAGGACAGCCGATGTGAGCCAGCTGGCATCGAATCTGATGATGGCGACCTGTAAGCAGTTCTATTTCAAGGAGATAGAAATTGTCGGATTTTCCAACCACACGATAGCGCAAGGTTGCGAGTTTTGCTCCGCTTGTCCCCTCTTTCACTATGTACGACTTATTTTGCGCCTCGTTTTTCACCATGTAATCGTTGAGTTCGTCGGCGTCTTTCGGAGGACGGTTCTTTACGATGGCGAGATAAGTCTTATGGAAGTTACGGTCCTTCACCATGGTCGTCATGCGGCTGAGTGCCTTGCTGGTTCGCGCGAATATCACCGCTCCGCTGACAGGACGGTCGAGACGGTGGACGAGGCCCGCAAACACCTCACCAGGCTTGTTTTTCGTCTCCTTGATATACGCTTTCACGTCGTCGAGGAGGCAGACGTCGCCGGTTTTGTCACCCTGAACGATCTCGCTCGGGAGCTTGTTCACTATTATTAAGTGATTGTCTTCGAATAGAATGCGGTCGTTTATTTTCATAGTTAGAAGTTAGAAGTTAGAAGTGAGAAGTTAACTGCTAACTCCTAACTTCTAACTGATTTTAGTATTGTTCACTATCATTCGGGAACGTCACCTCTTTCACATCGTTGATGTAGGCGTGGACGCTGTCTTTGATGCTGGTGTAGAGGTTGTTGTAGCGGCGCAGGAAACGCGGCGAGAAGTCGTTGCTCAAGCCGAGCATGTCCTGCAAAACGAGAACCTGTCCGTCGCAACCGTTGCCGGCACCGATGCCGATGGTAGGGATGTGCAGTGATTTTGACACTTCTGTCGCCAAGGCTGCCGGAATCTTCTCCAAAACGATGCTGAACACACCTTTTTCCTGCAAAAGAAGCGCATCTTCACGCAGTTTGTTAGCCTCATATTCGTCTTTGGCACGCACCACATACGTTCCGAACTTGTTGATGCTTTGTGGAGTGAGTCCGAGGTGACCCATGACAGGGATGCCGGCGCACAAAATTCTTTCAACCGATTCGAGAATCTCCTTGCCGCCTTCCATCTTCACGGCGTTGGCTCCCGTCTCCTTCATGATGCGGATTGCCGACTCGAGAGCTATTTTTGAGTTGCCCTGATAGGTACCGAACGGCATGTCGACCACCACCATGGCATGCGACACGGCACGAACCACCGAGGCACCGTAGATTATCATCTCGTCGAGGGTAATTGGCAATGTGGTAGGATGACCCTCCATCACATTGGAAGCGCTGTCGCCAACAAGGATTACATCGATGTTCGACTGATCGAGAATCTTAGCCATCGTGTAATCGTATGCGGTAAGCATAGCTATCTTTTCACCCTTGTTTTTCATCTCCTGAAGCACGTGGGTTGTGACCAAAGAAGCGTTGTGTGATAAATACATTTCTTAAAATTTTTTGCAAAAATAGAAAAAATATTTGTATCTTTGCAGGTTAATTCATGAATATGAAAAAGATTTTCTTAACCATTTTGGCAATAACCGCATTGATTTTGACATCATGCAAAAACACAGTTGACATTTACAGCAACTCCGGCGACAGCACTATTGTTTACGCTATGCTCGACCCGGGATTAGATACAAATTTCTTTAAAATCACCAAGAGCTTCGTTGGAAACGCCAACCAGTTTGCTCAAAACTACGACGCCAACAACTATGGTTATGATGAAATAGATGTCAGATTTGGTAGATGTGAACATTCAACAATCACACAAGCTTTTCCAGTCGACACAATTTCGGTATACCTGCCATATGACACGACAAGCATTTTCTACAACGGATGCCGTCAAACCTATTATTACACAAAGAAAAAATTAGAAGACGGTAAGAAATACAGACTTGAGATTTTCAGAAAAGCTGACAGCGTGACGGTTTCCACAGAAATCACAACATTAAGTACGTTTGGTTACAAAACCAATAAAATGCTTGGTATTTATCCTAATTTCAACATGCAAAAGGATAACGGATTAATTGCATGGGCTTATAGTAATGACCAAGTATCCAAGGCAACATATTTCGACATCACCTTATATTTCTCGTACATTGAAAATCCGGGAGCATCACAGACAAAACAAACTATCGTTTGGAACATTGGTTCCGGAACAGAAGAGACTTTATGGAACTCCAATGACAACATTTATAATATTAGAATGAAACCTTCGTCATTTTTCTCGATTTTGGAAAATGACGAGCATCTGAGAAACACACAAGCTTCATCAAGAAGAATCATCGACACGATTGAGATTAAAGTATCGGGCATAGGAGAAGATTTGTACAATTATTATCTGGTTAACAACTCTTCGAGTGCCATCCAGGATGTTCCGAACTATTCAAATATAGAAAACGGTGTCGGTCTGACTTCCGCGAGATCATCAAGTTTATTGCTATCCAAGATATTAAAAGAGTCGTTGGATAAAATCGTCGAAGACTTCCCACAATACAACTTTTATTATAACCCGTAACAATCGGATAATGACATTTTGTCATATTTTTTAGTTTTGGCATAATTTTTGTTCTGCCATTGTCGCAAAACGACAAAAAAAGTAAAATAAAATATAGGAGAACAAAATTATGTCAAAAATCATTGGTATCGATTTAGGAACAACAAACTCATGCGTTTCAGTTATGGAAGGCAATGAGCCGGTGGTCATTCAGAACAGCGAAGGACACCGCACCACACCGTCAATCGTGGCATTCACCGACAACGGCGAGCGTAAGGTTGGCGAGCCTGCAAAACGTCAGGCCATCACAAACCCGTTGAGAACCGTTTATTCAATTAAACGTTTCATGGGTGAGACTTACGACAAGATGCAGAGCGAGATCAGCCGTGTACCTTATAAAGTAGTGAAGGGCGGCAACAACACACCACGTATCGACATCGACGGCAAGCTTTACACACCACAGGAAATCTCGGCAATGGTGCTTCAGAAGATGAAGAAGACCGCTGAGGACTACCTCGGACAGCCTGTCACAGAAGCCGTTATCACAGTGCCTGCATACTTCAGCGACTCACAGCGTCAGGCTACTAAGGAAGCTGGCGAAATCGCAGGTTTGAACGTGCGTCGTATCATCAACGAGCCTACAGCGGCAGCTTTGGCATACGGCTTGGACAAGAAAAAGAGCGATGTGAAGGTTGCAGTGTACGACCTCGGCGGTGGTACATTCGATATCTCAATCCTTGAGCTAGGCGACGGCGTGTTTGAAGTGAAATCGACAAACGGTAACACCCACCTCGGCGGCGACGATTTCGACGAGCGTATCATCAACTGGTTGGCAGAAGAATTCATGCACGACGAGAACATCGACCTCCGCAAGGACCCGATGTCACTGCAGAGATTGAAGGAAGCTGCTGAAAAGGCAAAGATTGAGTTGTCAGCTTCGACAGAAACAGAAATCAACCTGCCATATATCACAGCAACACAGAGCGGACCTAAACACTTGGTGCGCAAGCTCTCAAGAGCTAAGTTCGAGCAGTTGTGCGACGACCTCATCCAGGCCACTATCGAGCCATGCCGTAAGGCTTTGGCAGACGCTGGCATGAGCGTGAGCGACATCGACGACGTGATCTTGGTGGGTGGTTCGACACGTATCCCAGCCATCCAGAACATCGTCCGCGACTTCTTCAAGAAAGAACCTTCAAAGGGCGTGAACCCGGATGAGGTCGTCGCAATCGGCGCTTCAATCCAGGGCGGTGTTTTGACAGGCGAGGTGAAAGACGTGCTGTTGCTTGATGTCACACCATTGTCACTCGGTATCGAGACCCTCGGCGGCGTGATGACAAAGCTCATCGAGAGCAACACCACCATCCCGTTCAAGAAATCGGAGGTGTTCTCGACAGCTGTCGACAACCAGCCATCTGTTGAGATCCACGTGTTGCAGGGCGAGCGTCCGATGGCTAACCAGAACAAGACCATCGGTCGTTTCAACCTCGACAACATCCCGCCAGCGCCAAGAGGTGTCCCGCAGATTGAGGTGACATTCGATATCGACGCAAACGGTATCTTGAATGTGTCAGCAAAGGATAAAGCTACTGGCAAGAGCCAGAGCATCCGTATCGAGGCATCGTCAGGATTGAGCGACGACGAGATCAAGAGGATGAAGGCAGAAGCTGAGGCTAACGCCGACGCCGATAAGAAAGAACGTGAGCGTATCGACAAGATCAACGCTGCCGACGCCATGATCTTCAACACCGAGAAACAGTTGAAGGAATACGGCGACAAGCTGCCGGCCGACAAGAAGGGCGAGATTGAGAGCGCTCTCGAGAAGCTGAAGACAGCCCACAAGGCACAGGACATCGCTGGCATCGACGCTGCCATGGCAGAGATGAACGGCATCTGGCAGAAGGCATCAGAAGAGATGTACAAGAACGCTGGAGCCCAGGGCGGTCCACAAGGTCCATTCAATGGCCAAGGCGGTCCATTCAACGGTCAGCAAGGCCCACAGAATCCTAATCCAGGAAATGGAGGCAAGGATGACGAGGTGACAGATGTTGACTTTGAAGAGGTAAAATAATCCCCATAAACATCCTTCTACCAAAAATAACTAAAATGGTGTAGCTCAATGAGTTACACCATTTTTATTTATGAAATTTTTTTCGATTTTTATGCTTACATATCGTTTTTTTTCGTATATTTGCAACATATTTGCAACGCGACTTAATTAGTCACAAGGTGCGACTTATTCATACTTAACACTACTTAATCATACTAAAAACTGATAAAATTATGCCTGCAAGTAAATACAAATTAGAACGCAAATGCGAAATGTGTGGCGAAACCTTCCTTGCCAAAACCCTTTATTCCAGATTCTGCTCCGAACGCTGTAAAACAGCAGCATATAGAGCCAAAAAGAGAGAAAAGAAAAAAGAGCAACAGCGTCAGGAAGTAGTGGCACAGATTCCACAAGACAGACCATACATCTCCATCGCAGAAGCAGTCCACTTGTTTGGCGTATCGCGTGACACCATCTACCGCCTCATAAGAAGCGGAAGACTTCCAGCCATCAATCTTGGTGAACGCCTCACGCGTGTCAGTCGTGACCATATCGAAAGCATGTTCCCGGTAGTCGAAACCACCGTCAAAGAAAAGCCGACCCCAAAGCCAGCAAATAACTATAAATTCGATTCATCCGATTCCTACACTATCGGCGAAGTGTCAAAAGTATATGGCATCAGCGATTCCACAGTTTACAAAGCCATCCGCAGAATGAGCATCCCGATCTGCCAAAAAGGAAGATTCGTATATGTGCCAAAGGTAGAAATCGACAAAGTGTTTAATCCACAAAAATACAGCCAATCATGAAGAAACCTCTTAGTAACACCAAAGTCACGGTAAAACTCCGCAAGTCAGAGTATCACAACGAGTGGTATCTCATCATCGAGAGCTACCCTGTTTTCAAGCCAGGCAGCAAAAAAGCCAGCCGTGTCATTGAAGCCATTAACCGTTCTGTCACCACCCCTATTTGGGATAAGTCACGCACAGCTCGCACCACCGAAACCAGCAAGACATTCAAGCCCAAGCGCGATGTCAACGGCATTATAATGTGCAAGAGCGAAATCGACCAAGAGGCATGCATCTATGCCGACAACATCCGCAAGCTCCGCCAGCATGAATATGACAACGCCGCACTTTACTCAGATAAAGAATCAGAACTTGCCGAGCAAAACGAACGCTCACAGTGCGATTTCCTTGAATATTTCAAAAAGACAACCATCAAGCGGCACAAGAACTCATCGCAATCCATCATTGTCAACTGGACTCGAGTTTATGAATTACTTAAACTCTTTGCCAACAGCGATACTATCCTGTTCTCACAAATCAACATGAAATTCATCGAAGATTTCCGAAACTATATGCTCACTGCGCCTTGTGGAGGAAATCGCAAAGGCACTGTTTCACAAAACACAGCTTCAACCTATTTCAGCATATTTAAAGCCGGGCTCAAGCAAGCCTTCATCGATGGCTATCTGACCATTGATTTAGCTGCAAAAGCGAAAAACATTCAAGGTCAGGAAAGCCGACGCGAACACTTGACAATCGAAGAACTAAACATTCTTGCCGAAACTCCATGCGATACACCTATATTAAAACGTGCAGCTTTATTCTCAGCCCTCACCGGGCTTCGTCACTCCGACATCCAAAAGCTCCGCTGGGGTGAGATTCAGCAGGAAGGCAAAAAATATCGTCTTAACTTCACCCAGCAGAAAACTAAAGGCGTTGAGTATATGCCTATCAGCGAGCAAGCTTATAAACTATGTGGTGAGCGGCAAGAACCCAACAGATTGGTTTTCGAAGATTTACCCGACCCTTCCTGGATTTCCCGACCATTAGAACGCTGGATTGAAGATGCTGGCATTGATCGCCACATCACCTTCCACTGCTTCCGTCATACCTATGCCACTTTGCAATTAACAGGAGGCACCGACATCTACACCGTCAGCAAAATGCTCGGTCACACCAATGTCCGCACTACGCAGATTTACGCCAAAGTTGTTGATGAGAAAAAGGAGAAGGCAGCTAAGGTAATTAAGATAAATATCAAACCAGAAAAATAATATCATTATGAAATTTACTAAAAAGTATGACATTGACGAGTACATTGAAAACAACGAACTAAACTCTCGTATATATAAAGTTTTGTTGTCTTTGCAAAACAATGACATAGACATCATCCCTCTTCGTCGCAATCCTATAGAAATTTTCAATCAAGCATATTATTTGTGTGAAAGTTTTGAAAAAGAAAAACACCCGGAAACTAAGGTTCAATCTCTCATATCCAAAACACAAGAATTATTTTTGGATTATGAAACAGCAATTGTTTTTGCTTGCGTGTATGTCATTCTCTATTTTTCAGATAGTCCAAACTCACATATTGATTTTTGTTTACACAAAATTAAAAGCGTGGTTGATCCATTATATTTCCAATATTTTGAACCATTATTAAAAGAAGAGTTATCCATACAATCTTTGCCAAAAAGTTTCAACCAGATTAAGAAACAAGCCGACGAAATATCTGATCTGAACACCCGAGAAATGTTTTATGCTGATATTCTAACTCGATTCAAGCAAGCAAAAGCCAAAGGAAATATTATGCAGCAAATCGAAGATGAATTAGCACTGATACAACGAGAAAAAAACCTATCCGTCAACAATGTTGTTGAAATTGATGGTGACAAAAACACTTCAACCACAAAAGTACGCTCTGTTGTAATAATGGAGATGCTCCGCAAAATGCAAAGCGGGAAAGCATACAATGACCTGACAAAGATTTGCAAACTTATAGCATTTCTTACCGGAAGAAATTATGATAAGATTTACAATGAGGCACAGAAAGGTATTACTTTGACAAATTATCATTCAAAAGAAATATCAGAAATAAACAAAATATTTTCAGACCTAAATATCTCAATATCAATAGACAAAGATAAACAATACTAAATTTCCAACCGGTTGTACAACCAGTTGTAGGGTAAGTTTATTCTGAATTTTGCAACCGCAATCCACAAAGGACTGCGGTTTTCTTTTTTCGTGGCCACTTGAAAAGAAAGCGATTGTTTAACTAAAATAATTATCGCCATGTCTTTTCAAGACGAACAATTAACTTTCGAGCAGCTACCGCAAGCGGTATCAATGCTCCTCAGCGAAGTAAAAGAAGTTAAACTTTTACTTCAAACATCTCAAACAACCACCGTCGAGCCATCCGATCGCTGGCTCAACTTGGGAGAACTATGCCAATACCTTCCCGACCGTCCTGCCAAGCAGACAGTTTATGGCTGGATTGGCCAACATGCAATTCCTTATCATAAAAAAGGAAAGAAGTTGCAATTCCTGAAATCAGAAATTGACACCTGGCTCAAAACCGATAAGCGCAAAACAGCAGCCGAACTTCATGCCGAAGCCTTGCAATTCGTTAACAGCAAGAAAGGAGGCCTGAAATGAGTAAGCCACGTTTATTAGGAGAAATCCTTCAGGACTACTTTGCTAACAGCAACGAGCCTCTCGCCGTTGGCTTTCGCCAACACTTCGGCATCAAACAAGGAGAAACAACATCCGTCAATCCAACTGTCACAAATCCGTCCGACGACAATCTCGAGGATTGGCTCGACAACCAAGACGTAATGCTATTACTCCACATCAGCATCCGCACCCTGCAGACGCTCCGCTCTAATGGTACCTTGCCATACTCTCGTATCAACAACAAGATTTACTACCGTCGCAAAGACATCCAGCAAATCTTGGCCGACCATTACAAAATGAATCAAATCCGTTACGACTATGGAAAACCAAGGAAATAAATTGGCTCGGTTCTCATTTTTCAGCCGTCCAATCATCAACACCAGACCTTCGGCTAATTTCACGCTGCTCGACACCTATAATTATATTGTTGGTTATCAGGCTAAAGAAGCCACCACAAAACTCCGCATGATTGGCGATGTTAAGATGGCTCGCGAATTCAAAGCCGCCAACTTCGACTATTGTACTTTCTCCGGCGTTTTCTCAAAGCGAAACGATAAAAATTTGATTGAACACTCCGGCTTGTTGTGTCTCGATTTCGATCATCTAAAAAACCTTGATGCGCTTCGCGCTCAACTACTTGAAGATGAATACTTCGAAACACAATTGCTGTTTCGCTCTCCTTCTGGCGATGGTCTCAAATGGATAATCAATATTGATTTGTCTCAAACTAATCATTCCGATTATTTCCGTGCCGTCGCCAACTATCTAAAACAAACCTATTCTGTTGAGGTTGACCAATCTGGCAAAGACGTTTCTCGCGCCTGTTTCCTTCCTCACGACCCTGATTGTTTCATCAACCAAAATCTGTTATAATTATGAGTAAGAAACCATTTGATCCGAACAGTTGGCTGCATTCCCCTCAAGGGGAATCAGCCACTGTTGCTACCCCTAAAACCTCTATTGTCTCTACCACACCCTTTATATCAGAGGAACAAAAAATAGAACAACTTGTTTCTGCCGTCGAATCCTCTGGCACCGACATCGCCCCCGATTATGCCTCGTGGCGCGATATGGGATTCTCGCTTGCCGATGCCCTCGGCGAATGTGGTCGTTCCTACTATCAACGTCTAAGCCGCTTCTATCCAAAGTATGATGAAAAAGAAACTGACAAGCAGTTTTCCGCTTGTCTTAACGCTCATGGTCACGGCATCACCATCAAAACTTTATTTCACCTTGCAAAAGAAGCTGGAATAACAATCTACGACACTTTTAGTTCTGAAAAAAACTACTCGAAATCCCCAATATCCCCAAAATCCCCACGTGGGGAAATTGGGGATATTGGGGAAATGGAAGAAATCGAGTTCCCAAAACAAGCTGATGAACCCATGCCCACTTTCTCACAGGAAATTTATAGCTTTCTTCCTGGTTTGCTTACGCAAGTCATCAATAAAGCTAAAAATTTTGAGGATGCCGATTTGTTAATATTGGGCTCGCTGGTTTCTCTATCCGCTTGTTTGCCGAATGTTTCCGGCAAGTATGCTGAGCGTCAGGTTTTTCCTAATCTCTTTCTGTTTGTATCCGCACAAGCTTCCGCCGGAAAAGGTCGTTTAACCCTTTGCCGTCACCTTATCAAGCCCATTCACGATAATCTGAAAAAACTATACGCAGAAGAGATGAAAGAATATAAACGTCTGCAAAACGAATATGCTCTTGATAAGAAAAACAACGAACAGCCAGAGGAACCTCCTATCAAAACGCTCCTCATTCCGGCCAACAGCAGCTCCACTTCTGTTTATCAGATGTTAAACGATAATGGTGGGGTCGGTCTTATTTTTGAGACAGAAGGCGACACTTTGGCAAACACCTTCAAGTCTGATTATGGCAACTTCTCCGACGGTTTCCGAAAAGCCTTCCATCACGAGATGATATCCTACACCAGGCGTAAAGACCGCGAGTACGTCGAACTCCAGCGACCACGCCTTTCGGCTGTTCTGTCTGGTACTCCTCGGCAAATCTTCTCTCTAATCCCAGACACCGAAAACGGACTGTTCAGCCGTTTTATCTTTTATTACATGAACATGCGCCTGGAATGGAACAATGTGTTTTCCGACAGCACCGAAACTCTTGACGAACATTTCGAACATCTTGGAGAACAATTTTTTGCATTTTATAAAATACTTGAAAAATCTGGTGAAATTCGATTTGCATTAAGCAAACCTCAAGAAGAATCGTTTAATGCTTTCTTCGAACAATCCCAAGAAGAGTATTACGACATGTTCGGCGAAGACATTGTGGCCTCTGTGCGTCGTCTTGGTTTAATTACCTTCCGTATCGCCATGATTCTCACAACATTAAGAATTATGGATGGTATGGATATTGCTCCAGTAATAGTATGCAACGACACCGATTTCAACACGTCCATAACTATGGCTAAAGTGCTTTTAAAACATACTAAAAGAGTGTTTAACAATTTATTGATAAACGATGAAAGCTCTTCAAAAGGTAATGGCCAGCCAGCACTCCGCCAATTGTTTTTCGACACCCTACCACAGGACTTCGACCGCAAGATGTATCTTTCAATAGCTGAGCGATTGAAAATACCCCCCAAAACTGCCGAAAAGCAAATCAACAAATTCTGCGAAAAAGGGTTGCTCAGGCACCAGGCACACGGTCAATATTCAAAGCTATAGACTTATCGAAGCCCTTCGGGGCTTCTTTTTTTTAAGTATAACTTGCACAATTTTGCAAGAAATCTTAAAATTTTTTAACACACTCATAATATTATTGACATTTTTCACTATCTTTGCCATGATACTATGAGCACGTATTTTAAACCATTTTATAGGTTATATACATAATCTGAAGATAGGTTGTTGTTTTTGATTTTATTATTCAGGATTATGCCGAGATTTATTGATTTATTCGCAGGTGCTGGAGGTTTATCTGAAGGGTTTATCAGGGCTGGATTTGAACCGGTTGCACATATTGAAATGGAAAAATTTGCTTGTGATACATTACGTACACGAGCAGCATTTCATTATTTGCGTGAACACGGCCAACTTCAAGTGTATGAAAATTATCTTCTAAACAAACACGAAAAAGAAGATGGGAGAAAGCTCTGGGAACAAGTTCCATCCAAAATAATTGACAGCGTTATTCAAGCCGAAATTGGTGCGAAAACCATCCCAGATATATTTGATAAAGTTGATCGTCTTGCAGATGGACATCCCATCGACATCATAATTGGCGGTCCACCTTGCCAAGCTTATTCCGTAGCTGGTCGTGCTCGTTTAGGAAAGAAAATTGAATCCGACCCTCGTAATGACTTGTACAAATTCTATGTTCAGTTTTTGGAAAAATACAATCCACAAATGTTTGTATTTGAAAACGTTCCTTCCATCAGAACGGCCAAAAACGGTGAACCATATCGTGATTTGCAGAATTTGGTCAGGGGTTTGGGCTACGAAGTAAGAGGGGAAATCCAATTGGCATCAGACTTTGGCGTTCTGCAAAAACGCCAACGTATGATTATCATAGGTTGGAAAACTCATGATGGTAATGGCAATCCAACTAATTATCATTACCCTGATTTTCAGAAACAAGAAAACAATTACAAGGTCATGAAAGATTTGTTTTCCGATTTGCCAAAATTAAAGGCTGGCGAAGGCACACTTTGTGGTGCCGTTCATTACACCAAGGATTTATCTAAAATGAGGTATCTACAAGTGAATAATCTTCGCGGTGTAATTCCATTCACAACCCAACACATTGCCAGACCTAACAATCTGAATGACCGTGAAATTTATGTCTGGGCTATAAAAAAATACTTGCAAGAAGGAAAACAACTATCATACAAAGAAATCCCTGCCGACCATCAAAAACATAAGAACAAAGAAACATTTCTTAACAGATTCTCTGTCGTGAATCCTAACGGATGTAGTCATACAGTTGTTGCACATATAGCAATGGACGGCCATTACTATATTTATCCAAATCCGAAACCAACCACAGAGAACGTTCGCTCTATATCAATTCGTGAAGCAGCTCGTTTGCAATCATTCCCAGACGACTACTTCTTTGAAGGCACAAGAAGTGCGGCATATAAACAAATTGGGAATGCCGTTCCTGTATTATTGGCAGAACAAATCGCAGAACAAATCGCAGAACAATTATAATTATGGAGTTAGACTACGATAACATAAGAAAGCAATCGGCAATTCCAAAAGCCTCTTCAATGATCGAGACTTTTCGTGCTATTGGATATAGTCTCGAGACAGCCATCGCTGATATTATAGACAACTCCATATCAGCTGGTGCTAAAAACATACGTCTAAATCGCTTTTGGCGTGGTGGTAAGTCTATAATCACCATTGGTGATGATGGATGCGGAATGAATAATGAAGAGCTTGTTCAAGCTCTTTGCCCTGGTGGACAAAACCCACTGGACGACCGAAGCGCAACCGACCTTGGTCGTTTTGGATTAGGTCTAAAAACCGCTTCTTTTTCTCAATGTCGTAAGCTTTCAGTTATAAGTCGTAAAGAAGGTTATTCTCCTGTTTATTGGTCTTGGGACTTGGACTACATCGCTCAAAGTGATAAATGGGAACTCATACAGTGGATTCCAGATGAATTCAAACACGCTCTGGATGACAAAAAATCAGGGACAATTGTAATTTGGACTGATTTGGATAGAGTTGTTCCTCCAGAAACAAGCGAAACCAATCAAAACGCACAAGAAAAGTTCTCTCATTCGTTAGACAGAGTAAAACGTCATCTTGAAATGACATTCCATCGCTTTTTGGAGAATAAAAGCATAACCATATTTTGGGGTGAACATCCAATCGAACCTTGGAATCCTTTTTGCACAGATGAGCCTGCCACACAAAACCGACCAGAAGAAAGTATTGGTTTAGGTAGTGGTGCCAAAATGAAAGGATATATTCTTCCTCATAGAAATCAATTCTCATCCGAAGCAGCATACAAACGTGCTGAAGGCATCAACGGATGGTCAGCTCAACAAGGATTCTATGTATATCGTGGTAATCGTCTTTTACTTGCTGGCGACTGGCTCGGACTTTTCCGAAAAGAAGAACATTATAAATTGGTGCGGATTCAAATTGACTTGCCTAATACTCTTGACTTCGATTGGCAAATTGATATAAAAAAGTCCAAAGCTTATCCTCCAAGTAAATGTCTTGAGCAACTGCGTTCTTATGCCAATGAAGTTCGTTCTGCTGGTTGTGAAGTATATCGCCATCGTGGAAGAATTCTCAAACAAAAAGCTGGTGTTTGTTTTCAACCTTTGTGGCTTGAAAAGAAAAAAGACAACAAATGGTCATTTGTCGTTAATCGCGACCATGATATGATCAAACATATCAAAAAGATGGCCGAAGTTAAACCAGAACAGGCAATCGAAACATTGTTGAAGTTTATAGAAGAAGCGATTCCTACAGAAACCATATATATTGACAAAGCCCAGAATGACGCTGAACAGAAACAGCCTTATTCTGATATGGACACAAATCTTGTCAAGAGTATGCTGGCAACAATGTATGAAAATCAATTGGCTCAGGGAATGTCAGATGTTCAAGCAAAAGCATATCTGAAATCCATCGAACCATTTAATTATTACGAAGATATAATAGATGAGCTATGAATGAATTGTTGGAACAAGCAATAAATGTATGCAGGAACATGATTTCCTCGCCATCGGTTACAGACGATTTCTTAAAAAATATCGTAGATAACGTTTGTTCCATGCCGTTTTTCAATGGCATTGATAAACAATTATTATTTGAAGAACTTAGCACTCTTTATAGTACACGCGTAGATAATTACCAAATATTAACAGGCAGAGAACGACGTGAACCTTGGCTAAAGGATTTTAGATCAAACCACGAACCCGGATATTGGCAATTCTGGACTCGATATAAAAAATATCTTGCTGAACAAAAAGGATTTTCCGATACAGTAATACAAAATAATGACGATTTAACCGACAGCATCCTCGATCACCTTTTTAATCCTCAACGCGACAATATCGTCATTTCTAAAAAGGGATTAGTTGTCGGTCAGGTTCAATCAGGCAAAACCGCCAATTACACAGGCCTTATCTGCAAAGCTGCCGATGCTGGTTTCAAAGTAATTATTGTCCTCGCAGGCATTCACAACAATCTGCGTTCTCAAACACAAATTCGTATTGATGAAGGATTCCTTGGATTTGATACTGGTGCTGATAAAAATTATGAAACCAGATTAACGACCAAGGTTGGAGTCGGTAAAATAGTTGGATTTGAAAACGCCATAGCTCACTCTTATACAACAAGTCTGGATAAAGGTGATTTCACCAGTAAAGCGGCAAACGCAACTGGTCTCAACTTTAACGCTCCGCAGCCGATTATCCTTGTCGTTAAGAAAAACACCTCCGTATTAAAACGTTTGCATACATGGCTCAAGCAAAAAAGCAATGATGCACAGATAACACAAAAGGCACTGCTTATCATCGATGATGAAGCAGACCATGCTTCTATAAATACCAAAAAAGACCCTAACGAAACACCAACGGCAATCAACAACGGCATAAGAAGCATTATCAGCCTTTTCTCTCGTTCTGCGTACGTTGGTTATACGGCAACACCATTTGCCAATATCTTTATAGCATCAACTATTAAAGACGATCTATTTCCACGTGATTTTATAATCAATATTCCGGCACCAAGTAATTACATCGGTCCCGACAAAGTCTTTGGCACTTCAATAACCCCAACTGAAGACGACAACAATCTTCTACCTATTGTTATTCCAATAAATGATTACAGTAATTTCGTTCCTGAAGGTCATCATAAAGACGATGTCAAACCAACTTTTGGCGACATTCCTGAATCACTGAAAATTGCCATAAAGTGTTTTATTATAACTTGTGCAATACGTATTGTCAGAGGTCAAGAACACAAGCATAATTCCATGCTGATTCACGTATCGCGCTATCAAATCTGGCAAAACGCCATAAAGGAACTGGTTGATCGTCAATTCAAGTTCTATAAACAAGAAATTGAAGCCGACGATCCTTTCATTATGGAAGAGTTCCGACAAATTTTTGAAGACGACAATATAGAATTTGACGGATTAGAGTATTACTCATACAGAACCATATCCAACAAGATTCTCAACTCGAGTCTTGCAACCATTGATAATAAAATCCAGGTTCACGATTGGGATACAGTAAAAAGCAAGTTATTCAACGCCGTTCAAAAAATAACAGTTAAATCAATAAATGGCTCTTCAGGAGACATTATTGATTATCAATTAAATGAAAAAACAGGACTTTCTGTTATTGCTATCGGCGGTGACAAACTTTCACGAGGTTTAACATTGGAAGGTCTTTCTGTTAGTTATTTCTTACGCGCATCAAAAATGTACGACACATTGATGCAAATGGGACGTTGGTTCGGATATCGTCCGGGATATGTTGACTTATGCCGTCTATTCACAAGTAGTGAATTAAACGAATGGTTTAGACACATCACATTAGCCAGCGAAGAACTTCGTGATGAATTCAATTATCTCTACGAATCTGGCGGCACACCTAATGATTATGCGCTTAAAGTCCGTACACATCCAGGAGTTCTTCAGATTACTGCGGTTAATAAAATGTACAATTCAAGAACCGTCCAAGTTTCTTGGGCTGGTCGTTTAATTGAAACATATCAGTTATCAAGGTCAAAAACTGTTAAAAGGAGTAATCTGATTGCTACCGATAATTTCATCTCATCTTTGGGAAAAGCAGAAAAAATAGACAACAATTATTTGTGGCGAAATGTTTCTCCTCAAACAATTTGCGATTATTTCCAAAACTTCAAACTACCTGCCGAGTTGAAGAAAGTTAATCTTGACTTAATTTGCCAATACATTGAGAAACTATCTTTAAAAGGAGAGTTGACCTCGTGGCGTGTAGCATTATTAAGCAAAAACGATTCTTCATCAAACCACACCTTCTCTAACAAAATGAACGTCGGTTGCTGGACACGTAATCGAGCCAAAGATATAAGCGATTTCGATACTTACTTCATTAGAAAGAACCACATCGTTGGTAATCAAAAAGAAGAATTTATTGATCTGGACACCGAAGTATTGGAAAAAGCTCTGGAATTAACAAAGAAAGAAAAAGAAGGTAAAGGCGAGACGTGGGAGCATGATTATCCAGCTCCTATAATAGTTCGCGAAAAATTCCGTTCGGAAAAAAATCCTCTTCTTATCATCTATCCTTTAAATCCTGAAGGTTCTAACATAGTTGATAATAATGGCAGCATTATACCGGGAACAGAGGTTTATTCTAAAGACGACGAACCGTTTATTGGATTCGCGATCTCTTTCCCACACACCAACACGGGAGAGGCAGTTTCATATCAAGTGAACACTATTGCGGATATTGCTTCAACAGAAGATTCTTTTGACAACGAAAATGATGTAGAATATGACAGAGAATAACTATCACATCCTGGAACTATGGGAGGAAATGGAACAAAGTCCACAAAAAGGACTATACAAAAAGCTTTTTAAAAGCGATAAACCATTCCACATCTATGTTACATACCAACATCCTGATAGATTCTATGGTATTGCTTTTGTCATAAGCGATACTTTACGCATAGATATTAGTGCTTTCGAAAACCTAAAAGATCTGAGGGTTTCTCTGTTCCAAGATACAGCATTCAATCACTCCAACCTGCTATCAATACAATTGGTTACACCGTTTAACAAAGACATATTTGCGGCTCTCTGCGATAATGTTATCCAATCTGTCATTGATATCACAACTGAAAAAAAGAGAGTTCGCACCATTATAAATCAGATGGAAAAGTGGAAATCTATGTTTGAAAAAATCAATTCAGACGGACTTTCTACTGCTGAACAACAAGGTCTGTATGGCGAACTTCATTTTCTGCAAAAGATTCTAACTAAATCTAAGCTTCAGCCTTCCGACGTTTTACATACATGGGTTGGCGTTGATAAGGCTTTACGTGATTTCCAAGGAACAAGTTGGGCTGTCGAAGTAAAAACAACGGCTACAAGTAATCCGCAGGAAGTAAAGATTAGTAGTGAACGGCAATTGGATGAAAGCTTGTTTGAGTCATTGTATTTGTATCATTGTTCTGTTGAAGTATCAAAAGCCAATGGACAAACTCTTTGCGACAAAATAGAAGTAATACGACAAATCTTATCATCTGATGTTCCTGCATTAACAGCGTTCAATGCTAAATTATTTGAAGCTGGTTATGCTGATGCTCAGGCAAATTTGTATAAAGACAGATTTTATCAGATACGGTTTGAGAAACTTTATAAAATTGACAAGGCTTTCCCTCGCATTAAAGAAAGCGAGTTACGTGATGGGGTGGGCAATGTAACTTATTCCATAGTTCTTGCTATGTGTGACGACTATTTAGTGCCGGAAAACCAAGTTATAACAGATATTCAAGGCTTATGAAAGAAATCAGTAAGTTTTACAAATCTTTTATCCAAGAAATACAAGCCAGGCAAATAGCTAACGAAGATGGCGAATCTCTTGAACAAGCATTTACCAGATATGTTGTTGATTTATTGGCAGAAGCTGGAGAAACAGAGAATGCCGACATTGCCTATGACGAAAAAGCATTGGGAACCAAGAATCAGCATAAAATAAATGCTTATGCTATTTCCGACAACTACGAAACTGTCGATTTGTTCGTGTCAATATTCCAAGCCGAAGAAGACATCCCGACTATTTCAAAAGATGAAGTAAAACGCGCTGCTACACGTATAACAAATTTCTTTCGCAAATGCATCTATAACGACTATGCCAATGAAGTCGCAGAATCCTCTCAAATATTTGAATTCGCAAATACTCTCGGTAGCTATCCTGAATTAAGAAATAATCTAATTCGTGTTAATGCTTTTATTATCACAAACGGTGACTACCAAGGTGAATTCCCTGATAGCGTTGAAATATCTGGATATAAAATTTTCTATCGTGTCATTGACATAAACTTTATCTATAAAATATCTGAGCAATCCAGAGTACCTATTGAGATTAACTTTGAGGAAGAACATTTTCTTCTTCCATGTCTTCCTGCAAGTAATGAAAATGAAGATTATCAAGCTTACATTGCCATTATACCAGGTCTATGCTTGGCAAATTTATACGAAAGATTTGGTGCACGACTGCTTGAACAAAACGTTCGTTCTTTCCTACAATTTACTGGAAAAATAAATAAGGGGATTCGTGAAACTATTAAAAACAGACCTCACATGTTCTTGGCATTCAACAATGGTATAGCTGCAACTGCTGACCATATTGAATTAGACGAAACAGGTCATTATATCAAAAAGATCAGCAATCTCCAAATTGTAAACGGAGGTCAAACAACTGCATCTATATATCACACTCACAAAAAAGATAAAGCTGATATTTCCGACATATATGTTCAAGTAAAATTCTCCATCATTAAAAAACAAGACCAATTTAGTAAAATCGTATCAGAGATTTCCAAGTATGCGAATACGCAGAATAAAGTTAATGATGCCGACTTTACAGCTAACAATCCTCATCTCGTTGAATTTGAAAAACTTTCCCGTTACATTCTCACACCGCTTACCGCTCATAACAATATGCAAACATATTGGTTCTTTGAAAGAGCTCGTGGACAATACAAGAATTTGCGTCAAAAGGAAGGCTTCACCAAAACCCGTCTCAACTCATTCGAGCATAAATACCCTTCAAAACAAGTATTTACCAAGGTCGAATTGGCAAAATACATAAATACATACGAAGAGGTTTACGACGGCAAAAAATTAGTAATTGGTCCACATATAGTTGTTCGAGGCAACGAAAAAAACTATGCAAAATTCATCAACGACAACTTGCCTGAAAATATAAAAAAGATTAACAATGTCTTTTTTGAGGATACTATTTCCAAAGCCATATTGTTTAGGACTGCAGATGCTCGCTATGGCACCAAGAAAAACGACTATTGTATAGGTGAAATGAAACAAGTTGTAGTGCCTTATACTATTGCACTATTAAACAAGCTGACCGACGGTAGGCTGAATCTATATAAAATTTGGCAAAATCAAGAAATTTCACAAGTGCTGTCAGATGTAATTTATGATTTGATGAAACAAGTGAATAGATTTATTTTAAACGAGTCACCTGTTTCGCATTATATTGAATGGGCAAAGAAAGAAGAATGCTGGGAAAAAGTCAAAGAACACACTTGGGCTTTCGATATTAATACTATCGCTTTAGACTTAATCGATCCAAACAACCCACCTAAAAGGAATGTGATATCCGAACCCGATGAAGACGAGGAAAGAACTTTGCAACACGAACTGGGAATCATCACATCTATACCAATTCCATTATGGAAAAAGTTTGCTGATTGGGGTCAGGAATCAGGTTGTATGAGTATCAATCAACAAACAATTGCTCGTGATACAGCTTCAAAGATTAAATTCAAACACAAGTTTGCTCCAAACGATATTCGTAAAGCAATGACAGTGTATGAAACAGTGTGTGAACACAACATCGAGCTGCTTGAAGAAGCCGATACAATGGCAGATCAGGAACCTGCAAAAGATGAAAATTCCCAGTCAAAGCTTCAACCATCAAATGATATAACCTTGGAGCTTGTTGAGTGTATGGTTGAATGGGATCGTCGAAGACGTGTTCTTGAAGATTGGAAATGGAAAGTTATGGATGATGTTGTACACGGTCGTAAATCTTTGACTGATAGAATGAAATACGCTTTCTATCTAAATCTTGAAAAACTCAGAAAAAAAGGCTTTGAGGGATAATCATAATACATGACCGATATCATGACAAAACAACAGCGGCACACATGTATGTCCCGCATCCACTCTAAAGACACCAAGCCTGAGCTGAAGGTGCGTCAATGGTTGTGGACTCATGGTTATAGGTATAGGTTGAATGTTAAAGGTGTGCCTGGAAAACCAGATATTGTTATGCGTCGCTACCGCACAGCCATCTTTGTTAACGGCTGCTTTTGGCATGGTCATGAAGGTTGTGAAAAATTCAAAATGCCAAAGTCAAACGTAGAATTCTGGAAAACAAAAATCCATCGTAATCAGGAAAGAGACAAGCAGAACTATCAGGTCTTAAAAGAAAATGGCTGGCAAGTTCTGGTTCTTTGGGAATGCGAACTTGTAACCAAACTATTTGAGACCACCATGCAACAAGTTGAGGTATTGCTGCACAATTATTGTTTAGCAACCATTAGCCCCAAAATCAAAGAGTACATCAAGGTTGATGAAGACGCTTTCCAAATGGCAGCAGAAGCCGATGCTGATTATGGATTCTAATCTAAAAACACCCAACTGTTAGCTATCTCGTTTATCTTATCCACGTCTGGCTCTTTTTGGCCTTCGTCATCTAAACGCACCAAATCCTTCAGAGGATAAATTTCCGTTGTTTTTCCAATCTTAATTGCTTCTTTGGCATCAGCTTTCATATTGATTCTACCACAACGCATACCAATAGCCAAAACGTCGTCAACATCGTAATTTTCATCAATATAATCCTGAACGATGTCGTAAATCTTCTCTTCAAAAGCGTGAATATCTTGAATGCTTGCCATATTATATGTTTTTGATTTTCAGCTACAAAGATAAGAATTTTTTTAATACGAAGAAACAAAAAGTAAAAATAATGTGATGCCATCGCAATAAATGTACCATTCCACAATTCATTGATACATAACCAACAACAAAAACAAGCATCATAACAATTGTTGTTATTCCAAAAAGTTGTATTTTTGCAAAAGTAAAAAATCATTCCACATCATGGACGAAAACAACATCAATCCTTTGCCAACTCCAAGCCTTACACCGCTTGTCAACGACCTGCGCCAAATCATCAACGATGCCCGCAACCGTGTCGCAGCCAACGTCAACACCGAGCTCACCCTCATGTACTGGCATATCGGCGAACGTATCAACCGCGAAGTCCTTGGAAATGAACGTGCCGAATACGGCAAACAAATTGTCGTGACAGTGTCGCGACAATTACAGGAAGATTTTGGCACCAAAGGTTTTGATGAAAAAAGCATCCGTCGAATGATGCAATTTGCACAAATAATACCCGATTTTCAAATTGTCGCGCAGCTGTCGCGACAATTGTCATGGTCTCATTTTGTGGAAGTTATACCATTGAAAGATGAACTTCAACGTGAGTTTTATCTAACGCTTGCCGCTTCCGAACTTTGGTCAGTTCGCCAGCTCCGCAAGGAAATCGATGGAATGCTTTTCGAACGCTCGGCCATCAGTGGCAAACCCGATGAACTAATCAAAAAAGAGCTTACCGGCCTTCGTGAAAACAACACTCTTACTCCTGACCTTGTATTCAAAAGTCCTTATTTCTTAGAATTTACAGGTCTGAAAGGCATGTACAGTGAAAAGACCCTCGAAGATTGTCTTGTCGCCCATTTAGAGCAGTTCATCATCGAGTTAGGCAACGGATTCAGCTTTGTTGCCCGTCAAAAGCGCATGATTATCGATGGAGAGGATTTCTATCTCGATCTGTTGTTCTATCATCGTCGTTTGCACCGTCTCATCGCCATCGACCTCAAAAAAGGTCGTTTCCAAGCAGCCTACAAAGGCCAAATGGAACTCTATCTCCGTTGGCTGGAGCAAAATGAGATGGAACCGGGCGAAGAATCACCACTTGGACTGTTGCTCTGCACCGAAGGCAGTGAAGAACAAATCGAGCTCCTGCAACTCGACAAGTCAGGCATCAAAGTAGCCCAATACCTAACCGAGCTGCCATCAAGAGAACAACTCATCAAAAACATCGAAGCAGCTCGCAAACGTTGGGAAAACCGCACACTTCCACCAGAGCAATCCGACAAATAAACATAAAGGTATCCTCCGCGGCTTGATGGTTTCTACAAAATAAAGTGTCCCGTTTAGCCGCTTTTCAAATGTTCCGTTTTATAATAATGTATTGAAGGTTTCTGCTTCTACACAATGTTCCTGCCCAGTGTGAATGTGTGTAGGCGGGAAAGCGGTGTTCGCTTCCGCGCTGCCTTAAAAGCCTTTTTGCCCCCTGCAAGGGTATAACAAGCGTCGCTAAAAAAATCTCCACCCCTATCGGGGTAGTATTTTTTTGCTCCGCCCTTGCATGGGGTCTCACGTTTTGTGTCTCCGCACAATTGTTGGTTCTCGTCTCGCGCCCATGTTATCGTAAAATTCAAATGTATTTCAAAAAGGCTTTTAGGCGGCAGCTTGGTCGCTCGCTCGGGGCTGCCTCTCGGCTGGGGGTGCTGCAAACTTGTTCGCTTCTGCATCTTTTCATGGAAAGGCACAACACAACGCCACTGCATCCAAATCCCAGCCGCCAGCCCCTTGTGTTAAAGCGCGCCGCCCGGTGCGCCCAGCGGTGTCAAAAATTCTTTGGCGCATTGAAAGTTCCTGCACTAATTCAATGTGCACGGGCACCAAAAATTTTTGCCACTAACCGCCAGTCGCCCTCCCTTATCAGGTCCGGGCTTCTCCTGGCGGCGCTGGTCGCAGCGCGCGTCGCGCGCAACCCCCAGAAAAAACGTCTCCACCTCCGTTCCGCCGTTTTTCTGGGGGCGCCTCATTGTCATTCGGCGGCGTGCGCAAAGCGACCTCACTTGAGCTGCGTCCGGTCGTTTCTCTTCCCTCCCTTGCCCAGACCCACATGTTTTTAGCAACTGCAAAGCACAACGTTTACTGACTTCATTGAATGGCGCAGCATCAGTATAGCGACAGCCGTATCCCAGTGGGAACCCTCGGCTGACGCTACACTCATGCTGCTACAGCAAAACACAATGTCCCATTTTTGGTTCTAGGCTTCTATTGAAAGTTTCTGCACTAAGGCAAAATCTTTCGTTTCGTTCATCGTCAAACTCCACTTCGCTCCGTTAGACGCTTCACTTCACTCAAGAATTTGCCGACAATGTCGCTTCCCCACCCAACCCACCCTTTTAGGTGTGGCTTCCTTTCGTGATTGTTAATAAATTCAAGCGTTTCCGCTGCTTTGAAGGTCTCTTTTTGACTGCAAACCATATTCAGGACTGATTCCTGATTCAATTGATACTGAACACCTTGACTATCTCTCGTCCTGATTCTTGTTTACAGCTTCTGATGTCAATCTATTTCAGGACAAAACCGAGTTCTCTTAGTCCTCCGAGAAATTTTTTCTCATTGTATATCAATTTTTTATAATTTTGCAACCTCAAAAATAAACTGATTAACTGACTAATGAAAGTATCTTTATCCCCGAAAGCTATATCGCTTTCCCTTTTAATGTTCTTAGGCCTATCAACCATAGCCCAACGTTCCGACGGCTTCTTCCGTAACAACGAAGATACCTACGATAATCGTGATGCTATCAACATTTGGACAGCAACCAATGGAATCCAAAACGACGATTTTGGCGAGTCACCTCTCGGCAGCGGCCTTTTAATCTTAACCGCTGCAGGCGCAGGCTACGCCATATCACGTCGCCGTCGTTCACGTAAAAACGCATCAAATGCGTCCAAAACCGCATTATTATTAGCCATAGTCATTCTTCTCGGCATCTCCAGCTGCAAAAAGAAAACCGTCGAGCCAATTTCACCTTCAGGTGGCAACCAAGTGGCCATAACCCTCAACGTTGGTGGAGGTTCAAAAGCAAATGTTGACCCATATAACAGTCCAATGGTTACTTTTGAAAATGGTGACCAAATAATTGTAATAAGCAATGACCATTATGTCGGCACATTAACCCACGATGGTACAAATTTTAGCGGAAGCATCACTGGTCCTACTACAGGCCAACCTCTTTATTTCTATTTCCTCGGTAACAATCATAGCTCTTTATCTGTTGGAGATGCAGGATGCACCGTCAACATCAGCGACCAAACCAATTACCCACATCTTCCTGTCATTTCGATGGCTCCGTCCGATCAAACATACCCTTCAGAAGGCAATCAATATACAGCCAGACTTCACAACAAAGCCTCGCTTATGAAGTTTAACGTTACCACGCCATCTAATTCGCCGATTTGCATCACTGGCATGAACAATAAGGTGATTATTGACTTCTCTAAAGCAACATATGATGCTCAGAATAATGGCTTCACTTACGACAAAGAAGATGGTGGAATCATTAAACTGAAAGGTGGTAGCGGCACTAATGTTGAGAAATGGGCTATCGTGCTTCCGCAGTCTGAGTTGGCTGCAGGTCCAGCCGGCTCGATTTATGCCCAGAATGGCACTTATATCACATATAACGGCTCTCGTCCCAAAATTCACGCCATCGAAGCCAACCAGTATTACCACGAAGGTGATGATGATATTGATTTGGATGTTAACACAGCTACAGACATCGTTGATCTTGGTGATATCATTGCAAATAAAATAATTAACACTGGCGAAACTGTGATAGGCACGCTTGCTGTGAACATGCAGATTTCCATCGCCGCCGGTGCCACGGTGACGCTGCATAATGCGAATATTAACGGTAGTGGTACCTGGACTTCCGGAGACTTTGCCGGTCTAAACTGCTTAGGCGATGCCACTATTATTTTGGCAGATGGAACCACGAACATCGTTAAGGGATTCAACGTAGATTACCCAGGCATTCATGTTCCCAGTGGTTCTACGCTCACCATCCAGGGTACAGGCTCGCTTAACGCCAGCAGCAACGGTTACGGCGCGGGTATCGGCGGCGGTTATAAAGGAGATAATACTATCAACTGCGGCAATATCATCATCAGCGGCGGCACCGTTACGGCTACGGGTGGAAAGTATGCTGCGGGCATCGGCAGCGGCGGCAATGGTTGCTCTTGCGGTACCATTACCATCAGCGGTGGCACAATCACGGCCACGGGTGGACAGTATGCTGCGGGCATCGGCAGCGGTTTCAATGAATCCTCTTGCGGTGCCATTACTATCAGTGGTGGCACAATCATAGCAACAGGCGGAGAACAGGCTGCGGGCATCGGTGGCGGTTTTTTTTCTACCTCTTGCGGCACCATCACTATTCAGAACACAGTGACCCGTGTTACAGCCACGAAGGGCGATAGCGCTCCCAACAGCATCGGTGCAGGCGATTACGGCTCTTGCGGCACGGTGACCGTCGGCGGCGTAGTGGGTGCCATCAGCACCAGTCCATATACCTACGAGCCTGCACCTCAAGGCGCTATCTCGGGCAAGTTCAGTGTCAGTAGCACGAAACAGGTGTACTTCTCGCAGGGCAACCTGCAGTACCAGGCTTCGACAAGCATCTGGCGTTTTGCGGAACATCAGTACGACTTTATAGGTGGTGGCAACTTCCTGTCGGAGTCAAATACAGATTGGATTGACCTCTACCGATGGGGTACCAGTGGCATAGACTATACAGGACACGCCACATTATATCGGCCGTGGGAGTGGGCGTATTATAGTCAATATTTTAATCCATACGGTTCACTTACAACGAACCTGTATGACGGTGCTGGTGAAAATGCAGGCAAGGCCGACTGGGGCTATAACGCCATCAGCAACGGCGGCAATACCCAGAATTCGGGCTGGCGCACGCTGAAGAATAACACTACCGACAATGAGTGGCAGTACATCTTCAACAGCCGCACCACCGCAAACGAAATCAACTCCACTTCCAATGCACGCTACACCCAAGCCCGCATCAACATCGACGATTGGGCTGTTAAAGGTATCATTCTGTTCCCTGACGGAAGTATCGGTGATACACCTTCTGGTGTGACATGGGGTACCATCAACGCCGCCGCCAGCAGTTGGACGACGGGGACCACCCAGTGCACCACTGCCGGCTGGGCAGCGCTTGAAGCCGCAGGCTGCGTGTTCCTTCCAGCCTCAGGAAAATATGATGATTCTGGGGTCAGTCAGGCAGAAATCGAGGGGTATTATTGGTCGAGTTCCTATGCCAGTGATGATAATGCTTATGGCATGTATTTTTATTCCAACGGGGTGAACCCTCAGTACTCTGATGCTCGCCACTACGGTCTTTCCGTCCGCCTTGTGAAGGACGCGAACTAACCGTCCGATTTCAATCCAAAACAACAAAGGCGTCCTTCATTTTTGAGGGTCGCCTTTTTTGTTAGTGTTCTCAAAATTCAAAAAAACATGCAAAGTTAGCTCGTTCCGCTTGTCCGTCAAGGTCAAGCCCTTCGGGTTGCTTCGGGAAAAATCTTCCTTTTCTTCGTTTCCCTTCGAAAAGAGTATTTTTCTCTCGCAAACCTTGACTGCCTTCGCTCCTCTTCACTGGCAAAAAAAGCATCTTTTTTTTATTTTTTTGTTTCTTCTGTCGTTTTGGTGAAAAATTTTAATACTGCTATCGCCCGATTTTCCTATATTTGCAAAAAATATCACGATAATGAAAAAATTACCAATAATACTTGCAGTCTTTCTGGGAATCTGCCTGACGGCCTGCACAGGTAAAACAAAAGAAACAACCGATATGAAAAACGACGAATGCCTCATTTGCGGTGAACCGCTCGAATACCTCGATAACGACGTATTGATGGAATGCGTTCTCTGCCACAAAAAAGAACCAAGCAAGACCCGTTGCATTAAAGGTCACTATGTCTGCAACGATTGTCATACTGCCGGTATGGATTCTATCATCTCCTTGTGTATGGCTGAGACCTCCAAAGACCCAATAGCAATCCTCGAAAAGATGATGTCGCAGTCGTTCTGCCACATGCACGGTCCCGAGCACCACGTTTTAGTTGGTGCAGCCCTGCTGACGGCCTACAACAATGCTGCAGCCGACACCATGAAAATCGACCTGCAATCAGGCCTTCTCGAAGTGATGAGCCGGGGGCGTCAGGTGCCTGGCGGAGCCTGTGGTTACATGGGAGCTTGCGGAGCGGCAATCAGCACCGGCATCTTCATGTCGGTAGTCACTCGCAACACACCTCTCTCCAAAGAAACCTGGCAGTTGTGCAACCTCTGCACCGCACGAGCTTTGGAACAAGTCGCTCTTAACGGCGGCCCTCGTTGCTGCAAACGCGACTCTTATTTGTCGATTCTAACGGCAATTGATTTCGTGAAAGAACACCTCGGAGTAGAAATGGAGAAGCCCGAAGTGAAATGCTCTCGCAGTCGAATCAACAACCAGTGCATCGGCAAGAAATGTCCGTTCTCACCAGTGACTGATTAAAGCTATCACCAATGAACTGGCTTATCCTCATCATAGCAGGTCTCTGCGAAACCGCTTTCGCCTTCTGTTTAGGAAAAACTAAACTTGTCGATGGTACCGAATTCTGGGCTTGGATAGCAGGCTTCGCATTCTTCTATGTCCTGAGCGCTGTCCTTCTTGCCAAAGCCACTCAAACCATACCCATCGGCATAGCCTATCCAGTCTGGACTGGCATCGGTGCCGTCGGTGCAGTGCTGCTGGGCATCTTCGTCTTTCATGAGCCGGCCACGTTTTGGAGGGTGTTTTTCCTCAGCACGTTGATTCTTTCTATTGTTGGGCTTAAAATTGTGGGATGATAATGAACTCGGACTGCGGCTTTTTTTGTAGTTTTGCATTCAAAAATTATCTTGTAAATATGATAATCACGCATAAGATGAAAGGATGTTTTCTGCTAATCATATTGTTTTTCAACACATTGTATTTGTTTTCCCAAGAAACACAGTTTTCCATTCCTGACAGTCTGCAAGTACTACTGCAAGAAAACAACAAGGCAGACGAAAAAAGACTTGAGGCATTGGAAACAGTGATTAACACCTTGCAAGCACATGAGCAATATCAACTATCAAAACCATATACAAATGAGTTGGAAGAATTGTCCAGTACATTGAACGACAATTATTTTCAAACACTTTCAACTTACTACAAAGGCTGTATCGAACTTTGGGACGGTCATTTTGACAAGGCTATCGAATGGCTCCAAATGTCAAGGGAAAAGGCTTCGGCATTGGTGGAAAACCAGAAAAGCAACATCCTGAAAGTCAAGATTCAAATTGCTTTAGGCGCTTATTATTTCAAAATGAAACAGTTGCCACAGGCTTATCAGTGCTATCAGGAAGGCATTGAGATCAACAAGGGCCTGGGTAAAGCCTCTTTCCAATACACACTTGAAAGCAACCTGCTTGCCATTTACAATCAACTCGGCCTTAAAGATGATATTTTCGCTATCGGTAAGGACATGCTTGATAATCCAGCTTACGCCAATTACAATAAATACATGGTTTATTTTATGATGGCGCGGTGCTATTTTGAAGAACGAGAATACGACACAGCGGAACAGTATTTTGATAGTGCTCTGGTGTCTTCACAAAGTCATGTCAATTCGGCTTGGGTGCATCTGTATCGCGGCATTATCGACAACAATCTTGAAAAATACGACGAGGCCATCGGCAATTTTAACAAAGGACTTCATATCCTTGACGATGCAAACAACCGCGAGATTGAATCCAATTTATTGGTTAACAAAGGTTTGTCTTATGCAAAACGAAATGAATACGACAGTGCTTTGTTCTTTATTGACAAAAGTATTGCGGAAGCCAAGGATTTCCCTTATATCCAAAGCAACGGATACAATTTCAAATGCGATGTTTTATATCAACTCGGTAAATATCAAGAATATGCGGAGAGTTCGATGCTGCTTAAAGCTATCAATGACACATTGAACGCTACGAAAGATTTACGTAGGCTTCAGCAACTTGAATTGGAACATCAGTTCAATGTCTCGAAAGAACAAATGGAGCAGGCTCAATTGGTCAAGGACATGCAGCAACAAAGGCATAGACTCATCTTGTACATTGTTATCATATTATTGGTATTTACCGCATTAACAGTTGTCCTGCTATTGAAAGTCAGATTGAAAGACAAACAATTGAAAGAAGAGGCCATTGCCAGGGAACTCGACCAACGAAACAGGGAATTGACTGCCAAGTCGTTGGTGGAAAACCAAGGAAAGGTTTCGAAAGATTTCGACTATTACTTCACACAAACCCATCCTGACTTCTACAGAAACCTCAGTCGCGACTTCCCTAACCTTACGCCATACGAGACCCACCTTTGCGCATACATTCGCCTGAATCTAAGCACCAAAGAAATCGCCTCAATATGCGGTATAGAACCTTCAAGCGTAAAAATGGCGCGTTACCGTTTGCGGAAATCCCTCGGCATTACAGATTCTGACATCGATTTGACCGTATTTCTTTCAAAGTACTGATTTTCAGTATTTAATTCATAATGTAGACCTTATGTAGCCCCAGTATTTTGGACGGTAAACCTCGTGTAGCCCGTAAATATTTTGCCATCGTTTTTCACCATTGTATTTTTGCATCGCGATTTTGCAACAAAACCTAACACAAAGAGTAAAATGACGAAAAAAACACTTCTGGCTTTTTTAGTTGCCACAATGATGAGCGCAACATCACTAATTGCACAAGACGTCCTTATCAACGAAGACTTCAGCCTGATGACGGCAGGAAGTGAAGCCTATCCTGACGGCACCAACCTCGCTGGTTCGGATTACATGATTGACCCTGCCTACACCCACATTCCAGGCTGGATGGGCTCTGATGTTTTTCAAGCAGGTGGGGTTTGCTGCCTGAACAACGCCAACTCCGCTTTTATCGGTACACCCGAAATGGACATGGTCGGAAGTCTGCACATTTCACTGAGAGCAAGGATGAAAAACAGCAGCCCGAACCAAACTATGATGTATGTGCTGCTTGCCACAAATCCGTACGACCCTAATGTGATTGCTTATAATGGCAGTTACATCAATCACGACTGGGCGCAATACGAGTTCGATATCGAAAACCACGAAACTGGAAATGCCTATCTTCAGATCTATTGCTTTGCAGAATGGTTTGTTGACGATATCGTGGTGACAAGAGAACTGAATTTCTGCCCTTGCCCGATGGTGCATGAAGCCACCAACTACACGATGGACGGATTTACCGCAAGTTGGAAGCCCGTCGAACTGGCTGACGAGTATCTGTTGTCCGTATACAAAAAAGAGTTTAATGGTCCTGAAACAGTTTCCTATTTGGAAGGCTTCGACGGCATCAACCATAATGGCCAATGGATTGACTTCATGAATCCCAACTATCCTGAAGGCTGGCATATCAATCTTGACGCGGGTTATGAAAGACAAGTCATCACGGGCAACGGCAACTGCATCAGCGAACCAACCGCCTTGTGCTTGGATGCCGAAGGCGACACCCTCGTCATCCCTACCAACGGCGGAAGAATCATCGAATCGAATGTATACCTGAAACTGCTTTCTTTTGACGAATCCACCGACGATGCAGACCTGTTGCTTTATGGAATAAACAATGGAGTATGGGAAAACCTCGGCTACTTCTTCACCGATTGGGCTTTTTATGGAAATCATGGATATGACTGGAACCGCACGAATATCATCGACCAGATGAACACGCAGCAATATGAGCAAATCGCCATTGTTTATTCTGGTCATGGCACTATTTGGGCTTTGGATGACTGGGATTTCACAACCACCCAGCCCACAACGGTGGAGTTCATTATCGAAGATATGGTTGTCAACGACACCGTTTATGATGTGACGGACCTGAATCCAGCAGACGACCATTACTATTTTGTGAAAGCCCGCAACAGTCAATACACCTCCGAGAAGTCGGAAAGCGTGGAATGTTTTGGCTTGGCGGCACCAACAATGCACGAGGCAACTGGAATTACCGAAGACTCATACACGGCCAACTGGGAGCGGCATCCTAAAGCCGATAAATATCTTGTTTACAATTATTATGTTCATACTGCATGGAGCAACGAGACAAGCCACGTCGTCATGCACGAAAATTTCTCGAAAGTAACCAACAGTGCCACGCCTGAAGACCCCTATTTCCTTGAAGAGCATGGCTATTGTAACCTTGATGAATACACTACGGCACCCGATTGGTGGGCCTATTGTGGCATCCTTGCCAATGGAATGCTTGGCGCAGGTGACGACGGTCAAACCCTTGGGACACTCCACACCCAAGAGATGTGTCTCAACAACGCACCTACTTTTAGGGTGAAAGTGACCATGTACGGTGAGGAAGGCATGGTGGTCGTATTCGATGCTTCCAACGACACCCAATATACGCAATTTGACCAAACTGGTTTGCAGACTTTCTCACTTGAATTTGCGACAGGGCCGGAAAGTGCACATGAAAGATTGAAAATACATGCTCTTTCAAGCTCCAATTTCCTGATTGATGACATTTTGGTTACACAAGACCTTGCTGCGGGTGACCAAGTGTTCCATCTCCTCGGATGGAGACAACCTGAAGGCGAAACGGAAAGCGTGACTTTCGATGACTTGGAGCATTATTACGAAACCGATTACGCCTACGACATTGTGGCCGTGCATACTGCATTTGGCGATGATTATAAGTCGGAGCACTCAGAAATGGTTTTCGTTGAAGTTCCTCTGAACGTCAACGAAGATCAAGATGAACAAATTGCCATCTATCCCAACCCCGCCAGCGACAAGTTCGTTGTTGCCGGCGATGCCGAGACGATTGAACTTTTCGACATGACGGGCCGCTGCGTGAAGTCGGTGCAGGCCTCGGCCATGCTGACCTCCGTCAGCGCTGCCACCTTTGCCGACGGCATTTATCTCCTGAAAGTCACGGCCACGGACGGCTCGGTGACGAACCAACGGATTGTGGTCGAGCATTGATTCCGATTCCAATAAAGTAAAAAGTTAATCCGCAACTCAGGCGAAAGCTTGGGTTGCGGTTTTTTTTTGTACTTTTGCAGCAAATAGAATTGCCTTATGCCCAATCACACCACAAAACAAGAGTTGCTGGCAGCCATGAATGACGGCTATGCCCAGCTGAATGAACAAATCGCCAAGATGAGCGAGACGGAAGCTGCTTCGCCTTTCACCTTCGCTGCCGATCCGAAGAAATGCGGAGTGCGCTGGCAGAACGACCGCTGTCTCCGCGACCTGCTGATTCATCTCCACGAATGGCAGTTGCTAATGAGCACCTTCGTACAGAACATCCGCGAGGGGCACCCAAAGGACTATCTTCCCGACGAATACCGCAAATGCTACCATGAGATGGACAAGATACTGGTAGAGAAGCATCAAAACACCTCTTTGGAGGAAGCCAAAGCCCTCTTGCAGCAGAGCCATGAGGAAATGCTTCATCTTGCCGAGAGTTTTTCGGAGGAGGAACTTTTCACCAAAGGCTACTACAAAGTCACATACACCACCACTATGGCGGCTTATTTCCTGAGTGTCACTCCCTACGGACAAGCGTTGAAGATCCTGAAGACCCATCAGAAAAGCCTGAAGAAATGAATATTATTGAAGTCCTGATGAAGCCAAAGCGATAGCCGAAGCCGACCCATTCATCTCTTCGGGATGCAAAACCTATGAGCTTCGTTGCCTCGAAGTCGCCAATGCGGAAAACAACTATCTTATGCCATAGCAGCCATGAACTGGATCATCCTCATCATCGCCGCCTCTGCGAAACCGCTTTCGCCTTCTGTTTAGGAAAAACTAAACTTGTCGATGGTACCGAATTCTGGGCATGGATAGCGGGCTTCGCATTTTTCTATGTGCTTAGTGCTGTCCTCTTGGCAAAGGCAACTCAAACCATCCCAATAGGCATCGCTTACCCGGTTTGGACTGGCATCGGAGCCGTCGGAGCAGTGCTCCTTGGCATCTTCGTCTTCCATGAACCAGCCACTTTCTGGCGTATTTTCTTCTTGACCACTCTCATCCTATCCATCGTAGGTTTGAAATACGTCGGATAATAAATTTTAACTTTTTTTAGGCAACACAAAGCAACAAAAGGCAATTCCTACCGAATTCCTCCCACCACCTTTATTTTGTTTATCTTGCGCGAAACTTGGCAAGAAAGGGGGTCTGCTCCACACCCGGTCCATACCAACTCCATACCAAGTCTGAGTAACAAACAATATTTTCTAACCCCAAAAACAATAATAAAGATATGGGAACAATTAAACAAGGTAT
>JAFYIE010000017.1 GCA_017538795.1 Bacteroidales bacterium | reverse complement strand
GTGACCCGAACTCAATCATCGAGGCTATGGCTATCTGCGGATACGCTATCGGCGCTTCAAAGGGCTTGGTTTACATCCGTGCTGAATACCCATTGGCAATTCACCGTTTGCAGGTTGCTATCGCTCAGGCTCGTGAATACGGTCTCCTCGGCGACGACATCCTCGGCAGCGGCTTCAACTTCGATATCGAGCTCCGCTACGGTGCCGGCGCATTCGTCTGCGGTGAAGAGACAGCTCTTATCCACTCAATGGAAGGTAAACGTGGTGAACCTACTTTGAAACCACCATTCCCGGCTGTTTCAGGTTATATGGCAAAACCATCTAACGTTAACAACGTTGAGACATTCGCCAACATCCCGATCATCATCACAAAGGGCGCTGACTGGTTCGCATCAATCGGTTCAGAGAAATCAAAAGGTACAAAGGTGTTCGCTTTGGCTGGTCAGATCAACAACGTCGGTCTTATCGAGGTTCCTATGGGAACAACACTCCGCGACATCATCTACGAAATCGGTGGTGGTATCAAGGGTGGTCGTAAATTCAAAGCTGTTCAGACCGGTGGTCCTTCAGGCGGCTGCTTGACAGAGAAACACCTCGACACAGCTATCGACTACGATTCATTGATGGCTGCCGGCTCAATGATGGGTTCAGGCGGTATGGTCGTCATGGACGACACATCATGTATGGTTGCTATCGCTAAGTTCTACCTCGAGTTCACATGCGAAGAGAGCTGCGGTAAATGCTCACCATGCCGTATCGGTAACAAGAGAATGCTCGAAATCCTCAACAAGATCACAGAAGGCAACGGAACAATGGACGACCTCCAGGAGCTCCGCAACCTCGCCGCTGTTATCAAAGACACAGCATTGTGCGGTCTTGGTCAGACATCACCTAACCCGGTATTGTCAACACTCGACAACTTCTGGGATGAATACGTTGAGCACGTCGTCGACAAGAAATGCCGCGCTGGTGTCTGCAAGAAACTCATGAACTACGTCATCGACAAAGATAAATGTATCGGCTGCGGCAAGTGCGCCAAGAACTGCCCTGCAGAAGCTATCTCGAAGACTAACTACATCGCCGAAGGTCACAAGCTTCCTTCAATGGAAATCGACACAACGAAGTGTATCAAGTGCGGTGCATGTATGAGCGGATGTAAATTTGATGCTATTTCTATCAAATAAATAGAGGAGGAGAAAGATATGATTAACGTAACAATAGATAACAAACAGATTCAGGTCGCAGAAGGCACAACAATTTTGAAAGCTGCCCGTCAGGCCGGTATTCATATTCCTACCCTCTGCTATTTCGAGTTGGCAGGAATGAACTTTGAGAACAAACCAGGTGGATGCCGTGTTTGCGTTGTCGAGATCACAAAAGATTTCAACGGCAAACCACGTCGTAACCTCGCTCCAGCTTGCGCAACAGACTGCGTCGAGGGTATGGAAGTTTTGACACACAGCGCACGCGTTATCAACGCACGCCGCACAGTGGTCGAGCTTATCCTTTCTGACCACCCGACAGACTGCTTGACATGCGCCAAGTCAGGTCAGTGCGAACTCCAGAAGCTCGCTCAGAACCTCGGTATCCGCGACATCCCATTCAAGGGTGAGCAGTCAACATACCGCAAGGATATGTCACCTTCAATCGTCCGCGACATCGACAAATGTATCATGTGCCGCCGCTGCGAGAACGTATGTAACAACATCCAGACAGTCGGTGCTTTGAGCGCTGTTAACCGTGGCTTCCAGGCCGTCGTCGCTCCAGCATTCGAGCAAGACCTCATGGATTCACCATGCGTCATGTGCGGTCAGTGCGTCCAGGTTTGCCCTGTCGGCGCTTTGAGCGAGGTTGACGATACACGTAACGTGATGGCAGCTATCAACAATCCTAAGAAGACCGTCATCGTGAACACAGCTCCTGCAACACGTGTCGCTCTCGGCGAAGAGTTCGGCATGCCGGCAGGTACCATCGTCACAGGCCAGATGGCAGCAGCATTGCGCCGCCTCGGTTTCGACTATGTGTTCGATACTGACTTCACCGCTGACTTGACCATCATGGAAGAAGGTACAGAGCTCCTCGGCAGAATCAAGAAGTTCATGGCAGGCGACAAATCAGTGCGTCTCCCTATCTTGACATCATGCTGCCCAGGTTGGGTCAACTTCTTCGAGCACAACTTCCCGGATATGCTCGACGTTCCTTCAACAGCTAAGTCACCTATGCAGATGTTCGGTGCTGTTGCCAAGAACTACTGGGCAGAGAAGATGGGCATCAAGAGAGAAGACCTCGTCGTCGTTTCTATCATGCCTTGCTTGGCTAAGAAATACGAAAGCAAACGTAAAGAGTTCTACAAAGACGGTAACCCGGATATCGATTACGTCCTTTCAACACGTGAGTTGGCTCGCTTGATCAAGCAGTTCAACCTCGACCTTAAGGACATGCCATCAGAGGATTACGACGATCCGCTCGGCGAGTCAACAGGTGCTGCTGTCATCTTCGGTGCAACAGGTGGTGTTATCGAGGCTGCTGTCCGTACAGCATACGAGGTATTCACAGGCAAACCGTTGCCAAAGATCGACTTCACAGAACTCCGTGGTATGGACGGTATCCGTGACGCTTGGGTTGACTTCGCAGGCACCCCAATCCACATCGGTATCGCTCACGGTCTGGCAAATGCACGCAAGCTCCTCGAAAGAGTTCGCGAAGGCAAGGAGCAGTTCCACGCTATCGAAGTCATGGCTTGCCCAGGCGGTTGCGTCGGTGGAGCTGGTCAGCCATATCACCATGGCAACAGTGAAATCATCAAGAAACGTACAGAGGCTATCTATCGTGAAGACCTCGGAAAACCAATCCGTAAGTCACACGAGAATCCTTCAATCAAGAAGATTTACGCTGAGTACTTTGGTGAACCATGCGGCCACAAGTCACATGAACTGCTGCATACACACTATTTCGACAAATCAGAACATGTTGAGATTAGCGAAAAATAATTGTTGGAAAATTAAAAATTGAATATTATGGCAGTTATTAAATTATCAGAAGATAAAATCAAATTCATTAAGGACGTTTGCAAATCGTTCCGTAATGATGGTGGCGAAGTTATCAACGTGCTTCACAAGGTTCAGGGTGAGTATGGCTACCTCTCAGCAGAAGTTCAGGAACTTGTCGCTAAGGAGTTAAACATCCCTGTATCAAGAGTTTACGGTATCGTTTCATTCTATTCGTTCTTCACCATGACTCCAAAGGGCAAATACCCGATTTCAGTTTGCTTGGGTACAGCCTGCTACGTGCGTGGTGCTGAGAAGGTTTTGGATGAGTTGAAACGTCAGCTCGGCGTTGAAGTCGGTGGCACAACACCTGACGGAAAGTTCTCATTGAACTGCCTCCGTTGCGTTGGCGCCTGCGGTCTTGCTCCAGTCGCTATGATTGGTGACAAGGTCTATGGCCGTTTGACACCAGACAAAGTCAAAGAAGTTTTGGCTGAGTACAAGGATTAATCTTGGTAGGGGCGAATCATATTCGCCCTATACCTTATTAATTAATATGAAATATAGAGACGTCACAGTGTGGCGTCTCTATATTTTTGAAATATCGAATAATTTTCTTAAAATCTCATCTCCAAATTCACCTTCACATCAGGATGTAACGATTTCCCAACCGGACACGTGTCAGCAGCGTGTTTGAGCATCGCCTTCTGCGCGTCGGTGTAGTCGTTTTTCGGGAAGGTGATAACGATGTCGATTTGTCCGATGCGGCGTGGGTCGGCAGCCATTGTCTTTGTTATCTCATAAGTGGCGCCGTCGATGTTGAAGCCTTTGCTCTGTGCGGTGATTCCCATGATGGTCATCATGCAGCCTGCCAATGCTGCGCAAGCCAAATCAGTGGGAGAGAAAGCCTCGCCCTTGCCGTGGTTATCTGTCGGAGCGTCGGTGATGATGGTGTTTCCCGACTGCAAATGCGTCATCTCGTTGCGCAAATTGCCTTTGTATGTTCCTTTTATTGTTGCCATAATCGTTATCTCCTTACGTTTATTTTTTCTGTCATAGAGCCATTCTCGGTCTCAACTCTCACCATGTAAATTCCTGCTTCGCAGTTGCTCAAATCGATGACAGCGTTGTCGGTGGCTGTTGTTTCCATAACCTTTTGGCCGAGCACGTTCATAACGCTGATGGTCATCGCGCCTTCGCTTTCGATTCTGAGGATGCCGTCGGTTGGGTTAGGGTAGACGCTCACGTTGTTTTCTGTAAATTCTGCAACGGATATGTGTTCGCAATCGTTTTCATAGGTCAGGAAAATGCCGTTGAAATGTTCTCCAGAGGTGTAGATGACCTCGTCGTCGGAATTCTTAATTACGAAAGCGCACTCATAATCGGTGTCGAACTCGCTGGTGTGATACCATCCTTGATTCCAGATGAAGTTGATATTTTGTCTCAACAGAGGCATCACGATTGTTTGGGCGGAACCATCTTCCATCGTAATTTTTGCGATACGATGTCCTTTATCATCTGTCACGCTGATGCAGGCGCCTTTCCAGCCGTCGCCACCTTCGTCAGTGAGTTCAAAAGTGATGTCGCATTTATCGCCGACCAAGATATCGAAGTAGCTTCTTCTGCTGTATCCAGCCTCGTTCTCAGTTATTACTGAATATTTGTAGAGACCGGCTTCGAGATCCATGTCGGTAATCTCCATAGTAGTGCCTTTAACTCCTTCTGTCATGAAAATGATTTCTTTGTCGCGATAGACATAGATGGTGAAATCGTCAAGAGGCTCGCCGTTAAGGTTATTTTCAGGGTTGGTCCATGTAATGTTGACACTTGTCATGTCTTCGTTTTCAACCACTTCAAAATCAGTGATTTCTTCAGGACGGTTCATATATTCCGGTGAGTTCGGCATGATGTGGCCAGTGAATCCTGTGAAAGTGTTGAAGTGATATTTTGTAGTGTTGAGCGCTCCGATAGGGCACCAAGCGTCGTCTTTGCCGTTCCATCCCCAGTTGAAGTGGAAATAGTCGTTCTCATCGTAGCCGTCGCACACGAAGGCGTGACCGCCTTGGCCGTCGTCGTCCTGTCCGCTGTAATACAACGGAATTCCTTCGTCGAGACCGCCGTCTTTAAGCATTTGAATCCATTCTTCGTTGGAATAGCCCCAGCCAGGGTAAAAACCGCCGTAGTTGGTAATGTGATCATCGCATGAATAGCGGAAATAGTTGCGTAACGCATCTGGCACATCGTCGGAATAAGCACCGCTGCCGTGGCCGCTGTACGACATGTCGACAGCAACTCCGCAGTGACGTTGGAACTGTGCGATGTAAAAATAATCCTCTTCAGTGCTCAATGAGTCAAGTGTAAGAGGCATCAACTCAAAATGATATTCAGTTTCACCGAAGTTAGCCGACTGTTGGCCATAACCCTGAAGATAATATGAATGTGAACCAACTCCTTGAGGTGGCCAATCGTAAAACTTCATCACTTGAGCCATAGCCGTGGCGACGCATCCTGCGTAGGTGTGTCCGCCGTGGCCTTCAGGGTCTTCAGGACACTGGCTGTTGTATGGGAAGTTCTGGTGCCATAATGTCTGAAGGAGAGGACCGACAACAATGCTATTGCCTCTACCTTGTTTAATAATACCGTTTTCAGCAACAGATTTCCATTCAGCAACGATGTCGGCTGTAGCCTCAAGGTTGTGCTCTCTAACATATTGAATCTCTTCGCTGAAGCTGTTGAGCGTGAATCCAAAGCCTTCCGAGACGTCGTTAGGATTGAAGCTTCCTGTTGTAGAATATGCCAACACCGGCTTCACGCGGTCGTCGCCTGCAATGATGACGAAACCGTTGTTATCGCCGACGTTGAAAACGTAATAGTCCACATCACCTCGAGTGGCTGATGTATGAACTAATTTAACATCAATTTTTTGAGAACCTTTAGCTGTGCTCAAAAAATGCTGTCCGAGCTGTTGAGCGTGCTGTGCATCGACAGGTCCTGCAAACATTTTGCCAATGGTCAAAGCAAAAATGGCAATAAGTAATAAAGTCTTTTTCATTTTATTTGAATTAAGTTGTTAAATTCAGATTTAATAGCTTGCAAAAGTAATTATTTTTTTGTATCTTTGCATCAAAATATTTTAACTATGAAAAGATTTTTTATTACGATATTTGTAATATTCCTTTGTTTGACAGCTTTTTCGGCTAATCCTGACGGAAAAATCAAGATCAACATTATTCTTAAGTCACAGTCGGATGCGATGGAGTTGTCTCGTATGGCAGATGCTTTGTCAACGAAGGCTGAGCGCCGTTTGTTTGTTGTAAACACCCTGAAACGTCAAGCGGAAGAGTCACAAGCTGATTTGTTAAACTATCTTAATGAATTGGAAATAAATGGTTTAGTAGAAGAAATAAGACCATTATGGATTGTTAATTCTGTGAGTTGTTATGCCGATGAGCTGTTGATGGATAAGATTTCGCAGCGCGACGATGTCTTGGCTGTTTATCATGTTGAAGAATTGCAATTGCCTGAGGATGAGAGTGTTGTGATTCCTGCCGAACGTGGCGACGGTCGCGAAATCGCCGAGAATATTGTGAAAGTCAACGCCGACAAGGTGTGGGAGCTTGGCTACACTGGCGAGGACGTGCTCGTTGCGGTAATCGACACTGGTGTCAGACTGGATCATGCTGATTTGCAGGGACGTTTTTGGGATGGCGGCGCGGAATTTCCTAATCATGGCTACGATTTCTATTCGCATGACAACGACCCGTCGGATACCCACGGACATGGGACTCATGTGGCAGGAACTATTGTTGGAACCGGCGCTTCGGGTACTCGGACCGGCGTCGCTCCCGGGGCTAAAATCATGGCACTGAAGGTGTTTCATGGCGAAGACAACCTCACTGAGCCTACTATGTGTGTGGAGGCGATGCAGTTTGCTGTTGAACATGGCGCCGACGTCCTTAACATGTCGCTCGGACAGCCTTTGCCTGATGCCGCTGTCAAGTTGATGATGCGACAAGCGTGCGATAACACTCTTGCTGCTGGCGTGGTGGCAGCTGTGTGCGCTGGCAACTCCCGTCTGATTCAGATGCTGGCACCAGTACCTTATAATATATGGTCGCCAGGCGATTGTCCGCCGCCTCATCTTCATGAAGATCAGATGGTTAACGCTGGCGGCACAAGTTGCGTGATTTGTGTGGGCGCTGTCGATTTCAACGATGTTATCGGCGGCTTCTCGTCGGAAGGACCATCCACATGGAGCGACGTGGCACAATACAACGACTATCCTTACTCTTCAGGAAGCGCTACAAATATCGGCCTCATCCGTCCTGATGTCTGCGCTCCAGGCGTGAATATCAAATCATTGGATTGGAACACAACAAATGGCTATTGCCTGAAAAGTGGCACATCGATGGCGACACCTTGCGTGGCTGGCACCATCGCCCTGATGCTCTCGAAAAATCATGAACTGACGCCGGCACAAATTGATGAGATATTGGAACGAACAGCCATTCCGTTGTCAGCGCATAAAAGCAACGATTTCGGCTCAGGTCGCATCGACGCCCTCGCCGCCGTAAACGCAGTAGGGAATGATGGTGTTGCAGAAATCGATGACAATGTCAGCATCTATCCGAACCCGACCAACGGCATCGTCAATATCGCCGCAAACGGTTTGAAAAATATCGTGGTTTTCAATGCTCTCGGTCAAAAAGTCTACGAAACCATTGATAATAAAATAAATTTGTCCCAATTTGGCACCGGTCTCTTCTTGATAAGGATCGAAACCGCACAAGGCGTAAGCATGCAGCGAGTCATTAATGATGTCTTTTGACATCTTTTTTTTGTTCGCTTCGCGCCAGATTGTCTCAGGTGGGTTGGCTCGCGCAGAAAAAAGTAACATAAAAAATAATTTTTAAAATTTTGTTTTTATTCAAAATAATCCCTAATTTTGTAGTTCGTTTTGAACACAATTTTAGGGATTTAATTTAAAATTTATATATTATGTATCTGATAGTCAATAAGAAAGAATTAGCACAGGACACTTTCATGATGGAAATCGAAGCGCCTCGTCTCTCGAGAGCGGCTCTCCCGGGACAGTTCCTGATTATTAAAATGACAGAAAAAGCTGAGCGTATCCCGCTTACAATCAGCGACAATGACCCTTGGAACGGCACTGTGACAATTGTCTTCAAGGCTATCGGAAAATCGACTCAAGAGATGGCTAAATACAAGGTCGGCGACACTTTCCTCGATGTTGTAGGCCCTCTCGGACGTCCTTCGGAGTTCATTCACATGTCGTATGAGGAACGTAAGACCAAACGTTACGTCTTCATCGGCGGCGGCGTGGGTATCGCACCTATCTTCCCGCAGGTGAAATGGTTGTATCACAACGGCGTGAAAGCCGACGTCATCATTGGCGCCCGTACTCACAGCCTCCTCGTTTACGAAGATGAGCTCTCTTCAATGTCGAATCTTTACGTCACAACAGATGACGGCACATCAGAATATAAAGGTCTCGTCACCGATATGCTGCAACGTCTTGTGGATCAAGGCAATCACTACGACGAGTGTATCGCCATCGGCCCGATGATCATGATGAAGTTTGTGTGCCAGCTTGCGCAGAAACTCAATATCAAATGCACGGTTTCAATGAACGCCTTGATGGTCGACGGAACAGGTATGTGCGGTGCCTGCCGTATCAGCGTGGGCGGACAGACCAAGTTCACCTGCGTTGATGGCCCTGAGTTCGACGGCGCAAAAGTCGACTTTGCGGAGGCAATGAAACGCCAGTCGATGTATAACAACGTGGTCGAGCACAAACAGCTTGAAAACGAAGAGAAAGCCGAAGGTCACAAATGCCATGTCGGCGGCATCCTCGACGAACCTCGCGACAAGAAACATCGTGTAAAGATCACTGAACAAGATCCGCTCGTGCGCGCACATAACTTTGATGAGGTGTGCCTCGGTTATACAGCCGAAGAAGCTATCGTTGAGGCTCAGCGTTGCTTGAATTGCGGTCGTCCTCAATGCGTCACTGGCTGCCCGGTAAACATCAATATCCCTGGTTTCGTTAAGAAAGTGGCTGAAGGCGATTTCCTTGGTGCCGCTCAAATCATCGACGAAGACTCAGCATTGCCGGCAGTGTGCGGTCGTGTGTGCCCGCAGGAGACACAGTGCGAAGGCAAGTGCGTGATGGGAGTGAAGTTCGAACCTATCGCAATCGGAAAGCTTGAAAGATTTGTTGGCGACTGGTCACGCGAGAACAATATCAACCTTGTAAAACCTATTAAGAAGAACGGTAAACGTGTCGCTGTCATCGGTTCAGGTCCTTCAGGCTTGACATGCGCCAAGGAACTTCTCGTGCGCGGTTACGATGTCACTGTTTTCGAGGCATTGCATGAGTTCGGCGGTGTGTTGGCTTACGGTATCCCTTCGTTCCGTCTGCCGAAAGAGACTGTCGTGCGTCATGAGGTCGAAAACGTGATGCGTCTTGGCGGCCATTTCTTCAAAGACGTGGTCATCGGTCGTACCGCTTCAATCGAATCGTTGATGAAAGATGAGCACTTTGATGCAGTATTTATTGGCTCTGGCGCCGGTCTGCCTAAGTTCATGAACATCCCGGGCGAGAACCTCTGCGGTGTCGTCTCTGCAAACGAATTCTTGACAAGAAATAACTTGCTCTTCGCATATAAAGAAGGTTTCGAAACGCCTAACTACGTTGGTAAGAAGGTGGCTGTGGTCGGTGGCGGTAACGTCGCTATGGACGCTGCCCGTACAGCTTTGCGTCTTGGCGCCGACGTTCATATCGTTTATCGCCGTTCGGAAGCCGAGCTTCCGGCACGTGCCGAAGAGGTGCATCACGCCAAGGAAGAAGGCATCCAGTTCGATTTGCTCTGCAATCCTGTTGAGATACTCGGCAACGAAGACGGCTGGGTCAACGGTATGAAGTGCGTGAGAATGGGTCTCGGCGAGCCTGACGCATCAGGTCGTCGTCGTCCAGTCGAGATTAAGGGTTCAGAGTTCGTTCTCGATGTCGATATGGTCATCATGGCACTCGGTACATCGCCAAACCCGTTGATTTTCAGAACAACACCGGGTTTGAACGCCGACAAGCACGGCTGCATCATCGCCAACGACAACGGTCGCACCACGCGTAACGGCGTTTACGCAGGTGGAGATGCCGTAAGCGGTGCAGCAACTGTCATCTTGGCAATGGGAGCCGGAAAGAAAGCAGCCAAGGCCATTGATGATTATCTCCGCGGCGAGATGATGTAATTGTTGAGCTTTGAGTGACTAGCCATTAGCCACTAGCTATTAGCCATTAGGTTTGTGGTAGAACAGTTCTAATGGCTAACAGCTAATGGCTAATTTTTTTTAATAAAAATTATTTCTATATCAAAAAATATTACTACTTTTGCAACTGATTTCAGGTGCCTGAAGAAGGCCTAACAGGGAATCGGGTGAGAACCCCGGACAGTTCCCGCTGCTGTGAACTCTTGCAGCGCTTGCAGATGTCACTGTTCATCCCATATGAACGGGAAGACGCAGACGTAAGGAGTGAGTCAGAAGACCTGCCTGAAATCGAAGACATTTGAGACTTTCGGGATAAGAGTCGGTCGGAAATTCAGGGTAAAATGAAGAAATTGTTTGTATTACTGTTTCTTGTTGTTTCCTTTGCCGCTATGGCACAGGATACTATAGTGCTGCAGTCTGTCGAGGTCAACGCCGATGCCATTCGGAAAAACCAGGCAGAAACGGCAATGGAACGTAAGATGGACACCGCTCTGCTCAAACGTCTCAACACCATTACGATGTCGCAGTTGCTGATACAGCACAGTCCCGTATTTATAAAGACATACGGTCCTGGCGGAGTGGCGACGGCATCGTTCAGAGGCACCACCGCGAGCCACACTTTGGTTTTGTGGAATGGCTTCCAACTCAATGCGCCAACACTCGGGCAGGTCGATTTCAGCACCATTCCGGTGTTTATGACCGAACAGGTGGCGTTGAAGTGGGGTAGCGGCACATCGGCCAACAGCGGCGGACTCGGCGGAACGGTCAACATCGAAACAAATCAGCACTTCGGGGAAGGACTAATCCTCGACCTGAAACAGACATACGGCAGCTTCAATTCCTTCGGCTCTTACATTACTGCCGGTTATTCATGGGCGAGTCACCTGTTGCGGGTGAAGGCTTATCGTACATCGAGCGACAACGACTTCGAGTACAACAACATAGGCGTGATCCCGCATCAGGTGATGAAGCAAAAAAATGCTGATTTCGTCGACTACGGACTTATGCCGGAATACCAGTGGCGTTTTCGTAACTCGTTGATAACCATTGTGTCGTGGAATCAGTGGAGCGACCGTAACTGCCCGCAAATAATGCCTAATGTCAATAATTCAAGCACAAAAGAATACACCGAAAACGGATATTCCAGAAACTTTATCTCATATAAAACATATTGGAATACAGGAAAAATAGAGATTAAATCGGCGTATTTTTACGAAAAACAGCACTATTTCCTCGAATCTTACACCTCGATAGGTACGCCGGTGACAAGCATTAATTCTAAGAACGACGCCAATGTGCTTCATGAAATAGTGGATGTGAACCAGGATTTGTATAAATCGTGGAAACTCAACGCCAAGGTGCAGTTCGACTACGAACAGGTGACCTCAAATAACTACAAAGGCATCAAAGACAGAAACACCTTGTCGCTTTATGCCGCTTTGATTGGTAAGTTGCTGAAACCTATCGACTTACGTCTCACATTGCGAAACGATTTGGTTGATGGAGAGTCTGCCGGATTATTCCCGACAGCGACTGTTTCTTACAGTTTCATTTATGTTAATGGCTTGAAACTCAATGTCGGATACAGTCATAACTACAGAAGCCCGAGTTTGAACGACCTTTACTGGAATCCTGGCGGAAACCCTGACTTGAAACCTGAAAAAGGTCATACCGTTGACGGAAACCTGATGTATTCGGCTGATTTTGGCGATTTCTCGCTCGAAAGCCAGTTCGGACTATACTATTCTGAGATTTCCGATTGGATTCAATGGGTCCCGACCACTTACAGATATTGGGTGCCTGAAAACGTCGCCACAGTCATCGCATACGGTGTGGAGACACATCTGAAACTTAATTATAATATTTATAATTGGAAATTTTCGGTTTCGGGCAATTATGTGTATAGCAACACGACAGACAAAAGAGGTTTGCAGCTGATTTACATTCCGTTGCATCACGCCAACGCCTTCGCGGAAGCGAAATGGAAGACATGGAATTTTACCTATACAATGGAGTATACCGGCGAGCGCAAGACATCCATGAATGCCAATGAATTCTACGGTTTCCGCCTGATGCCTTATACCTTGCATCATGTGTCGTTGGGAAAACAGATTAAGAAATTTAATATTGAGTTTAAAGTCAATAATATTACGGATGAAGAATATATGGCGATACTTTGGCGCGCCATGCCCGGAAGAAGTTATGAAGTAAGTTTAAGTTTTAAATTATAAAATTATGAAAAGACAACTTTTATTGTTAGCTGTGATTTTTGCAATTGTTATTGCTTCATGTAGTAAAAAAAGTGTTAGTGACGATTCTCCTGTCATCCCGCCAAGTGGTGACACAATCCAGCCTGGCGGCGATACTATCCAACCTTCTCTGTATCAAGGACTTTTTATCCTTAATGAAGGCACTTTCACGTATGCTAACTCGTCGCTTTCATATTATGATATTGAAACCGGCACTGTTGAAAATAACATCTTTTTTAGAGTAAACGATGCGCCAATCGGCGATGTGGGCCAGTCATTGACAAAGGTTGGCGATGATTTGTATATAGTCGTAAATAATAGTAAATATATTTATAAGGTTGATGCGCAAAGTATAGTATATAAGGCTAAGATTGAAGGTTTCACATCTCCTCGATACATGCTTCCGGTCAGCAGCGACAAGGCTTACGTTTCTGATTTGGAAAGTCTTGGATTGTGGTCTCTGAATCTTAACACTTTGGAAAAAACTTTCATTGAGACAGGTAATACCACCGAAGCCATGGTGAAAGTGGGGAATGAGGTGTTTGTTTCAAACTGGTCAAATTATTATCCGTCACAAATCGGTATTACTACATCTAACAAGACTATTCAAGTTATTGATTGCGAAAGAGATACGATTGTTGCAACTATCGAGGTCGCTCAAGAGCCTAACGCTATGGTTGTTGACAAGAACGATCATATTTGGGTGTCGTGCAGTGGCAGTTATAATAATGTGCAAGACCCTGCTTTGATTTGCATCGACCCTGCGACGAGAACTGTCATCAAACGTTTCAATTTCACTCCGGGTGCCGATTATCCGAGTGGTCTTGCTATCGATGGGACAGGGGAGAATGTTTTCTTTATGAACGGCGGCTATGGCACGTTGAACGTTTACAAGATGTCTGTTGATGCCAATGAGTTTCCTGCCAATCCGTTTATTTCGGCAAATGGCAAGCTTTTCTACAATCTTAAGGTTAATCCGGATAATGGCGACATTTACATCACCGACGCGAAAGATTACGTCAGCAACGGCGATTTGTTACGCTATTCAGCCGATGGCACTCTCTTGGCAACGGCTACATTAGGCATAATCCCGAGCTATATGCTTTTCAATTAATATAATCCTAATTTGCTCGAGCGAGGCGGCCGACCGGCCGCCTCGCTCATTTTTTTATGGTAAGCTCGTGTCATTCCGATTTTTTTTGTACTTTTGTAGCTTGTATTAAACATTCTTGAAATGATCAATAAAGGTCTCTCCTCAATCACAAAAAAGCTTATAATGGCCATATCCGGTGCCGGCCTCGTCTTTTTTATGCTGTTTCACGGCGCTATGAATGTCGTCTCAATATTTTCTGAAGACGCATATCGTTGGATTTGCGAGTTTTTAGGCGCCAATTGGTACGCTCTCGTCGGAACGGTTGGCTTGGCCGCTTTAATGGCGTTACACCTCATTTACGCCTTCATACTGTCATATCAGAACTACAAGGCGCGCGGACGTCAGCGTTATGCTGTCAACGAACGCCCTGAAGGTGTGTCATGGGCATCGAAAAACATGCTCGCTATAGGCGCTTTCATCTTGTTCGGCCTCGCGTTCCATCTGTACGACTTCTGGTCGAAGATGCAACTCGCCGAAATCTATGGCAACGCACCTGTCGACGGCATCGACCAGATAAAATTCATCTTCTCGAACAACTATCTCAGCATAATGTATCTGCTCTGGCTCGTCGCGATATGGTTCCATCTCTCGCATGGAATAGCCAGCGTGATGCAATCGATAGGGTGGAGCAACCTCGTCTGGAAACGCCGCATCGAATTCCTCGGAAGCTTCTTCGCCACCATCATTGTTTTGATGTTTGTCTCAGTTGTAATATATTATTGGTTAATAGTTTAAACAATAAAACTTCAAGTAAAACTTTAAGTAAAATCTCAAACTTCTAACTACTAACTTCTAACTCCTAACTTGAAAAAGATGGAACTGAATTCAAAGATACCAAGTGGTCCTTTATCTGAAAAATGGACAAAATATAAAGCCGAGCAGAAACTCGTGAACCCTGCCAACAAACGCAAGCTCGACATCATTGTGATAGGCACGGGTCTTGCCGGCGCATCTGCTGCTGCCTCTTTTGGTGAGATGGGTTTCAACGTGAAGGTGTTCTGCATCCAGGACAGCCCTCGTCGCGCCCACAGCATCGCTGCACAGGGCGGTATCAACGCGGCTAAAAACTATGCCAACGACGGCGATAGCGTGCAACGTCTGTTCAACGACACCATCAAAGGCGGCGACTACCGCGCACGTGAGGCTAATGTGTATCGCCTCGCCGAGGTCAGCAACAGCATCATCGACCAATGTGTGGCACAAGGCGTGCCGTTTGCCCGCGACTACAGCGGACTGCTCGCAAACCGTTCGTTTGGAGGCGCTCAGGTGTCGAGGACGTTTTATGCCAAGGGTCAGACCGGCCAACAGTTGCTTTTAGGCGCTTACGGGGCTCTTAGCAAGGAGATAGAGAAGGGGACTGTGAAAATGTATTCTCGCCGCGAGATGATGGATGTGGTGGTCGTAGATGGCCGCGCACGAGGCGTTATTGTCAGAAACCTCGTCACAGGCGAGCTCGAGAGATATTCAGCACATGCCGTCGTCGTCGCTTCTGGCGGCTACGGACGTGTTTTCTTCCTCTCAACGAACGCGATGTCGTCGAACGGATCGGCAATCTGGCAATGCTACAAGAAAGGCGCCTGCATGGCAAATCCTTGCTTCACGCAGATTCACCCTACATGTATCCCTGTTCACGGCGACTACCAGTCGAAACTGACGCTGATGAGCGAGTCGCTGCGTAACGACGGTCGTATCTGGGTGCCAAAAGACGCCGAGAAAGCCCGTTTGCTCCGCGAAGGCAAGATCAAAGCCACCGACATCCCGGAAGAGGAGCGTGACTACTACCTCGAACGTCGTTATCCGGCGTTCGGAAACCTCGTCCCTCGTGACGTGGCGTCACGCGCGGCCAAAGAACGTTGCGACGCTGGCTACGGTGTGAATAACACTGGCCGCGCCGTCTATCTCGACTTCAAAGAACCTATCCAACGTCTTGGAAAACAAGCAGTTGAAGAGAAATACGGAAACCTCTTCGAGATGTACGAACGCATCGTCGACGAGAATCCTTACGTCACCCCGATGATGATTTATCCTGCTGTCCACTACACCATGGGCGGTCTCTGGGTTGATTATGAGCTTCAGACAACAGTTAAAGGTCTGTTCGCGGCAGGCGAGGCCAACTTCTCCGACCATGGAGCGAACCGTCTCGGCGCTTCTGCCTTGATGCAGGGTCTTTCGGATGGTTATTTTGTGCTGCCTTACACCATGCAGAACTATCTTGCAGACCAAATCAACGTGCCGCGTTTCTCAACCGACCTTCCACAATTTGAAGAGGCGGAAAACGCTGTGCGTCAGAAGATTACAAAGATTTTGTCGATAAATGGCGATACGACTGTCGACATGATTCATCGTCGTTTGGGACATATAATGTGGGAAAAAGTCGGCATGTCGCGCACCGAGCAGAGCCTCAAGGAAGCCATTGAAGAAATCAAGGCTTTGAGAGAAGAATTTTGGCAAAAAGTGAAGGTGCCGAACGTGGAAGGCATGAACGCCGAGCTTGAGAAAGCCTTGCGTGTGGCCGATTTCCTCGAGATGGGTGAACTCATAGCACGCGACGCCTTGATGCGTAACGAGTCGTGCGGCGGTCACTTCCGTGCTGAATATCAAACTCCTGACGGCGAGGCTATGCGCGATGACGAGCACTTCGCTTTTGTCGCCGCCTACGAGTTTCAAGGTGTTGATAACGAGCCGATTCTGCACAAAGAAGAGCTCAAATTTGAAAATGTTGAACTGAAACAAAGAAATTACAAGTAGTTTTTTCCGTCATTTCGACCGAAGCGAAGTGAAGTGGAGAAATCTCCTGCAAAAAGAAAGATACGAGATATGAATATAAGATTAAAGATTTGGCGCCAGCGCAATGCCTCTTCCAAAGGCAAATTCGTTGAATATCAATTAAATGACGTTCCGGCAGAAGCCTCGTTTTTGGAAATGTTGGATATTCTCAACGAACAGCTTGTTCTCAAAGGCGATGACCCTGTCACCTTCGACCACGATTGTCGCGAGGGTATCTGCGGCGCCTGCGGATTATATATCAACGGTCATCCTCACGGACGTTTCAAGAACACCACGACGTGCCAGCTGCATATGCGTAAGTTCAAGGACGGCGACACCATCACCGTGGAGCCGTGGCGTTCGGAGGCGTTTCCTATCATCAAGGATTTGATGGTCGACCGCTCGGCTTTGGATAAACTCATCCAAGCGGGAGGTTACATTTCAGTGCACACTGGAGGCGTGCCTGATGCCAATGCCATCCCGGTTAATAAACATAATGCGGACCTTGCGATGGATGCTGCATCTTGCATCGGATGCGGTGCCTGCGTGGCAGCTTGCAAAAACGGTAGCGCGATGCTCTTCGTTGGCGCTAAAGTGTCGCAGTTCGCGCTTCTCCCGCAAGGACAGGTGGAGGCGGCTGATAGGGTGCAGAAGATGGTGGCTCGCATGGATGAACTCGGCTTTGGAAGCTGCTCAAACACCTACGCATGCCAGGCGGAATGCCCTAAAAACATCTCGGTGACGAATATCGCCCGCATGAATAGACAGTTTTTAGCGGCAAAAATTGCTGAACCAATAAAAAAATAACGTAACTTTGCAAAAACTAACGAAGTGAAAATCGCGGTAAATACTCGTTTGCTGTTGAAAGACAAGCTCGAAGGCATCGGTTGGGTGGCCTACGAAACCCTTAGCCGTATTGTGAAGGCGCACCCGAACGACGAATTTTACTTCTTTTTCGACCGCAAGCCGGATCCGAAGTTCATTTTCTCAGAGAACGTCAAGCCTGTGGTGCTTTTCCCGCAAGCGAGACACCCGTTTTTGTATATCATCTATTTCGAAATAGCGGTTTATCGCGCTCTTCGCAGGATTAAACCTGATGTCTATGTCTCAACCGACGCTTATCTCAGTCTGCGCTCTGAAACGCCGCAAATAGCTGTGTTTCATGATATTAACTTTGAACATTTTCCGCAGGATTTCCCGAGATTGGCGCTTTGGCATTACAAAAAATTCTTTCCGAAATTTGCCCAAAAAGCTGATAAAATAATAACGGTTTCGGAGTTTTCAAAGCAGGATATCATCGAAAATTATGGCGTTGAGCCAGAGAAGATAAACGTTGTTTACAACGGCGCCAATGAAGGCTTTAAGCCTATTTCTGAAGATGAAAAGCGACAGGTTAGAGAATGCTATACTGCTGGTTATCAATACTTTATGTTTGTGGGCTCGCTGCATCCGCGAAAGAATCTGGCGAGATTGTTCCCGGCATTCGACATTTTTAAAGAACGTACAGGTTCTGACCTTAAGTTGTTGATAGTAGGGGAGAAACGTTGGTGGACAGAGCCTATCCAGAAGGCTTACGAAGCGATGAAGCATAAAGATGATGTGGTGTTTGTGGGTCATTTGCAGATTGATGAGCTGCATCGCGTCACAGCGGCGGCTTTTGCTTCTGTTTATGTCTCTTATTTCGAAGGCTTCGGCATCCCGATTATCGAGGCATATAAGTGCGAAGTGCCGGTGATAACGTCCAATGTCACGTCAATGCCCGAAGTGGCAGGTGATGCGGCACTGCTCGTCGACCCGTTCGATATCGAGTCAATAGCTGGCGCATTGGAGTTGGTGATGGATGAAAATGTTCGTAAATCGTTGATAGAGAATGGGAAAATGCGCCGAAACGATTTCTCGTGGGACAAAGCCGCCGAAGGCTGGTGGAACGTCATTGAAAAATTTGCTAACAATTAAAAACTGAAAAATATGGAAGAGATTGTCATGTATCCTGGTGAAAACAAAAAAGATGCTGTGAATTTTAAAGATATTCAAGCACAGTACATTACTGCAGTGGAACGCAATATATTGGTTTTGGGTTCAGGCGGCCGTGAACACGCTCTTGCCTGGAAAATAGCTCAAAGTGAAAGAGTGTCGAAAGTTTATATCGCTCCAGGTAACGCGGGGACAGCGTCTGTTGGTGAAAATTTAGCGATAAATCTCTCTGATTTTCAATCTATTAAAGATGTTGTCTTAAAGTATCGCATTAACATAGTTGTAGTGGGTCCTGAGCAGCCTCTCGTCGATGGAATAGTCGACTTTTTCAAGGCCGACGCTGACCTGAAAGACGTGAAAATCATAGGTCCTGACAAGAAAGGCGCCCAACTCGAGGGCAGCAAGGCTTTCGCTAAACAGTTTATGGAGAAATATGGCATTCCGACAGCGAAATGTTTCACGGTTACATCTGAAAATCTCAATGATGGTTTGAAATATCTCGAAACGCTTGAGGCTCCGTTCGTCCTTAAAGCTGACGGTCTCGCGGCAGGTAAGGGTGTTTTGATTCTCGACGATTTAGCGGAAGCGAAATCTGAATTGAAAGAGATGCTTTCGGGCAAATTCGGTTCTGCATCCGCAAAGGTGGTCATCGAGCAGTTCCTGAAAGGCATCGAGGTCTCAATGTTTGTCCTCACCGACGGCGACAACTACGTCATCCTCCCGGAAGCCAAGGATTACAAACGAATTGGCGACGGTGACACTGGCCTCAACACCGGCGGCATGGGCGCTGTTTCTCCAGTTCCTTTCGTCACCCCGGAATTTGTCGCAAAAGTGGAAAACCGCATCATAAAACCTACAATCCAAGGTCTTAAAAACGAGAAAATCGATTATAAAGGCTTCATTTTCTTGGGTTTGATGAACTGCGGCGGCGACCCTTACGTTATCGAATACAACGTCCGCATGGGCGATCCTGAGACTGAAGGTGTGATGACTCGCATCGACTCTGACTTCGCTGAACTGCTCGAAAAATGTGCTTTAGGAAAGCTTAAAGAGGCTCATTATCAAGCAAGTAAGGAGACTTCAGTCACGGTGATGCTTGTTTCTGGCGGTTATCCTGAGGCTTACAAGAAAGGAATGAAGATTACCGGACTTGAAAACGTTTGCCCTTGCTGCGTTGTGGCTCATGCCGGCACTAAATTTGACGGTAACGACATAGTTACATCAGGCGGTCGCGTCATCGCAGTGACAGCGCACGGCAAAAACATTGAAGAAGCGAGGGAAAAAGCTTATCATAATGCGAAACAAATTGTGTTTGAAGGCAAAAACTATCGTCACGACATCGGTTTGGATTTGATGAATTACAATGCTTAAGTTCTTCAAACACAGTTACATAGCACAACTTGTTGTGATAGTGCTGCTGATAGTGGTGCTGTGGCTCCCTGTGTTTATCTCACAGGCTTACGAGATAGCTGTCGAAAATCCGATAACGCCTCTCTACAACATAATTGTTAACATTTGCGGCCATTCGAGTGTCGTGATTTCGATACTTGCATTTGTGGTTTTTATTGTAAATGTGCTCTTTTTTAACTCGATGCTGTCTGTAAATCAGTTTGTTACGCGAAACAGCAGCATAGGGGCGTTTGTTTTTGTACTTTGCATGTGCTGTATCCCGATGCAGGACGAATATTATCCGTTTTTACTCGCCAGTCCGTTTATCATGATAGCGATACAGACGATGTATCTTATCTATCAGGTCGACAGGCCGGAGATGTATCTCATGAACTCGGGATTTTTCATCGCGCTGGCGTCAATGTTTTATTTTCCGGCTATCATATTGATTTTCTGGGTGTTAGTTTCGATTTCGATAATGGATTTTAAGGAATTGAAGCATTATCTGATTCCTGTTTTAGGTTTCTTTTTCCCGTATTTCATATTGCTTGTCCTTTTTTATTTTAATCATACTTTGGTTGAAAATATAAATACTTATCTGTTGTCATTCAATGAGATGGGACTTGAAAAATTGGGGGTGAAGACTGCTGATTTTGTGGTTTTGGTGATAGTTTTGGCGTTGACATGGCTGTCGCTTATGGTAATTATGTCGGATAAAATGGACAATTCCGTGGCTACAAGAAAAAAGGTAAGCGAAACGATATGGCTGTTTTTCTTTGGTTTTGTGATGCTTTTCATGCAGAAACCTGTAATGTATAACGGATTGATATTCATGGTGTTGGCGACTTTTGTCTCCATGGTTCTCTGCTATGTTAAAAAAACAAAAATCATGGATATTGTAATAGTTGTAATGATGCTTGTGATTATTGTAAACCAATATTTGCCGCTGTTTGGTGTAGTGTTATGAACTTAAAGCCTTTTTTTACCGAAGATCTTGTTGAAGCGGGCTGTGATGAAGCTGGTCGTGGTTGTATTGCCGGTCCGGTGGTCGCTGCCGCTGTGATTATGCCCCGAGGCATGGATTTCCCGGAGTTCGACGACTCAAAGAAACTTACCGAGAAACAACGTGAAAAGCTGAGAATCAAAGTGTTGGAAAATGCGGCGGCTTATGGTGTGGGTATCGTTTCGGCCGAGGAAATCGACGAAATCAATATCCTTAATGCTTCGTTTTTGGCAATGCATCGTGCCATCGACCAGCTTAAAATACGCCCTGAGCTGCTACTCATCGACGGAAATCGTTTCAACAAATATCACGACATAAAACATCAGTGCATCGTAGGCGGTGACGCGAAATATCAGGCTATCGCGGCGGCTTCCATCTTGGCGAAAACGACTCGTGATCATATCATGCAAGAGCTTGATAATCAATATCCTGCATATAATTGGAAACAGAATAAAGGCTATCCGACGATTGAGCACAAAAACGCTGTGGCGGAACACGGAATGTCGCCGTATCACCGCAAAACGTTCAATATGTCGATTCAGTTGAAATTATTTTAAGATTTGTAAAACATTAAGCGACCTTTCACGTTCTATTAAAAAATAATAGTTATGGCAAACACAAGAATTCTTTGGGCTGACGATGAGATTGAACTTCTCAGGCCGCATATTATGTTTTTAGAACAGAAGGGGTATGAAGTGGAGACCGCCAACAACGGCAGCGACGCGGTGGAGATGGTGCGTGACGGGCATTTCGACATCGTTTTCCTTGACGAGCAGATGCCTGGAATATCAGGCGTTGAGGCGTTGGAGAAGATTAAGGCTGAGTTTCCGAATCTGCCTGTCGTGATGATTACGAAGAGCGAGGAGGAGCGCATCATGGAGGACGCTATCGGCAGCAATATAGCCGATTACCTCATAAAACCGGTCAACCCGAACCAGATTTTGCTTTCGCTGAAGCGTAATCTTGAGAATAAAAAGCTCGTCGATGAGAAGTCGACATCCAAATACCAGCAGGAGTTCCGTAAAATTGGAATGGATCTGAACAACAATCTTGACCACAACGAATGGGTTGGGGTTTACAAAAACATCACGCGTTGGGAGCTTGAGCTGCAAAAATCCACCGACGAAGGCATAAAAGAGGTGCTTTTCATGCAGAAACAGGAGGCAAACACGCAATTTTCGCGTTACGTGGAGAAAAATTACTGCGACTGGGTGTCGGGTAAGGGTGTCAACAAGCCGACGATGTCGCACACCGTGATGAAGGATAAGGTGTTCCCGCGTCTTGAAAATAGCGAAATGCCGTTGTTTTTTATTCTTATAGACAATTTACGCTACGACCAGTGGAAAGCTATACAGCCTTTGATTGAGAACTATTTCCGTGTCGCTGACGATGATATCTATTACAGCATACTGCCGACTACCACGCAATATGCGCGTAACTCTATCTTCGCGGGGCTGATGCCGCTTGAAATCCGTCGTCATTACCCGAAATATTGGACCGACGAAGAAGATGAAGGAACAAAGAACCAGTTTGAAGGCGAACTTTTGGGTGAACAGCTGCGCAGATATGGTAAGAACATCAAATATTCCTACAATAAAGTGCTGAATCTGGCGGCAGGAAAGAAGCTCTACGAGCAGATGAACAACCTGATGCAGAATAAGTTAAACGTCATCGTGTACAACTTTGTCGACATGCTTTCGCACGCCCGTACCGAGATGGAGATTATCCGTGAGCTCGCCGACGACGAAGTGGCATACCGCTCGCTGATGCTGTCGTGGTTCGAACATTCATCGCTGTTCGACATGATGAAATTCATTTCTCAAAAAGGCTGCGACGCCATTGTCACCACCGACCATGGTTCTGTATGGGTGAAAAATCCTGTGAAGATTCTGGGCGACAAAGCAGTGAACACGAACTTGAGATATAAATACGGTAAATCATTGAATTACAATGCAAAAGAGGTCTTTGAAGTGAAAGATCCAGAGAAGATTTTCCTGCCTCGAATCAATGTGTCGACTTCTTACGTGTTCGCGCGTTCCAATGATTTCTTCGCATATCCTAACAATTACAATTATTACGTGAATTATTACAGGAACACCTTCCAACATGGCGGTATCTCCATGAATGAGATGATGATTCCTGTCGCATATCTGAAGGCAAAATGATGGAAAAAACGTTCATAATCAACAGTGTAGACGAGCTTTCGCAGATTTCTGATTTATTGATAAGTTGGCGAGATAAATCGAATATTATCGCTTTTTATGGTTCGATGGGTGCTGGCAAGACGACTTTAATCAAGAATCTGTGCCACAAACTTGGCGTGACCGACGAAGTCAACAGTCCGACCTTTGCCCTTGTAAATGAATATCCTACGCCGATAGAAGGCTCGATTTTCCACTTCGATTTCTACAGAATCAAGAAATTGGAGGAAGTCTACGACATCGGCTACGAGGACTATTTCTATAGCGGCAGATTATGTTTGCTGGAGTGGCCGGAACTCATCGATCCGCTTATGCCAGAGCATTTCATTAAGGTTGAGATAGCCTTGGGAGACAGCGATAATGCAAGAATAATCAAATGCACAATTATTGAGTAGTTTGAAGTTTGAAGTTGTTCAGTTAATCAGTTGATCAGTTAATCAGTTAATTTAAAGATTTTTAAAATAGATTTTGAAAGATTTTTCGCCGTAAGGCGACACAAAAATGATACTATATAAAAACGACATCGAACAATTAAGAAATCTCGTTTCTTCTCACACCAAAACTTTTTTGTTGTTGGATGAGAACACAGAGAAATATTGTCTTCAGACTTTAAAAGACATTGATTTACAAGATGTTATAAAAATTGTAATTCCTTCTGGCGAGCAAAACAAAAACATTGAAACAGTTCAGTTTATTTGGTCACAACTCGTTGATAATCATGCTGATAGAAAGTCTTTGCTGATAAACTTAGGCGGTGGCATGGTTACCGACATAGGAGGTTTTGTGGCATCGTGCTATCAGCGTGGAATCGATTTTATCAACATCCCGACAACGCTGTTGGGAATGATAGACGCAGCAGTAGGCGGTAAGACAGGCATTGATTTCCAGGGACTTAAAAATCAAATTGGTGTTTTCTCGCAGCCGCTCGCGGTGGTGGTTTTGTTCGATTTTCTTGAAACATTGCCGAAAAGAGAGGTGCTGTCGGGTCTCGCTGAAATCATCAAATACGGTTTCATCGTCGACAAAAGTTTTTTGGAAGCGAAATATCCTCTTGATCCTACTTTTATAATCAAGGCGATTGAAGTAAAGGACGAGATTACTCGAAACGACGCGACAGAGCAGGGTCTTCGTAAAATTCTCAATTTCGGTCATACAATCGGTCATGCTTTAGAAACATATCTCATAGATCATAATCAGGAGATACGCCATGGGGAAGGAGTGGCGCTTGGCATGGTGTCGGCATTGTATCTTTCTGAAAAATATTGCAATTTAGACCATAAGTGGACGGTTTTTTACAAGGATTTGTACGCGAAGAATTTCAACAGATTTAACCTCAACGACATTCCTGTTGACGAATTGATTGAGATCATGCGTCACGACAAAAAAAACGAGGGCGGCGACATACGTTTTGTGCTGATTGAAGACATCGGGAAGCCTGTTTATGATGTGGTTGTGGACTTAAAGTATATTATAGATTCTGTCAACTATCTCGTTGAATATCAAAATGATACAAATTACTGGGATAAATAAAAATTTTGATGTCGTCGTCGACCTCGTGGGCAGCAAGAGCGAGTCAAACCGCGCCCTGATGATAGGCTATTACGGCGGCTTCAAACCTCGCATCAAGAACCTTTCAGAATCCGACGACACCAAGTTATTGAAAGAGATTATTAACTCTTTTTCTTATCCTTCTTATCCTAAAAAAATAGATTGTGCTAACGCTGGCACCGTCCTGCGTTTTCTCGCGACAGTATTGGCAGTTCGTGACGGTGAACACGTTCTTACCGGTTCAGACCGCATGCAGCAACGTCCTGTAGGCGATCTTGTCGACACCTTGCGGAAAATTGGTGCTGACATTGAATATATAGGGCAGGAGGGATTTCCGCCGTTACGCATCCATGGTAAAAATATTGTAGAGACGCACGGTCGTGCGTCTCTACCGATACACATTGATATCACCCGCAGTTCGCAATTTGCGTCGTCACTTTTGTTAGCAACGCCTATTGTACAGACGTGCTATGGTGTGTCTCTACATTTGGACGGCGACCTGTCGTCTCTACCTTACATCGACATGACAATTGACGTGATGCGGAAATTCGGCGTCAAGGTACATCGTGATGGACGTGATATTTTCCTTGAACCATCTGATTATCAAGATGTTGAATATATTGTCGAATCTGATTGGACTTGCGCATCATATTGGTACGAAATAGTTGCCCTCAGCGAAAACGGTCGTGCCAGATTGCGTAACCTGCATCTGGATTCCAAACAAGGTGACGCCATCGTTGCAAATTGGTTCGAAAATTTCGGTGTAAAATCAATACAGGATGGTGATGATGTTGTTATTGAACATGTAGAGGCTCCCGAAACGTCTCAAAACCGTCGCAATTGCGTATATACGTTTGATTTCATCAATAACCCTGATTTGTACCCGACAATCGCCGCCACCTGCGCAGGATTGCAAGTCGAAGGTCGTTTCACGGGTTTGCGCAACCTCATTCACAAGGAATCGGATCGGGTGGCGGCGATGACAACGGAATTATCGCGTATAGAGATGTCCCGGCACGAAACGTCTGCCATCGTTTTCGATTCCCACAATGACCACCGTATCGCTATGGCATTGGCGCCTCTCGCAATGAAAATCGGAGCCATTGAAATCAATAACGCCGAAGTTGTTTCAAAATCGTATCCGGGATTTTGGGATGAATTTCAAAAAATTATTCCCAGCCGTTAGTCAATACATCGACAATGTGAATAACCTTAATCGGTAATCCCTGCTTCTTGGCATATGAATCGAGATGCATGAGGCACGATATGTCGTTGGTAATCAGATACTCAGCACCTGCATCGATGGCGTCTTTAAGCTTTTGGTCGGCCAAAGAAGACGAGATTGTCTCGTGTTGCACTGCAAACAGGCCTTTTCCCATTCCGCAGCAGATTTCAGGATGTTTCAGCTCCACAAGTTCAAGTCCGAAGACATTATTGAGCAATTGGCGCGCCTCGTTTTTCAGACCAAGTTCGCGTAAAGCTGAGCATGAGTCGATATATGCCGCTTTGTGCGGGAAAACGGCTTCAAAACAGTCCTTATGTAATTTGTTTACAAGGAAATCTGTTATTTCGTAGATGTTTCCTACAAATTGCTTGCATTTGAGGTGAAAACTCGAGTTGTGGAAAATCTCTTTGTATCTCGTCTTGATGAATCCTACGCACGACGCGCTGATGCCTACGATAGGGCGGTTGTTGTTGAGATCGTTGATGAACTTCTCGGCAAGAGTCCTTGCCTCCTCGACATAGCCGCTGTTGAATGCGAATTTTCCACAGCAAGTCTGGTCAGGATTATATTCCACCTCGACGCCAGCCGCCTTCAGCAGCTTCAGGGTGTTCATCGCCGTCGTCGGATAAAACTGGTCGATAATACAAGATACAAAGAGGTCTACTGTCATGATTGTCAATGATTTATGTTATTTCAAACCGCGTGCTTTCAAATAAGGCTCGATGCTCGGCTCTTGACCGCGGAACTTCTTGTATTGAACCATGCCTTCATCGTTGCCGCATTCTTGCAAGCAGTTGATTCTGAATGATTTGGCAAGCTCTGGATTAAACAAATCGCCCGATTCTTTGAAGAAGTTGAAAGCGTCCTTGTCGAGAACTTCGGCCCAGGTGTAGGCGTAATATCCTGCGCTGTAGCCGCCGCTGAACACATGACCGAAATTTGTGCTGCGGTAGCGTGGCTGAATCTCAGGAATCAGGCCGATGGCTTTCATTTGAGCTTTTTCAAATTCGTCAACGTCAAGATTATTGATTTCATCGAGGTTGGTCAATTCGTGATATCTCATGTCCAAAATTGAAGCCGCGATGAGCTCTGTGGTATTGAATCCTTGATTGAACAAAGCGCTGTTTTCAATCTTTTCAATGAGACTGTCAGGCATGACCTCGCCAGTCTGGTAGTGTTTAGCGTACATTCTAATAACCTCAGGTTCGCCGGCCCAGTTTTCCATGATCTGCGACGGAAGTTCCACATAGTCGTGAGGCACGTTGCCGCAGGTTCTGCTGTATCTCCCTTTCGAGAAGAAGGCGTGCAGCGAGTGTCCGAACTCATGCCACATGGTCTCTGTCTCGTCCCAGTCGAGGAGGGCAGGGGTGTCGCCCGATGCCGGCGTGAAGTTCATAACCAATTGAATAAGAGCAGGATGCCACACATTGTTGATGTCGTAGCCACCTTCGCGGAACGAGGTACACCATGCACCGCTGCTTTTCGACTCGCGCGGATAGAAGTCGAGGTAAAGAAGACCTAATGTCGAGCCGTCAAAGTCTTTCACCTCGTAGGTCTCGACGCCTTCAAAATAGACTGGGATATCGGTTCTCTTTTCAAAAGTGACGCCGTATAACTTATTGGCTGCCATGAACATACCGTTGCGAACGTTGTCCAATGAGAGGTAAGGGCGAATCTGATTCTCGTCGAAGTCATATTTTGCCTTGCGGAGTTTCTCCGAGTAATACCACCAGTCATAACGTTCAACATTGTAATCGCACAAGGAAACAACCATGCCTTCTTGTTCCGACAATCTTTTTTCTTCCGCAAGCACTTCAAGATATTGGATGTGGCTCATTTCGTCCAATTCCTTCTTGGCTAATTCATTAGCGGCCTTGAAGATGTCGCTGAGGAATTTGTCGACGGTTTTGTCGTCCTTTGCCATATTGACGGCCAAAACATAGTTTGCGTAGTTGTCGTAACCGAAAAGCTGTGCCTTCTGCAGTCTCAACGCCAGCATTTCCTTTATGATGGCCTTGTTGTCGTACTCGTTGTTGTTGTCGCCGCGGTTATAATATGCATCGTACATCTTTTTGCGTAACATCGAGTTTTCGGCGTATGTCAGGAATGGGATGAGGCTCGGTTTGCTCAATGTAAACACCCATTTGCCTTCCATGCCGTCTTTCTTGGCCTGTTCGGCGGCTGCGTCGATGCTGCTTTGTGGCAATCCGGCGAGGTCTTTCTCATTGTCGATGACGAGCTTGAAGTTGCTGTTTTCTTTTAGGAGGTTGTTGCCGAACTGCAGACTCAAAATCGATAGTTTTTCGTTTATTTCACGCAGTTTCGTCTGGTCTTCCTCGTTCAGATTGGCGCCTCTGCGGATGAAGTCGTTGTAATATTTCTCAACCACGCGGTTTTGCTGGTCGTCGAGGTTCATCTCGGCGCGGTGGTCGTAAACATATTTAATCTTCTTGAAAAGCACGGGATTCATCGCGATATCATCTCCGTGAGCTGTCATGAGAGGCATCACCTCTTCAGCGATCTTCTGCATCTCGTCGTTGTTCATGCATTCCATCATGTTGAAGAACACTCCGCCGACCTTGCCGAGCAGCTCGCCCGATTTGTCGTAAGCCCAGATGGTGTTTTCGAAAGTTGGGGTTTCGGTGTTGTTGCAAATCGCTTCGATTTCGGCTTTTTGCTGTTTCATCCCCTCGATAAAAGCAGGCAGATAATGCTCATTTTTTATCTTATCGAAAGCCGGCGCCTCGAGATAAGTGCCATAGTCGGATAAAAACGGATTTTTGTCGTGACTCTCTGAATTGCAAGAAGTTAAACCAATCATACTCATTGCCAAAACGATTAAAGAGTTTTTAAATTTCATGATTTTACGATATTTGTACGAGTTGCAAAGATAAGAAAAATATGGTCAAAAAATCACTTTTTTTCTTGTTTTTTTAAATGTAATATCATATATTTGCAGTTCCAATAATTTTGAATTTTGTTGTCGGAGGCTTTTAACTCCAAACTTCAAACTTCAAACTTCAAACTTTAAAGAAATGGCATATATCTCTTTCGACAAACGGCAACTGGTGAACCTGGAGTTTACCATGAACAAGGAGATTCTGCGCTCCAACCGTTCGGGGGCTTTTTACAACACAACGATAATCGGCTGTAACACAAGGAAATACCATGGACTGTTGGTGGTTCCGCAGCCTCAGCTCGACAACAACAACCACGTGCTGCTGTCGTCGATTGACGAGACGATTATTGCAAACAAGGAAGAGTTTCATCTTGGAGTGCGTGAATATCAGGACGGGACGGTTGCGCCGCGAGGACACAAGTATCTGCGTGAGTTTACGGCAGAACCGATTCCTAAGTTGAAATACCGCGTGGGAAGCTCCATCCTCACAAAAGAGTATATCTTCGAGGAGAAAGAACCCCGAATCCTTATTCGCTACACTTTAGAAGAGGCGGCGCAACCGATCAAGCTGCGTCTGATGCCGTTCCTTGCGTTCCGTAACGTCCACATGCTGACACACGAGAACTACGATGCCAACCGTAGATACATGACTCTGAAAAATGGCGCGGCATGGAAGATGTATGAGAACTACGACACGCTGTGCTTCCAGATCTCAAAAGCTAACGAATACACGCATTGCCCGCTTTGGTATAAAAACGTGTTTTATATCCGCGAGTTCGAGCGTGGCTACGATGCCGTGGAAGACCTCTACGTGCCTGGTTTCTTCGAGGTTGCGATGAAGAAAGGCGATTGCATCGTGGTGTCGGCGGGTGTGGAGGAAAAGAATCCCGCCATGTTTAAGAAACAGTTCGAAAACCAGATAGAACACCGCATTCCACGTAACAGCTTCGAGCATTGTCTGCAGAACTCGGCACAGCAGTTTGTTATAAAAAGTGATAAAGGAACCCGAATGTTCGCCGGCTTCCCATGGTTTGGCTCATGCAGCCGTGACACCTTCCTCTCGCTGCCTGGTATCTGTCTGGCAAACAACGACGAGAAGACATTCAAAGAGTTGCTGAAATATTTCATCGAGAGGATGCAAGGCGCTTTCTTTCCCCATAAATACTATCAAAAGAGTCTTTATTACACGGCAGTTGACTCGCCGCTATGGTTCTTCGTTGACCTACAGAAATATGAGTCGATGCTGGGCAAAGAAAGAAAGGCGATATGGCGTGAATACGGCAAAGTCATCACCACAATACTCGACAGCTTCATCAACGGCACCGATTTCAATGTGAAGGCGCAGGAAAACGGTTTGCTTTACGCAGGCAATGAGAACCTTGCCCTCACATGGATGAACGTGTTCTGCGACGGCAAGCCTTGGACACCAAGAACAGGATATGCTATCGAGGTCAACGGATTGTGGTACAACGCTTTACGTTATGGCGTCGAGCTTCTGAAAGCTGCCGACAAAAAGAATCCGCATCTGAAGACATGGCAGGATGTCGCCGACAAGGTCGAAAAGTCGTTCTTGCCTGTGTTTTATGACGAAAAGAAAGATATGTTTTACGATTTTGTGAACGAGAAGGAGAAAAACGAGATGGTGCGACCTAACATGCTTCTGGCAGGCTCGCTGCGTTATTCGCCTCTCGACGACAAGATGAAGAAACGTATCTTGGATTTAACACGTTCTGAATTGCTGACAATCAGGGGATTACGTTCGCTGTCGCCACGTGATGAGCATTATAAAGGCGTGACCATCGGCAACCATCGTGAGCGTGAGCAAGCCTATCACATGGGAACAGTATTCCCTTGGCTCATAATGCCTTACACCGATTTGTGCGTTCGAATTTATGGCAGAACGGCGCTTCCGTATCTTGAGGATCTTTACAACGGCTTTGAGACGGCTATCTTCGAGAATGGCATCGGCAGCATTTCTGAGATCTATGACGGCAATCCGCCTCATGAGGCTCGTGGCTGTATTTCGCAGTCGACGAGCGTGGCGGCGTTATTGTATTTGAATCATGTGATTAATTACCTGAAGAATGATGACCCGTTGTATGCGATTCATCATGTCTACGGTAATGATAACTCAAAAAACATAAAATTATGAGAGTCTTGATGTTTGGTTGGGAGTTCCCGCCTCATATCACGGGCGGTCTCGGAACAGCGTGTTTCGGCATGACAAAAGGTCTTGCCAAGAACGGCGTGGAGGTGCTTTTTGTGGTGCCTAAGGCTCATGGCGATGAGGATCAGACGAGTGTGCGTCTTCTCAACGCCAGCGACGTGACCGTCGACATCGACCATGAGACGGAGCGAAGCTATTGGGACAGAGTGCAATACATGGAAATCGGCTCGAACATCATTCCTTACGTGGGGCCAGAGCAGTACGAGCTGATGTTTGAAGAGCAGAGACATGCTACAAGAGGCTTCCGTAGCTCGGTGTTTGCGCCACGATACGAGTTCTCGGGCAAATACGGCGCCAACCTGATGGAAGAGGTCGCGCGTTACGCTTTGATAGGCTCGTCGCTTGCCACAAAATACGATTTCGACGTCATCCATGCCCACGACTGGCTGACATATTCGGCTGGAATCGCCGCGAAAGAGACGACAGGAAAGCCTTTGGTGGTGCACATGCACGCCACGGAGTTCGACCGTTCGGGCGAGAACATCAACACCGACGTTTACGCCATTGAACGACGCGGAATGGAGGCGGCAGACCTCGTAATCACGGTGAGCGACTGGACGAGAAACATCGTCATCGAGAAATACGGCATCAATCCTGAAAAAGTGATTACCGTGCACAACGCTGTGGAGCCGAGCGACAAGTCACTCGACGAATACGAGCGCAGCGGTCTGAAGAACAAGGTGGTGACGTTCCTCGGACGTATCACTTACCAGAAAGGCCCGGAATATTTCGTTGAAGCCGCTTACAAGATTTTGCAGGTCGACCCGAGCATACATTTCGTGATGGCGGGCACTGGCGACCTCTTGCAGAAGATGATAAAACGTGTGGCGCAGCTGAAGATAGGAGCGAATTTCCACTTCACAGGATTCTTGAAAGGCAACGACGTCGATCAGATGTTCGCCATGACAGATGTATTCGTAATGCCTTCAATATCAGAGCCTTTCGGTATTGTACCACTTGAGGCCATGCGTCTGAAAGTGCCGGTTGTCATTTCAAAACAGTCGGGCGTTTCGGAGGTCGTGGAGCACGCTTTGAAGGTCGACTTCTGGGACATCAACGGCCTCGCCGACGCTATCTACGGATTGTGTAAATACAAAGCCGTGAGCGATGTTTTCCGTAATGAAGGAAAGGAAGAGGTCGACAACCTGAAATGGGAGTACGCCGCGAAAAAAATTAAAAATGTTTATGAATTAGCAATAAATTTAAGATAAGATATGAGAAGTTTATGTTTCTATTTCCAAGTGCATCAGCCATATAGGCTTCGCACATATCGTTTCTTCGATATCGGAAAACGTCATTTTTACTATGACGATTATAACAACCGCATCACGATGCAGCGCGTGGCTGAGAGATGCTATCTTCCGATGAATAACCTGATGCTCAAGAAGATAGCGGAACTTGGAAATAAAATGAAGTTTGCGATTTCATTTTCGGGCATAGCCATCGAACAGATGGAGACGTATGCTCCGTATGCGCTTGACAGCTTTAAAAAGCTCGTTGCCACCGGTAACGTGGAGGTGCTTGCGGAGACATATTCGCACTCTGTGGCCTCGCTGATGAATAAAGACGCTTTCAAGATGGAAGTCGCTGAACACAAACGACTTATGAAAGATGTTTTTGGTGTCAGAACGAAGACTTTCCATAACACTGAGCTTATTTATTCCAACGAGATAGGAGCTGATGTGGCTGAGATGGGCTTCGACCTGATGCTGACGGAAGGAGCGAAGCACGTGCTCGGTTGGAAGAGTCCTAACTATCTGTACGTCAATGCAATAAATCCAAAATTGAAGGTGATGTTGCGTAATTGGAAGATGAGCGACGAGATAGCTTTGAAGTTTGCTAACGGGAATTTGAAGGTTGAGGATTTCGTCGACATGCTCAACTCGATACCGAAAGAGGAGGAAATTGTTAATGTTTTCGTTGATTACGAGACCTTTGGCGAGGCCTTGGACGTTTCGACAGGCATCTTTGAGTTTATGAATTATCTGCCTGATGCTGTCTTGAAAAATACTGATTTTCAATTTGTTACGCCACATCAGATTGTCGACAAGCTGCAGCCTACGGGAGTGTTTGACGCACCTATTCCGTTGTCGTGCCAGGATGAGGAACGCGACCTCTCGAACTGGATGGGCAACGACATGCAGGACGACGCTTTGGCGACATTATATGGCTGCTTCAAGAAGGTGAAAACCTCTAAGGATGAAGAACTTATGCGTGATTGGCGTGCACTCCAGGCGGCAGAGAATTTTTCCGCGATGTGCACCAAGCATCAGGGCGGGACGCCATACGATTATTACATCAATTACATGAACATTTTAACAGATTTTATAAATAGAATGAAATAATATAAAAATATGAAAAAGAGGACAGATTATTTATTTGAGACGAGTTGGGAAGTTTGTAACATGGTGGGCGGTATTTATACCGTCATCTCGACTAAAGCGGAGGAATTGAAGCAACTTCTTGACGATCATTATATTACGATTGGTCCTGACGTAGTGAAGGAAGCCCATGAGACTATGTATTTTGTTGAGGATCAGTCGCTGTTTCCTGAGTGGCGCGAGAAGGTGTCGGAGCAGCTTGGCGTGAAGGTTCGTATCGGAAGATGGAAAATTTCAGCCAAACCGATGGCCATCCTCATCGACTATACCTCGATGTATTCCATGAAGAATGATATATTGGCGCATCTTTGGGAGAAGTATCAGCTCGACTCCATTCAGGGTCAGTGGGATTATATAGAGCCGGTGGTGTTTGGATATGCCGCGGGAAAGGTCATAGAGAATTTTGTGGAGTGGAATGTGGGGCAGGACGACAGCGTGGTGGCGCAGTTTCATGAGTGGATGACTGGCGCCGGCGTGCTTTATATCAAAGAGCATTGTCCTTATATCTCAACGGTTTTCACGACCCATGCGACATATTTGGGAAGAGCGATAAGTGGCAACGGACTGCCGCTTTATCGTGACCTCAGATCATACAACTGGCAGACGATGGCGAGCCGTTTCAACATCGTTTCGCAGCAGTCGATGGAGATGAAATCAGCACAAAACGCCGACGTCTTCACCACAGTGAGTGAGATTACAGCTCAGGAATGCGAGCAGTTTTTACAACGCAACCCCGATTTTATCACGATGAACGGCATCAATTCTGATTTTAAAAAGTCGGTCGATAAATGCCGTGATAGCTTGAGAATCAAGAGTAGAGCTAAAGTTTTTGAAATAATCGACGCCCTTTGCGGGAAAGAAGTGTCTCGTGACTCGATGTTGTTGATAAACAGCGGTCGCTACGAGTTTCATAATAAAGGTATCGACTTGTATATCAAGATGTTAGCTAAGCTAAACCACGACGCGAACCTGAAACGCGACATCGTAGCGGTGATAGCTGTTCCGGGCAACATCGCAGGACCGTCGAAAGATTTGATGCATCGTCTTAATAAAGAAGTCGAAATAAAAGGCCACACTGACTATCCTTGCACACATTATATTCATGATTATCAATGGGATATGGTGCTTAATGCCTTGCACGACAATGGCTTGCAAAACAACGAAGGCGACCGCGTGAAGGTGATGTTCATTCCGGCTTATCTTAACGGCAGCGATGGCATTTTCAATATAAAATATAACGATTTCCTGTATGGATTCGACCTTTCGGTGTTCCCGTCATATTATGAGCCATGGGGGTACACTCCGCTCGAAAGCATTGCGCATGGTATTCCGACGATAACAATGGATGTGTCGGGATTTGGAAAATATATCCAGAGTAAAAAGATTGACAGTGAAGCTGTTACGGTTGTTCATCGGGAAGAAGGAAACGAAGATTCTGTCGTCAACGAGATGGAAAAAGTGGTGTTGAAGATGACGGCTCATTCAAACGAAGAAGCGGCTGAGATCTCGAAACAAGCCTTGGAGATAGCATCGTCGTTGACATGGAAAGACTTGATAATCAATTATTTTAATTCTTATGATCTTGCGGTAAAGAAGGCGGGAGGAAAAGATTATCTGAAACAGAGTAGGAGATATTCGGAATTGTTAAGGAATTTCGACTATAAGAAACAAGATTCGCCTACATGGAAGAAGATTATGATAGATCCTGTGTATTCTGATGAGATGAAGAAGTTGCAGGAGCTCGCTAATAACCTGTGGTGGTGTTGGAACGTGGACGCTATCGAACTGTTTGAAAGTCTAGATCCTATCGCATTTGAGCGTCTCGAGCAGAACCCGATAGCTTTGATGAATAGCCTCACGAAGTCACAGATTGATGACCTTGAGCAAGACGAGAAATTCATTGCCAGACTGAATAAAGTATATGACAGATTTAAAGCGTACATGTCGGTGAAGCCGGCTGACGACAACAAAATCGCTTATTTCTCAATGGAATACGGTTTGCAGAAGTCGCTGAAGATTTATTCAGGCGGTCTCGGCATCCTTGCAGGCGACTATCTCAAGCAGGCATCCGACTCGAACGCTAACCTGCTGGCTATCGGATTGTTGTATCGTTACGGCTACTTCAATCAGGAGCTGTCGGTGTGGGGTGAGCAGCTGTCGCAGTATCTGCCGCAGAAGTTCTCGATGCTGCCTATTGAGCCGGTTCGTGGTGAAGACGGCAATTGGGTGATGATCAGCATTGCGTTCCCTGGCAGGAGCGTATACGCGAAAGTGTGGAAAGTTGGAGTGGGAAGGATAAGTCTCTATCTGCTAGACACCGATATAGAGCAAAATTCACCTGAAGACAGAGCCATCACCGGACAGCTTTACGGTGGTGACAGCGAGATGCGAATAAAACAAGAGGTGTTCCTTGGCATTGGCGGTATCAGGATGCTTAACGCGTTGAATATCAAGCCTACTATATATCACTGCAACGAAGGTCACGCGGCGTTCTGCGGACTCGAGAGATTGAGTAATTATGTCACAAAACACAACCTTGACTTTGATGTGGCGAAAGAGCTTGTGCGCACTTCGACATTGTTCACGACACACACACCGGTTCCGGCAGGTCATGACGCGTTTGAGGAGGATTTGATGAGGACATACCTGTCGCATTTTCCGCCAAGGGTTAATATCTCGTGGGAGGAGTTTATGAACATGGGACGCATACATCACGATGACCCTAACGAGAAGTTCTCGATGAGCGTTTTGGCGGTGAACCTCAGTCAGGAAGTCAACGGGGTGAGTAAGATTCACGGCAGGGTGAGCCGCGAGATGTTCCAGCAGATGTGGCCTGGCTATTTCGCCGAGGAGAACCATATCGGCTACGTCACAAACGGCGTGCATCTCCCGACGTGGGCCGACAAGCACTGGCAGAGCTTATATAATAAGGTGCTGGGCGAGGATTATCTTGCCAACCAGTCGGACCCGACAGTTTGGAAGAAGATTCAGGATGTGACGGACAGTGAGTTCTGGAAGATTCGTAAAGAGTTGAAACACAATCTGATTGAGTTTATAAAGGTAAAACTTGCCGATGATATGCGTCGTCGTTCGGAGAGCCCGAAACTCATCATCGAGACATTGGATAAACTCAATGAAAACGCTTTGATTATCGGTTTTGCGAGACGTTTCGCCACCTATAAACGCGCGCATCTGCTTTTCGGAAATCTTGAGAGATTGGCGGAAATCGTCAACGACCCGAAGCGTCCGGTCATCTTCCTGTTTGCAGGTAAGGCACACCCGAACGACAAAGCAGGTCAGGATTTGATCAAGAATATCATCGAGGTAAGCAGGAGGAAGGAATTTATCGGTAAGGTGCTGTTCCTCAATAACTATGACATGGAGATCGGTAAGTTGTTGACCTCGAGTGTCGATGTCTGGATGAACACACCGACACGTCCACTGGAGGCTTCCGGAACGTCGGGCGAGAAGGCTGCGATGAACGGAACGCTCAATTTCTCGGTGCTCGACGGCTGGTGGGCTGAGGGTTATCGTCCGAAGGCAGGCTGGGCTATCAAAGAGGAGCGCACTTACGACGATCAGCATTATCAGGATGAACTCGATGCCGAGACGATTTACAACACCTTTGAAAATGAGATTATTCCGTTGTATTTCAAGAGAGATAAAGACGGTGTGCCGACAGAGTGGATCCAGTATATGAAGAACGACATGATGCAGATTGCGCCGTTCTACACCATGAAACGCATGCTTGACGATTATTTCAGCCAGTATTACAACAAACTCATCGAGCGCACCAATTGGATGAAGGAGAACAGATATGCCAAGGCGTTTGAAATCGTCGAATGGAAGCGTAATATTCAGGCTAACTGGGATAAGATTGAGGTGGAATCCATCAAGGTGCCGGATCCTGATGTGCGTCCGCTGAACTTCGGTGATGTTATGATTGCTGAAATCACGTTGAATACGCCAGGATTGAAGAAAGGCGATGTCGGCATAGAGATGGTCGCCGCTGCAAAAACTAACGACGTGATAGACAAACTTATACGTGTCGATAAGCTGCAACTGGTCGATTCCGGAGATGGCTGGGTGCGCTATTACATAAGCCTGCAAATCAACAGGGCAGGGGTGTTCCACTACACGTTTAGAATCTTCCCGACCAACGTGATGCTGCCGCACCGACAGGATTTGCCGTTGGTTAAATGGATTTAATTATGTAGGATGTGGAGTCGTTTTGAAAGACTTCAATAGCGATAGCCGCGCACGCCTCCGCATCCGCCAACGCATTGTGATGTTTGTTCTTTTTGGTGAAATCGTAGCCGCAGGCTGAGGCAGCAGTTTGAAGTTTGTGGTTTTCCAAGTCGGGAAAGACGATTTCTGAGGCGCGTTTGGTGTCGTAAATCTTGAATCGTTTGCGTCCCATTTTGTAGTATTCGAAGAGCGAGTTCAGGCAACGCTTCTCGAACTCGTAGCCGTGTGCCACGAACGGCAATCCCTTGATTTTCTTTTCTATTTGATTCCAGACCTGCGGGAAAATTGGAGCGTCGTCGGTGTCTTTTTTCTTGAGCCCGTGAATCTTGGTGGTGTAGAAGTCGTAGTAGTTCGGCACAGGCTTCACCAGGCTGTAAAACTCCTCCACGACCTCGCGGTCACGCACGATGACGACACCCATGCTGCAAACGCTAGTTGTCGCGCCGTTGGCGGCTTCAAAGTCGATGGCGACGAAGTCGGGGAGGTCGGGTAAGATATCGTTAGCCTTTGATTTCGCAGTAGTAGATGTCGATTCCATCGTCTTCGAACATTGCTTCACTGAGGCAGTACTGGCCTGGACGGTCGTCCTCCTGGAAGAGATAAACAGATGCTTTGTGGAATGTCAGAGGCTTCTGGTCGGCCGAGAGTTTCTGCACTGTTTCGTATGAGATGCCTTCGATTTTGCACAGCTTCATCATTGCGGCAAGGTCGAGGTCGACGTTCAAAAACATGTCTTTCTTTCCGTCTTTCCACGCAATGCTGATGATACCCGTGGTGTAAAGCTCGAAGTCGCGGATTTCTATTTTTTTCATATTTTTATTTTTTTCCAGTTTGCTAATCTAATATAAAGTATTGAGCTTAAGGCGATTAAGCCTCCGTAAATATATTCGCATGTCCATACCCATTCCACTTTTGTTGTGAGACGTGTCAGCATCCAGATATAGGCGATGTAGAGGATCAGGATGCCGAATTCAAGCCAGAGTGCCGCGTTGGTGTTGCCGGTTCCCGACACCGATTCGAATGTAACCGCTCCTATGGCTTGGAATATGATGGCGCCGAAGATGACGTAAATGGAAGGTAAAGCTGCGTTTGCGAGTGCCATATCGTCGGTGTAGATACTCATAACCGTGATAGGGAAGAACGCGCACAACAGAATCAGCGGGATGCAGCATAATATGCAGTTGAAAACGATTCGGAACACAATTTTCATTACCTCGTCGGCGTGTCCCGCTCCGATGACGCGGCTAGTCAAAGTGTTGGAAGTGCACAGGAATCCGAAGACCGGAATGAACAGAATCATGTAGATGCTGCGTGCTATCGACGAGATGCCGATGGCTTGCTCGCCCATTTTCTCGACCATGATGAAGAAGATGAACCATGCACTGAACGAGAAAAGTTTCTGGAACATCGTTGGCGTTGAGACCTTGAAGATGTTGACAATCAATTCTTTGCTGATGCCGTGATGTTTGAAAAGCTCGTATTTATCGTTGCCTAATTTAATATAAGTGTACAAGAAGAAGAACGTCGTGGCGGAAATCTCGGCGATCATAGAGGCGAGTGCTGCACCTGCAATACCCATTGCCGGAAAACCCAGATTGCCGAAGATAAGGCAGTAGTCGAGCACGATATTGACGACTGCCATGACGATGGTGGTGTAAGTGATGACTTTCGTGAAGGAAAGCCCTGTGTACAACGAGCGGAAGAGGTAGTTCATGCACACAAAAACGATGCCGAACTGTCGCACGCTGATGTATTCCATGGCGCCTGCGTAGATGTTCTCCGAGTCGATGATGAAGTCGAGGAGCATGCCAGAAAATAGCCTCATTATCAGGAACAAAAGCAGTCCGAAGACAAGTATCGCCGCTGTCCCGTGTTGGAAGATGCTGCCGATTTTATCGTATTGTTGCTCGCCGAAGCGTCGCGCTATAATTATCTGAATACCAATAGCTAAGCCCATTGTCATGGTGGTGAACACGAAATAATACATGCCCGCCATCATCGACGCGCTGAGTTCCACGATTCCGAGGTGTCCCAGAAACGCGGTGTCGGTGAACGTGATGAGCGTCTGCGCAAGGTTTCCGATCATAATCGGAACCGCGATACGCCAAATTTCCTTTGTAGAAATACTTGTTGTCATAATATCGTTGCAAAAATACAAAATTTTATGATGTGACTTGCGTTTTAATTGTTATATTTGTAATTTGAAAAGTTTTATCGAGAAGATAAGTGTGAACTTTGTAAAATATTGAATATTAAAGATTTAATAAAAAGGTTTTATGAAAATGTTGAAAAAAATTATCGTTGTTTTTGTTTTGATGGCATTGCTTCCGTCGGTCGTTTTCGCCCAAAATTCAAAAAAAGTAAGATGTAATAGAGAGGATTGTGTAATTGAAATTTTAGAAAAACTAAAATCCACGGATAAAAACGTGGTCGCTGAAGCGAAGAGAACCCTCGACAGCCTTGCGAAAGACGCTAAATTTACAGGAGATAGCGACTCTAAGAATGCTCTTAAGAAATCGATAATTTCTTTTGCTGAAAAGTTTAATAATAAAGAAAACAGGGAGTTTATGTTCTCTTTATTGCCGATTTTCTGTTCGAAAGAAGACGCTTATGAAATTTTTGAATTAGTTGATAATGAGTCGATTGCGGATTATGCTATCAGGACGGTTGGCGATATACCGGGTAGTGAAGGCTATATTGAAAAATATATTATTAAAAATCAAAACAATTTGAGATATAAGGCGGCTTTGGCTTATGCTGTCGGCAAACTCGGTATGTCGAACATGGAAAACGAGCTTATTTCGTGGATTAAAGGCGCCGATGATAAGACTAAAGTTGAGATTTACAATGCGCTTTGGGTGATTAAAACCAATGATGAAACGGCTAAGATTGTTAAAAAAGGAGCTAATAAACTTTATAACAGCAAGGTCTCTGAAATTAAAATCGCAGGCATGAAACTCGTTGTTGCCGTTGATGGCGAGAAAGCAATGCCAAAACTTTATAAAGCATTGATAAGTGACGACAGAAATGTGCGCGTTGAGGCTCTTAATCTCATGAAACCTTTTGTAAATCAGAAGGTTTGTGCGACAGTTGTAAAGAAATGCAAGAAAGGAGACGCACTTATTGATGCTATAAACTGGTTGGGCGATATCAAGAATGATTCGCAGATGGAGTTTCTGATAAAACAGCTCTCTTCGGAAGACAAAAAAGTTGTGGCGGCAACGATTTGTGCTATTTTCAAGATCGACAACCCGGATGGAGTTAATGCCGTTAAGCCGATGTTTGGCGGTGAGTATCAAAGAGTTATAAAAGAATCGATGATTGCTTACGAAGGCAATTACCGCGCGGTTTTAAACGATGTTGTCAGGGGAGACGATAAGCAGAAATTGGCTGTTTTGCAGATTGTTGAGAGCCGTCCAGATGTTGGGATGTTTAACCGTGTCAGAGAGTTGTTATATTCTGAAAATCAAGAGATTAGAGATGCGGCATATAACGATTTGAAGTATGTTGTTGTGATCTCGCATTATCAGTCTTTGAGCGCTTTGTTGGAGAATTGTGACGGGAAATATGTCGAACAGGTTCAGATTGCGATAAAAAATGCCGTAAAGAATGCGCCTGATGCAATTAAAGATGAGTTCGCGTCGACGCTGAAACACGTGAAACCTAACATTATGCCGCGTTTCTACAATGTTTTCGCATATTTTGGAACGGAGTTGTGCGTTGATAAACTTATTGACGCTTACAAAAACGGGGATTATAAATTTGAGGCAAAAGAAGCTTTGATGCTTGTTGAAAACGAACAGTTTGCCGAGAAGATACGTGAAGCTTTAAAATAAGATGAAAGTATTTAAATCGCTGATAATCATATTGTTGTTGTCTGTTTTTTCAGTAATGAAAGGACAGGAGGGAGAGGTCTTGCTCGATAAGATCGACTTCAACGACAGCACTTTGATTGACAGTGATTTTATGAAAAGAACGTTGGCGGAATACATCACTTCAAAGCAGGATACGACCCAGTCGCAGAGGATTCAGATGTATGCCATGATTCTTGCTTCCGACAATATCTTGAATCGCAGTTGTACCTCTTACGAGATGTATAAGTCTGTGTATCAATATCTTATGTATGGTTTTTCAGAGATGGGCGCGAATATTGTAGTCGATTATCTGATGAGTTTGCCATATTTTGAATTTGTTGATGCCAACGAGAATCAGAAAAAAGAAATTTTGGAAATCGCCAACTCGTATGACAGAGTTAGAATCGGTGCTAAATCTCCTGATATTCAAGCTGTTGTGATAAATGGAGAAGACTTCAACTTAAGTGATGTCGACTCGAAATATACGATTTTGTTTTTCTGGTCGTATGCTTGCCCGCATTGTCGTGAGATGATTAAGGAATTAGGCGAATTTGCCAAGAAGAACGATGATGTCGCAATTGTGACGATAAATATTTCGGGCGATTTGAGGAATGTTAAGCGCCTTTTGAAGAAAACACATCTTGAGAAATGTTATAATATTTTCGATGGTGAAGGATGGAATTCCCGTATTGTTGAAAGTTATGCTGTCGACATGACACCAGCGTTTTTTCTACTCGACGAGGATAAAAAAATAATAGCTAAGCCATTTGATATTCAGGAACTTATAAATGAAATTGAACGATGAGGAAGATTTATCTCTTAATAATTATTCTGTTTTTTGGTTTTGTCACTAAAGCCCAGTCTGACGAGGAACATTGGGTTGATTCTGTTTACAACTCGCTGACGATGGAGCAACGTGTGGGGCAGCTTCTTAACGTTAGAGCCAATTTGCCGAACAAGCCTTGTTTTGCTGAGATTCAGGAACTTATCGAAAAATATAACATAGGTGGAGTGACGTTTTTCCGTACTGACGCGGAGTCGTTGCTGAAGCAGGTGAATCAGTGGCAGTCGTTGGCGCAAACGCCTTTGATGGTTGGCATTGATGGCGAATGGGGACTTGGGATGCGTCTCAACGACGGAATCTCGTATCCTTACCAGATGACGTTGGGAGCCATTCAGAATCAGGCACTTATAGGCGAAATGGGCGCTCAAATCGCTGAACAGTGTAGGCGTTTGGGTATTAACGTGGATTTCGCTCCGGATATTGACGTGAACAACGAGCCGACCAACCCTGTTATAGGAATGAGAAGCTTTGGCGAAGACCCTAAAGATGTGGCTGAGCGTGGAACGCAGTATGCTTTAGGACTTCAGAACAATGGCGTGCTTCCGACCATGAAACATTTTCCTGGTCATGGCGACACAAAAACCGACTCACACGAAACGCTTCCGAAGGTTGACAAGAAGCTTAAAGAACTTAAAAAAACAGAGCTTTATCCTTTTGAATATCTTATAAATCAAGGAGTTGCTGGCGCAATGGTGGGGCATCTGTATATGCCTGCGATAGAACCTGAGAAAAACTTGTCGTCGTCGATTTCAAAAAATGTGGTGACAGGTCTTTTGAAAGAGGAAATGGGCTTTGAAGGAATAATTTTCACTGACGCGATGGAGATGAAAGGCGCTTATAAAGGCGTTCATCCCGACAGTGTTGGTTTGCGTGCGATAATGGCGGGAGCTGATGTCGTTTTAATGCCGATAAATCCTGAAAATACAATTCAAATCATTGTAAATCAATTGGATGATGAGAAGTTGCAGAGTAGGGTGGAAGAGAGCTGCAAGAAAATTTTGAGATATAAATATAGTCTTGGAATAGCGAATTATAAACCGCAATCAGAGGTTTCGGTCGACAATGACTTGCATCGGATAAAGTATTATAATTTGAGACAACGTCTTTATAATGAAGCTGTTACGATGCTCAAAAATAAGGATGGAGTGCTTCCGCTTGAAAAGACCCAGACGGTGGCGGTTGTTTCTTTTGGTGAAAAAGACAATGTTGCCCAAAAGCTTGTAAGCGAGGGTTATGATGTGAAATCATATTTGCTTGATAAGAAAATTAAAGGCCACGATAAGTTGCGGATTATCAATGAATTAAAGCATTATAAACTTGTTGTTGTCAATATTCAGGGCACTTCGATTTATGCAACCAAAAACTTCGGCATAACCGATGAAATTGTTGATTTTGTAAAAGATTTGAGCAAAAACAACAAGGTGGTTTTCAACCTGTTCGCTTGTCCGTATGCCTTAAACAAGTTTGATTTCAAGAAATCGCCTTTGGCCGTGATTGTTGGCTATGAAGATGTGCAGGGCGCTGTGAATGCTGTAGTCGACGTGATGGTCGGGAATCTCAATCCGAGCGGGAAATTGCCTGTTAGGATAAGCCGGAAATTCAAAGCCGGGGATGGAATCGGTTTTGAGAATATGCTTACGCCGGAAACGCTCCCGGTGGCATTGATAGACAACAAGTTCACTAAAAAAGTTGATTCGATAGCGTTGAATGGCATTGAGGTGGGAGCGTTTCCGGGTTGCCAAATTATCGCCATGAAAGACGGCAAAATCGTCTATGACAAGTGTTTCGGACATTTTACTTACGATGGCGGGCACGAGGTTCAGCCGGATGATGTGTATGACATAGCTTCGCTTACTAAGGTTTTTGCCACAACTTTTGCAATCATGAAACTTTACGACGATGGTAAAATCAGTTTGGAAAGCAAGCTCAGCGACTATTTTCCGTATCTGAAAAACACCGACAAAGGCGATATAAAACTGATTGAGATAATGACACATCAGGCGGGGTTAACTGCTTGGATACCAATTTATAAGAGCACTATAAAAGACGGCAAACCCGATTCCGATTTTTACAGGAAAAACATTGATGAAGACCATACTGTCAGGGTGGCGAAGGACATGTACATATCGAAAGAATACAAGTTTGACATCGCGGAAACCGTGATCGTGTCGGAAACGTGCGAAAAGAAGTACAAATACAGCGATTTGGGCTTTTATTTCCTGCCGAAGATTGTGGAAATGGTGACGAACATGCCTTATGAGAAGTATCTTGAAGAGAACTTCTACAAGCCTTTGAATTTGAATCATATCTATTATAAGCCGTTGAAACACATTGCGTTAGACAAGATCGCCCCGACAGAAAACGACACTTGTTTTAGGATGCAGCTGTTGCAAGGCGATGTCCACGACCAGGCGGCCGCTTTGATGGGAGGTGTTTCGGGTCACGCAGGGCTTTTCGCAGATGCCAGAGACCTCGCCGTGATGATGCAACTGCTTCTTAATGAGGGATATGCAAACAGCAGACAGTTTTTGTCGAGTTATACAATCAAGAAATTCACGTCGGCGCCGTTCAAAGACAATATGAACCGTCGTGGCATCGGGTTCGACAAGCCTGAAGTAGATCCGGCGGTGCCGTATTACACACCATCGAAGCAGTCGTCGATGAAAAGCTTCGGACACACTGGATTTACGGGAACTTTCGCATGGGCGGATCCTGAGAATCAGTTGATTGTGATATTCTTGTCGAATAGAGTTTACCCCGACGCGTCGAATAACAAGTTGTCGAAACTCGACATCAGGACGAAGATTCATGACTGTTTCTACGATGCTGTAAAATGATACGAACACATTTGTTATTTCGAGCGGAACGGAGTTGAGTTGAGAAATCTAATGCAAATTGGTAAGTTTTTTTGTTAAAGATAACGTTTTTATATATAATTTTGTAAATCATTAAGATAGAAGATGTCAAATCAAGCGAAATATGATTCTCTGAGAGAAAAATTTGAATTTTTCTGCTTCCAAGGTTACAATTATTCCGTGGAAAATGGCGAGTTTTCTGCAAAATTTGACTTTTTTATCTCATCCGATGATGAAAAAATTGAGTTCCATCCTTGTTTTCGGATTCCGGCACGACCATTTTATCACTGGAACGAGATACCGAAGCCGTTGCTTGAAAACCTGATTTTCCACATCGGGATGATTGAGCTTGTCAGCTATTGGAAAATCGCTTGTCCAAAAACAGTTATTATCAAACCATTTTCGCTTGACGAGGAACAGATTCGTTGGTGGAAGAAGTTGTATTTCAATGGATTAGGGGAGTTTTTTTATGTCAATGGGATTGAGACGAGTATTGATGAGTTTATGCATATCGAGACGGAGATTTCTCCGCTCCCTGCGGTCGGTCGAAATGACGGTATTTTACACGAGCAGACTCTCATTCCTGTTGGCGGCGGCAAGGATTCGGTTGTGACTCTGGAAATGCTGAAGAATCGTGTGCCTGCTATCCCGTTGATTATCAATCCTCGAGGAGCTACAAACGAATGCGTGGCGGCGGCAGGTTACACTGAAGAGCAAACGGCAATAATCAAGCGCACACTCGACCCGACGATGCTGAAGATGAATGCGGAGGGATACCTCAACGGGCACACTCCGTTTTCGGCGATGCTGGCATTTTATACTGTTTTGCTTGGTTTCGCGACGAAATCGAAGTACATAGCGCTGTCGAATGAGTCGTCGGCCAACGAACCAACGGTGCCTGACACCGAGATTAACCACCAGTACAGCAAGTCGGTGGCGTTTGAAAACGATTTCCGTCATTATGTCGAGAAATATATCAATGTTGACATTCAATATTTCAGTTTCTTACGCCCGCTGAACGAGCTGCAGATAGCCAAGTTGTTTAGCCGCTCGAAGGAGTATAGGCCAGTGTTCAAGAGCTGTAACGCTGGTTCGAAGACCGATTCGTGGTGCGGCAAATGTCCGAAATGTTTGTTCACATGGTTGGCGTTGTCGCCGTTCGTTTCAAGAAAAGAACTTACTGAAATATTCGGCAAAGACCTATTGAGCGACAATAGTTTACGCCCTATTTTAGACCAGTTGGACGGTTCTGTGGACGTGAAGCCGTTTGAATGCGTCGGGACGGTGGGCGAGGTGAGAGCCTGCGTCAACAAGATTTTGCAAACCGATGATAATCTGAAAGATACCATCCTTAACGGTGTGGCGAAAACCGATGACATGACCGTTGAGGATTACGTGGCGCAGTTCGACGATGGAAACAATCTTCCGAAACTGTTTGAAAACATACTGAAGGAGGGCTTAAATGGTTAGCATGAACACCATATTCAAACGTCTTCGTGGCAAGCGCATCCTCATCCTCGGCTTCGGGCGCGAGGGGAAGTCGTCGTTGGCGTTCATCCAAAAGTTCCTGCCTCATGCCGTGGTCGGTGTCGCTGACAAAAACGAAGCCGCTTTTAAGGATCTGAAAACTGATGCTAAATTATATTTCGGCGACAATTACTTCGATGCTGTAAAAGATTATGATATCGTGTTGAAAACGCCGGGTATCTCATTGAAAGACAAGAGTGTAGATTTCTCAAAAATCACTTCGCAAACCGATTTGTTTCTCGAGGAGTTTCACAGCCAAATCATTGGCATTACCGGAACGAAGGGCAAAAGCACGACTTCGACGTTGATTTATCATCTCCTGAAGGAGTCGGGAAGAGACGCTATTTTAGCTGGAAATATTGGCATTCCGATATTCGATGTCATCGAGAAAATCAACAATAAGACGATAATCGTTTTCGAGCTTTCGGCGCATCAGCTGCAGTTTATCCATCGCAGTCCCCACATCGGGATTTTGCTGAATGTCTTTGAGGAGCACCTCGATCATTTCGGCACTTTTGAGGCTTATCGCAACGCTAAGTTGAACATTATCAGGAAGATGGGCGAGAAAGACTGGGCTGTCACCAACGACGAGTTCTGTTATGAGGCGGATAAGATGATGGTTCATTCGCTCAATTATCAGTATTACGATTTCGGTGTGAATTGGGATGATGTACCACTGCATGGTGACCATAACCGCTTGAATGTCAAGGCTGCGTTGTGTGCCATTTACGCTTTCGGCATCCCTGTCGATGAGGTGTTGCCTCATCTATACACGTTCCAGCCGTTGGAGCACAGGCAAGAGTTCGTCGGCACATTCGGCGGGGTGACGTTCTATAACGACAGCATCTCGACCATTCCGCAGGCCACGATAGCGGCTTTGCAGACAATAAAAGGAGTGAAGTTCCTGCTTCTTGGCGGGTTTGACCGTGAAATCGACTATTCTCCGTTGATTGAATATCTGATGAATAATCCTGTTGAGCATATTCTGTACACCGGCAAGGCTGGCGCACGTATGTTTGATATGCTTCAAAGAGCCGGTTATCAAGGGGATATAAAAAATTTCAAAGACCTCAACGAAGCCTTTGAAATTATTAAGAGTTTATCGAAAAACGGCGATATATGCCTGCTTTCGCCTGCCGCTGCGAGCTACGATCAATATAAGAATTTTGAAGAGCGCGGACGTGTTTTCAAAGAATTAGCGAGAGAGTCGATGTCCAATTCCCTGTACACCAAGCCATAGTCGTCGTGCTGATTTGCATGCTCGTATTTGAAGCAAACAATACTAGGATTCAGTTTGTTCTGGTATATGTCAGCTGGAACCGAGTCGTGAGTTATTATGGAATCGTAATAGAAGTTCGGGTATTGGAACAGGAAATCGAAGTTATTTCTTAAATATTTGTTTAAAGAAAATACTATATTAGCCTTTCTGATGTAAAGCTCGGCTTGTTCATAATTCGCGCAATCTTTGAAGTAGAAATCCATGTGGTAGCATGTAGGCGAATACATATAGTTTGTTGCCGGATCGGTGCCTATATATTCGTAGTATAGATAGCTGTTGTCAGGAGTGGTGGCAGAATAAATTGGCTCTCCAAAAAGTTCTTTTATTCTGCTTGGACCGCATCCAAATTCGAAAGGAGGCTCTGTGAAAAGGTCAACTACAACATCAACTGTTTTGGTCTCGTATCCATTGCTGATTCTAACCTTATCAGTTCCCATGTTTAATGCCTTTAAGACACCTTTACTTTCAAATCTCACCACAGGAATAGTGTCGGTATTTAATATTTCATAGGTGATATCATAATCAGAACTGACTTTTATTTTGTGAGTGTCTTGAAACACCATTTTGATAGGATCTGAATCTTTGTAATTTAAGGTGGTTGTTTTGCTGTCATCTTTTTTGCAACTTGTGACCAAAACAGCCAAAATCATTGATAAAAAAACTATCTTTTTCATATTTTTAAAATTTATGACGCAAAATTAAAAAATATTTCGGAAGATTGAAGAAAAAAAATTAAATTTGCACGTTTTTGTGATAAATAACAAATCAAAATATAACTCTATGATTAACAATAACTTCATTAAACGTCACAATGGCCCGACAGAAGCAGATGTTGAAAAAATGCTTAAGGTCATTGGCGTGAAATCGACCGAACAGCTCGTCGATGAGATTATTTCTCCTGATATTCGTCTTAAAAAAGACCTCAATATCGGGCGCGGAATGAACGAATACGAATGCATCAGCCACCTCAAGGCTCTCGGCGCGAAGAACAAACAGTTCCGCAGCTACATCGGAATGGGTTACTACAACGTGATCACCCCAGGCGTCATTACACGTAACATCCTCGAGAACCCAGGTTGGTACACATCATATACTCCTTATCAGGCTGAGGTTTCACAAGGCCGTCTTGAGGCTTTGCTCAACTTCCAGACTGTTATCAGCGACATGACTGCAATGCCATTGGCAAACGCTTCATTGCTCGACGAGGCTACAGCAGCCGCTGAGACAATGCTCATGTTCTACCACGAGCGTACACGTGCTCAGGTGAAAGCTGACGTCAAGAAGATTTTTGTGGCTAACGACATGTTCCCACAGACAATCGAGGTCATCAAGACAAGAGCTCATTTCCTCGGAATCGAAGTCGTTGTTGACGATATCAAGAACTTCAGCGCAGGCGAGGAATACTTCGGCGTCATCGTCCAGAATCCTAACCAGTTCGGTGAAGTCATCGACTATCGCGAGTCAGTGAAAGCTTGGAAAGAAAAAGGCATGCAGGTTGGTGTTGCAGCCGACTTGATGAGCTTGGCTCTTATCACACCTCCAGGCGAATGGGGCGCTGACGTGGTGTTCGGCAGCAACCAGCGTTTTGGTCTCCCGATGGGCTTCGGCGGTCCACACGCAGGATACTTCGCAACAACAGAAGCTTACAAACGTTCAATGCCAGGCCGTATCATCGGTATCTCAAAGGATGCCCTCGGCAATCCGGCATATCGTCTTGCATTGCAGACACGTGAGCAGCACATTAAACGTGAGAAGGCTACTTCAAACATCTGCACAGCTCAGGCATTGCTCGCTATCATGTCAGGATTCTACGCAATCTATCACGGACAGGATGGTATTAAAGAAATTGCACATCATATCAACTGCCTCGCCGGCAAGCTCGCCAAGGAATTGGAGAAATACGGCGTGAAACAGCTCAACAAATACTTCTTCGACACATTGTTGTTCGAGTTGCCGGAAGGCGCTTGCACATGCAAAGTGAAGGAAGTCGCTGAGAAACACTGCATGAACTTCCGTATCATCGACAAGCAGCACTTCGGCATCAGCATCGATGAAACAACATGCCGCGAAGACCTCGACGAAATCGGAATGGTCATCGCTGAAGCTCTCGGCAAGAAACATCAGCCACTCGTTTGCGACCCTAACTGCCAGAATTTCTGTGGCATCCAGGAAGGCATGAGAAGAACCTCAGCATTCTTGACAGCTCCAGTGTTCTCAAAGTATCGCAGCG
>JAFYIE010000016.1 GCA_017538795.1 Bacteroidales bacterium | reverse complement strand
TGGTAAGCGCGCCGGCAAGAAGGACCTCGGCCTCATTGCCATGAGCTACAAGAACGTGTACGTGGGCCGTATCGCCCTCGGCGCAAACGACGCTCAGGCCCTGAAGGTTCTCCAGGAAGCAGAAGCACACAATGGTCCGTCCCTGATCATCTGCTACTGCCCCTGCATCAACCACGGTTTCGATCTCAACAGCCAGCTTCAGCACCAGAAGATGGCTGTGGATTCCGGTTACTGGACTCTGCTCCGCTACAACCCGGCTCTCGCCGCCGAAGGAAAGGCTCCGCTTATCCTCGACTCCAAGAAGCCGACGATTCCGGTTGCAGAATACATCTACACCGAAAACCGCTACAAGCAGCTCACCCGTAACAACCCGGAAGTTGCCAAGAAGCTCGCCGACGACCTCCAGAAGGAAGTGGACGCTCGCTACGCATTCTACGACGCGATGTCCAAGGACACTGAAGGCCTGATCAGCCTGTAATCGAGTAGGCAGTAGACAGGATTCGTCATTGCGAGGAGCCGCAAGGCGACGAAGCAATCCAGTCCCGCTCTACCCTACCGGATACGAAAAATTAAAGAAGAGAGTCAAGAGAAATCTTGGCTCTCGTTTTTTTTGCACATGTCATTCTTTGACATTTATCAAATGTATATTTGTCTATATGGATACGAATGAAATTCTAAAAAAATTGGAAAGTTTGCTGGGATTAGAGCAAAAATTTAGAGCAGGAAAAACACTTTGCCTTTCTAAAGATGTTTTTGAATTTCATAAGGCTAATGGATGGCCGGTTGTTACGGAATTACAAACGTCATTAGGCGTATTGACCATTTCGGATGAAATTGGAAATAAAATTCCTTTTTTTGTGTCATATAGTTATTGGTTTTTAAACCGTGAAAATGAGGAAAACAATCGGTTTAAAAAAGTCCTTGACAACGTTACCGCAATGTTGACGATAAGTATTGATGTTAACAATCTTAAAGAACGCAAAAAATACAAGGTGCATATTTCAGGTGAAAAGTTAATACATGAAGATGGTGATCAGTATGCAGAATGCTATACGAAAGTAAAAGACAACATGATTCTAGCATTGCAACGCCCTGTTCCAAATGACTTTGACTATTGGGATATGGTTTCATTAGTGAATATTTTCGAAAATGAGCATTGGAAAAATGCCTGGCGATATATAACGATTGAAGATGATTACGGTTTCTATTTTATTTTAAAAGACAAAACAATTCCCGTCGAATTCGATATTGCTTGGATGAATATGAAAGATATCGGCGAGTACGATTGTTCTGATGCGTTATCATTTTATTTAACTTAGCCTCTGTGGATTCATTATTACTGACACAAGCCTAAAGTTCCCCACAAGGTTGCACAAATGGGTAGAAAAATGTATATTAAGGATATACTCAAGGAGTTTTTATGAACGCCATAAGACCTGTTTCAGATTTGCAAGATTGTCTTGACGACATTGCCCAGACAGTCCATGAGACCGGACGTCCTGTGTTCTTGACAAAGGATGGTTATGGCGATATGGTTCTTATGAGTATGGAAGCATACGCACACATCCAGACAGAAAATGAGATTTACGCCAAACTGCACGAGGCTGAAATGCAAGCCGCAAGTTCAGCCAAGCGCTATACATCGGAAGAAATTCTCAAGGAACTGGAACACAGCGTATCAGTATGAAATATAGAGTCGAGTATCTCGGACTTGCTCTTGAAGACCTGAAGGAAATGGTATCCTACATTACGGACGAACTCGGTTCGCCCGATTCTGCGAGTCACTTGGCAACAAATATTGTTGAACGGATCAACACCCTTTCCGATTTTCCCTACGCCTATGCGGTCTATATTCCGATTCGCCCGCTGTCACACGAATTCAGGAAGATGGTCGTGCAGAATTACTCCGTATACTATTGGATTGACGAAGCAACCAAGACTGCAACTGTTGCCCGAGTTTTATACAATAAAAGAAACATCATTTCGCTTTTGTGATGATATTTAAAGCCTGCTTGAACAGAACAATTTTATCGCATACGCGTTAGGGATAGTGACCCCTTGGGGCGGAGACTTGCGGAGCAAACGGAGTGCGTGGAGCAAGGCTCCGTTTTAACAGCATTGCGGGTGGTTCGCAAGAGCCGACCGGAATGCGTTAAAATATAGCCCGACCCACGCCCGTGGGGAACGCCCAAGAGACATCGGTTATGGTGGTCTCGACCACGCTGTGAGCCGTAGGCGACTCGTCTTAACGAGTCGTCGGAGGCGAGAGTGAGGCGTAAGCCGAACAGTCATCATAGGGCAGCCGGCGAAAACGTGAACATCTGCGTCCTCGATACCGAAGTGTACTCCAACACCGGTGGACAGGCTTCCAAGGCCACGAACCGTGGCGCAGTCGCCCTCTTCGCTGCCGCTGGTAAGCGCGCCGGCAAGAAGGACCTCGGCCTCATTGCCATGAGCTACAAGAACGTGTACGTGGGCCGTATCGCCCTCGGCGCAAACGACGCTCAGGCCCTGAAGGTTCTCCAGGAAGCAGAAGCACACAATGGTCCGTC
>JAFYIE010000122.1 GCA_017538795.1 Bacteroidales bacterium | reverse complement strand
GAAATATCATCCTGACAAAAATCCGGGTGACAAGGCGGCGGAAGAGAAGTTTAAGGAGATTTCAGAGGCTTACCAGGTTCTCGGAAACGCTGATTCGCGTAAGAAATACGATGAACTCGGCGCCAACTGGAAGCAGTATGAGAATATGAACTACGGCGGTCAGGGATTCCAAGGTTTTGAAGGATTCCAGGGCTTCGGCAGCAGCGGTTTCTCCGACTTTTTTGACGCTTTCTTCGGTGGTCAGGGCGGCTTCGAATTCAGCAATATCGGCGGCTTCGGTGGAAGCCGGCGTTCCCGTACAAGAACAATGAAAGGTCAGGATTTGACCGCGTCAATCGATATGACTTTGCGTGAGGCGTACTCCGGCTCGCAGAGGATGTTTAAAATCGGCGACGAGACAATCAAAATCAGCATCAAACCTGGTGTGAAGGATGGCCAGACTTTGCGTGTGAAAGGCAAGGGGCATCCAGGTATGAACGGTGGCGAGAACGGCGACCTTCTGATGAAGATTCATATCTTGCAAGACCCTATGTATCAGCGTGATGGCGACGATTTGGTCAAAACTGTAAATATCGATGTCTACACTGCCATCCTCGGCGGAAAAGTGGAGATCGACACCATGAAAGGTAACGTCAACGTGCCGATAAAACCGCAGACACAAAACAACAGTATTTTGCGTCTGAAAGGTCTCGGAATGCCTCATTACGGCAAGGAAGGCGCCGGTTCGCTGTTGCTTAAAGTGCAGCTGGTTCTGCCAAGTCATTTTTCGGAAAAGGAATTGGAGCTTATCAAGCAGGCAAAAGAAACGAAATAGTTGATAAAAATTTTTGGTTGTAATAAAAAAAACGTTATCTTTGCACGTTTTTGTCTAACTGTTTAAAAACTGAAAAATGAATTTTATTACAACTGAAATAAAACGTTTTTGTCTACTGACAGTCATAATGGCAGTCAGCGTGTTGTCGTTTGCCCAAAATGAGAATACCATAAAAGGTTTCGTTTATGAGAAATCGAACGGAGAGCCTGTCATGTATTCCAATGTGTATCTTAAAGGTACAACTTATGGCTCAACCACCGATATCAATGGTTATTTCAGCATCACGCGAATCCCTGACGGAAGCTACACGCTTTTGGTTACCATGATGGGTTATGACACCATCTCCGAGCATGTCTCGCTCAAAAACAACGAGATTTTAAACAAGAAATTTAATCTTCAGGAGGCTTCAATTCAGTTGGCGGCCGTCAATATCACTGCCGACAAGATTGAGGCGAGGACAGAGACAAAGACATCGGTGGTGAACATCACGCCTAAGACAATCACCAAGATTCCGTCGGTGGGCGGTCAGGCCGACCTTGCGCAGTATCTGCAGGTCATCCCGGGTGTCGTCTTCACCGGCGACCAGGGCGGTCAGCTCTATATCCGTGGAGGTTCGCCGATTCAAAACAAGGTGCTCCTCGACGGTATGATTGTGTATAACCCGTTCCACAGCATCGGTTTGTTCTCCGTTTTCGACACTGATATCATCAGAAACGCGGAGGTTTATACGGGCGGCTTCGGCGCTGAATATGGCGGCAGAATCTCCTCAATTATGGATATTACCACTCGCGACGGTAACAAAAAACGTATCTCCGGTAAAATCGGCGGATCCACTTTCGGCGCGAAGGTGATGGTCGAAGGCCCTCTCAAGAAAGCCAAGGACGATAAAGACATGTCGGTGTCGTTTATCATTTCGGCAAAGAACTCATATCTTGAAGAATCGAGTAAGACAATTTATGAGCCGGTGTTAAAAAAAGGTGAAGTGTTGCCTTATAACTTTCAGGATGTTTACGGCAAAGTGTCGTTGAATGCTGCAAACGGTAGTAAAATCAACGTTTTCGGCTTCAGCTTCAACGATCAGGTGAATAACTATAAGTCAATTTCAGACTTCAGCTGGAACTCAGGCGGAGCCGGTACTAACTTCGTGCTTATCCCTGGAAAATCGCCGGTTCTCATCGAAGGTAACTTCGCTTATTCAAGATATGAGGCAAAGCTCTCTGAACAGAATAACCCTGGCCGTTCGAGCTCTATCGACGGCTTCAACGCAGGTTTCACTTTCTCATATTTCTTGGGTAAAAACACTTTGAAATACGGCGTTGAGTTGTTGGGATTCAAGACAGTCTTTGATTATGCCAAATCAAACGGCATCAAACTTAAACAGGAGGAAAACACCACAGAACTTGGCGCTTTTATCAAATACAAATGGCAGCTCGAAAAACTCATCATCGAGCCGAGTATGCGTATTCAGTGGTATGCGTCGTTGGCCGAAATATCGCCAGAGCCTCGTCTCGCAGTGAAATATAACGTGAACGACTGGTTCCGTATCAAAGCCGCAACAGGTATGTATTCACAGAATCTCATCGCGGCAAACAGCGACCGTGACGTCGTGAACCTGTTCTACGGATTCCTTTCAGGACAAGACAATATCCCTAAGAAATTCAACGGAAAATCAGTCTCGACAAAGCTTCAGAAAGCAAATCATTACGTGCTTGGAACCGAGTTCGATGTCTTTGACAATGTGACACTTAACATAGAAGGTTACTTGAAAGATTTTGTTCAGCTTACCAGTTTGAACCGTAATCAGCTCTATTCGGAAATGAGTCATCCTGACGATGCTCCTGAAACTGAATGGAGAGACTTCATGATTGAGAACGGCAAGGCTTATGGTGTCGACTTCTCAGTGAAATATGAGTTCATGAGATGGTATGTTTGGATGGCATACTCACTGGCTTATGTCAACAAAAACTATGAAAACGCAGAAGGCGAGCTTGTCAACTACCGCACACACTACGACCGTCGTCATAATGTGAATGTGATAGTGTCGTATACCGCAGGCGCTCGCAGACAATGGGAGTTCAGCGGCCGTTGGAACATGGGTTCAGGCTTCCCGTTCACTCAGGTCAGCGGATTCTATGAACATTATCAGTTCGATGACCTTGGCGGCACAGTGGTCGGTCAAAACGGAGACCTTGGCATTATCTACGACGATAAGTTGAATAACGCTGAATTGCCTGTGTATCACAGACTTGACCTTGATGTGAAACGCCGGTTCTATATAAGCGAAAAGGTGAATTTGGAAGCTGATCTGAGCGTTACAAACGTTTATAACAGAGATAACATATTTTACGTCGACATAGTCTCAGGCGAAAATATTTATCAGTTACCTATGATGCCAAGCCTTGGATTGACATTATCATTCTAAACATGACAAAACCTTTTTTGAAAAAAATACCACACGAGATGACTGTTCACGGTCATACCCGTGTGGATAACTATTATTGGCTCAAAGAGCGCGAAAATCCTGATGTTATAGAGTACCTTAAAGCCGAGAACGCTTACGAGGAAGCGATGATGAAACATACCGAACCGCTTCAAAATCAGTTGTTTAACGAGATCGTGGGCCGTATCAAGCAGGATGATATGTCGGTGCCCGTCAAACATAAAGGATATTGGTATTACACGAGGTATGAGGAAGGGATGGAGTATCCGCTGTACTGCCGGAAAGCTGTTGTCATTCCGAGCGAGGCGAAGCCGAGCGAGGAATCTCATGCTGCAGAGCAGGTTCTTTTAGACGGCTACGAGATGTCGAAAGGATATTCGTATTTCAACGTCGGCGGCTACAGCATCAGTCCCGATAACTCGTTGATAGCCTATAGCATCGACACTGTGAGCCGTCGCCAGTATCAGATTTTCTTCAAAGAAATCGAGACGGGAAAGATGTTCTCGGAAGTGATTCAGAACACGTCGGGAAACATGGTCTGGGCCAACGACAACAAGACGATTTTTTATTCTGTGAAAGACGAGTCGCTGCGTTCGTGCAGAATAATGCGCCATGAGCTCGGCACCGACCCTAAAGACGACATGGAGGTCTATTATGAAGACGACGCCACGTTTTATGCTTTCGTAAGTAAAACCAAATCAGAGAGATACATATTAATAATCCTTGAAAGCACCCTGACATCGGAGATTCGTTATATCGATGCGGATAACCCGAAAGACGAGTTTAAGATTGTTCAGAAACGTCAGCATGACCTGCTTTACGGAGTCGGGCACTACGGTGATTTTTTCTATATTCTCACCAACGCTGACGGCGCGAAGAACTACAAACTGATGCGCACTCCTGTAAACGCTACCGGAAAAAATAACTGGGAAGAGGTGATAGCGCATCGTGATGATGTCTTGATTGAGGATTTCGACCTGTTTTCAGAGTTTTTGGTCTTGGAAGAACGCACAAAAGGTCTTGTAAATCTGAGAGTTATCTCTTGGGATGGCAAAAACGATTATTATATCAATTTCGGAGAGCCTGCTTACACTGTGGAGACATCGGCAAATCCTGAGTTTGAAACCCAAAATTTAAGATATATTTATACCTCGATGACGACGCCAGCCTCTGTGTATCAATATGATATGAAGAAAAAGACGTCGGAATTGCTGAAACGTCAGGAGATTGTTGGCGGCTACGATCCTTCAGATTATGTCACGGAACGACTTTACGCGCCAGCCAAAGACGGCGTCTTGGTTCCTATCTCATTGGTTTATAAGAAAGGACTGGTGAAAAACGGCGAAAATCCGCTTGTTTTGTACGGCTACGGTTCTTATGGCAGCAGCATGGACGCATATTTCTCGACGGCGCGCTTGAGTTTGCTCGACAGAGGCTTCGTTTGGGCGATAACACATGTCCGAGGAGGTGAGGAGATGGGACGTTGGTGGTATGAAGACGGTAAGCTTTTGAAGAAAAAGAACACGTTTACTGATTTTATAGCTTGTGCCGAATATCTTATAAGTCAAGGATTTACGAGTGCAAAAAAGATGTTTGCTATGGGTGGAAGCGCAGGTGGACTGCTCGTTGGCGCTGTGGCTAACATGGCTCCGCAGCTGTTCCGTGGCATAGTGGCTAACGTGCCGTTTGTGGATGTGGTGACTACCATGCTCGACGACAGCATCCCGCTCACAACAGGCGAATACGATGAGTGGGGTAACCCGAACGAAAAGGAGTATTACGATTATATTTTGTCATATTCACCGTACGACAACATCGAGGCGAAGGATTATCCGGCAATACTTGTGTCGACAGGGCTTCACGACAGTCAGGTGCAATATTGGGAACCCGCTAAATGGGTGGCGAAACTTCGTGAACTCAAAACCGACGACAACCCATTGTATCTTAAAACCAGTATGGATTACGGGCATGGTGGAGCATCTGGACGTTTCGAGCCGTTCAAAGAAATAGCTCTCGAATATGCCTTTATGCTTGATTTGATTGAAGAATGATAATATACCAACTTTTCCCAAGAGTCTTCGGAGCTACGCCAACCAAGCGATGCGGTACATTCTCCGACATCACTGACGACGAGATTGAAAGGATTAAATCGTTGAGCGTCAGTCATATATGGTTGACCGGTGTGATTCGTCATTCGGGATGGCGCGATACCAACCCTGCTATCACAAAGGGAAAAGCAGGTTCGCCTTACGCTATCGTCGACTACTACGACATCGACCCTGATTTGGCTGACAATGCAGATAATAGGATAGAGGAGTTTGAAAAAACTGTCGAACGCATTCATAATCATGGACTTAAGGTTATCATCGATTTCGTTCCAAATCATTTGGCACGCGAATATAGGGGCGATTTCACTGACGAAAACTTTTATATTTTACCGAATCAGAGGTTTTGTGCCCCGACCGACAACGGATTTATGTATTACGAGAATCCGGCAAAAGCCTCTGGGAATGATGTGTTTTCACCAACACCTTCGTTAAACGACTGGTATGACACCGTGAAGCTGAATTACACCAATCATAATACATGGCAGAAAATGCTGAAAATTGTGCGGTTTTGGTGTGGAAAAGGCGTCGACGGATTTCGTGTAGATATGGCGGAGATGGTGCCGGTTGAGTTCTGGCGCTGGATGATTGCAGAAGTGCGTAAGTCGTTTAAAATCATGATGATAGCGGAGATTTACCAGCCTCATCTTTATCAGAGTTATATCGACGCCGGTTTCGATTATCTTTATGATAAGGTCGGGCTGTACAACACTTTGGAAAATATCTATCGTTACGGACAGCGTGCCGACACTATTTCTGATGTGTGGAAAAACCTTAACGGATTGGATGACAAGATGTTACGTTTCATGGAAAACCATGATGAGGTTCGTCTGGCGTCGCGATTCTTTATGCAGAAACCAGAAAACGCGTATCCGTTTGTAGCTCTGTCGGCCTTGATGAACCGCAGTCCGTTTATGATATACAACGGTCAGGAATATGGTGAGGATGCTGCTGATTCGGATAATGGCAAAACCTCCATTTTTGATTATGAAATCCTACAATCATTGCAGGGTAGGGGCAAATCATCATCTGCCCTTACATATAATTTTTACCGAGATTTGTTGAATTTCAGGGAATCACATCCAGCCATCCTGCGTGGGGCGTTTTATGACCTGATGTGGGCGAATCCTTGGTATAACAATTTCGATCCGCAATATGTTTATGCGTTTTTGCGTTATTATGAAGATGATAAATTGTTGATTGTCATCAATTTCAACTTGAATGAAAGCCGAAATGTGACGGTGGCGATTCCTGAAGACGCACGACAATTGGTTGGCGGCTGTGATGAAAAATATGATTTGGTTTTAAAACCAGGAGAGGTTTATCTTCACGTCATTTCGAGCGGAGCGAAACGGAGTCGATAAATCTCATAAAATAAAGAAAAATACCATGATGAAAATCGTTGAAAAAGACAGTTGGTTAAACCCTGTGGCTGATGAGGTGAAACGTCGTTATGAGCGTTTTCAGGACCGATTGAAGTCTATTGAGAATCAGTTCGGTAGCTTGAGCACGTTTGCCTCGGCGCACCAATTCTTCGGTTTTCACTATGACACGTCGCGCCGAGGCTGGTGGTATCGTGAGTGGGCACCGTGCGCACATTACATCTCAATTTTTGGCGACTTCAACGATTGGAACCGCTACGGAAACCCACTCGAAAACGTCGGAAACGGAGTGTGGGAGATATTTCTGCCCGATGCGGAATATAAAAACAAGCTCGTGCATGGAAGTCTGCTCAAAATTATAGTGCAGTCGAGCATAGGAGAGCAGGAACGCATACCTATTTATATTAATAGAGTGGTTCAGGACGAGAAAACAAAAGATTTCTCGGCACAATTTTGGAATCCTGTCACGCCTTTTGTTTTCGAACATCAAACACCTACGCTCGGAGATGATCCTCTGCTTATTTACGAGTCGCATGTCGGAATGGCACAGGAGAAAGAAGACGTCGGCACGTATAACGAGTTCATTACCAATATTTTACCTCGAATCAAAGCCGATGGCTACAACGCCGTGCAGCTGATGGCGGTCGCCGAACATCCTTATTATGGCTCGTTCGGCTACCATGTCTCCAATTTCTTTGCGGCAAGCTCGCGTTTCGGTACGCCTGAAGAGTTGAAAAAACTCGTGGATACGGCTCATGGTATGGGTCTGCTCGTTATCATGGATCTGGTGCATTCGCATACGGTGAAGAATGTTCGAGAAGGTTTGAACCTCTTTGACGGCACTGATTATCAGTACCTTAAGCCAGGAAAAGAAGGCGAACATCCGCAGTGGGACTCGAAACTTTTCAACTACGGCAAGACCGAGACTTTGCAACTTCTGTTGTCGAATGTGCGTTATTGGCTCGACGAATATCATTTCGACAGTTTCCGTTTCGACGGCGTGACATCTATGTTGTATAAAAATCACGGGATTGGCGAGACTTTTGACGACCCTTGGAAATATTTCGGCGACAACGTCGACAACGATGCGGTGACATATCTGCAACTTGCGAATAAACTGATTCATGATATTGATAATCAGAATGTTACTATAGCGGAAGACGTGAGTGGAATGCCTGGAATTTGCGCAAAGATTGAAGATGGCGGAATAGGCTTCGATTATCGTCTCGGCATGGGCTTGCCCGATTTCTGGATTAAAGTACTCAAAGACCAAACCGACGAGCAGTGGAACATGCACGAGTTCTTCTTCACAATGACCAACAGGCTTTCAGATGTGAAAACCATAGCCTATGCTGAGTCGCACGACCAGGCGTTGGTGGGTGATAAGACGTTGGCATTCAGGCTCATGGACAAGGAGATGTATACCGCTATGGACAAGGCTTCAAAGAATCTTATCATCGACAGAGGCATCGCTTTGCATAAGATGATAAGGTTTTTCACCCTCTGTCTCGGTGGCGACGCATGGCTCAACTTCATGGGAAACGAGTTTGGACACCCTGAATGGATCGATTTCCCGCGTTACGATAACGGCTGGAGTTACAAATACGCAAAACGCCAGTGGTCGTTGGCCGATAACGGATATTTGAAGTATCATTGGCTTGGCGATTTCGACAAGGCGATGATCAGTTTTGTCAAGAAAACCAAGCTTTTGGCGTCGAATTCAGCATGGCTCCTCGAGGCCGATGAAGAGAACAAGACAATAATTTTTGAAAAAAACAATTTTATCTTTGTTTTCAACTGGGGTCAGAAGTCGTTGCCCGACTATGAAGTGAAGGTGAAACAAACTGGCGACTATAAAATTGTGTTAAGCACTGATTCTAAATGCTTTGGCGGCTTTGGAAACGTCGATGAAAAAGCAGTTTTTCCATCTGAAAAAAGGGAAGACGGAGTGTTTATGAAAGTGTATAATGTGGCAAGAACAGCGGTCGTTTACAGTGTTGATAACTAAAAACGGTGTTGATAAAAAATTGTCGCGTGTAAAATTTTTTCATATATTTTTGTGATGTTGGAAAAGAGAGGATGCCGAAAATCTCAGAAGAGTAGGCAAAATTAAAATTATTTAAAATATGAAAAAATTATTTATCACACTTGCTTTCGTAGCAGCAGCATTCTTCGCACAGGCACAGCTTTTTGTTGGCGGTAGCCTTGGTTTCAACAGCACAAAGGATCCTTTACATTATCAAGGAAATGTAGCAAATGTAGAAAAAGTTACTACAATCAGCGTTCTTCCAACAGTTGGTTTCATGTTCGCAGACAACATGGGTGTTGGTGCTGATTTCGGTATGGTTTACACAAAAGAAAAACCAGCTACAGGTGATGATGTTAAAACAACTGAATTTGTTATCGCTCCTTTCTTCCGTTATGTTTTCGCAGAAGTTGACAATTTCACATTCTACGGTGATTTGAAAGCTGACCTTAAATTCGGTAAGATTAAAGGAATGGGAGATGATATCAAGACATCTACAGTTGGTTTCGGTATTGTTCCTGGAATGTCATATAGCTTGACAGACAACATCTCAATGGTTGCATCACTTAATATCTTGAGACTTGGTTACACACAGACTAAGGTCGGTGATGACAAAGAAAAAGCATTTGGCTTTGGTGTCAATGAGAACACTCCAATTAACCTTGGTTTTGTTTACACATTCTAATATTTAGAATATAGAAACGAAAAAGCCGAGTCGTCAGACTCGGCTTTTTCGTTTTATTTGCAGCTGTCGCAGCCACCGCTGCAACTGTCGCAACCACCTTCCGAGCTGTGGCAGTGACCGCATCCGCCACCGAAGTCTTCCTCTTTGAGCTCGCGCACAGCAAGGATTTCGCCTTCGAAATAGAGAGGCACACCGGCCAACTCATGGTTGAAGTCGATTTCGACGAGTTCAACGCTCACTTTCCTGATTTTTCCAGGAATAATGTTGCCGTCACCTACGTTGAATTGCAGGACGTTGCCTTCTTTGCATTGCTCGCTGAGCTTACCGTTTTCGTCGAGGAACATGTCTTTTTTCACTGTGTAAACCATATCCTCGTTGCGCTCGCCGTAACCTTCGGCAGGAGTGAGGTGGAAACCGAAACTGTCGCCAGGTTCGAGACCTTGCAAACATTCCTCGAAGCGTGGCAGGAACATGCCGTGGCCGAATATTCCCTCAAGCGGACGCTCTTTTGTGGCCTGGTCGATGACCGCGCCTTCTTTTGTGTCGTTGTGTAACGTGTAAGTTAACGTTACCACTGTGTTATTTGCTACTTTCATCTTTAATTAAATTGTTCAGTTGTTCAGTTATAACTGATTAACTAGTTAATAAATTCCAAATATTTTCCTTAAAAGCCATTCTATTGTGATAAGTCCTAAAACGATGAAGAACAGCCACTTAAGGTTAATCAAGTCGTCGTAACGTGTCTCCGTGCGCGAGATAGACGTTATTCTTTTATCGTTTTGTAAATCTTTTGTAAGTTTTTGAATATCAGTAATGTAATAATGTTTTCCGCCTGTCTGCGATGCCAACGAACGCATTCTTTCGATGTTCGCGGTCAGGTTCTGTGCCTCTGCTCCTTCGGAAGTCACCGTGAAAGTGCCGCTGGCGCTGTAGTCGATACCTCCGAGTGAAGTGCGAGCCCGGTAGTTGTAAATGCCTTCAGGCAACATGCCGATGTTGAGAATATAGTTGTTGTCGCCTTTTGAAAAACTATATTCATAGCTGGTTTTCGAATTTTTATTATTAATAATGATGTGCAAATCCGGTTCGTTTACCAATTCTCTGCTCGGATTGCGCAATTCAGCGGAAATATTGATTTGCTCGGTGTTGAGATAGTTGTCTTTATGGTTGATAGTCAGCTCCTTATCTTTCTCGGTGAGGAGATATTTTATCGTTTTGCTGAAAAGTTCGTTGAAACCGTCATTGTTTTTATGATGGTAATATTCGTAAAGTTTCCAACGCCAGCAACCTGTTCCGAAGATGAAAGCTTGTTTGTTGCCATCAGCGTCGGTTGAGAAGGCGAGGAGCGGGTTTGGCGTCTCAATATCCATCACATTCATAAAAAGAGCGTCATCATGATGGCCGTTGAACGCTATTTCAAGATGCGGCAACGACAACGGCGGGTATGATTTCAGCTCGTCTTTAATATCTGAACCGATGGAGAAAAGCCCGAAATTGTTGTTGTAACGCGCACGGATATCGAGGTTGGTGTTTGCCGCGCCACGTTTGATTTTCACGATGTCCTGCGATTCGTTGAATGCGTTGAAATCGGAATTTGAACCTATTATTTTTATCGATGGTATGGATGATTTGATTGATATTTGGTGTAAAACCAACAAATCATAACCATTGATATCTTCAATATTATCATTGAAAATAATATCAAATTCAAAATGGTCATCCAATGCCGATTTTATCGCGGCGATATCTGGATGCGGAGCCTTGGCAATACAAAGCACACGGTATTTTTTGTCGGTGACATTTATGAAAACGCGACGAATATTTTCGCCAACGATGACGTCGATTTGTTTTGTGCCCTCGCTGCCGGAATCGATGTTGAAATCAAAGGTCTTCGAGAAACGGTTTGAGGTGACCGTGACGACGCTGTTTTCGACCTCATTGCCATCCATTTTCACGATGACGTTCATGTCCTTGCCTTTGTTGTTAAGCGCGTTGGCAGTGACACGAAGCGGAAACAGCATGTTGGCGGTGACCGTTTTATTGTATTTCACCTCTGTTATTGTCATGCTCGGGTAAGAAACAGTGTCGCCGAGGGTGACGGAATAAATCGGGAATGGATAGCTTTCGATGTTTAACTCAGGGTTAACGCCTTGATTTACAATACCATCGGAGAGAAGGACGACGGCGCCGACGTTCTTTTTATAATATTGACGGGATAAAGTGCTTAAAACGTTACTGATATTTGTAAACTGCTCCGTAAACGTCATCTCGAGTGAAGCGAAGCGGAATCGAGAAATCTCCGACTGATTTTGCGTACCGAAAAGTACCGTTTCAACATCATATTTTTTCCCAAGTACATCAGCAATAGAATCAACGATTTTCGGATATTTCTCCTTATAAAAAACCGAGTCTTTTGTCATCGTGATAGAAGCGGAGTTGTCTTGTGCGAAAATGACGATCGGCTGCTCTATCTTATTGCTTTTCTGCTTGATGTAAGGGTTGATAAACAGCATCACGACGGTGGCGACGACGATTGTCCTCAGCGAAAAAAACAATATCGTCAGCGGCTTGCCGTATTTTTTTGAGAAAAGGTACAGCAAAGAAGCGTAAACCAAGCCTATCGCTAATGCGATAATAATCAACCACATATTAAAAAATATGAAAAAAATTTTTGCAAAAATACGAAAAAATGGTCAATGTTGCGACTTAAATTCTTACTTTTGTAGTTTATTTTAATGATTATGAAAAAGTTTTTGGTGATACAAACCGCATCGATTGGCGATGTCATTCTTGCGACGGCTGTTGCAGAGAAATTGCATGCGTATTTCCCTTACAGTCAGATAGATATGATGATAAAGAAGGGCTACGAGAGCCTCTTCGAGAATCATCCGTTTTTAAACAAAGTTTTGTCGTGGGACAAAAGACATCATAAATACAGAAATCTTTTCGCGATTTTGAAATATGTTCGCCAACAGCGTTACGACTTGATTGTCAACATACAACGTTATGCCGCGACAGGTTTTATCACCGCTTTCGGAAAGGCTAAGGAGACGTCGGGATTCAACAAAAATCCGTTCAGCATGTTCTTTACGCATAGGGTTAAACATCAGATTGGAGTGAAAGGCGTGCATGAGGTCGACCGCAACCAGAAATTGATAGAACATATCACCGACAGCAAAGCAGTGCGTCCTGGTTTATATCCTGGCGAGGATGTTTTTGAAAAGGTAAAGCATTATAAATCAGAGAGATATATCTGCGTGGCTCCATGTTCGTTGTGGTTCACAAAGCAGTTTCCAGAAGACCGTTGGGTGGAGTTTTTGAGGCTTGTTCCTGACGATTTGAAGGTGTATCTCCTTGGCGGAAAAGACGATATCGCCCTCTGCGACCGTATCATCGCTAACGTCCCGAATAAATATATTGAAAGCCTCGCCGGACAGCTGAATCTCTTGGAATCAGCGGCTTTGATGCGTGACGCCGCCATGAATTATGTGAACGACTCATCGCCTATGCATCTTGCCAGTTCGCAAAATGCCCCGACAACGGCGATTTATTGCTCCACCGTCGCTGACTTCGGTTTCGGACCGCTTTCGGAAGACTCCGTCGTTGTGGAGGAGAACCGCAACCTCAAATGCCGTCCGTGCGGGTTGCATGGCTATAGACAATGTCCGAAAGAACATTTTAGATGTGCTTATTTTATTGATATTAAAGAACTTATAGATAGATTATGAACACTTTTGAGCAAGAAGTAGAATTGTGCGTGAAGCTGCTCTCTGAAGGCAAGGTCTTCATTTATCCTACCGACACCATCTGGGGAATCGGTTGCGATGCCACTAACTCCAAGGCCATCGACAAGATTTTTAAGATAAAGAACCGTCCCGCAGGCAAGGGTCTGATTATCCTCGTCGATTCCGTCGACCGCCTGAAGGATTACGTTAAAAATCCTTCTCCGATAGCGGCCGACTTGATAAAAGCGGCGAAAAACCCGCTGAGTATTATTTACAAAGAGTCGAAAGGGCTGGCGAAAAACCTCTCTGCCGACGGTAGCGTGTGCATCCGCGTCACGACAAACGAATTCTGCAAAGAGGTGATACGTCGCCTCGGGCATCCGATAACGTCGACGTCGGCGAACCTGAGCGGCGAGCCGTCACCGGCAAATTTCACCGACATCTCGGAAAACATGAAAAAAGCCGCGGATTACGTGGTAAGCCTCTATCACGAGGTCATCGTGAAGCCGAAAGCGTCGACGATAATTAAAATTAATGAAGATAACACTTTTGAAATAGTTAGAAGTTAGCAGTTATGAAGAGAGTTTTTTTAATTGTATTGTTGACAATCAGTCAGTTGTGTTTTGCGCAGAACAATCAGAACAAAAACAAGATAAATCCGGCGGAGACCACGCAGAAACTGGCGACTACGATGTATCTCATCGATAATTTTTATGTCGACACCACCAATATGCCGAAGCTGACCGAAGAAGCCATCGTTGCGATGCTGAAAGCCCTCGACCCGCACAGCGCCTACATCGCCGCCAAAGACGTGAAGAAAGCCAATGAAAATCTTGAAGGCAGCTTTGAGGGAATTGGCGTGACGTTTCAGATTTTAAGAGACACAATACTTGTCGTCTCAGCCGTTCCTGGCGGCCCGTCAGAGAGAGTCGGCATCATGGCAGGCGACAGAATCGTGACAATCGATGGAGAAGAGGCGTTCGGAAAAAAGGTGAACAACGAGTTCGTCACAAAACATCTTCGTGGCGAGAAAGGCACGAGAGTCGTTCTTGGAATAAAACGTGGTGATGACAAAGAACTTATTGATTTTGAGGTGATTAGAGATAAAATCCCGTTGAATAGCATCAACACTTATTTCATGGTCGACAAGAGAATCGGCTACATAAAACTTGACCAATTTGCGCAGCAATCGGTGGATGAGTTTGAAAACGCTCTGAAAGATTTGAAAAAGCAAGGCATGAAATCGTTGATTTTCGACCTGAGAGGCAATGGCGGAGGTTATCTGCAGACAGCTTTCGGCATGGGCAACGAATTTCTTGGAAGCGATAAAACTGTTGTGTTTACGGAGGGTTTGAAGAGCCCGAAGCAGGTTTTCTCGACCGACAAAAACGGTAATTTCCGTGACGGCCGTCTCGTGGTTCTCGTCGATGAAAGCAGCGCCTCGGCAAGTGAGATTGTGTCGGGAGCCATCCAAGACTGGGACAGAGGCGTGCTGATTGGCCGCCGTTCCTTCGGCAAGGGACTGGTGCAGCGCCCGTTTAACCTGCCTGATGGCGCACAGATACGTCTGACCACGGCACGTTATTACACCCCGACAGGCCGTTGCATACAGCGTTCGTACGAGAAAGGCTCGGAGGATTATTTCAAGGATAAGGTGAAACGTCTCGAACATGGCGAATATTACCATGCCGACAGCATTCAATTTCCTGATTCCCTTAAATATTACACGCTTACGAGCGGTAGGACTGTTTATGGCGGCGGCGGTATCATGCCGGATATTTTCATGCCGTTGGACACCACAAGCTCGACCAAGCTTTTGACCGATTTGATAAGAAAAACGGTGTTTAACAATTATTGCATCGACTACGTTTTGGCAAACAGGGAACAGATTCACAAAGATTATCCGGAATTTGAGAAATTCAACAAAAAATTTGAGGTCGACGACGCTATGATAGCTGAGTTTAAAAAGCTGGCTGAGAGCAAGGGCGTGAAATGGGATAACGATCAATTTGAGCGTTCGGAGATGTGGATAAAGCTGAGAATCAAGGGAATGATAGCCCAAGACGTGTGGAATATCGACAAATATTACCAAGTCGTCCTGAAAGAAGACAAGATGATTCAGAAGGCTGTCGAGGTGATTAATTCAAAGAAGGAATACAATAATATTCTTGGAAAATAAGTTTTTATTGTAAAAAAAATACAAAAAAAGACGCATCCAATTAAAAAATTGTGTAATTTTGTAGCTTGTAAAAATGTGAAGACTTTGTCTTGGACACAATTAACAATTAAATAACTTAATTTTATCAAAAAAATGAAAAAATTTCAACTCAAAAAACTCGCAATGGCATTGGTAGTCATTATGTTTGGCTTCCAGGCTTTTGCTCAGGGTCGTATTGACCTTGCACCTAAGGGAACAAGATCTCAGGGTGCACAGAACGTGACAATGAGCGGTTTCACTGCTACATTCTCATTCAACAGCATCGAGAGCGAGCTCGTTTCTACAGAAAAAGGTGATTTTTCAATCATCAGCATGGACAATTCGGTTTTCGGTGGTAACATCGGTGAGCCAGAAGTTCCGGTAAATCGTGAACTTATTGCTGTTCCATTTGGAGCAAATCCTGTTGTGACAGTTAAGAATTACACAGTCAATGAGTACAATCTTGCTGACTATGGTATCGAGAGAATTTACCCTCATCAGGCATCAGTGAGCAAGAGTGAGAAAGATCCTAAATTCGTTTACAACGAGGCAGCTTATGCAGCTAAAGGTTTCAACGAGGATCTCCCACTCGCTATGGTCACAGTTATGGGTCAGATGCGTGGTATCCAGATTGGCGCTTTGCAGCTCAACGCAGTGAGATACAATGCTTCAACAAACACAATCCGTGTTTACAACGACATCGAAGTCGAAGTGACATTTGAAGATGCTGACCTCGCTCTTACAGAGCAGACTTTGGTCAACTCTTACAGCCCTTATTTCAGAACAGTTTATGCAACATTGTTCAACGAAAAGGCTATCCGCGATATCTACGATGAGCACCCTGACCTCTGGGCAGTGCCAGTAAAGGTTTTGGTTGTTGCTAACCGTATGTTCGAAACTGCAATGGAACCATGGATCACATGGAAGACCGAAAAAGGTTTCTACATGGATGTCAATTACACAGACGAAATTGGAACATCAGCATCAACTATCAAGACTTTCATCACTAACAAATACAATGAAGGCCTTGCTGCAGGTCAGGCTCCTACATTCCTTATCATCATTGGTGACACAGGCCAAGTTCCAGCTTCACAGACAGGTGCTTCATCTCAGAAAGTAACCGACCTTTACTATTATGCAGTGGCAGGTGGTTCAAATGACTACTTCGGAGATATGTTCCACAGCCGTTTCACATGCGAAACAGTTGCAGAATTTGAGGCAGCTCGTGACAAAGGTATGATGTATGAGCAGTACACAATGCCAGATCCATCATATCTTGACAATGTTCTTCTCATCGCTGGTTGGGATTCATCATGGAACCCAAGAATCGGTAAGCCTACCATCCAGTATGCAACAAACTATTACTACAACTCAACACATGGCTTTGCTAATGTTTATGAGTTCTTGCAGACTCCTTACAACAACCCATACGCAAGCTTGAACACAGGTGTCAACTTCGTGAACTACACCGCTCACGGTGGTGAGACAAGTTGGTCAGACCCATCATTCTCAGTGAGCAACGCTAACTCATTGACCAACGAAGGCAAGTACTTCCTCGCAATGGGTAACTGCTGCTTGGCTGCTAACTGGGGTTATTCAACCAAGTGCTTGGGTGAAGCTATGATTATAGCTCCTAACAAGGGTGCTTACGCATACATTGGATCATGCCCAAGTTCATACTGGTATGAGGACTACTACTTTGGAGTAGGCTGCACAAACGTCATGAACCAGATGCCTCCAATCGATCAGACAACAATGGGTGTTTATGATGCAACATTCCGCGATGACTTCAACAGCGTTTCAGCTATCCCATTCGTTGGTAACGTCGCAGTTGCATACGGTCATGCTAACGGTTATCAGGGTAGTGTGAGCGACCAGTACTACTGGGAGTCATACCACGTCCTCGGTGATGGTTCTATCTGCCCATATCACACAAATCCTATCGAGAACACAGTTTCACACATGCCAACACTTCCTATCGGAATGGATACATACGAGGTCTCAGCTGACCCAGGTTCATATGTTGGTATTTCAAAGGACGGCGTCCTCTATGGCGCTGGTGAAATCGGTGCAGAAGGCACAGCTTTGATCCCGATCGAGCCTATCACAACAGGCGGTGACGTGAAGATCGTTGTTACACACCCACAGCGTCAGCCTTACATCGCTGAAATTCCAGCTGCAGCAATGACAGGCGCATACGTGGCAGTCGACTCATTTGTTTTGAACGCAGATCAGGCTAACTATGGCGAGACACTCGACATGAACATCACAGTGAAGAACGTCGGTACACAGACAGCAACCAACATCACAGCTACACTTTCAACAGAAAATGAATATGTGACAATTTTGTCAGCTGAAGGTTCAGTTGCTTCATTGGCACCAGATGCAATGGCTACAATGGAAGGCTTCCAGTTCAGAGTTGCTGAGAACGTTCCGGACGGCACAAAGGCACAGCTCTTCCTCGATGCTACAGACGGAACAGACACATGGAGCGGTAAGATCAACATCACATTGCATGCTCCAGTTCTCGCTCTCGAGTCACTCCTTATAAATGACAATGATGTCGAATTCACATTCGCTAACACAGGTTCAGCTCCATTCTACGGCGGCGAGTTGAATATCACAAGCTGCTCACCAGACTTGGTGTTCGATCCTGAGACAATTACATTTGACGATGCTGTTGAAGGCGGCGCTACAAAGACTTTGAACGTTGCTTACACTGTTGACGAAAGCGTTGAAGAAGGCACAACATTTGAAGTTGCATACGACATGACAACAGGTCTCTTCACCATCAGCGATCTCTTCGTCCTTTCATATGGCGATATCATGGAAGACTTCGAAAGCGGTGCTTTCGGTGAAAACTGGACAGTGAGTACAACTAACCCATGGGGCATTGTTTCTGGCGGCAGAGGCAACTACTGCGCTAAGTCAAACAACAACGGTCAGCACAGCTCATCAGGTTACATGCAGTTGCAGGTCAACGTGTTGGCGGCAGGCAACCTCACATTCATGTACAAGGTTTCATCAGAGAACAATTATGACAAGCTCCACTTCTACATGGACGGTCAGGAGAAGGGCGTGTGGTCAGGTACAGTTGACTGGTCAGAGTTCACACAGGCTGTGACAGTTGGTAACCACACCTTCAAGTGGGAATACACCAAGGATTCATCAGTGAGCTCAGGTGACGACTGCGCATGGGTTGACGATGTTAAGTTCCCACCAACAAATGTCATCACATTCATTGCTCCGGCTACAGACCTCGAAGCAGTTGTTGACGGACATAATGTCGCTCTCACATGGGCAGCATCGGCAGACGCAGTGTCATACGTTGTGAAACGTGACGGCGAGACAGTCGGAACAGTCACAGAGACATCATTCTCAGAAGAGATTGAAGAGGAAGGCACATACAAATATTCAGTGTAT
>JAFYIE010000121.1 GCA_017538795.1 Bacteroidales bacterium | reverse complement strand
TGGCTTCCAAAATCTCCGGAACTCCGAAGCCTGTGCGGGCCGAACAGCGTAAAATATCCTCGCGATCGCAGCCGATGAGGTCGACAATCTGGTCTTCAACCTTCTCGGGCTGCGCGCTCTCCATATCGATTTTATTCAAAATTGGAATAACTTCCAGGTCGTGGTCGATAGCCATGTAAAGGTTGCTAATAGTCTGTGCCTGAATGCCTTGTGATGCATCGACGACGAGCAATGCGCCTTCGCAAGCGGCTATTGAACGAGAAACTTCATACGAAAAGTCGACGTGACCGGGAGTATCGATAAGATTCAGGGTGTAAACCTCGCCCTCGTGCTCATATTTCATCTGGATGGCATGGCTCTTGATGGTGATGCCGCGCTCGCGCTCCAGGTCCATATCATCCAAGACCTGGTCGACCAACTCCTTCTTTGTCAAGGTGTTAGTGAGCTCGATGAGTCTATCCGCCAAGGTGCTTTTCCCGTGATCTATATGAGCAATGATACAAAAATTTCGAATCTTATCCATCGTAAAACCAATTTACTCCAATCTAATAATAATTGCGGCAAAAATACGAATTTTATCAATATTTCAGGTAAAATTTATTTTTTAAAAAAATTATTGAAATTTGTTTGTTTTATTTAAAAATAGTGTCTAACTTTGCAAAACAATTAAAGCATGAAATTTTATTAACAAAAAATACTATCATGGCTAAGAAAATTAGAATAGGTATCAACGGTCTCGGACGAATCGGCCGTTTGGTGCTTCGTGCCGCTCTGAAGCGTGACGACGTTGAAATCGTTTACATGAACGGAACATGTCCTGTCGACTATCAGGCTTATATGCTGAGATACGACACGATGCATGGTCAGTTTGACGGAACAATTGAGTACAATCTGGAGAAGAGCACCCTGATTATCAACGGAAAAGAAATCCCGGTGAGTGTTAGCCGTGACCCAGTTGGCCTGAAATGGGGCGAATATGGCGCGGATTACGTCATCGATTCCACAGGAAAATTCCTCACCAAGGAGGCTGTGCAGCCGCACCTCGACTGTGGTGCTAAGTATGTCATCTTGGCAGGTCCTTCAAAAGACGACACCCCGATGTTCGTTTGCGGTGTCAACGACAAGACTTACGTGAAAGGCACTCAGGTTGTGTCAAACGCATCGTGCACTACCAACTGCTTGGCACCTCTCGCTAAGGTTATCAACGACAAATGGGGCATCGCCAGCGGTTTGATGACAACAGTTCACTCCACAACAGCATCACAGAAACCTATCGACGGTCACTCATTGAAAGACTGGCGTGGCGGTCGTGCTGCAGCAGGCAACATCATCCCTTCATCAACAGGCGCAGCAAAGGCAGTAGGTAAGGTTATCCCTGAATTGAAAGGTAAGCTCACCGGTATGTCGATGCGCGTTCCTACCTTGGATGTGTCAGTTGTCGACCTCACCTGCAACCTCGCAAAGCCGGCCACCTACGATGAGATCTGCGCTGAGATCAAGAGAGCATCTGAGAACGAGCTGAAGGGTATCCTCGGATACACCGAAGACGCAGTGGTCTCGAGCGATTTCCTCGGCGACACCCGCACCTCGATCTTCGACGCAAAGGCAGGTATCCCGTTGACCGACACCTTCGTGAAACTCGTCGCATGGTATGACAATGAGATCGGATATTCTAACAAACTGTTAGATCTGATCCACACCATGGCGGTGATTAACGGAGACTTTTAAGTTTAGAGTTGAGAGTGTAGAGTTTAGAGTAGTTTAAAAGTTTAAAGTTTTAAGTAGGGGCGAATTATCATTCGTCCCTAAATTTTTTATGAAACTTCCTT
>JAFYIE010000120.1 GCA_017538795.1 Bacteroidales bacterium | reverse complement strand
TGATAGTTGTTTCTGAGCTGTACTCTAACTCGCCCCATTCGCCGTTTCTGTAGTAGCAGCGGATGTTGTAATTTGTTGGGTAGTAACCAAATGGGAGTGATCCCCAATCGATGTTTTGCATGATATTTTTTATTTAATGTTTATATTTTTGTCGTTTTCTTGGATTGCAAAGTTACGCTTTATTTTAATACGCGCGACAATTTTTCCATAGATTTTTCCAAAGATAATGTTCTTCAATGCCATACTGCTTCAATAAACCATCAATCTGCTTTGTAACCGCTTCTTTATCAACAGGTTTGTCACTCTTTCTACCGACAAGAAGCACATTTTTAGGGGTGTTGTCGATTTCGATGAACTCCATAACTTGGGTTTTGTAGCCACAATATTCAAGGATAAGGGCGCGAACTGCATCGGTAATCATAACAGCCTGACGCTCAAGGAAGATACCATATTTTGTAATCGCATCGGTCTTGCCCGATTTTTCCATCTCGCGACGAATCTGCTTATGGCAGCACGGCGCACAGATAATCAATTTGGCGTTGTTACGGATACCTTTTAATATAGCGTCGTCGGTGGCAGTGTCGCAGGCATGGAGGGCGATTAACACGTCAAGATTTGATGGTTTGTAATCTTCAATGGAATTTTCCACGAAACGTATTGTTGAGACGCACGGCCGTGCGTCTTTACATTTTTCAATTATATCATTGATTTTCAAGACCAAATCCTTACGAATCTCAACGCCTTCCATCACGATTTTCTTGTCGTAATGCGTGGTCAGATATTCATACAATGCGAACGTCAGATAGCCCTTCCCTGCCCCCATGTCGGCAATATGGATTTCGTCATCAAATTTTGTCTGACGCATAACGCCGTCAACAATTTCGACGTATTTGCAGATCTGCTTGAACTTATGCTGCATGTCGGCGAGGACCTTGCCATCGCGCGATGTCAGTCCAAGAAGGTTCCACCAAGGATTCGACGAATCAATCAGGCGCTGTTTCTCGTGGTCGTGACTCATGTCCTGCTCGCGCTGTTCCTTCACGGCTTTGCACATCAGCGTGGGCTTGCCTTTCTTGCTGACAAGCAGCGTCACGTCTTCTGTCAAGGTAAAAAGCGACACGTTTTGAAAGTCAGTCGGAACCAGGCTCCTCACCTGCTCCATTGTCTGATTGGCATCGAAATTCTTCGTCTCGTCACGGCGCTCATAACGATAGGTAAACTGATACATCTTATTGTCTTTCAACAAGATAGGCTTTACATAGATATTTCGCAGATCATTGTTTTTTGCCACAGGTTTTGACAATGTCATCTTGACAATAGAGCCGTTTTTAAGTGCCGAATCGAGTTTTTCGAAGAATTTTTCCATTTAAAATCTTTTTTGCAAAATTACAAAAAATATTGACATTTTGTCAGTACTTTTATTTTGGCATAATATTTGATATAATCGTCCTACGGACGAGGTTTCTTGTTACTTTTTTCTTGACAAAAAAGTAACCAAAAAGTCAAGCGCCAGCCGATGCTCGGACCGCCGTCTGGCGCAGGCCACCGCACCGCGAAGCGATTCAAAGATGAAGCCTACGGCTTCCATCGGTCTTGGCTCTGCCCCAGATGGCTTTGCCCCACAGGGTTTACAGCACGGGCCAGAGCAAAAAGTGCGGTTAGAGCTTATTTTTGCTCTTGATCTTTTCGGCTCATTTTCCATCAAGGGAAAAGGAACAAAAAACAGCCCGTGAGGGCAAAAAAGAAATAACAAATCAAATAAATATAATTATGTCAAACGGATCAATAGGAGTTAAAACGGAAAACATTTTTCCTGTAATCAAAAAGTTTTTATACTCGGAAAACGAGATATTTTTACGTGAGATAATCAGTAATGCTGTCGATGCGACGCAAAAACTAAAAACCCTTGCATCTGCTGGCGAATTCAACGGCGAGCTGGGCGATTTGACCATCAAAGTGGAGGTCGATAAGAAGAAAAAGACCATCACCGTGCGCGACAACGGCATCGGCATGACAGAGGCTGAAGTTGACAAATACATCAACCAGATAGCTTTCTCAGGCGCCACTGAGTTTGTGGAGAAATTCAAGACCAACAGCGAGGCCGAGGCTGCCAACATCATCGGACATTTTGGCTTGGGCTTCTACTCCGCTTTCATGGTGTCGTCGAAAGTGTCGCTGATTACTAAGTCTTACACTCAGAAAGCCGACGAAAAAGGCGTCATTTGGGAGTGCGACGGCTCGCCTGAGTACACCATGAATCCTATCGCGAAAGGCAACCGCGGAACCGACGTAATCCTCTATGTTTCAGACGATTGTGCCGATTTCCTCGAAGAAGGCAAGATTCGTGAATTGCTCAACAAGTACTGCAAGTTCATGTCGGTGCCGATTCAATTTGGTACAAAAAAAGTTCAGGAACCTATTGAAGGTGAAAAGGACAAAGACGGCAAGCAGAAGACCAAAGAGGTTGAAAAACCATGGATTATCAACGATGTAGCTCCACTTTGGAAGAAAGCTCCATCAACCATTGAGGACAAGGAATACAATGAGTTTTATCACACCTTGTATCCGATGAACTTCACCGAGCCGATGTTCCACATCCATCTGAATGTAGATTATCCTTTCAACCTCACGGGAATCCTTTATTTCCCTAAGATTTCGAACCGTTACGAATTCCAGCGCAACAAGATTCAGCTCTATTGCAACGAGGTGTTCGTGACCGATTCTGTCGAGGGCATTTTGCCTGACTTCTTGAGCTTGCTGCACGGCGTCATCGACTCGCCTGACATCCCGCTCAACGTGAGCCGTTCGTTCCTGCAGAATGATCAGAACGTGAAGAAGATTTCGTCTTATATTACTAAAAAGGTGGCCGAAAAACTTGAGGAACTCTTCAAGAAAGACCGCGAGGATTACGAAAAGAAATGGGACGATATCAAGATTTTCATCGTTTATGGCATGATTGCCGACCCGAAATTCTTCGAAAGAGCTGAGAAATTCATGCTTTTCAAGGACACCGACGGCAAATATTACACCATCGAGGAATACAGAAAACTTATCGAAGAAAATCAGAAAAACAAAGACGGAAATGTCGTATATTTGTACGCGACAAATCAGGATGAGCAATATACGAACATCGAGAAGGCCAAGGAGCGCGGCTACAATGTGTTGATGCTCGACGGAATGCTCGACTCGCACTTCATCAGCACGTTTGAGCAGAAGTTTGAGCACACCTCGTTTGCAAGAGTCGACTCGAACACCATCGACAAACTCATTGAAAAAGAGGATGTTAAGAAGGAATCAAAGCTCGACGAAAAGCAGAAGGAAGAGGTGAAGAAGGCGTTCGAGGACATCATCGACAAGACACATTTCAATGTTGAGTTCAGCACTTTGGACGAGAATGAGGCTCCTGTCGAGATCATCCAAAACGAATGGATGCGCCGTTACAAAGAGATGAACCAGATGGGCGGAATGCCGATGTGGGGCGACATGCCTGACAGCTACACTCTGATGCTCAACACCAACAACGCTGCCATCGCAACATTGCTCGACAAGCCGGAAGATGAGAGGAAAGCGATTATCAACCAGCTTTACGACTTAGCCAGATTGTCGAAGAACTTATTGAAAGGCAAAGAGTTAAGTGAGTTTATCAATAGGAATTTTAACACAATTAAATAACATTTAAACCTAATCACAATGAAAAAGAAAAGTTTGATTACAATCATCATCATCGCAGTAGTCGTTTTGGCGATTTACTTGTGGATTAAAGGTTCATACAACGGATGCGTCTCACGTCAGGAAATAGTTGAGGCTCAATGGGCTCAGGTTGAAAACGTGTATCAGCGTCGTGCCGACCTCATCCCTAACCTCGTGGCAACGGTGAAAGGCTATGCCGAGCATGAACAGAACACTCTGACAGCCGTCATCGAGGCGCGCGCAAAGGCTACAAGCATCACTGTCGATCCTTCAGAGCTTGATCCTAAAGATATCGCTAAGTTCCAAGCGGCTCAAGACCAGTTGTCGGGCGCGTTGTCACGACTCCTCGTCACCATCGAGCGTTACCCTGACCTGAAGGCGAACAAGAACTTCCTTGAACTGCAGTCACAGCTTGAAGGAACAGAAAACCGCATCGCTGTGGAACGCCAGAAGTTCAACGACAGAGCTAGCGAATACAATCAATTTATCAGGATGTTTCCTCGTAACATCATCGCCAACATGTTCGATTTCGAGAAAGTCGGATATTTCAAGGCACAGGCTGGTTCAGAGGCGGCTCCTAAAGTTGAATTCTAATGAAAAGACTTTGCCTTATATTGGCATTATTAATGATAGGTGTGGCAGGCCTTGCCCAGAAGATTCCGGCGAGGCCTACCCCACCGCGTCTGGTCAATGACTTCGCTAATATCATGACAGACAAGCAGGAACGTGCGTTAGAGAAGAAACTGGTGGCTTACAACGACAGCACCTCAACACAGATTTGCGTCGTAACAGTTACAAGTCTAAACGGCACGACATCAAACGATTTTGCCTATCAGATCGGTGAGAAATGGGGCGTCGGGCATAAAGAAAATAACGGCGCCATCATCCTTGTCTTGCCAAAAATCGGGAATGCATACGGCGATGTCGCCATCCAAGTGGGTTATGGCATGGAAGCTTATGTCACCGACGCCATGGCACGACGCATCATCGAACTTGAGATGATTCCGGCTTTCAAGGAAAACAATTATTATAAAGGTATCAACAACGCCTGCGACGCTATAATCGGACTGGCAACCGGCGCTTACAAAGGCAACAAACGCAATTCCGACGATGACAGCGATACTTTTGGAATATTTATATTAATATTCTCCCTTCTCTTTGTCCTCTTCCTTATCAAATTATTAGGAAGGAACAGAGGCGGCGGCTCGTCAGGCAGAAGACTGAGCTTCTGGGAAGGCTTCTTCATCGGCAACCTGATGTCGGGCGGCGGCAGGAGCCGTGGCAACAATTGGGGCGGCAGCTCCTGGGGCAGCGGACATAGCTCAGGCGGCTTCGGTGGCTTCGGAGGAGGTCACTTCGGCGGCGGCGGCGCAAGCGGGAAATGGTAGTATCAACTAGAATTTCAAGTTGATACCACCCATAAATGTAGCGCGTGGCATAGGATAATCTTTCATTATCTCATAGTCCTGATCTAACAGGTTCTCACAACGTACCCAAAGGTCAAGACCTTCCCAGACATTAAACTTAACTGCCGCATCCAAAAGGCAGAACTCCTCTTTTTCTTCTTTATTTTCTTCAACAGAAGAGTAAAGCCCGTTGATATACTGCAAACCGGCATTCACCGACCAGCGGTTATAATTGAAATCGGCGCCTACAAAGCCTTTGTATTCAGGAGCTGAAATGACTTTATGCTCCATGTGCAGGAACGAATGATTTGTATTGACGCTCAATTTACTGCAAATTCTATAGCTTGCCTCAAGCTCAGCGCCATAATTCTCTATCTCACCAGTGTTGACATTCTTAGGTTTACCGTCGATTCTGACAGTCTGAATCATATTGTCACCTTTAATATAATAGAGGTTCACGCCGTAAACGAGCTTGCCCGGACGATGTTTCCACGACAACTCATAGTTCCAAAGACGCTCAGGCTCAAGGTCTTCGTTTGAAGGCGGATAGAGATACAACTCACGCATGGTAGGATTTCTAAATCCCTTGCTCACCATGGCTTTTACCTCACCTGTTGATATCGGGCGGACCACAACGCCTGCCTGCGGCACCAACTCAGCGCCACTAACACTATGATAATCATAACGCAAACCTGCATCTACTGTCATCCACGACACAATATCCTGACGTAAGTCGACATAACCTGCTATCTCGTCACGATTCGACTTGCCGCTTTGTTTGTTTGGGGTGTCAATAATGTTTCCTGTCGCCTTCGAGGTATAATAGGCATAGCCATAAATATGCTGATAATCAACACCTACAGTCAAACGATTTCCAGCAAAAAGCACTGCGCTCTGATACCACGAAATACCTGTCAAAGCATCTTCCGAACGGAAATATCGTGTTGTTGGCACTGTGTCAATATTTGAACCATCGTCGATTTTATGCTTTCCGAAGTTTGAGTAAACACTGATTGCGCCGCTTGTTTTCTCATAATGATTTTCGACGGCAGCTGATACCACGCCACGGGTAATCCATTGTTCGGCACCATAAAGCGGTTCCTTTACAGAACCAGGATTTGAGGCGTTGAAATGAATTACATTGACGTCGGCATAGGTTTTCCAATGCTCCGAGATATCGTAACCGAGTTTAACATATCCTCCATTTTGTTCAAAACCCATGTTCGGACGATGGTTGTCGGAGCGGTTATATTGCGCCGAAACAGTGCTACTGAACTTTCCTTTTTTAACCTGGCTTGCGACCTCCGACTGGAAAGTGCCATAACTTCCTCCGCCTATGTTGACATTGGTTTGAGCGCCGTCTTCATGCATCGAACGTGTGACAATGTTTATCACGCCGCCCATAGCGTTGCTGCCATAAAGCACCGAGGCTGGACCACGAAGCACGTCGACACGGTCAACAATCATAGTCTGATAACTGTCGCTGATAGGATGTCCGTAAATACCTTGATATTGAGGATGTCCGTCGATTAACACGAGCAATTGACCTGCACCTCCGCTGATACCTCTTAAATTGATACCGCCTGCGGCTCCTGTCGAGACGCCATAACCCATCATCGAACGGCTTGTAACAAACAAACCAGGCACCTGCTGCATCACCGTAGGCAATATGCTTGGCTGATACTGCTCAACCAATTTTTCTCTTTCAATAACCGTCACCGTCATAGGAAGATGACGAATATCAACGGCGTTACGTGTTCCTGTTACGACGACCTCATCCAATTTATGAATAGTGTCGTTCTGAGCATAAGAAACCAAGCTAAATCCTAATAATAAAAGTAGAATAAATCTCTTCATAGAATAATATTTTAAAAAACGAGGGCAAAAATACAAAAATCTTCAGTATCTTTGCAATGAGAAAATTATTATTTATGGCTTCTGTTATCTACATAAAAAACGGCTCTGTTTTTCAACATGATCGATTGATTCTCAATAACATAAACCTCGAAATCAACGAGGGCGAGTTCGTTTATCTCATCGGAAGAAGCGGCTCCGGAAAGTCATCGCTGCTGAAGACTTTATATGCCGACATCCCCGCAATAGACGGCATCTTCAACATAGCGGGATTCAGCCTCAACGATATCAAAAGAAAAGACATCCCGATGCTTAGACGAAAAATCGGCATCGTTTTCCAGGATTTCCAGCTTCTTTACGACAGAAATGTCGAACAAAACCTTTCTTTTGTGCTGAAAGCAACAGGTTGGGAGGATGAGGACAGCATCAACCGCCGCATCGACGAGGTGCTGCAACTCGTTGGACTTCAAGGCAAAAGGAAATCAATGCCACATCAGCTTTCCGGTGGAGAGCAACAGAGTGTCGCCATAGCAAGAGCCTTGCTCAACAACCCGAATGTCATTTTGGCAGACGAGCCAACGGGCAATCTCGACCCGGAAACGACAAACGACATCATGAAACTCATCATGAAGATTCGCGACAACGGCACCACCATTTTGATGGCAACCCACAACTATAATCTGATTTTGAAATATCCTTCACGCGTGATAAGCTGCGCCAATGGCACGATAACCGAATCAGCCAAGTAACTCCACGAGTTTGTCAGTGGCATGCGAAGGATTGTAAAAAGCATCCATCCTGCTCTTCCTGACGGCGATTTGTTCCTCGACGAAAGGCTTCGTCATGAGGTCGGAAACGACAGTTTTTATCTCGTCGGCGGTATTCGCCACAACGCATAAGTCGTTGACATCCAAACCATCGACCATCTCGTCGTTAACCACACAATAACGTCCGTTAAACAAAGCGTTTAACAGCTTTAGCTTCAACCCGGTCGACTGTGCCGTAACCAAAATATTGATTTGAGCATTGCGGATAAGATCCTGCAAAGTCTCGTCGTCAGGGTTCTCAATGACATCCACATTCGGCACTCTACCAGCGCATTTCAAGAGATGGCGAGGCGGATTCATGCCAGCGATTTTTAATTTTACATCCAAGCCTTTGAAAACCTTCTCTATCAAGAATTCAGCGGCATTGTAATTCTCCGAAACGTCCAACTTCCCATGGTAAAGCACAAAATCACCCTGACCTTCGAGAACATCAACCTTGTCGAAACCCGCATACGCCGGAATCAGATACACATTGTCGTGTCTTTGCTTAAAATACTCGTAATCTTTGTTAGAAATGGCAAGTATTCCCGTGGCTTTCGTTAAAATCGACTCAAACCTGCGCAGTTTCCGGGATTCCATCTTCAAAAACAGCTTTTTCCTGAGATTTTTCTCGGTCGCGGCCAGATATTGGTAATAATCGTGCTCCACGTTATGAGCGCGCACAAAAATCTTACGATTCTGCATCCTCGAGTCAAGCAAAACACCGCAAGTATGCAGTCCCTCAAGAATTATCGGATAGTCGTCTTTCAACATATTTTGAATCAAATCCTCTGATATTCTTGAAATTACGATATATGGAATGTTATTAAAAATCTTTCCGAAAGTAGTTTTACGCTTGTAGTAATCCACAGAATAACACAACGCCTCAAGCCTTGGAGACGGCTCGCGTCCGTATTCAAAACAGTGCATATGCACCTTGAAACCACGCTCAGCAAGAGCTTTCACCTTGAAAAAAACGTCGATAACGCCTCCGTAGTTCACCGGACACGGGATGTCGAAACTCACGATATGTACATGATTATCAGACGTATTTTTCATATATTTTCAGCAAAACCTCTTCTTCATTCTCCCAACAGAGATCCTGCGCTGCAAAGATAAGATTATTTTTCCATTGCGCCAAATTCTTTTCATCATTTAACACATTTTGGATGGTGTCGGCAATGGTCTTAGGCTCATGATTTTCAATGAAAGTGCCTATGTTATAATCAGTTATGATTCTTTCAATTTCAGCGAGACGCGACGCGATAATCGGCACTCCGGCCTGAATATAATCGAAAAGTTTGTTGGGCAGACTGAACCTGTAATTCAAATTTGTGTCTTTATCGAGCGTGAAGCCAAGTTCCGCGAGCTGTGTTATCGCCATCATTTTCTGATACGGCATGCGCGGGAAAAACTTCACTCTGTCATCCCAATGATTGATCGCGACTTTCTCCTTCAAAATCGGCAGTACATCTCCCCCACCGATGATAACTAACTGACAATCATCGAGATAAGCCATTGCATCGACAAGCTCTTCAGAGCCGCGATGGATGTTAATGCCCGAGCCTTGAAGCACGAGAATGTGTTTGCTCGGGTCAAGGCCTATCTCTTCGCAAGAAGCGGGCGCAGGCAACATTTTGCGCATCGGGATGTTGCGGATGACATGTACTTTTATGCTATATTTTTCATGGAAAAGTTTAGCAATCGACTGGCAAACCGTTATCATCTCAGGTAACTTAGGCACAACATATTCCTCAATGCGCTTCCAAACCTTCTGAACCTTCGGACGGCTCACCAACTCAGGCACTTCGGTAAAATATTCGTGACTGTCGTAAATCAGCGGAACGCGTTTCAATTTTGAAATCCAAAAGTTCGGCAACAAAGTGTCTAAGTCATTGGATAACAGGCAATTGCAGCGATGAAAAAGTAAAAATATGAAAAGTCGGATATTAAACTCAGCATAGAAAAACGGCCCTTTCTCGAAAAGCAGTTTCATGCGGTGCGATTTGTACGGCCGTTCGTCCATCGGAGGCGATTTACGTTGCCTGCGACCCACAAGAAGCACCTCAAACCCTGCTTTCTGCAAGGTCAGGCACGACTTGTTGACACGCTGGTCGGTCACTAAGTCATTGATAACCGATACGATAACACGTTTCAATGCATGTAAAATTTCAAGCTATAAAATTACAGATTTTCTCTTGTAGTTTGACATTTTTTATTTATTTTTGAAAAAAATTTCAGAAATGGAGAAAAACTTTTCGTTGCGGGAGCTCAACACCTTCGGTTTTGACGTGAAGGCGAGATATTTTCAGGAATTGAAAACAATGGAAGATATCCGTGAATTAATTGCAAATCCTGAATTTATCGAATGTAGAGACGCCATTCGCGTCTTAATTCTGAGTGGCGGCAGCAACATCCTTTTCTCCTCTGAATTTTTCGACGGTTTTGTGGTTTACCCTAATCTGAAAGGCATTGAAACGCTCGAAGAAAACGCTGAAACCGTTAAGATTCGCTGCAATTGTGGCGAAGTTTGGAAAAATTTTGTCGATTATACCGTTTCAAAAGGTCTTTACGGTTTGGAGAATCTCGCCGACATCCCTGGCAAGGTCGGGGCGGCGCCTGTTCAGAACATCGGAGCCTATGGTGCAGAAGTTAAAGACACTGTGTGTCAAGTACATACGATTGATTTGGCGACAGGCAAAACCAAGGTTTTCAGCAACGAGGAATGCCATTTTTCGTATCGGAATTCGGTTTTCAAAAAGTTTGGAGTTTGGAGTTTGAAGTGTGAAGTTTTCCCTTTGATTTTTGCTGTTGATTTCATTTTGAAAAAACATGGTGAATTGAAATTGGATTACGGTAATATTCGCAATTATTTGATTGCCAACAACATAACCAACCCTACAATTCAAGACGTGGCATCAACGGTGAAGGCGATTCGTGCAGAAAAATTGCCAGAAGTCGGGGTTGTGGGAAGTGTTGGAAGTTTCTTCCAAAACGCAATAGTTTCTGTTGACAAATATCAGGAAATCAAGGCGTTATATTCAGACGTCCCGTCTTATCCGGTTGAGATTCCTCCACTCCCTTCGGTCGGTCGGAATGACAGCGTTTCATCTCCTGCAATGGTTAAAATTCCTACTGGTTGGTTAATTGACCGTGCCGGTTGGAAAGGCCATCGTGAAAATCATGTCGGTGTCTGGGACAAGCAAGCCCTCGTCCTAGTCCATTACGGTGGCGGAAAACCGCAGGAAATCCTGGACTTGATGAAAAAAATTCAAGAATCCGTTAATGACAAATTCGGAATTGAGATAAAACCGGAAGTGAATATTATATAATCAACCCGCCGATTAATTCATTTACATCCTCTACCCCATGCTTTTCGCAATATTCCACTATGCCTTTGGCAACTTTGCCAGATATTGCCGGGTCGATGAAGTTGGCTGTGCCGATTTGAATTGCGGAGGCACCGGCGAGCAGGAATTCTATAGCGTCGGTGGCTGATGATATGCCTCCCAAGCCGACTACTGGAATCTTAACAGCTTTGGCAACTTGCCACACCATACGCAATGCCACTGGCTTAACGCAAGCACCTGATAATCCGCCGGTTACCATCGAAAGAATTGGCTTTCTTGTTTCGGCGTCGATGGCCATGCCTAGCAATGTATTAATTAATGAGACGGAGTCGGCACCAGCGGCTTCGGCAGCAAGCGCTATCTCTGCGATGTTTGTAACATTTGGCGAGAGCTTCACCATCAAATGCTTGTGATAGACTTCACGAACGGCTTTCACAACCTGTTCTATGCCAGAACATGTCACGCCAAACGCCATGCCGCCTTGTTTCACATTAGGGCACGACACATTAAGCTCGATGGCCGGTATATCTTCAAGTGCGTCAATTTTTGCGGCTGCAGTAACATAATCATCTATGTTTGAGCCACTTACATTCACCAAAACATTGGTATCGAAATGTCTGATACGTGGATAAATAGTCTCGATGAAGTAATCGACACCTTTGTTTTGAAGTCCGACACAGTTGAGCATTCCCATAGGCGTTTCTGCCATACGCGGATAAGGATTGCCTTCGCGATGGTGCAAGGTGGTGCCTTTCACTATGATGCCGCCAAGTTCCGAAAGGTCAACAAAATCGGCATATTCCTCGCCGTAGCCGAACGTTCCCGACGCGGTCATGACTGGGTTTTTCAGAGTCAAACCCTTGAGTTTTATTTCTGTTTTTACCATAACAACCTCTCAATATTAAAAACCGGACCTTCTTTACAAACGCACAAATTGCCTTCTTTGGTGTTCTCGACACAGCACAGGCAGGCGCCTATGCCGCATGCCATCTGGTTTTCGAGCGACACCTCGCACCAGATGCCTTTTTCTTTTGCGACCTTCGCCACAGCTTTCATCATCGGCATAGGACCACAAGCATATATCTTATTGATTTTCATCGTATTCCAAAGCGAATGCTCGGTTACAAAACCTTTCTCGCCCATCGAACCGTCGTTGGTTGTGATAAAAACGTCGCCAACAGAACGGAATCGGTCTAACAGCATAAGGTCGTCTTTCGTGCGGCCGCCTAACAAAAATGTTGAAACGCACGGCCGTGCATCTTTACAAATCATTTTCGCAAAATACAACAACGGTGCGATTCCAATGCCACCGCCGACCAACAGAACGTTGTCATCTTTTTCAGGCATAGTAAATCCGTTTCCGAGAGGTAAAACAACATTCACCTTCGCTCCCACTGGCAACGCGCACAATTTCTTTGTACCTTCGTGCTTTTCCTGAATCAGCAAATCAATTGTATTGTTCTGATAATCAACATCATGAATGGAAATTGGACGACGCAGATATGCCTTGTCGCAACCCTCAACTAGCACGTTCACGAATTGTCCGCCACGGATTTCCGGTAACGGTGAGTCGCAACGCAATCGCAACAATGCCGCGCGCTGAAACGATTGTTTGTCAATTACTGTAAAATCAATAATCTTTTTCATATTGTAATTTCGAGCTTGTCGAGAAATCTAAAAAAAGGTGAAAAGAAATAATTTCAATTCACCTTATTAATTATTGTCTGTCATCCCGAAAAATTAAACTTTCTTCGGTTTCTTTGTCGATTTTGTAGCAGGTGCAGCGGCAGCTTTCACGTTTTCTTTCGGAGCAGCCTTTGGTGCAGCCTTCTTTGTTGTGGTTTTCTTAGCAGCTTTTTTCTCTGCAGGCGCCTCTTCCAGTTTCTCTTCCTCTTTCTTCTCAACTGTGAAATCGAGAAGTTTTTTGTCGTTCAGAAGCTGATACCACTGGAACACTTTCTTCATATCTGACTGATACACAGCGTCTTCGTCATAATCAGGCAACACAACCAAGAATTTCTCTCTAAGTTCGACTGGAGTAGCTTTCTTTGGGTCGAAATCGAGTTTGTCACCCATTTTCTCATAAATGCTCATAAAAACATCCTTCAACGGCTTGTCCTCACCTGTTGTGAAGATACTGATTTCCTCGAGTGAGCTGATTTTATCGTTTGCGAAAGCCGGAGTCTTTTTTCCGTCAAGCAACGACTCAACGATAAGTTTTCCTGCTCCTTGTGATGAGACGAGGAACAGACCTGGTTTGCCAGAAATAGCAACAACTTTACTTAAATCCATGTTAAATTTTAATTTTTATTTCTAAAATTTTCGCAAAAATAATACTTTTTTCAATGCGTAGACTTATTTTTTTAATTGAACGACTGCAGGTCGGTCAAACGCTTATACACACCGCCTTGCGCGATGAGTTCATCATGTTTTCCACGTTCCACAATCTGACCTTTCACGAGCACCAAAATCTCGTCGGCGTTCTGAATGGTTGACAGACGGTGTGCGATAACAACAGACGTTCTGTTTGTCATAACCTTCGAAAGTGCTTCCTGCACAAGGCGTTCCGACTCGGTGTCGAGCGATGAAGTCGCCTCGTCGAGGATGAGAATTGGTGGGTTCTTCAACACTGCTCGAGCGATGCTGATTCTCTGTCGCTGACCGCCCGACAAGTTCATTCCACGGTCGCCAATAAGCGTATCGTAACCGTTTTCAAGCTCCATAATGAAGTCGTGAGCGTTGGCAATCTTAGCAGCTTCGATAACGTTTTCACGTGTAGCGTGTTCGAGACCGAACGCGATGTTGTTGAAGACAGTATCGTTAAACAAAATGCTTTCCTGCGACACTATTCCCATCAGTCCGCGCACGTCGCAAATCTTGTAATCGCGCACGTCGACGCCATCAATTGTGATGCTGCCCTGACTAACGTCGTAGAAACGAGGAAGCAGGTCGACCAATGTCGATTTACCGCCACCGCTTTCGCCAACAAGAGCAATCATCTTGCCTTTCGGAATAGTCAGACTTATGTTTTTCAACACGTCAACCTCGTTGTAATGGAAACTCACGTCGTTGTAAATTATTGAATCATTAAACTTCAGCAACGGTTTAGCATTTTCTTTTTCAACTATAACTTCATCAGCATCAAGCACTTCGAATATACGATCGGCAGACGCCAAACCTTTTTGGAGGCTATAGAAACCCTGCGAGAACGACTTCGCCGGTGAGATAATCTGCGAAAACACCACTATGTAAGCGATGAAATTCGCCGCCGTGATGCTTGGAACAGTCGCCGGGTCGCTGCTGGCATTCATAATCAATGTAGCTCCAAACCATATCACAATGGCGATGATTATTGACGAAAGGAACTCGCTCATCGGGGAGCTGAGGTCACGCGTGCGGTTTACGAATTTTATCACTCGAGTGTACTCCTCATTATGTTCGTCGAATTTCTCGTTCGAATAATCGATTGCGTTGAAAGCCTTTATGATACGCAGTCCGCCTATGGTTTCTTCAATGGTGGCAAGCAATCCGGCGAATTTATTCTGTCCCTCAAGCGAATCTTTTCTCAACGACTTTCCAACCCATCCGATGATAAGTCCTCCGATTGGCAGCAAGAGCACCACAAACAGCGTCAATCGCCAGCTGACACCAATCATGTAAGCGAAATAAGCGACGATGGTGAGCGGTGACTTGATGAAAGTGTCGAGATAACTGATGATTGACACCTCTATCTCTTGAACGTCGGTGGTGATGCGCGCCATGATGTCGCCTTTCTTATGCTTGCTGTAGAAAGAAAGCGGCAAAATCATGATTTTCTTGTACAAGTCGTTGCGGATATCCTTGATAGTTCCACAACGTGCTCCGACCATGAAAAACATGGCGAAATAAGCCGTGATGTTTCTCAGGAAAAACGCTATTACAAGCAAGATACAAATGAATATCAGCGCCGACGCCTGCCCGTGTTCGATGATTATGAAACTAATGTAATAGTCGAGTGTGGCGAGCAAGGTGTCGGTATCGAGAGCGAACTCAGGTTTTACCCTTGTCAGGTTGTTCGGATTAAACAACATGTTCAAGAACGGCACTATCATCGAGAACGAGAACAGCGAGAACACTATCGCCAGAATATTGAAGAAAATGTTCATCGTCACGCTGAACCAGTAAGGCTTGACGTAGTGAAGTATCCTGCGGAAATTCTGTTTTTTATCACTCATTTTTTAGTTATTTTCGTAGTTAAAACCGGTGTAATTCTCAGGAGTTATCGCGTGCATCTCTTTCTTGACGCTGTCTTTAACAGGAAGTTGATCGACAAATGCGTCGATTGATTCGCGAGTCACTTTTTCGTTGGTACGAGTGAGGCCTTTCAGAAGCTCATAAGCGCCTTCGACCTGCTCACGACGAAGGATGGTCTGGATAGCCTCCGCAACAACGGCGTAGTTGTTTTGCAAATCGGCACGAAGCTTCGGCTCGTTGAGAATCAGTTTATCCAACCCTTTCGACAATGAACTTGTTGCGATGAGGGTGTGAGCCAATGGAACGCCTATGTTTCTTGTCACCGTCGAGTCGGTGAGGTCGCGTTGCATACGACTGATCGGGAGTTTTCGGCTCAGATGCTCGAAGATAGCGTTTGCCATGCCGAGGTTGCCTTCCGCGTTCTCAAAATCAATAGGATTGACTTTATGCGGCATTGCCGAAGAGCCCACCTCGCCTGCTTTGATCTTCTGCTTGAAATAATCCATCGAGATGTAAAGCCATATGTCGCGCGACAAATCTATTAATATGGTGTTGAGACGTTTCAGTGCGTCGAAATATTCAGCCATCACGTCGTAATGCTCGATTTGCGTTGTAGTATTCTGACGCTTCAGGCCAAGTTTTTTGATAAACTTAGCGGCGAAGTCACGCCAATTTATCTGCGGATAAGCCACTTTATGAGCGTTCATATTACCTGTCGCACCGCCGAACTTCGCCGTGAACGGAATCTTGTCAAGTTCCTCAAGTTGATTTTCGAGACGCTCGACGAAGACGTAAATCTCTTTTCCAAGATGCGTCGGACTTGCCGGCTGGCCGTGAGTATGAGCCAGCATCGGGACGTCCCTCCACTCGGAAGCGAGGTCCTTAAGTTTCAGGAGTATTTTCTCGAAAGCGGGACGGATGAGTTCATTATTCGCCTGCAACATTGTGTAAGGCACCGCACTGTTGTTGATATCCTGCGAAGTCAATCCGAAATGAATGAACTCCTTGAATTGAGTAAGATTCATTTCGTCGAAACGACGTTTCAAGAAATATTCAACAGCCTTAACATCGTGGTTTGTAGTTTTTTCAATATCTTTAATTTCCTGAGCGTCAGATACTTTGAAATTTTTAACTATATTCCTGAGCTTACGGAAATTATTTTTGTTGAAATCGGCCAGTTGAGGCAAAGGAATCTGACAAAGAGCAATAAAATACTCAACTTCAACCATAACTCTGGCGCGAATCAAACCAAATTCAGAAAAAAATTCATCAAGACGTTCCACCTTTTTACGATAACGTCCGTCGATAGGCGAAATAGCTGTTAATTCCGATATATTCATTTCAAAAAGTTATTGTCATTTTAACTTGCAAATATAGGAATAAAAATTAATTTAATAAAAAATTATTTAGCAAAAAAACAACAATCTTTATCTATTGAATTAAAATAATGAAATTATATTAATTTTATTTGTAAAATAATTCAATACTTTTAACATCAAAACCTTGTGCCTCCAAACGATTTAAAATCATCTTGAGAGCGTCTTCGTCGTAAGGAATGTTTTTTGAGAGAATCCAGCACTTCGTCTTTCTTCTGTTCGACAAAGCCACAATATTTGACGCCTCATCAAAGGCTACTATCAAGAGTTTCTTCCTAAACAAACCTCTTCTGATAATCAAATAGTTGTCTTTTATTTTTACAACAAATTTTCCATGATAGCACTTCGTAAGACGACGGTTTATTTCATCAATTGAGACATAAAGCAAGTCAAAAGCGTTGTCGTGAGTCATCGAAAGATACACGAAAACATCCACCTTTTTAAAGATACTTTTTTCGCGGGTACGCGCCACTTCATACCACTTGCATGGCACGAGCGGATTATTAAAATAATCAGCTAACATAATTTAAATAATTAAATGGAACTAAAATTTGTAAAAAAATTGTCTTCCGACAAATATTAACATGAAGAAAATTCTCCACTAACAATGTTGCAAAGATAACAAAATTTTTTGTATTTTCGCACGATAATTTCAGAATTTAAAAAAATAAATTAAAAATTAACATAAATCATTGATAATCATGAAGTACGATGTCATTGTAATAGGTAGCGGACCTGGCGGTTACGTGGCTGCTATCAGAGCTTCACAGCTTGGAAAGAAAGTTGGAGTCGTTGAAAAGGCTGAAATCGGCGGCACATGCCTCAACTGGGGCTGCATCCCGACAAAGGCTTTGCTGAAGAGCGCGGCTGTTTATACATATATGCAACATGCTGAAAATTACGGCATTAAGCTCGAGGGCGAGGTTCATCCCGACATGGAGGCCGTCGTGGCTCGCAGCCGTGGCGTAGCCGACGGAATGAGCAAAGGCGTTCAGTATCTTTTCAAGAAAAACAACGTGGAACTCATCCCTGGCTTAGGCTCACTCACAGCAAACAAAACAGTGAAAGTTGTTGACGCTGAAGGAAATACAACCGAATACGAGGCCGACCACATCATCCTCGCAACAGGTTCGAGAGTGCGTCAGCTGCCAGCCATGCCTATCGACGGCAAGAAAATCATCAGCTATCGTCAGGCTTTGGTTTTAGACAAGCTTCCGGAAACTATGGTGGTTGTCGGTTCAGGCGCAATCGGCTCAGAGTTCGCTTTCTTCTTCACCTCGATGGGTGTGAAGGTGACATTGGTCGAGTTCCTGCCTAACGTGGTTCCTAACGAAGACGAAGAGGTTTCAAAACAAGTTGAGCGCTGCTTCAAGAAGCTGAAGATGACGGTCATGACCGAGGCTTCAGTCACCAACGTCGACACTACAGGCGAGAAATGCGTCTGCACCATCAGCACAAAGAAAGGCGACAAAGTCGTTGAAGCCGACATCGTCCTTTCAGCCGTCGGCGTGCAGACAAACCTCGAAGACCTCGGTCTCGAGAACCTCAGCATCGCCAATGAACGCGGCAAGATCATCGTTGACGACTACTATCGCACCAACGTCCCTGGCGTTTACGCTATCGGCGACATCGTGCACGGACCGGCATTGGCTCACAAGGCATCACACGAAGCTATCATCTGCGTCGAAAAGTTCTGCGGCATGAATCCTAAACCGTTGAACTACAACAATATACCTGGCTGCACATACATCACTCCTGAAATCGCTTCAGTAGGTCTGAGCGAGGCAAAAGCCATCGCCGCAGGTTACGAGGTGAAGATCGGCAAATTCCCGTTCACAGCATCAGGAAAAGCTGCTGCTGCAGGCAACAAAGACGGTTTCATCAAGGTGGTGTTCGACGCCAAGACCAACAAATGGCTCGGATGCCACATGGTCGGCGAGAACGTTACCGAGATGGTGGCAACAGCTGTCTTGGCACGCGAGCTCGGCGCTGAAGGCCGCGACATTATCGAGAACATCTTCCCTCACCCAACGATGTCGGAAGCCATCATGGAAGCTGCGGCCGCGGCATACGGAGAAGTAGTTCATCTGTAATGGAAAAGAAAAAACAACTGATTTTTTATATTGCCGTTGCTTCGGTTGGCATCCTTGCCATCATAGCTATCATCTTGAGCATCAAAGCGATAAAGATAGCGGAAAAACGCCCCGTCTCGCTTGAGCAGATCGCTATCCGAAGCAACGACATTGAATTCGCCGACGACATCTCTTTCGCCGGTGAGCGTGTGCCTTTGGAGATGTTCAACATCAGGGAGCGTTACGAGCGCGAACTGCTGTCGACATGTTATTTCCACAGCAACACCATGCTCCTCGTGAAACGTTCGAAACGTTGGTTTCCGGTGATAGAGCCTATTTTGAAAAAATACGGAGTCCCCGACGATTTCAAATATCTATGCGTAACTGAAAGCACTCTCACCAACGCCGTCTCACCCGCAGGAGCCGTGGGATTTTGGCAGTTTCTGGAGCGCACAGGCAAAGAATTCGGCCTCACCATAAACAAAGATGTCGACATGAGATATAACGTCGAGCTTGAGACGGAAGCCGCTTGCCGATATTTTCTGAAATCGTATGAGATATACCATAACTGGACGCTGGTGGCGGCATCTTTCAACGCCGGAATCAGACGCCTGAACAAGTTCCTGAAAGAGCAAAAAGTCAACTCATACTACGACTTACTGATGGCTGACGAGACTGAACGTTATATTTTTAGGATTCTAGCCTTCAAAACCATACTTGAAAACCCTGAGCAATATGGCATTTACGTCAGTAAAAGCCTTGAGTATAAGCCATTTAGATATAAGACCGTCGTCGTAAGAAAAAGCGTTGACAGCTGGGCTGATTTTGCCAAAAAACACGACATCACTTACAAACTTCTCAAGATTTTCAACCCTTGGCTGCGTTCCAACTCATTGAAAGTCAGGAAAGGAGAAGTTTACGAGATAAAAATTCCTTTAAGGCCGTTCAACCTCACGGCTGATTACACAAAAGAGGCTACAGGCGGTGAGATAATGGAATTCGATGTGGAAGAAGACGTCATCATAGCTGATTCTATAAACTAAAATGACAGAAAAAGACAGAAATATCGCTGAAGACGAGTTTATCGAGATCTACGGAGCGCGTGAGAACAACCTGAAAAACATCGACTTACGCATTCCGCGCGATAAATTCGTGGTGATAACCGGCTTAAGTGGCTCGGGCAAGTCGTCGTTGGCTTTCGAGACCATCTATGCCGAGGGTCAGCGCCGATATATGGAGTCGTTTTCCGCATACGCGCGTCAGTTCATCGGCAGCATGGAGCGCCCCGATGTAGACGAAATTCGCGGTCTCTCCCCTGTCATCTCCATCGAGCAGAAATCGGTGAACAGGAACCCTCGCTCAACGGTAGGAACTATCACCGAGATATACGATTTCATGCGACTTCTTTACGCCAGAGCTGCGATACCGTATTCGTACAACACAGGCGAAAAGATGGTGCGTTATTCTGAGGAACAAATCACCACAATGATAATGGAGCAATATAACAATAAGAGAATCAACATCTTAGCTCCAGTCGTAAAAGGACGAAAAGGTCATTATAGAGATTTGTTCGAACAGATTCGTCAACAAGGATATATCAAAGTTCGTGTCGACGGCGAGATACGGGAACTTACCTTCGGGATGCAGCTCGATCGTTATAAAACCCACGACATAGAGATAGTCATCGACCGCTTGCAGGTAAGCGGCGACATCAAGGAACGCATAGTGAAATCGGTGGAAACCGCTTTCCGACGCGGCAAGAGCATGCTTCTGGTTCAAGAGGAAGGCACAAACGATATAAGGTATTTCAGCAAGCTTCTCATGTGCCCGACAACGGGAATCGCTTATCAGGACCCCGAGCCTAACACGTTCAGTTTCAATTCTCCTTATGGCGCATGTCCGAAATGCAACGGCCTCGGCACCATCATACAGGTCGACATGAACAAAATCATCCCCGACGACAGCTTGAGTCTCCGAAAAGGAGGCCTCGCCCCTCTCGGAGAATACAAAAACAATTGGGTCTTCAACCAACTCGAAGCCATCGGGGCACGTTACGGATTCACGCTCGATACACCGATAAGCGAGATTCCGGAAAACGCCATGAGCATCATACTTTACGGAAGCAACGAGTCGTTCACGGTGACGAAGGAATATCTCGGCACAAGCTCAACATATTCAATGCCTTTCGAGGGAGTCGTCAACGTGATAAAGAAACAAAATGAGGAGAACGCGCCCGCATCTATCATGAAATGGGCTAACAGCTTCATGAACGAGACGGAATGCCCTGAGTGTCATGGACAACGACTAAAAAAAGAAGCGCTTTATTTCCGTCTTAACGGCAAAAACATAGCGGAACTCGCCGAGATGGACGTCAACTCGCTGTCGCAATGGCTCGACGACCTTCCGAATCATCTTGACGAGAAACAGAAAGAGATTTCGCACGACATCCTTGGCGAGATAAAGAAAAGAATAAGTTTCCTGCTCAACGTCGGCATCGACTACCTAAACATGAACCGCCCTGCGAAAAGCCTTTCCGGCGGTGAGGCACAACGTATCCGTCTCGCCACGCAGATCGGCTCACAGCTGACAGGCATCTTATACATCTTGGACGAGCCTTCCATCGGCCTGCATCAGCGTGACAACCATCGACTTATTGAATCACTAAAGTCGTTGCGTGACATAGGAAACAGCATAATAGTGGTGGAACATGACAAGGACACGATGCTCGCCGCCGACCACATAATCGACATTGGACCGGGTGCCGGCGTCAACGGCGGCGAAGTGGTGTTTCAAGGCACGCCGAAAGAAGCCATGCACGGCAAAGGCCCCACCTGCGACTACCTTCGTGGCAAGAAAAAGATCGAAGTCCCTTCCTCACGACGCAAGCCCAACGAGAAGCAACACCTTAAACTATATAACGCGCACGGACATAACCTCAAGAACGTCGATTTAGACCTTCCACTTGGTGTAATGATCTGTGTGACAGGCGTCTCAGGCTCCGGCAAGTCATCGTTGATAAACGAGACGCTCTACCCTATCCTGAGCAAACATTTCTATCGTTCGGAGAAGAACCCGCTGCCTTACGAACGCATCGAAGGTCTCGAGTTCATCGACAAAGTCATCGAAATCGACCAGTCGCCGATCGGCAAGACGCCACGCTCGAATCCGGCGACGTACACCAAGGTCTTCGACGACATCAGAAAACTTTACGGCGAGCTGCCAGAGTCGAAGATAAGAGGCTATAAATCAGGACGTTTCTCGTTCAACGTGAAAGGCGGCCGCTGCGAGACATGCCAAGGTGCAGGCGTGCGCGTCATCGAGATGAACTTCCTTCCTGACGTGCATGTGCAGTGCGAGACATGCCAAGGCAAACGCTACAATCGCGAGACCCTCGAGGTGCGTTTCAAAGGCAAATCCATCAACGACGTGCTCAACCTCACCATCGACGAGGCCGTCGTCTTCTTCGAGAACTTCCCGACTATCTTACAGAAAATCAAGACGTTACAAGACGTCGGACTCGGCTACATCACACTTGGACAGCCTTCCACTACGCTATCCGGAGGCGAAGCACAACGCGTTAAACTAGCCACAGAGCTCTCAAAACGCGACACCGGAAAGACATTGTACATCCTCGATGAGCCAACAACCGGACTGCATTTCGAAGATATCAAAATTTTGATGGAAGTGCTGAACAAACTCGTCAACAAAGGCAACACCGTGCTCATCATCGAGCATAACATGGATGTCATAAAAATGGCTGATTACATCATCGACATGGGTCCCGAAGGTGGCGAGAGAGGCGGCATGATTCTTTGCCAAGGCACGCCGGAAGAGATAGTTAAGCAAAATATCGGATACACGGCGAAATATCTAAAGACCGAACTATCGTAGTTTTATTACTTGTCCGATCTGTATAATCGAATTTTCATCAAGATCGTTCATCTTGAAGATACGCTCAAGTTTCACGGCATACAGACGCGACACATGCGACAAGGTCTCGCCTTTCTTAATCACATGAACTTTATAACCACCTGCGGCTTTGCGTCGTTTCGGTCCGATGTACAAAACCTCGCCTTCCGCGAATGTGGTCTTGCTACCAAGGTTATTGTATTTTTTCAGCTGTCGCTTGCTGATTTTCAACTCTTTAGACATATTATCAAGGTTGTCGCCTTTCTTTGTGAAGATAAATTTCACGCCAAAATTCTCTCTTATAAAATGATGGTCTTCAGTCATACCAACCACCTTACAATCAGCTAAAACAGGCACTTCGCCAGGCTGTTTCACATCGGCGACGACAGGCGCGGCGGTTTTTTTATCTTTCTTGTTTTTCTTATATTTTCCCTTCACCACCATCTCGTCGTACTGCTGCAAATCATACGTCTCGATGAGATTTATGAGCACGTTGGCATAAGTCGGAAGCGTGGCGTATCCTGCCTTTTTCAAGCCTTTCGCCCACGCTTTATAGTCTGTAATCTTAAGATTGAAAAGGAAAGCGTAACGTTGACCGTTTTTCAAAAATTTTGAATGATCACGATACGATTCCTCCGGCGTTTTATACACCCTGAAACACTCTTTCGGCGCATCATCGTCTAAACGCATGGTTTTGCCTTTCCAATTTGAATGACATTTTATCCCGAAATGATTGTTGCCCTTCCTCGCCAGTTTACTCTGTCCGTTTCCCGATTCAAGAATGCCCTGAGCCAACGTTATAGATGCCGGAATCTTATACTTCACCATCTCTTCCATGGCTACATCCTTGTATTTGTCGATATATTCAAGCGTCTCCTTCTTCCTCTGCATTTTCTGAGAGTAAGCCAAGAAATCGCTCAAAAGCAATATCACAAAAACAATATATTTTATTTTTCCGACCATTTTCCTTTAAAAAACGTGTAAAATTACAAATTATATATATTCAACAAAAGATTTTTTCAACATTTTATCATAATTTATTATAAATAAATTATTTTTTGTATCTTTGCGAGATTATATAATTATGGATTATCAAATTATCAAAAAATATTTTCCAGCTCTGACTGAGGTACAAATGACTCAGTATGAACAACTTGCACCTCTTTATGAAGACTGGAACAGCAAAATCAACCTCATCTCGAGGAAAGACATGGACAATTTCTATGAGCACCATGTCCTCCATTCTCTCGCCATCGCGAAATATTTCGAGTTGCTCCCAGGCATGAAAGTCATGGACATAGGCACCGGTGGCGGTTTCCCAGGCATTCCTTTAGCCATCATGTTTCCACAAACAAGTTTTCTTCTCGTCGACAGCATCGGAAAGAAAATTAAAGTAGTGCAAGACGTAAAGGAAAAGCTTGGTTTACAGAATGTTACAGCCATCCAGGAACGCGCCGAGAACATCAAAGAGAAGTTCGACGTCATCGTGAGCCGCGCTGTGACACAACTACCCGACTTCGTTAAATGGTGCAACAACAAACTGCGTGTCACCAACGACATCGAGGCGGGCGGAATACTATATTTAAAAGGTGGCGACATCGAAGAAGAGCTTCGCAACGTGCCGAAAAACTGGAAACGCAAAAGCACTTCAATCACGAAATGGTACGCCGAGCCTTATTTTGTAGAAAAATACGTAATTCATTTATATTAATCAGTAATTAAAAGTTAAATCAATAAATTTTTAAAAAATGAAAAAACTATTCTTATCAGCGCTGTTCATTGTCGCAATGACAATAACAAGTTTCGCACAAATGGCTATGCCATGTCCGACTGACCCAAACGTCAGAGTCGGAAAACTTGACAACGGATTGACTTATTACATCCGTCACAACGAAAAACCGGCTCAGAGAGCTGACTTCTACATCGCGCAGAAGGTCGGTTCTGTCCTCGAAGAAGAGAGCCAGCGTGGTCTCGCCCACTTCCTTGAACACATGGCGTTCAACGGAACAACAAACCTTCCTGGCATGATGCTCCGTGAGTATCTCCAGAGCCGTGGTATCAAATTCGGTGAAAACCTCAACGCAGGCACCGGCATCGACCAGACAGTCTACATGGTGACAAACGTCCCGACAAACCTTCCAGGACTTGTCGACACTTGCTTGCTCATCCTCCACGACTGGTCGAGCTTCATCGCTCTGCAGGAAGAGGAAATCGACAACGAACGCGGCGTCATCCTTGAAGAACTTCGCACCCGCGAAGACGCCAGCGAGCGTCTCATGAAGGAAGTGCTTCCTATCATGTATCCTAACAGCCCTTACGCAAACCGTCTGCCTGGCGGACTTCCGGAAGTCGTCGCCAACTTCGAGTATCAGACACTCCGCGACTACTACCACAAATGGTATCGTCCTGACCTTCAGGGTATCATCATCGTCGGTGACATCGATCAAGACGCTATCGAGGCTCGCATCAAAGAGATGTTCGCCGACATCAAGGCACCAGTCGACCCTGCCCCAAGACCGCAGTTCATGATTGACGACAACGAAGAACCTATTGTGGCAATCGCTTCTGACCCTGAGCAAACAAACTATGAAATCAACCTTTACTACAAGACAGACGCCACACCTGATTCATTGAAAAATGATGTCAACTACTGGATTAGCCAATATATGTTGAACATCATCACACACATGGAAATCAACCGTTTGCAGGAAATCACACAAAAAGCCAACCCTCCATTCGTTTACGGCTACAGCTACTATTCAAACTACTACATCGCTCCTACCAAGGAAGCATGGTGCAGCATAGCAATGGCTAAAGACGCGGCAGGCATCAATGAAGCACTCACAACTCTCGTGACAGAAAACAAACGTATGGCACAGTTCGGCTTCACAGCTTCAGAATATGAAAGAGCCAAAGCCGACTTCATGAAACAGATTGAAAATCAATACAATGAGAGAAACAACACTGAAAACAGAAAATACGTCAACGAATGCCTCAACAACTTCCTCAGCAATGAGCCAATGATGGGCATTGAGACAGAATACGCTCTGTATCAGCAGATTATCCCTAACCTCCCAATCGAAGTCATCAACATGGTTGCAGCACAGCTCATCCCTGAAAACAATCTCGTTATCACTGTGATGACTCCTGAAAAAGAAGGCGAGACACTTCCTACAGTGGAAGGAATCCTCGCGACATACGCTGCAGCCAACGCGGTAGAAGTCGAGCCTTACAAAGAAGAGACATTCGACGGCCCGATGGTAGAGAACATGCCAAAACCAGGTAAAATCAAAAAAGAGACTCCAATGCCTGAATTCGACGCCACAGTGTTGACACTCGGCAACGGCATGAGAGTCATCTACAAGAAGACCAACTTCAAGGAAGACGAAATCAGATTCAGCGCTACAAGCGACGGCGGTATCTCTGTGTTGAAACAGGACGACTTCGTCACTCTGCAGGAACTCAGCGACCTCATCGTCCTCGGTGGTGTCGGCAACTTCAGCAAGACTGACCTTCCAAAGGTACTCGCAGGCAAGAAAGTCAGCGTAACACCTTATATCGACGCATATTCAGAAGGCTTCAACGGCAGCTGCTCGCCAAAAGATCTTGAAACAATGATGCAGCTCATCTATCTGTACTTCACATCACCTCGCAGCGATGAAGAAGCATTCCAGTCATACGCACAGCGCACCAAGGCAACTCTCGAAAACATGGAGCTCAACCCGATGATTACATTCTCCGACTCATTGATTAAGGTGTTATATCACAACCACCCGCTCCGCATGAGAATGAAAGCTGAAGATGTCGACAAGATCAACTATGAAAAGGCAATGAATATCTATAACGACCGCTTCAAAGATCCGAACAACTTCACATTCTACTTCGTTGGAAACATCGATGAGGCTGCATTCAAACCATTGGTTGAACAATATTTAGCATCATTGAAGAAGACCAAACGCAAAGAAAACTGGAAAGACATCGACCTCGGCATCAACAACGAGGAAATAATCTGCCACTATGAAAAAGAGATGCAGAATCCTAAAGCTACTATCTACATGACAATTAACGGCGATATGGAATATAACTATCGCAACCAGTTGTATATGAAAGCTTTAAGCGATGTCATGGACATCTACTACACACGTACCATACGTGAAGAAGAAGGCGGCACATACGGCGTCGGCGTCATGGGTCAGGTTTCAGACAAACCAAAGAGCTCTTACATTTTCCTCATCGCTTTCGACACAAACAGAGATATGTACGAAAAACTCATGAACAAAGTTCATGAAGGCCTCAACGACGTTGCAACAAACGGCCCTTCACAGGAAGACTTGACAAAAGTTGTTGAAAATCTTTACAAGAAACGCGCTGAGCAGCTCGAAGAAAACAACTTCTGGCTCAACGCCATCGACACCTTCGAAGATGACAACATCAACATCGTGGCCGAATACGACGAAATCGTGAAGAGCATCACTCCTCAGACTATCGCCGACTTCGCTAAAGAAGTGCTGAAAGGCGCAAAGAAAGAGATAGTACAGCTTCCTACAGAATAGTTTTGAATTTTAAATTTTAATTGATATGACAGAAAAATTTCAAACACTTCGCGACAATGCAGCCATGAGATGGACTGCTTTGCTGCTGTTGGCGCTGGCGATGTTCTGCGCCTACATCTTCATGGACATTTTGTCACCTATTAAAGACTTGATGCAGACTCACCGCGGTTGGGACAGCTCGGCATTCGGCACCATGCAGGGTTCTGAGACATTCCTCAACGTCTTCGTGTTCTTCCTCATCTTCGCAGGTATCATCCTCGACAAGATGGGCGTTCGTTTCACAGCGGTTTTATCCGGTGTTGTGATGCTCGTTGGCGGTCTCATCAAGTATTACGCCATCCACGAAAACTTTGGTGGAAGCGGCGCCGAGTTGTGGTTCAACGAAAACCTCAACTACATCCCTCTCTTTGAAGAATTAGGCGTTTCTCCTTTCTACAGAGGCATGCCGGCTTCAGCTAAGGTTGCAGGTATCGGCTTCATGATTTTCGGTTGCGGCGCTGAAATGGCAGGTATCACCGTCAGCCGTGGTATCGTGAAATGGTTCAAAGGTCGTGAAACAGCATTGGCAATGGGTTCTGAGATGGCATTGGCTCGTCTCGGCGTCGCCACCTGCATGATCTTCTCACCTTATTTCGCAAAACTCGGCGAAGAAATCAACGTCAGCCGTTCAGTGGCATTCGGCGTGGTGCTTCTCTGCATCGCCCTCATCATGTTTGTGGTTTATTTCTTCATGGATAAGAAACTCGACGCTCAGACCGGCGAGGCCGAAGAAAAAGACGACCCATTCAAGATCAGCGACATAGGCAAGATTTTGTCAAGCCTCGGATTCTGGCTCGTGGCATTGCTCTGCGTGCTTTACTACTCAGCAATCTTCCCATTCCAGAAATACGCTGTCAACATGCTTCAGTGCAACCTCACACTTAACCCTGGCACAGGCTTCTGGGCAAGCAACTCAGTGACTATAGTTCAATACATCGTGATGCTGCTCGTCGCTGTCTGCTCATTCGCAAGCAACTTCATCAAGACCAACAAGTCGATGAAATACGGTTTGATGGGAATGGCTGTCATAGCCCTCGTGGTTTACTGCTACATGGGTTACATGCGTGGCACAGCCGAGACAATCTTCGCAGTGTTCCCGCTCCTCGCAGTAGCTATCACTCCTATCCTCGGCAACTACGTCGACCATAAAGGTAAAGCCGCTTCAATGCTCATGATCGGTTCTATCCTCCTGGTAATCTGCCACCTCACATTCGCATTCATCCTGCCAATGTTCAAAGGCAACGCAGCAGGTGGAACCATCGTGGCTTACATCACAATCTTGGTTTTGGGTGCATCATTCTCACTCGTTCCTGCAGCATTGTGGCCAAGCGTGCCGAAGCTCGTCGACGAGAAGATCATCGGTTCAGCCTATGCTCTCATCTTCTGGATCCAGAACATCGGCCTGTGGCTGTTCCCATTGCTCATCGGTAAGGTGCTTACCTCAACCAACCCAGAAGGTGCTCTCGCACACGAACTCAACTACACCTGGGCGCTGGTGATGCTTGCCTGCCTCGGCATCGCTGCATTGCTCATCGGCATCTACCTCAAGGCTGTTGACAAGAAGAAACACCTCGGCTTGGAAGAGCCTAACATCAAGGAATAAACCATTAGGTTTTAGTCATTAGCTATTAGCCGTTAGCCATTAGAATTAGCTGTATTTGTTAATTTCTAATGGCTAATGGCTTTTTTACTAATGGCTATTTTATTTTTTTCTTGCATTTCTCATTTTAATTTTATATCTTTGCATGGTTCAAACATCATAACTATGAAAAAATTATTCTTTACGTTTTTAGCTTTGGCAGTAGCATTTACTGTTAAAGCCCAGTGGGTCAACAACCCATCTACTAACACTTTCATCGCCAACACTTCTGGTGATGCAGGCGAGATTTATCTTGCCACCAACCATAACACCGGCGACACCTATGTTCAATGGATGAGTTTCGTGGGCGGCAACGGATGGTCACCAAACTTGCAGCGCCTCAACTTCGCCGGCGAACCGCAATGGGGTGCTAATGGTATCCACATCGCAGGACATGAGTTCTCATCGATGTCGGAAGGCGTTGCCATGACGACTACTACCGACGGCGGCGTGGTGAGCTGCTTCGCAGTTTACGACGGCTTCACCTACGCAGTGAAAATCAACCCCGACGGCACCTTCCCTTGGGGCGAACAAGGCGTACAGCTCTTCGGAGGCCTCGGATTCTCACGCGCCGAGGTCATCGCCACCGACGACGGCGGCATCTGGGCTCTGGGCTTCGACTACCAGAATCTTTACCTGCAGTATATCAATGAGACCACAGGTTCAGTCATAACAATCTCCGACGCCGGCGGACAAAAATGCATGTTCGGAAAACTCACTCTCGGCACCGACAACAAGGTCTTCGTGACTTACGAGAAACTTGGCAACGGCATGTACACCAACAAATCTATTTACGTCGCAGGTTACAATACAGATGGTACACAATTCAGTCCTGAGACTCTTTTGATGTCGGAACAGACATTCCAGTCGACATACATCCATTACGCCATCTCCGACGGCATGGGCGGCGGCTATATCTACATCTGGCATCCGGCAATGTACAACTTCAACGTATATGTGTTCCACTTCGATCAAAATGGTAACTCAACCATCATGGATACCAACGGAGCAGCGGTACACTCACCTGACAACAACAACTTGTATATCACAGCAAGCGCCACCGTCGACCCTAACAGCCACGATATCATCCTCGTCTACGAACAAACTGACGATGCTTATCAATCACAATGTAAAATTTATACCAACCGCATCACATCATACGGCGAGAGATTATGGGGCGAAGGTATCCTCGTGCTTGACAACGGCACCAGCCCTTGTGGCGGATATAATATCGACGCTTTCGAATACGGCGACGGTTTCGCTATAACTTATTTCAAAAGCGCTGGCGGCGGAAGCATGGCCACCGTTGAGGCACAAGGCTTCGACATGGATGGCAACTCCTTGTGGAACACCCAGATGAGCTCGACGACATACGACAAAACAAGCTGCAGAAACAGCTCCGGATTCTACGGTGGACAGAACATCATCACATGGATCAACTCAACCAATTCCGTAACCGGTGGCGGCCCCGGCGGAATGTATGGACAAAATATCGGTCAGAATGGCGAGATGGGCGAAGTGACACCTCCTACCCCTCCGACACCATGCTACCCTCCTACCAACTTCGAAGGCGAGGCTTACTACAACGCCGAGACTGGCATCAGTGCAGCCGTAGTTTCATGGACTGCGCCTGAGACACAACCACTACACTATAATTTATATATAGAGGGTGTCAAGGGAATCATTGAAATCGACGGCGAATACACCTCATATTATCAAGAACTGGAGCCAGGCGACTATATCTTCAAACTCAGTGCGGTATATGAAGACTGCGAGTCGGATTTCGCTCTCACGCCAAGCGGCGACGATTATATCCTCATCGAAATTCCAAACCATGAATCTGTATCAGAAATAGAATATGAGGAAATCGTCAACGTGATTGAAATCTACAACCTCAACGGACAACGACTCCACACCACCGAAATTCAAAATTTGAATCAAGGTATTTATATTATAAAAGGTGTGACGCAAAGCGGAAAGATAACAACCAGAAAGATTGTGAGATAGTTTTAATAAAAAAAGGACTCCAATTGGAGTCCTTTTTTTTGTGGAAACTGCTGGGTTCGAACCAGCGACCTCCTGCTTGTAAGGCAGGCGCTCTGAACCAACTGAGCTAAGCTTCCAATCGCCTCATTTTTGCGAGTGCAAAAGTACTGCTTTTTTCAATACACCCGACATTTATTTTTAAAAATTATTTCAGAGCGGATTACGGGTCTCGAACCCGCGACCTGCAGCTTGGGAAGCTGCCGCTCTACCAACTGAGCTAAATCCGCCTCTAACAGACTGCAAAAATACTAATTTTTTCAATACATTATCTTTTTTAAAAGATTATTAATACCCTTTGAGAAATGCGACCTACCACCATGATTTTTAATGTCATTCGCAGAAATGCGACTTACCACCAAGGTACTGAGAGTATTTCGAGAATGACATTAAAAATCTAAAACAATAATTATTTTTTATATCTTTGCAAAAAATCTTAGTTATCATGAATTTTGTAGATAAAATCAAAAAAGCTATTGAGACAAGAAACTGGACAGTCACCAAAGCCAACGACTCCTGGTCGGTCTTTAAAATAATGTCAGAGTTCGTCAACGGTTACGAGACGCTTTCGAGAATAGGCCCTTGTGTCGCTATTTTCGGCTCGGCACGCATTAAAGAAGACAACCCTTATTATCTCCTCGCTGAAGAAACCGCAACTAAACTCGTTGAAAAAGGATTCGGCGTTATCACAGGCGGCGGCCCAGGTATCATGGAGGCTGGCAACAGAGGTGCTCACGAAGCCGGAGGCAAAAGCGTCGGACTCAACATAGTGCTGCCCCACGAGCAACACTCCAACCCTTACATCGACAGCGATAAGTCTATCAATTTCGACTATTTCTACATCCGCAAGACGATGTTCACGCGCTACGCCCAAGGTTTCATAGCATTTCCAGGCGGTTTCGGCACCATCGACGAGCTGTCGGAAGCCATAACGCTCGTGCAGACAAACAAAATAGCCCAATTCCCTGTTGTGATGTTTGGCAAAGAGTTCTGGGGCCCGTTAGTAGACTGGTTCCGTAACACGCTTCTCGAAAACAAGATGATAAAAGAAGAAGACTTCGACCTCTTCCATGTGGTTGACAACGTCGACGAAGCAGTGAATATCATCGACGACTTCTATAAAAAATCTGATCTTAAACCTAACTTCTAATGTCAAAAGTTCTGATTATCGACGACGAGCCGGCCATCCGTCGCGCCATGCGCAGCATTCTCGAAAACGAAGGCTACACCATAGCCGACGCGGCCTCCGCCATAGAAGCGTTGCCGATGCTCAACAACAACGTCTTCGACGCCATCTTCTGCGACATAAAAATGCCTCAGATGGACGGCATAGAGTTTCTTGAAAAAGCTCAAACCATCACTGACGCGCCAATAATCATAATATCCGGCCACGGCACAATCGACATCGCCGTCGACGCCATAAAAAAAGGCGCCTACGATTTCATCGAGAAACCGATGGATCTCAACCGCATGCTCATCACTTTGCGCAATGCGTTAGACAAAAACCGCCTTGTCAACGAGACGAAAAAGCTTCGCAACGTGGTAAGCAAGCAATACGAGATGATTGGCGACTCATGGGCAATGAACGAGTTGTACACCATGATAGAGCGCGTCGCTCCTACCAACGCCCGTGTCCTCATCCTCGGCGAAAACGGCACCGGCAAAGAACTGGTTGCACGCCAGCTGCATGATAGAAGTCCACGAAAAGACAATCCATTCATCGAGGTCAACTGCGCCGCCATCCCATCAGAACTTATCGAGAGTCAGCTGTTTGGACACGAAAAAGGTGCATTTACCTCCGCTATAAAACAGAAAAAAGGTTCTTTTGAACTCGCCGACAATGGCACCCTGTTTCTCGACGAAATCGGCGACATGAGTCTGGCGGCGCAGGCTAAGGTGCTTCGCGCGCTCCAGGAAAACAAAATAACCCGCGTCGGTGGCGAAGAAGAGATAAAAGTCGACGTGCGTGTCATCGCGGCGACAAACAAAAACCTGCAGGAAGAAATAGCAAAAGGCAACTTCCGCGAAGACCTTTACCACCGCATCAGCATGATAATAATGCGCGTGCCGCCTCTGCGCGAACGCCTCGACGACATACCTTTATTAATTAATAGCTTCGTGGTGAAAGCCGCCAACGAGATGGGCAAGCCTATCCCTACTTTCACCCAAAACGCCATCGAAGAACTGAAAAGACAGAATTGGAGCGGCAATATCCGTGAACTGCAAAACGTCGTCGGACGTCTCGTGATCCTCTGTGGCTCAACAATCTCCGAAGAAGATGTAAAAAAATATCTCTAAATTCGGAAATTTTTACTACTTTTGCACGATTTTTGATGAATCGAAATCACATAACTTGGGGCTGACCGGTTTTGACAGCTTGTAGAAGGGTTATGTAAGCATACCGAGCCTCGCAGTGACGCTCGTAAATCTTGACTGCAAAAAATTAATTGGCGAAAATACTTACGCTCTCGCTGCTTAATCGAAGCACAGTAGATTAAAGCTTTATCCTTTCACAAGGTGAGAGGACGAGACATCTCGCGGATGGAGCCTCCCGATTCCGGTCCGACAACGAGGTGCTCAGCAATTTCGGGATAGCGACGCGGAAGCTCCGGCAACGTCGTGAAACTCAAGGAGATAAGGTTGCGATTAG
>JAFYIE010000119.1 GCA_017538795.1 Bacteroidales bacterium | reverse complement strand
GCGGAGGTCCACCTCTTCCCATTCCGAACAGAGAAGTTAAGCCCCGTCGCGCCGATGATACTGCACTTGTCTGTGGGAAAGTAGGTCGTCGCCAACCCTTACACGAAAGCTCGCCCTAAAACGGCGGGCTTTTTGTGTTTTATTAAATTATTTTTACTATCTTTGCATCGTGAAAATATTGAATAAAATATTATTGTCTCTTTGTCTGGTGCTATGCCATTTATCTTTGGCTGCAAACAGTTTCGTGCATCAAAACGACACTACAAGAATAGACTCGACATTGGTTCGATATTTCTATGAAACGCTTGAAAATAAGCAACTTGGAAATATAAATAATTGGGACACCACAACCTTTTCAGCATCATTTTACGACCCAACGAACCAACTGTTTGAATTTTATCAGGAACTGAGTAACTCTGGACATGCACATAAAAAATTGGACTTCCCCTTCCCCACTTCTATTGGTTTTAACGATTATCTGGATTCTTACGACAAGTTTATCATTACAAAGAAAAAGATTTTTTATCCTATTGTTTTTCAGCCGTTTACACAGATAAACTATATGATGGGAGGAAAAAAAGAGCAGCATCTTAACGCAATTTTCTGCAGAGAATTTCTTCCAAGATTCTTTATCACAATTAATTTTAATATTGATTATGCGCCATCTGTTTATCAACGAAGTTTAGCGCAAGACTACAATTTCATAATAAACTTCCGTTGGAACACAAAAGATGAAAAATACGGAGTAAACGGATATTTCTTCTCAAACGATATCGATGTTTATGAAAATGGCGGTATAACACATGATTCGATTTTTACAAATTCAATTAGAGATGATAATTCAGTGACCCCTGTAAATCTTATGAAAGCAAGTAATAAGATAAAAGTTCAGGGCTTCGGTATTAATCAATATTTTGTTTTAGGCTATACTGACGAAGACAGGGATAAAAAAATAGGCTTCGGAAGAATATGTTATTCTTTTGATTATCAGTCAAATAAGTATGCTTATAAAGACACTGATCCTTCTTCTGCATTTTATGATGCCTTTGATACACTTATTGATAAATCATTGACTTACGACAGTATCAGTTTTTATACAATCAAGAACTGTTTCAGCATAAATACTTTGTCTTTCAAGAAATATAACAACGACATTCCGTTCTATCTTTCAGTTGGTCTTGAGCACAATTATACATATCATCCGGGATATACAGATATTTTAACAGGAGAACAATTTAATAAAAAAAGATATCAAAATATCAGGGCGAAAGGCGGAATTATAATCAATTTATTCAAATCAACGAGAATTACCGGAAATGGAGAAATCATTCTCAATGATTATCAAGCCGGAGATATGATGTTGTACGGACAGTGGAAACAATTTTTAGGTACATATAAGAGAAATATCGGCGCTTTAGTGTTCGATGCAAATATTTCAAGACAGTCACCGGATTGGTTTGAGGGTTTTTATTATTCAAACAGTTTCAGATGGGATAACGATTTTACACCTTCTACATATCTTAAAGTCACAGGAGCTTATGAAACGCCTTGGTTTTCTATTGGTTTGAAACAGATGACAATAGATCATTACATTTATTTTGCAGAAAATGCCAAACCTACACAGCATGGCGGTTCCCTTTATATCACATCGTTTTTCGGAAAATTAAAATTTAATTTCAAATATTTTGAATTAAGCGGTACAGCATCGTTCCAGAAAACGGATAACGAAAATATAATACACCTCCCCTTCTTTTACGCAAAGATGAAAATGGCATGGAACATTACACTCGTCAAAGGTATTTCTATTATGCAACCGTCGGTGTTGGTCAGTTATTTCACAGAATATTACGCTGACGCTTACATGCCAGTACACCGTACATTTTATTTACAAAATGACGTAAAAGTTGGAAATTATCCATTTATAGATTTTTATCTCACTTTCAAACTTAAAAGAGCGAATATCTTTTTAGGATACACGAATTTATACTCATTTTCAGGAGAAAAAGGATATTTCACAACCCCTCATTATCCAATGAGAGACTCAAGATTAATTTTCGGATTGAGATGGAGATTATACAAGTAGTTAATTCATGCCGCGCTGCTTCTTGATTCTATCGTAAGCGTCGTTGATTTCCTGGAATTTCTTTTCTGCAGCCTTTCTGACATCATCGCCGAGATAAGCGACCTTATCAGGATGGTTTTTCTTTGCCATTTCGCGGTAAGCTTTCTTCACCTCTTCATCAGTAGCTGACGAAGTAATACCAAGGATAATATAAGCGTCATCAACTTGTTTGACAAACATCGCCTTAATTGACTCAAAATCATATCTGCTCAAGCCCATGTAGTTTGAAACAGTTTGAATCAGATCTATTTCAAGTTCATGAACCTGTCCGTCAGCGGAAGCTATGCCAAACAGATAATGAATAAGTTGCAATTTCGAGGAATAATCCATGTAACGGCCAATTTGTTGGCTAACTTCATCAACTTTAATGTCCTGCTTTAGAACTTCGCGCAAAGTGAGGATGTATTTTTCAGCCTGTTCCTGACCGAAACTAGAGACGAAGAAATGTTTTACATAATCGAGTTCCGACTTCTTTACAGAATTATCCGCCTTCATCACAGCGGCAGAAAGAACTATCAAACTTGCGGAGAAATCCTGCTGACGAGGGTTTTCGCCCATGAATTTCACATCCTCTTTGGTATAGCTACTGCCGAAAATCGTGCCGAGCGCATATCCTATGATAGCACCGATAGGGCCTCCACCGATTATAAAGCCTATCCCCGCCCCTATCAATCCCGAGCTACATCCTCCATTAGCATTTAATTGATTATCAACATATTTACTATTATTTCTAATCAATCTCATTATTATATTAATGGCTAAAAAAGCCATCAAGACACCTATAAACTTCATCATTTTTAAAATTTTTACAAAGATACAAATTTTTATCAAAAAAATCTTGGAATTTTTTCAAAAAAACAGTAATTTTGCGGTTTTCAAAAAAATAGGTAACTAATTTAGTTGAAAAATTGAAAATCATATAGAAAAATAACAAAAATTTTAAGAAAAATGGCAAAAACCAAGTACGTTTATCTTTTCGGCAACCGTACAGCCGAGGGTAACTCAACAATGAAGAATTTGTTGGGCGGAAAAGGTGCAAACTTAGCAGAGATGTGTCTGTTAGGTTTACCGGTTCCAGCAGGTCTCACAATCACAACTGAATGCTGCACAGCATATTATGCTAACAACTGCCAGCTTCCAAAAGGTTTGATGGATGAGGTTCACGCAGGAATCAAGAATATGGAGAAAATCATGGGCATGAAATACGGCGATGCAAAGAATCCTCTCTTAGTGTCATGCCGTTCAGGCGCGCGCCAGTCAATGCCAGGTATGATGGACACCGTTTTGAACATCGGTCTCTGCTCAAAAACAATCCCTGGATTGATCGCAAAAACCAACAACGAACGTTTCGTTTACGACTCATATCGCCGTTTGATCATGATGTACGCTGACGTCGTCATGGAGAAGGCTGAAGACAGAGAACCTGTGAAAGGCAAAGGTATCCGTAAGATTTTGGACGATAAACTCGATGCTTTCAAAGCTAAGAGAGGTTACAAGTCAGATACAGAAATCACAGCAGCTGAGCTCAAAGCATTAGCTGAAGATTTCAAGAAGATCATTAAGAAAGAACTCGGAACAGAGTTCCCGGATGACGCAGAGATGCAGCTTGAAGGCGGTATCAGAGCCGTGTTCAAGAGCTGGAACGGTAAGAAAGCTGTGTCATACAGAAGAATCGAAGGTATTCCTGAGGACTGGGGAACAGCTGTCAACGTGCAGACCATGGTGTTCGGTAACATGGGTGAAAACTCAGCAACAGGTGTTGCTTTCACACGTGACCCTGCAACAGGCGACAACAAGTTCTACGGTGAATGGTTGATCAACGCTCAAGGTGAGGACGTTGTGGCAGGTATCCGCACTCCTAACCCATTGAACAAAGCCACCAAGAACGAGAAAAACAAGAAGATGCCTTCAATGGAAGAGCTTATGCCACAGACATACAAAGAGTTATGCGAAGTGCGCGACACATTGGAAGACTTCTACAAAGACATGCTCGATATCGAGTTCACAATCCAGGATGGTAAATTATACATGTTGCAGTGCCGCGTTGGTAAACGTACAGGCGTTGCAGCAGTCAACATGGCTCTCGACATGCTTCACGAAGGCAGAATCGACGAGGCTACAGCCGTGATGAGACTCGGTGTCAACCAGATTGACGAGCTCCTCCACCCTATCCTCGACGCTAAAGACGAGAAGAGCAAGAGCGTTTTGGCTCACGGTCTTCCAGCAGGTCCTGGCGGTGCGGTCGGTAGAATCGCATTGAGCAGCGAGAAAGCTATGGAATACAGAAGCGCAAAGCAGGCTAACATCCTCGTCCGTGAAGAGACCAACCCTGAGGACGTTGAAGGTATGCGCGCTGCTGACGGTATCCTCACACAGCGTGGCGGTATGACCTCACACGCAGCTTTGGTTGCACGTGGCTGGGGTAAATGCTGCATCGTAGGTTGCGAGGCTGTCCATATCAACGAGAAAGAAGGCACTGTGAAAATCGGTGAAAAGACATACAAAGAAGGCGACGTTATCTCACTCAACGGAACAAAAGGTTATGTGTACGACGGTTCAGTTAAGACTATCGACGCTACAGAAAACAAGCGTTTCCAGGAGTTCATGAAGCTCGTCGACAAATATCGTAAGATGGGTGTCCGCACCAACGCTGATAATCCGGACGACGCACAGCGTGCTGTCAGCTTCGGCGCTGAAGGTATCGGCTTGTTCCGTATCGAGCACATGTTCTACGGCAAGAACAGCGAGAAACCTCTTGCAAAACTCCGTAAGATGATCCTTGCTGACACCACAGAAGCACGTAAGGCTGCTTTGGCAGAACTCGAGCCATACATCCTTGAGTCAGTGAAGGCCACAATGAAGGTTTTGGACGGCAAACCTGTCACCTTCCGTTTGATGGATCCACCATTACACGAGTTCGTGCCTCATACACTCGACAAACAGAAAGCAGTTGCTGCAGATCCTGAGTACAACATCACTCTCAAGAAGCTCCAGAAACGTATCGAAGAGCTCAAGGAAGTCAACCCAATGATGGGTCTCCGTGGCGTTCGTCTCGGTATCGTTTATCCGGAGATTTCAGAAACACAGTTCCGTGCTTTGTTTGAGGCAACAGCACAGTTGATGAAGGAGAAGAAACATCCACATCTCGAGATCATGGTTCCTCTCACAATCAACGTGAAAGAGCTTGAAAATCAGAAAGCTATCGCAGAACGCGTCAAAGCTGAGATTGAAAAGAAATACAAAGTCACTATTGAGTACATGTACGGCACAATGATTGAGATCCCACGCGCAACATTAGTCGCTGACAAGATTGCTGAGGTTGCACAGTTCTTCTCATTCGGTACCAACGACTTGACTCAGATGACATTCGGTTTCTCACGCGACGACGTCAACTCAATCGTTCACAGCTACATCGACCAGAAGATCATCCCTGCCGATCCATTCAACACATTGGATCAG
>JAFYIE010000015.1 GCA_017538795.1 Bacteroidales bacterium | reverse complement strand
GCACAGGTCGACCGTTTCATGTTGAAAGTCGTCATCGACTACCCGAAAAAAGAAGAGGAAAAGGTGATATTGCGTCAGAATATCAACAAGGAATATCCTGAGGTTCATAAGGTTACGTCAACAAAAGACATCTTGAACGCAAGAAAAGTCTGTCGTGAGGTTTATCTCGACGAGAAGATCGAAAACTACATCACCGATATCGTTTTTGCATCACGTTATCCCGAGGAGTTTAAGTTGAAGAAGTTCGCTGGTATGATCAGCTACGGTGGTTCTCCACGTGCATCAATCAGCCTTGCATTGGCAGCCAAGGCTTATGCATTCATCAAACGCCGCGGTTATGTCATCCCAGAGGATGTGCGTGCCGTCGCCCCAGATGTTATGCGCCACCGTATCGGCTTGACCTACGAGGCAGAAGCAGAGAATATCACAACAGAAGATATCATCAATGAGATTTTGAATATTGTTGAAGTGCCGTGATTTTGAAACATGGAAGCAACAGATTTATTTAAGAAAGTCAGGAAAATCGAAATCAAGACACGCGGTCTGACCAACCACATCTTTTCTGGTCAGTACCACAGCGCGTTCAAAGGTCGAGGCATGACATTCAGCGAGGTGCGCGAATATCAGTATGGTGATGATATCCGCAACATCGACTGGAACGTCACCGCACGATTCCACAAGCCTTTTGTCAAGATTTTCGAGGAAGAGCGTGAGATGACGGTGATGTTGCTCATCGACGTGTCAGGTTCCAACGACTTCGGCTCAGTTGACGCGACAAAACGTGACATCACAGCGGAACTCGCGGCAGTGCTGGCGTTCTCGGCGATTCAGAACAACGATAAGGTCGGCGTGATTTTCTTCAGCGACCAAATTGAGAAGTTCATTCCGCCAAAGAAAGGCTCCAGCCATATCTTGCGCATCATCCGTGAAATCGTGACTTTCACGCCTCAACACAAAGGCACCGACATCGGCGAAGGCCTGAAATTCTTGACAAGTGCCATAAAAAAGCGCACCACTGCATTCCTCATTTCCGACTTTGTGACAAGCAAACCATTCGAACAAGAAATGAGAATCGCAGCAAGAAAGCACGATCTTATCTCATTAAGAATCACCGACAAACGAGAACTTATCATCCCTAAAATAGGATTGGTAAGGTTTCGCGACAACGAGACAGACAAAGAATTCTGGGTTGACACCTCGACGAATGCATGGAATCAGGCTTATCAGAAATATGTGCAGCATGAGACCACGGCGCTCAACAAGACTTTCGCCAGCAACGGCGTAGATAACACATTGATTTACACCGACGAAGACTACGTCAAACCTCTTATGCAACTTTTTAAAAGAAGAGAATCGAGAAGATGAAAAAGCTTCATTTCATATTGTTATTCTGCATGATGGCATTCATAAGCTTCCATTGCGATGCGCAGATGGTATTCTTCAACGGAAGAAGCACTGTCGACACCATCATGGTAGGACAACCATTTGATTATCAGCTATCTTTGACAATTCCTAAAGACTATTTCGTCGATTGGCAACAGTTTGGCGACACCTTAAACAATGCCATCGACGTCATCGAAGTGGGAGAAGTCAAAACAAAGGAGCTGAACAACAGCGACAATGTCATAATGACACAAAATCTCAAATTGACATCGTTCGATACTGGCTATGTTTACGTTCCGGAAATAAAGATCTCATACAGCAAAAGCTTAAAAGACAGCATCCGCTACACCTTGCGCACTAACGAGAAAGAGCTTTATGTGACGACAATCGCTGTTGATACCACACAAGCTTTCAAGCCAATAAAAGGCGTAATAAAACAAGGCGTCACCGGAAAAGAGGTTCTACCTTGGGCATTGATAGTCATAGTTTTAGGAGGCATTGCATACCTAATTTATTATCTTAAGACTCACAAGAAAGTCAAGGAAGAGATTGTTGAAGAAAAGAAAAAACCTGTCATTCCTGCTATTATCACAGCACGCGCCAAGCTTGCTGAAATGAAAAACAACGAGCTTTGGAACTCTACACAAACTAAGGATTATTATACTGATTTGACAGATATTGCAAGAGAATATCTTGAAGGTCAGTTTGATATTGACGCTGTGGAGATGACGACAGATGAGATTATGAGTGCTGTTAATGAATTGAATCTCAACAGTGTAACAAAAGCAAAATTACAAGACACACTCACTACTGCTGATTTTGTCAAATTTGCGAAAGCTAATCCTACAGCAGAACAGAACAAGCAGTCATTCAGTGACATAAACAACTTCGTTGAAGATAGCTACGTTTATTTCCAGGAAGAGGAGAAAAAGAAGGAGGAAGAAAGTAGATGAGTTCAATAGAATTTGCATCGGCATATTATCTTTACGGATTGATAATCATTCCGTTACTGGTCGTATGGTATATCTTATCAGGTAGAAAGCATCAGGCGTACGTGAAGTTCACCGACACCAGCTTTTTCTCGGAGATGCCAAAGAGTTGGAAGATATATGCCCAGCACATACTTTTTGCGCTTGAGATGTGTGCTTTAGCACTGTTAATCATAGCGTTAGCACGTCCACAAAGCAGCTCAAAAAATCAAAAAATAAACATTGAAGGCATTGATATTGTGCTCACTGTCGACTTGTCGAGCAGTATGCTAGCACAAGACCTCAAGCCAGACCGTCTGGAGGCTGCCAAGAGCATCAGTGCCGACTTCGTAAAAGGACGTCCTGAAGACCGCATGGGACTTGTCGTTTTTGCAAGCGAAACATTTACGCAAGTGCCTTTAACCACTGACCATAGCATGCTTTTGAACATGATGAAGGAGTTGAAGTGCGGTATGCTCGAAGATGGCACTGCAATTGGCGACGGTCTTGCCTCATCGGTCAGCCGCCTCAAAGACAGCGAAGCCGTCTCTAAAGTGGTGATTCTGCTCACCGATGGTGACAACAACGCCGGTTCTATTGACCCAGCAACAGCAGCTGAGATGGCCAAGTTGTTCGGCATCAGAGTGTACACCATAGGTGTGGGCACCAGAGGCACGGCACCTTATCCAGTGCAGACACCGTTCGGTGGCATTCAATACCAACAAATTCCAGTTACCATCAACGAGCCATTGCTGCAACAGATAGCAGACGACACCGGCGGCAGATACTTCCGCGCAACGTCAAATGAAAAACTGCAACAGATTTACGAAGAAATCGATAAACTCGAGCGCTCAAAAATCGAAGTAAACGAGTTTACACGTGTAAAAGAAGAATTTTTACCTTTCGTTTTGTGGGGTTTGGCATTATTATTGTTAGGATTTATTTTGAAAAACACTGTTTTTAAATCATTAACGGATTAAGACATGGAAAGCAATATTTTAAGATTCGAAAACCCGCAGTATCTGTACTGGTTGCTGATAATTCCAGTGCTTGTGGCTATCTATGTCCTGATGCGTTTTTGGAGTAAGAAACAATTCGAGCGTTTCGCCAACATCAAGTTAAGACACTATCTCGTTCCTATGTTCTCTTCAGCAAGAGCTAACACAAAGTTCGTGCTATTTAACTTGATCATAGCATTATTAATTATAGGTGCCGCAAATCTGCAGTCAGGCTCAAAGATGGAAAAAGTAAAACGAG
>JAFYIE010000014.1 GCA_017538795.1 Bacteroidales bacterium | reverse complement strand
TCAAAAAACCATCAAAGCCTATCAATTTGATATAAAACAGTTCGCTGCTGATTTGGGAACGAATGCCAAATTGTTTGATGTCACACGTGATTACTTGAAACTATGGATTGCGTCTTTGTCTAATTATCGCTATAAAACAATCAAGAGAAAGATTGCATCACTCAACGCTTTCATGAATTATTTGGAAGTTGAATGTGAGTGGTTCAACAATCCCCTGCGAAACTTGCACATCCGCTTAAAGCCACCCGTTAGATTGCCTGTTGTTATGACAAAAGAAGAGATACAAAAAATAATAAGAATGCTTGATATTGAAATATCTTCTATAAACAACGATACCCAACGGTTTTTTGCAGTTCGCGACAAAGCGATTATTGAACTATTGTTTGGATCTGGCATGAGAATCGGAGAATTGTGTGGTCTTAAGAATCGTGATATTGATCTTGATCACGGACAAGTGCGAATCATCGGGAAAGGCAACAAGGAACGAATTGTCGACATCTGTTTGCCTGTAATCATAAAATCTCTGAAAAAATGGGTTGATGTGCGCAAATCGTCATATTGTCCGGACGACGGTTTCTTCACCAGCCGAATCGGGCGAAAACTTGGTCCTCAAACAGTAAGGTTGTTGGTTCATCGGCTGGCACAAAAGTGTAAAATCGAAAAACATGTCACACCACATACTTTCCGCCACACATTTGCCACATTACTTCTTGAGGAAAACGTCGACATTGCAAACATTCAACACATACTAGGTCACAGTTCCATCGCAACAACACAAATTTATCTTCATGTCAATCCTTACAGACAACGTGAAATATTGACAAATCATCATCCTCGAAGCAGAATGTAAACTCTCTTGATAGCCCATGAGCGGTATATTTTTATTTGTGACAGCTAATGTTGTTGCAAAAAACAATTGTTTAATGATTCTAATCCTCACACTATGTCCCCTTATTTTTGAGTGTGTAGGCGGGAAAGCGGTGTTCGCTTCCGCGCTGCCTTAAAAGCCTTTTTGCCCCCTGCAAGGGCTTCGCAAGCTGGTCTAAAAAAATCTCCACCTTCCGCTTCTCTTCAGGTAGTATTTTTTTGCCCAGCCCTTGCATGGGGAACCACGCTTCGTGTTTACGGCACAATTGAAAGTCCCTGGGGCGCAAGCTAAAGCTCACGCCCCTCACCCGCTACCATGCAACTGCAAAAATTGAACGCACTTCAAAAAGGCTTTTAGGCGGCAGCTTGGTCGCTCGCTCGGGGCTGCCTCTCGGCTGGGGATGCTGCAAACTTGTTCGTCACGGCATCTTTTCATGGAAAGGCACAACACAACGCCACTGCATTCAAATCCCAGCCGCCAGCCCCTTGTGTTAAAGCGCGCCGCCCAGCGGGGTGGCAGGGGTCTGCCTTTTTCAGCCGTTATTTAGTGTTTTCGTAAAACATAACGTTTCTTTATTCTTTAATAATTCTTAGCATTTCAAATGGTACTGCGGCTGCAAAAATCAGCCCCTAACAGCTGTGGGCTACTCAGCGGTTTTCATTCCGTCTCGCTTTGTTTGCTTCTGCTAGTCTCAATTGTTGTGTCATCCGTTTCGTGTTCTCGTTGAAAAACCGCCTCCGTGCCACCTCCCAGCTGCTGCCACCCCGCACGCGCGTCGCGCGCACCCTCCAGCAAAAAACTTCGTTTTTGCTTCCGGGCCCCCGTCCTTCGGCCGGGGGAGGTACGCGGAGCGACCTCACTTGAGCTGCGTCCGGTCGTTCCACTTCCCTCCCTTGCCCAGACCCACATGTTTTTTGGTGGCTGCATAACACATCATTTACTGACTTCATTGAATGGCGCAGCATCAACTTGCCATCAGCCGTCTCCCAATGGGAACCCTCGGCAGCTGTCAAATTCATGCTGCTATGGCAAAACACAATGTCTCATTTTTGGTTCTCGGCTTCAATTGAATGTTTACGGCACAAAGGCTAAATCTTTCGTTCCGCTTCACTTCACTCAAGAATTTGCCGTCAATGTCGCGTCCCCACCCACCCACCCTTTTAGG
>JAFYIE010000118.1 GCA_017538795.1 Bacteroidales bacterium | reverse complement strand
TTTCATGAACACACCCGCCAAAAATCCTATAAAAGAGCCAAATGCCGAACGCAAAGCGACATCATCGGAATTACCGCCCATTTTCTCACCTATGTAAGCTCCCAAAAACGGCCCTGCCAAGATGCCAAAAATTCCGAAAGGTCCAATCACAATTCCCAGCATTGGAAGCACTAAAATACTGAAAATCAAGCCAATAGTACTTCCTCGAGTTCCTGCCTTTGTTCCACCGAATTTTTTGGTTCCCCAAACCGGCACCACATAGTCAAGAACGGTGATTATAGCGCAAATCAGGCCCATAATCACAAGGAAACGCGTCGAATAATTGATTTTATCGGTCAATTGCAAGAGAAGCAATGCCAAATACGAAACCGGCGTCCCTGGTATCCCTGGAATTATATCGCCGATAAATCCTATAATTACCACAATTATGGCTGAAACAAACAGTACGTAATCCATGATGAAAAAAATTTGCACAAAGTTAATAATTTTTGTTGACTTTTCAGAAAAAAAGTATATCTTTGCAAAAAAATACGAACATAAAAGCTAAAAGTTATGAAACGTTCTGTTTTAGTAATAGGCATTGTCCTATTTTGCAATCAGTGCTTTTCCTGGGATTTGTCAGGTATCGCAGGCGGTCGTGGCAACGCTATGGGTAATTGTTCCGTTGCTCTTAACGACTTTTGGAGTATTCAAAACAACCCTGCCGGAATGGTGAATTATCGATCTTTCGGCGTGGGATTCTCTTACGAAAACCGATTCCTTATGAAAGAATTGGGATTTTACAACGCTGCATTCGTTTTACCGGTGAAAATCGGCACCTTCGGACTCTCCTTAAGCCGGTTCGGATTCGAAAATTACAACGAAAACAAATTCGGCTTGGCGTATGCCAGAACCTTCGGTCCTTATCTGAAAATGGGCTTAAAGCTTGATTATCTGTTATTTAAGTTCTCCGACGAATATGAAAAGCAACAAGTCACAACTTTTGAATTAGGCGTTCAGTCTGATATAACAGATGATTTATGTGTCGGTGTATATATTTTTAATCCTGTTAATGCAAAGACAAAAACAACTCATAATCAACGAGTTCCGATAATTTTCAGACTCGGACTGTCTTATAAAATAACCAAAGATTTTATTGCGACAACGGAAACTGAATACGATTCCGACAAAAAAATGAATTATCGTATAGGTCTGGAATACAACACATTGAAAGATTTTTACATTCGAGTCGGCGTCTACACAGATCCGGCGACAGCCTGTTTCGGTGTCGGTTATACATTCCGCAATGTTACGCTCGATGTCTCGGCAAAGATGAATCAATACACCGGAGTGTCATTTCAAAGCAGTTTGATTTTTAAAATGAAATAAATTTATGAAACGGATAATTATACCTATTATATTAATATGTCCGCTGATGATTTTTGCACAAAATCAAGTTTCAGACGACATCATAATTGATCAAATCGAACAAATGTTGGAAAATTCTGACGAAGAAATTGATTTTTCGGAACTGATTGAAAATTATTGGAATATTTGTGAAAACAAAATCAATATAAACGATCCTGACGAATTATCCCAACTAATTGATTTACATTTGGTTAGTGTTTTTATTGTCGAAAAAATAAATGATTACAGGAAAAATTTCGGCGACTTTCAATTTATTGAAGAATTAGATTTTATCGATGGCTTGGACGAGCGGACTCTTAACATTTTGAAACCGTTAGTTTGCTTCGGACGAGACTCTCCCAACAAAAAAACGAGGCTGAAGGATGTCTTCAAATATGCTAAACATCAAGTGATTTTTCAAGTTGAGCAATGCTTGAATGAAAAGGCTGGATATCAGAATGTTAGCGATTCTATTTTAAATAAAAAATATATTGGGAGCCCTCAGAAACTGTTTTTAAGATATAATTTCAGTTTTCGTGACAAAATTGAAGCAGGTTTCGCGATTGAAAAAGATCCTGGGGAATATCTATTCTCACCCAAAGTCAGTGATTCAATAAAGAAAATTATTGGCGGAAATGCTTATTCTTTAATAGATTTCGTGTCATTCCACTTTTTGATTAATAACGTTAAATTTATAAAAACTTTGGCTTTAGGCGATTATCAACTTTCATTCGGTCAAGGCTTGACAATGGCTTCTGGATTGGCTTTTGCTTCAACAGGTGGCTCACTTTTGAGAAAAAGCAAAAAAATTCGCGCATCGAAGTCAGCAAATGAAGTGCGTTACTTGCGAGGAATTGCCACTACATTGAATTACAGAAACTTAGAGTTAACAATGTTTTATTCAAATAAAAAAGTTGACGCGAATATCAGTGCTTACGACAGCCTCGGCAACCCGATTCAAGTGTCATCGTTACAACAGACAGGTTTGCATCGCACTTATGGTGAACTAATTGACAGACATGCGATTACACAAAAATTGTTTGGCGGAAATGTCAGTTTAAGATTGTCGAATTTTCAAATCGGCTACACAATTCATAAAACGGTTTTAAGTTGCGAATTGGTTCCAGATCCTCGTATTTACAACACTTTCTATTTCAAGGGTAAAACACTTGCCAATCAAGGAGTTGATTTCTATTATGTAATGAAAAAAGTGGCGTTTTATGGTGAAGCCGCCATGAGTGACAACAACGCTCCTGCCCTTTTGTTTGGAACCACGTTCCAACCTGCGGGCTACATAGATTTCACTGTGCTTTACAGATATTATGACGAGAAATACCAAAACTTTTACAGCAATGCTTTCGCTTCAGGAAGCAATACTCGCAACGAAAAAGGATTGTATTTGTCCACATCCATAACTTTTGCGCCACATTGGAATCTCGTTGCCACTGCCGACTTCCCGCAATACGATTGGATAAAGACCAACGCTTATGCTTCAAGTCGTGCGCAAAAATATAACTTGAGAATTGAGCATCAGATTAGCAGCAAGTCGTTGTGTTTCATTCAGTTAAAATATTCCGACAAAGAGAAAAACGGGCCTAATGAAAATACATACATGCGTTATCTGGTACACGACCGTAAAATGTCGCTCCGTTTTCATATCACCTACCCTATTGGCAATGATTTGACATTGAAAAATTGTGTGGAATTTTGCAAAAATAAAGATGTGTCAAAAAACAGCACATCTTATCTTATATATCAAGATGTATTGTATAATCCTGAAAATAAATGCTTTAGTTTTGCCTTTAGATATGCTTTGTTCGATAGTCCGACTGGCGCTGTTTATGCTTATGAAAATGACATACTTAACTCGTTTTCGATAGGAAGTTTATACCACAAAGGCAAGAGGATTTACTTTTTAGGCAAAGTGAAACTCCGAAAAAGGCTTGCTATCAACGCAAAAATCGCTTGGACCATCTACGATGATATCGACGAAATAGGTAGCGGACTTGAAAAAATTGAAGGAAATGTTAAAACAGAAGGAAAGCTGCAGTTAATTTGGAAAATTTAGGGATAGAATAACTATTGATTTAAAGATTTAAAATTCAAAGATTTAATACAATTTTTGGCGTTTGATGAGGTAAGCTGTCAGCACTTGGTCGTACAGCTTGTTGATGTCGGCTTCAACGTAGTCAATTTGGTATTGGTAGCAATGGCGTAGGAGCTCGTCTTTCCGTGCCTTCATGATTTGCTCGTATTTCTCCTTAACTTCAGTCGGGTTGAGTTTTACTACGTCGCCCGATTCGAGGTCGACAAAACGATATGGACGGTTTTCAAACTCGAGTTTTTGCTCGAGCAGGCCGTCGTGCACATGGAAAAGCACAACTTCATGCTTGTTGTAACGCAGATGCTCAAGTGCCGCAAACAAATCATCATGCGATTGCAGATTGTCAATCATATCGCTGAAAATGATGACAAGCGAGCGTTTGTGCGTCATCTCGGCAATCTTGTGGAGACAGGCTGTGGCGTTGGTTTCTTTCTTTTCGTTTTTGTTATAAGGCAGCAAAAGTTTCTCCAACTCATTGTATATCATATTGATATGCACTGGAGCAAGCTTCGCCTCGGTGTGAATTGTAATATCATCATCGAACAAATCCAATCCCACGGCGTCACGCTGACGGCGCATCAACTCCATCAACGACGCTGCGCTATAAACAGAAAACCAAAGTTTGTTTGGATTTTGATAGTCAAGCTTTTGTTTTACAGGGAAATACATGCTTGAACTAGTGTCGATGACAAGCTGGCAACGGAGGTTGGTCTCCTCCTCGTAACGTTTCACAAACAGTTTTTCGGTTCGTCCATAAAGTTTCCAGTCGATATTACGGATTGGCTCGCCAGTATTGTAAAGACGATGTTCCGCAAACTCGACTGAAAACCCATGAAACGGACTCTTGTGAAGTCCCGTGATAAAGCCTTCGACAATCTGTCGGGCATGGAACTCAAGACTTCCAAGAGGTGCGATGTTGCTTTTTTCAAGCACTTATTAATGTTTTTAAGTTTTTAGTCGTCATTCTTTAGCTGCCACCTTTCTTCGAAAGCTGAAGGCTAAAGAATTAACGACTAAAAACATTAATTAGTGATTATAAAAACTTTTGAAGTTTCTCTTCGAATACTGATTTTGGAGCACCTCCAACGTGTTTCTCAGCGACTTCGCCGTTCTTGAAGAAAAGAACTGTCGGCACGTTTCTGATGCCATATTTTGCTGAGATTCCTGGGCATTCGTCGACGTCGACTTTTGCCACTTTTGCCTTTCCGGCATATTCGTCAGAAATCTGATCCATATAAGGAGCAATCATGCGGCAAGGACCGCACCATGTTGCGCCAAAGTCAACCATTACTGGAAGTTCCGATTTCAAAACTTCTGCTTCGAAGTTTTCTTCTGTGATATGCAATGCCATAGTTTTAAATTTTTATGTTTATAATATTTTCCGTTTGCAAAGATAATTATTTTTTCAACAATTCGTATTCAATCAAGTCGCTAAATTGATTTAATTTTTTGAAAACTGTCTCTGCGTTGATGTTTCCTTTCTCCGGATGCATCGAACATGTCATGTTGTTTTCCTTATCAACCAAATACATCGAATATGGCTGTTTTCCTGGGTTTTCCTTAAAAATATCAATTATTTCATTCACATTTTTTGAATTTAAATTATTGATATTTAACTTGAATCTCGCTTCTCGTTTTGTTTTCTCAAAAACATTCTCAAGCAGCTCAACTTCTGTGATTTTCAACTCATTAGGACGTTTCTTCTCCGCCGGAAGGTCTCTATTGAAATAAGGCTCCTGAACAACGCCTGTTATCAGAAGCGGCGTTCCCACAACGAAAAGATGCTTGTAGTTGAACTTCATGTAGGTCTCGCCAAACAAAGCGAAATCATAACTGCCAGTCTGATCCTCAATGACATACTTACCAAAAGGCTTGCCCATTTTAGTCGTCATCTCAGCCGCTGAAGTTACGATGCCCGCGATGTGAACCGTTACACCTTTTTTATTTTGGATTATCTCGCCGAGATTTTCGAGTTTTGTATCAGTGAAATATCTTATTGTATAATCGTACGCATCAAGCGGATGCGAGCTCAGGTAGAATCCGATAGCTTCCTTTTCCTCGTCCAGCATCTTGATGTTCGACCAATGTTCGCATTCCGGGATGTCGAGTTTGAACAAATCATCGCCACCTGCCGCCTCAAGCTCTCCGAAAAGGTCGATTTGAGCGTTATTTTTACGCTCATTGCTCGCATTAACCTGCTTTATCGACTTCTCAATGAAATTTATCTTCTCGCCAGGAGCAATGTAGAAATATGCGGCGCGATGCAGCTCGGTGAAATCACTGAAAGCACCTGCTCTTGCGAGCTGTTCCAGCACTTTTCTGTTGAGATTTTTAGCACCAACGCGAGCCATGAAGTCAGCGAAACTGGTGTAACGGCCGTTTGCCTCACGTTCTTCTTTAATGGTATCCGCCACCTCGCCAATGCCCTTAATGCCGCCAAAACCATAGCAGATATTGCCATTTCCGTCAACTGTGAATTTATATTCAGAATTGTTTACATTAGGCGGTAAAACATTGATTTTCATTCGCTTACACTCATCAAGCATAAAGATAACCTCTTCAGCGTCACGGATGCTTGAATTCAACACAGCCGCCATAAACTCAGCCGGATAATGTGCCTTCAGATACGCTGTCTGGTAAGCGACCCAAGAATAGCAAGTAGCATGAGATTTATTAAATGCGTACGAAGCAAATTTCTCCCAGTCGTTCCAAATCTTTTCAAGCGTTTTAGCATCGTGACCGAGCTCCTGACCTTGTTTCATAAACTTGTCCTTGAGCTCCATCATCTTCGCTATCTGCTTCTTACCCATTGCTTTACGCAAGGTATCCGATTCGCCACGGGTGAAGTTTGCAAGCTGTCGCGACAGAAGCATCACCTGCTCCTGATACACCGTCACGCCGTAAGTATCCTTGAGATATTTCTCCATCTCCGGGAAGTCGTATTCGATAGGCTCTCTGCCCTGCTTGCGTGCAATAAATTTCGGGATGTAGTCCATCGGACCCGGACGATAGAGAGCGTTCATAGCGATAAGGTCCTCAAAAACAGTAGGTTGCAGCTCTTTCAGATACTTCTGCATACCAGCCGATTCAAACTGGAACGTTCCGATAGTGTTGCCCGAGCTGAACAATTCGAATGTTTCTTTATCGTCAATCGGGATATGGTCGATGTCGAGATCGATGCCGTGAGTTTTCTTGATATTTGCGAGAGCGTCCTTGATTTGAGTCAATGTCTTCAAACCCAGGAAGTCCATCTTGATGAGACCGACATTCTCAACGACGTGTCCATCGTATTGAGTTACAAGCACATCCTCGCCAGTATCCTTATCTTTGATGGTACAGACAGGCGCAAATTTCGTCAAATCGTCGGCACCGATGATGACGCCGCAGGCATGAATGCCAATCTGACGGTTGGTATCCTCAAGTTCACTAGCATACGTTAACATCGACGATACATTCTCATCCTCACCGTTGAGCATCTCTTTCAGCTCCGGAACGTATTTATAGCAATTTTTGAGGTTCACCTTCGGTGATTTACCCTTTTCATCCTTGATGTTATCCGGGAAACTGCGGTCAGGAATAAAACTCTTTATTGTGGCAACCTCCGAAAGCGGAATTTTTTGCACTCGGCTCACGTCCTGGATGGCCGATTTCGCAGCCATTGTGCCGTAAGTGATGATATGCGCCACCTTCTCCTTACCGTATTTATGCGTAATCCAGTCGAGAACCTTGCCACGGCCGTCGTCATCGAAGTCGACGTCGATATCGGGCAGTGAGATACGGTCAGGGTTGAGGAAACGCTCGAAAAGTAAGTCGTATTTAAGAGGGTCTACATCAGTGATTTTCAAGCAGTAAGCCACCACGGAACCAGCTGCAGAACCACGTCCCGGACCGACTGAAACACCAAGCTCTTCGCGGGCACCACGGATATAATCAGCAACAATCAAAAAGTAACCTGGGAATCCCATGGATTTCATGGTGTGCAGTTCGAAAATGATGCGTTCTTTCTGCTCGTCGGTAAGGTTGTCGCCGTAGCGCATCTTCGCGCCTTCCCACGCCAGTTTCGCTAGGTAGTCGGCCTCAAGTTTGATACGGTACAGCTTCTCGTAGCCGCCCATTTTCTTGATTTTCTTCTCGCCTGCCTCGCGGCTCATCACCTCGTTGCCATGCTCGTCGCGCGTGAATTCATTATATAAATCCTCCTCGGTGAATTTTTTCTTGTATTCCTCAACCGTTCCAAACTCCTTTGGGATGTTGAACTCCGGCATTATCGGGTCGGAATTGATGGAATACGTCTCAACCTTGTCGGCGATTTCCATTGTGTTTTCAAGCGCTTCCGGAATATCCGAAAAGATTTTGTACATCTCTTCCGGCGTCTTAAGCCATTCCTGTTTGGTGTAATGCATTCGCGTCGGGTCGTCGAGGTCTTTGCCAGTACTCAAACAGATGAGGCGGTCGTGAGCCTCGCCATGTTCCTCTTCAACAAAATGTGCGTCGTTGGTGCAGATTATCTTTGTATTTGTCTTTTTCGCCAGCTCCAAAATCACCTTGTTAACTTCAACTTGACGAGCATAAACCTCAGTGTCACCACCAGGCTTGTCGGTCTTATGTCGTTGAATCTCAAGATAATAATCATCACCAAATAGCGATTTAAACCACATAATTGTCTCTTCCGCGCCTTTGATGTCGCCGTTCATTATCTTCTGCGGCACTTCACCACCGAGACAAGCTGAAGAAGCAATAATTCCTTCGTGATACTTCTCCAAAAGCGAGTGGTCGATACGCGGATTATAGTAGAAACCGTCGGTATATGCTATTGATGCGAGCTTACAAAGATTCTTGTATCCTGTCTTGTTCTTCGCCAATAAAATAAGGTGCCAGCCGCGGTCGGCACGACCATCGCGCTTTGCGATATTTACTGGCGCGCAATACGCCTCAGTACCGAAAATCGGCTTGAAAAATTGTCCTTTCAGCTTTTCAATCTCCTGATTAGTAGCAGCTTTCTCTTCTTCCGTCGCGTCCTCTTTCTTCAGAATCGCTTCTTGCTCCTTTATCTTATCTTTAACCTTCCCGTTAACCTTGTCGGAATAATCAGCCAACTCCTTGATTCCAAACATGTTACCATGATCGGTAAGTGCCATGGAATACATCTTATATTTCAGACATTTGTCAACCAAATCCGGAATCTTCGACATTCCGTCAAGAATTGAAAAATGCGAGTGCACGTGCAAGTGAGTAAACTTGATCTCATCAGGTTTTTCTTGTGTCTCTGTTGTTTTTTCTTCTTTAACCTCTTCTACTTTTGGCTCTTTTTTAGCCTCATAATTCGGCTTGATTTCAATCCCTGCCGCTTTTATCACATCAGGATTCGCCTCACGGAACTTTTTGAAAAACTCCTCTCCTTCTGGAATGTCAGTATTATCAAGAACTCCGAGGCGGACGCATTCGAGGAACACGCGTGCTGTAGCCTCCACATCGGCGCATGCGTTATGAGCCGAACTGAAATCTTCTCCAAACAGAAGCTTATGAAAATCAATGAGTTTAGGCAGTTTAAAACGACCATGACTACCGCCAGGGAATTTGCAAAATTCTGCAGTCTTTTCGGTACATGTGTCGACAACCTTCCAATTCGGCAGCGGATTCTCGCCACGGTCGCGCAAAAACTCGCATCCTACAATGCTCAAATCGAAGTTAATGTTATGACCAACAAGGTATTTCGCTTTCTTGCAAGCTTCGAGAAACATGTTCAAAACATCCGTAAGCGGTTCTCCGTGTTCAAGAGCATATTCCGTCGAGATTCCGTGTACCATCTTGGCGTTGATAGGAATCTCGAAACCGTCTGGACGAACTATATGATTCTGGGTCTCAACGAAATTGCCAAGCTCATCGTGCAGCTGCCATGCAATCTGAACCATTCGCGGCCAGTTGTCGAAGTTGGTCAGCGGGGCGTTTTTAAGCAGTGGCAAGCCAGTGGTCTCGGTGTCGAAAATCAGAAACATATTGTTAGTCTTTAGCCATTAGCTATTAGCCATTAACCATTAGCTGTTGGCGATTATTATTTAATTTTCATTGAAAATCAATGCTATTTTTGCAATGAAATCAACTTTCAAAGATAAGGAATTTTTGTAAAAAATGTCATTAATTTTGAAAATTTTTAAATGTTTTGAAAATCAGAGATTTATGAAATATTTTTAGAAAAATGTTTAAGATGTTGAAAATTTTTGTACTTTTGCACCCGCAAACCTCGGGTAGGTTTGAGTTAACTAATTATAAATCAATTAAAAAAGTAATTTTATGCCAGCAAAAATCAGATTACAGAGACATGGTAAAAAGGGTCAGCCTTTCTATCACATTGTAATTGCAGACGGTCGCGCACCTCGTGATGGTAGATTTATTGAAAAAATCGGAACTTACAATCCTGTAACAGT
>JAFYIE010000117.1 GCA_017538795.1 Bacteroidales bacterium | reverse complement strand
CTTTTTTTATTTTCCTCGTCCTTGAATCACAATCAAAACAGTGTAGATCAAAATCTTGATGTCGACAGCGAGGTTCATGTTCTCGATGTAAAGAATGTCGTATTTCAGACGTTCCACCATCTCGTCGACGGTAGTGGCGTAACCGAACTTAACCTCGCCCCAGCTGGTGATGCCAGGTTTTATGCGGAGAAGCATCCTGTAGTGAGGCGCTACTTGCACAATCTGATCGATATAATATTGACGCTCAGGACGATAGCCCACAATCGACATTTTGCCGCCAAGGACGGTGAAGAACTGCGGAATCTCATCCAAACGCACTTTGCGCATAAACTTGCCCCATTTGGTGATACGAGGGTCGTCGTCTTTCGAAAGTTGCGGTCCCATGTTCTCGGCGTTGACATACATGCTCCTGAATTTCAGCATGTTAAACGGAACTCCATGTTGTCCGATGCGTTCCTGACGATAGAAGACAGGGCCAGGGGAGGAGCGTTTGACCATTATCGCTGTGAAAATGTAAACAGGAGAGAGGATGATAATCACTAATAATGAGGCGATTATGTCGAAAAGACGTTTCACCACCTGTTGCCAGATCGGCATCGGCTCGGGTGTTATCTGGATAAGTGAGGCATGCCAGATACCTTCCTGCTTGACGGCGCCAAACACAAATTCATGCATCAACGGGATGATTTTTACAGTGACATTTGTGCTCTCAAGCATCGCCAGGATACGTTCAATCTTCTCTGTCTCAGAACGTTCGATGGCGATAATGACTTCCTCGATGTCGTGTTTCTTGATGATTTCGGCCAAGTCTTTGTAGTTGCCGAGACGAGGCGTGTATTCCTCAAGTTTGTATACATCTCTTTCAAAAACGTTGACGAAACCGACGATGATATTTCCGGAAGAGAACTTTTGTTCCATTATTTCCTGATATATCTTGCATGCGTTTTCGTTACCGCCGATAATCAAAGAGTTGAAACCTATCTCGCCATTATGAACTTTTTTAGCGGTTATGGACGTTATAATAAGCCTTCCCGCGTAAGTAAGTGTAAATTCAAGGAAGTAAAGTATTACAAATAAAGTGTAATATGTCTTGTAATTGACTATTCTGTCGTTAAGAATGATGGCAAAAAACAGTATGATGGTACCGATAAGCGTAACCAATATCGTCTGTCCGAGCTCCCTAACACGCGATTTGAAATAAACCTTGCTGTATGCACCTGACAACAGGAAAAGGAACAGCCACGCGATTGGGATAAATATGATGCCAATCCAGAAATTCTGGTCTTCGTAAATGACACTGAAATCGACACACCCTCCATCTGCCTCAATTTTTTTGCGATAGCAGAAGAAAATGAACCAGGCCGCGACAGAGGCGATCCAATCCCATAAGACATATTTTAAAGTCTGTTTCCGTTTATTGATTTTGCTGCTCAATTGTGAATCAATTTAATGTTATCGAAATAAAAGTCACCAGTTTCGCCTTCAAGAACAGCACCCTTGAAATAAATTTTGAAATATACCGCGTTGTAATTCTCAATAATTGTAGGGGTGAAATTCATATATGCTTTCTTCCATACATCGGTGGCTCTAAGATAGTAGAGGTCTTTATCCATGATGCCGTCGAGCGAAGATTTTATGTACATTCCGATAAGGAAATCAGAGCTGCACTTATAATCAAGCTCCATGAGAACATATGATCTTCCGTCGTGAGGCAGCCCGGTCAACTCGCCAGTTGCCACCGCGAAACGAAGAGTGCTGTCGGCCAAATGAAAATGTCCTGAACGATAGTGAAGCGGGTCTGAAGGAGTCATCCAAGCGTTAGTGTCTTCGTCGTGTCTGATTACGTTGAGCTCAGCGTATGTCGTGTCGAGACGGAAAAGTTTGATATTGTTCTCGTTTTCAAAGTCTTCCATTAACTTGAATGTGAGGACTGTGCTGTCGATATCGTAATAGCTTGTGCTCGGATTAATGGTTCCGATTTCCTGTTGAACAAAGGTGTGTTTGATTTTGTAAGGTTTGTAGAATGGGTATTGGATTCTCGTTGATGAGATGCCGTTCATCTTTATACCAGGGTAGAAAGTAAGGTTTTTCTCGCCTTCTTCCAAAACAGGAATCTGAGCATAAACACCATCTTCGTGCTTTTTCATCTCGTAACAGCCCTGAAAACTTCCGTTCACATAAAGCCAGGCGTCGGTTATGCTTTGAGTCGCCGCGCCGTAATTATCATAATCATTGTTTGGAATAGAAAAATCCCAAGGCTCAATACGCAGATATGCTGGAATTTCTTGGTTTCCGCTGAATTTGTTACAAGAAAAAAGCAATAAAACTATTCCAAATAAAAAGATGTAACGAAGACTCTTCATAGGCAGTCTTTTTTGTCTTTAACGTATTATTTTTAATAATATTGTCTTATCTCAAATGTTTTTGAAGCTGTTTTTGATGTTTGTTGATTTCATCAAGAATCATGTAAGCGACTTTAAGGACTTCGACGCCGTCTTCGATTGTTACAGGCGGTTCGGTGTTTGTCACGATGGCATCATGGAAACGTTCCAATTCAGTCTTGATGGCGTTAATCTGGTTTGTCTCAAGTTCCTCGACAGAGATTTTCTTTGTTGTGCCGTCGGGGAGAGGCAAAGTCATGTCGAATGGGCCTGGCTCGCCTTTTACATCGTCGACTCTCACCACCTCAGCTTTCTTGTCCATGAAATCCATTGTGATGTAAGCGCCCTTCTGGAAGATGCGGAATTTGCGCATGTTTTTCAGAGAGATACGGCTTGTCGTGAGGTTTGCCACCGCTCCGTTTTCGAACTCAATTCTTGCGGTGATGATGTCGGGTGTCGGGCTGACGATTGACACGCCGTTCGCGTTTATTGATTTTATCGGTGACTTCACTATTGTGAGAAGGATGTCGATGTCATGAACGGTGAGGTCGAGGACTACAGGCACGTCGCAGCCGCGAGGGTTGTAAAGCGCCAGACGATGTGACTCGATGAAGACCGGATCCTGGATGTGAGGCTCGGCGGCGATGAAAGCCGGGTTGAAACGCTCAACATGGCCTACTTGCACCTTGACATTGGCTTTTTTCGCGAGAGAGATGAGCTTGTTAGCCTCGTCGACGGTGGCAACGATTGGCTTCTCGATAAACACGTTTTTGCCTTTCTCGATAGCCTTCGATGCGCATGCAAAGTGTGCGATTGTAGGTGTCACGATATCGACAACGTCAACAGAATCAATGAGTTCGTCGATAGATTTATAGTTTTTGACCTCCAAATCGGCGGCTACTTTTTTCGCTGTATTTTCATCTTGATCGTAGAATCCGACCAGTTCGTATTTCTCAATTTGCTTGATGCAGTTGATGTGGATTTTCCCGAGATGACCTGCACCTAAAACTCCAATTTTTAACATATTAAAAAAATTTTTGCAAAGATACAAAAAAGCCATTAGCTATTAGCTATTAGCCATTAGTTTTTTTAACATTTTTAATACCCTTTTCGAAATGCTCTCAGTACCCTGTGGTAAGTCGCATTTCTGCAAAGGGCATTAAAAATGTCTTATGAGAAAAAACTTTTTAGTATATTTGCAGAATAAAACAGGAGTATGCAGGAAGATAGTTATCGTCACAAAGGGTTGCGTCAGCAGTTGGTGCAAGTGCTTAAGGATAAAGGCATTACAGATGTAAATGTGCTCGATGCCATAAGCGTTGTGCCGCGTCATGTCTTCCTGGAATCGTCGTTTGTGGAGTTCGCATATCAGGACAAGGCTTTTCCGATAGGGTCGGGGCAGACGATTTCGCAGCCGTTCACAGTGGCGATGCAGAGCCAGCTTTTGAACATCACAAAAGGCATGAAGGTGCTTGAAATCGGGACTGGTTCCGGTTATCAGTCGTGCATACTCGCACAGATGGGCGCGAAAGTGTTTACTATCGAGCGGCAACGAAACCTTTATTTGAAAACGAAGCCTTTTCTTGAGGAGTTTCCATATCATATCAAGACTTTTTTAGGCGATGGCAACAAAGGTCTTCCGACTTACGGTCCTTTCGACAGGGTTTTGATAACGGCAGCGGCTCCTGTAATACCGCAAGCTCTTGTAAATCAGCTAAAAACAGGCGGAATAATGGTGATTCCGTTAAATGATGAGACCGACGCCACAAAGCAACGAATGCTTCGTCTCACAAAACAAGCCGACGGCAGCATGCTCCGCGAAGAGTTTGGTGATTGCAGATTCGTCCCGATGTTAAAAAACATCGGAAATGATTAGATTATTTTACCTTGAATTTCAAATACTTAATTGTCAATCCTTGCTTCAGCCACATTGATTCGTAGTAGGTGCGGATTGTCTTGACCTCCAGATCGTCGTCGTTGGCGTAAAGGTCGTCGTAGTTATAAATGATAGGATAGTTGGCCTCTTTTACAACGTCTAAGGTAAACTCATAAAGCAAGTCGCTATCGGTCTTGAGGTTGATATAGCTGTCTTTTTTCAAAAACGTTTTGTATCTCTCGAGATAGATAGGTGCGGTGAGGCGTTTGCGTGCCTTAAGTATCTGAGGGTCAGGGAAGGTAATCCATATTTCGTCGACTTCATCCTCACCGAAGAAGTTCTCGATGAGCTCGATACGTGTGCGCACGAATGCTACGTTTTTCAGGCCTTCGGCTATGCCTTGTTTCAGTCCGACCCACATCCTGGCGCCTTTGATGTCGACACCGATGTAGTTTATTTCAGGATGCGCTTTTGCCAAACCGATGGTGTATTCTCCTTTGCCGCAGCCGAGTTCGAGCACTATGGGGTTGTCGTTGCCAAAGAATTCGCGCCACCTGCCTTTCAGCGGGAAACCTTCCTCCTGGATGCGTTCGAATGAATACTCGAAAAGGTTTTCAAAAGTCTTGCATTCGGCAAAACGCTCGAGTTTGTTTTTCTTTCCCACGGCTTTATTTTTTGCGTAACAGCCAAGCGGCCTCGTTGTATTCTTTCTTTATGATCTCCAGTTTCTTGATGGCTGCGTCTTTGCCCATCACGAGATCGTAAGCCACGCGCACATTGCCTTTGTCGTTCATCGGAAGCGATACGGCGTTGCTGAAACCTTGATTCTGAAAAGATTTCACGCATCTCTGAGCTTCTTTCTCGGTTTTCAAAGAAGCACCGATGATATAATATTGATTTATATCGACAGGCTTAAGCTGCTCAGCGTCAACTGGTTGGATGTATTTTACATCATTGTCGGTGGTAGGAAGTTGAGCTCTCAGGGCTGTGAGTTTCTCGACAGTTATAATTTCACGCGCTTCAATTTTGTTGTTGAAGTGCATGGCTATAAATTCATTTGGCGATGAATAAAACAGCGGGTTCCATGATGCAAAATTTGAGTCGCTCTTGTTGGCGCCCCAGCCTAAAATCACGAGCACGGTAGCAATCATCATTGAGTATGCGGCGGCGCGGAACCACTTGTAATTGCGGCGGTTCACGCGATGCGGCTTCAGCACCTTCTCCTCCTCGTGGACTGTCATCGGGGTGTTGCGCTCTTTCTGCTCGATTGTAATCTTTTCCGCGATATGCTTATATGTCTCTCTTCTGTAGATCGGTTGAACTGTGAACGAGGTGAGTCCGAAAGCGTCGCCGAAAAGATTCAGGTTCTCGTCAAGTTGGAAGACAAAATCTTTATCTGTGACACGGCTCAGGATGCCGATACCGTCGAGGCGTAGAACACCGCTTGTTTCAACCACAGCAAGGCTGCTCAGGGCAAAGTCGTGCACCAGTTTCGAAGCTTCATTTCTTGTGATGTTTTTGCGCTTTGCCACATAGTCGACGAGCAAGCCGTCGTCGGACAACAGCTGTCTGTTGAACGCCAGTTCTTTGGAAGGCGGCGTCAGGCGATGATTGACATAATCAATAGTGGCGGGTACTTCCTTGGAGATGAAGGCGCCGAACTCGGGAATGATTACGCATTCGTGGTCAAATAATAATTCTGATATATATTTTGTTATCATTATTTTAAGTTGTTCAGTTAGTCAATTGTTCAGTTAGTCAGTTAATCCTTAAAAATTGTTTCTATTTTAATAATGTCGTCAGGCACGTCGACGGAGAAACTCTCAAACTCTGTCACTCCCATGCGGACGGTGTATCCGTTTTCAAGCCAACGCAGCTGTTCCAGCGATTCCGCAAGTTCCAGCCCCGACTGTGGAAGTGCCGCCACTTCTTTCAAAACGTCGCATTTGTAGGCGTAGATGCCGATGTGCTTGTAGAAAGTGCGTTCCACCTGATTTCTCAGATATGGGATGGCAAACCTGCTGAAATACAAAGCCTTGCCGTTTTTGTCGAACACCACTTTCACTGCGTTTGGGCTTTTCAGCTCGTCTTCGTCGTGAATCGGCTTGCACAACGATGCCAATGGTGTGTCTTTTTCTGAAATCAGCTCAGCTATCTGGTTGATTTGCAGAGGGTTGATGTAAGGTTCGTCGCCCTGGATGTTTATCACCGCATCGAAGCCGGCGCCGATTTTATTCACCACCTCGCAGCATCTGTCGGTGCCGCTTTTATGGTTCGACGAGGTCATCACGGCCTTGCCGCCGAAGCCGATAACAGCGTCAAAAATACGTTGATCGTCGGTAGCTACAACCACGTCGGCGAGTTTGTCGGCTTTTTTTGCCTGTTCGTACACGCGTTGAATCATCATCTTGCCGTTGATGAGTGCCAGAGGTTTGCCCTCGAAACGTGTCGAGCCGTATCGTGCCGGTATGATTCCTAAAATCTTCATAATCAGAATAATCCGTTTAAAGAACCATTAATTTGTTCGATGACGACACTTAAATCTTCTGGTTTTTCCAAATCTATATCGTCGCTCTCAATAATCAGAAGTTTGCCTTTGTTATAGCTTGAAATCCAGTTTTCGTAGCGTTTGTTGAGCGCTTTCAGGTAATCGAGACGGATTGACTGCTCGTAGTCGCGGTTACGCTTCTGAATCTGGCGCACAAGGGTAGGGACGCTCGCGCGCAGATAGATCAGCAGGTCAGGAGCCTGGAGGAACGAGCTCATCAACTCGAAAAGATCCTGATAATTCTGATAGTCGCGAGTCTCCATCAAGCCCATGTCGTAGAGGTTTGCCGCGAAGATGTAAGCATCCTCATAAATCGTGCGGTCCTGGATGATGTCGTCGCCGCTCTTGCGGATGTCCATCACCTGACGGAAACGGCTGTTAAGGAAGTAAATCTGAAGATTGAACGACCAGCGCTTCATATCTTCGTAAAAACTCTCCAGATATGGATTGTTGTCGACTTCCTCAAAATGAGGTTTCCATCCGAAATGTTTTGATAATAAACGAGTTAACGTTGTTTTTCCGGACCCGATATTTCCAGCTATAGCGATATGCATAGTACTCCAAATTTTTCGCTAAAATACGAAAAATATTGAAATGGAGACGAAATTTTTGAAAATTATTTAGAGGCCTTATTCAGTGGATCCGTGTAACTGGCATCTCTGACAAGACGAACACTAGAGCCGATGCTTTTTTCGCATCCATTCACGTAATAATCATTCTCATAGATGTACAACCAGATCGCATCATCGTTATTGTAAAAGTACTTAGTGCTCGACCAATAACCACCGCTTAAGCCCACGGAGCTAACTATAGTACCTTCACGCGAACCAGCGGCAGGGAAAAACAATGCACCTTGAGCTTCCAATGCTTCCCATTCATCATCAGTGTATGACCAAGGGATATCTGCTGTCGCGCCGTCAGGAAGAACGACATAACCAAAAACTCCATGAACTGTACAACGACCATATGTGTGATGCTGGAATAGATATAGCCACTGATCAGAATTAAGAGTTTTCCATTCATAACCATGGCCTGTAGGATCACCGCAATTATCACCCCAATCGGTAAAATTGGCGTAATCATCATTCTCTACTGATGAATTGGTAGGATTGTCGCCTGTGCCCCAACCGAACAAATCGAGCCAACCATTATATGTTGGGGAGATATTTGAATTGGCACTGCCAATAAATACATATTGATTATCAGCAAACTTCCATGATTGAGTGCTGGGGTTATACTGCAAGTTACCAGGAGAAAAATATACTTTACTGTTCTCGCTGACCGATATTGCAACACCTGTGTTGTCAATCCCGATGCCGTCTGAGATATAATCGTTGGCCTCTATTTTAGGAACGTTTACCTTATAATAGTCATCTCCTATGACAACGTTGGCTCCATTGACGGCATTATGTGGAAGGAGGATAGCCCATTTTTCAGTCTCGCTTCCCGAATAGAGAGTGATATCATCATTATAGCCAGCTTCGGTGATAGCATTGTCTGGATTGGTGACATGGAAATTGATAGTTGCTGATGTTGCCAAGTCAATCAGCTTCACAGGATAGTTAGTTCCTTTGGCAAGAACAAATTTGACCAATGCGCATTTGTTGAGCAACGTGCAGCTGTAAGTGGCATTTCCTTCGGTGTATGCTCTGTTTGACTTACCGTATGACAATACAGGGAGACTGCTACTCTGGTCTTTGATGCTCACCTTTGTTGATGTCAATGAAAAGTTCTCTAATGTCAAGCCGCCAACGAAATAAAAATGCAGATAGTCACCCACTGCAGGTTTGGTGATTTCGCCACTGAACCCACCGCTTTCGTATGTGAGCTCGCCAAGATATTGGTCTCCGTTGCCGACATAAATTTTGTCGCCTTCACTATAAACCACCTCGCCGGTGTTTGGATAAACAATGTGTTTGGTGCCGTTATTGACATTAACTCTGATGTAGACTGTCTCGTCGCCAAGATTGTTGGGATTTATTGTGTCAACTTTCTTTTTGCACTGGTTCAAACCAAATAGAAGCGACAGCGCTATGAAAAATATGGTTGTTCTTTTCAGTCTGCGACGCACCACTGCATAGCTTGCACCTAAAGCAATAAAAATCAGTAATCCGCTGCCTAATGGAACCACATCCTGACCAAACGTCTGGTTGTTAAGGTTATAAATGCTTTCACCATCACGGTCGGTATTGTATGAAATGTTACGGAAAAATCCGTCGCTCTGGGCAACGGCAGCAGATGGGAAAATCAGTCCTGTTGCCAATAACAATAAAAGCATTAGAACTTTAAGTCTTTGAGTTTTCATTTTAATTTAAAAACTTTGTTTTAGCTTTGATTCTTAAAAATTCAAGTCTACTTAGGAGCTTTCAATACAAAATAAACGCCTATTATGGCGAAGATGAAATTGGGCAGCCATCCGGCCATGAAAGGTGAGATGATGCTTGAGATGGCGAAGACCCTGAAAAACTCCATAAAGATGATGTAGGTAAACGTGATGGTGATACCTATTCCGAGGTTCAGACCCATGCCGCCTCTTGTTTTCCGGCTCGACAACGCCGCTCCGATTATCGTCAGGATGATGATTGCCGCCGGCGACGCCAAACGTTTGTGCTTCTCTATTTCGTAAGGCAAAATGTTGTCGGCTCCTTTTTCCTTCGATTCCGCGATATATCGGTTCAGCTCGATGAGGTTCATCTCCTCGAAATCTTCCTTAACGAAGTAAAAATCAGAGGGTTTCATGCTGAACGTCGTGTCTTTTGCTTTGCCTTTGACAAGCATCTCTTCAGGGATGAAGGAATATTCAACATAATTGATGAGATTCCACTTGTTGTTTACGGTGTCGTAGATTATCTTATCGGAGCTTAGTTTATACGTAAGTTTATGATTTTGAAACTTTTCCAACGTGAATTTATAGCCAGTGGAGCGCTTCAAGTCGTAGTTTGACATGTAGGCGTAGGTGCCTCTTTCTATCTGAACATGGATGTTGTAACCTGAGCTCTTCACCAGATTTTCCATATATTGGTTTTTGAAGGTTCTTCTCACGGTATCCATTCTGGGTATCAAGAAGTTACCGAGGTAGAACGAACCGCCGGCGAGCATCAAGGCAGCCATCATGTAAGGCCACAAGAATCTTCTGAAGCTGATGCCGCTGCTCAGGATGGCGATGATTTCGGTGTGTCCGGCCATCTTCGATGTGAAGAAAATGACCGAGATGAATGTGAACAGATATATGAAGAGGTTAATAAAATAAGGTATAAACGGGATGTAGAAATGGAACACCACCTCATAAAACGAGGCGTGGTTTTTGATGAAACTGTCGACGTTTTCCGACACGTCGAACACTATCACGACTACAATGAGAAGACTGATGGCAAAGAAAAATGTGCCAATGAACTTTTTGAAGATATACCAGTCTAATTTTCTCATCGCAGTTGATTTTCCGTGTTTTATGATATGCGGTTTGTTACCTTAGGGAGCATCATGTCGCGCCATTCAGTGAAATCGCCTTCGATGATATGCTGTCGCGCCGTTTTCACTAACCAGAGGTAGAAACCGAGGTTGTGTACGCTGGCAATCATAGAGGCGAGGCGTTCGTTGGCAATCACGAGATGACGCAGATACGCTTTAGAATATTGTTTGTCGACAAAAGTGATTCCGTTTTCATCGAGAGGTGAGAAATCGTATTTCCAGCGTTCGTTTTTGATGTTGATGATACCTTCCGATGTGAAAAGCATACCGTTGCGTCCGTTTCTTGTCGGCATCACGCAGTCGAACATGTCGACGCCGCGAGAGATGGCTTCCAGAATGTTGGCTGGAGTGCCCACGCCCATGAGGTAACGAGGCTTGTCCTTGGGCAGTATGGCGTTCACTACCTCTATCATCTCGTACATCACCTCTGTCGGCTCTCCCACGGCGAGGCCGCCTATGGCATGACCGTCGCAGTTTTTCGAGGCGATGAACTCAGCTGATTCCTCACGCAGGTCACGGTAGGTGCAGCCTTGAACGATAGGGAAGAGTGACTGATAATAACCGTATTGCGGTTCCGTCTCGTTGAAACGTTTCACGCATCTGTCGAGCCAGCGGTGGGTACGTCCCATGGCTTCTTTCGCGTATTTATAGTCGGAAGTACCTGGCGCGCATTCGTCGAAGGCCATCATGATGTCGGCTCCTATGGTGCGCTCGATGTCCATCACGCGTTCAGGTGTGAAAAGATGCTTCGAGCCGTCGATATGCGAGCGAAACTCCACGCCGTCTTCTCTCATTTTGCGGATGTCGGTCAGCGAAAAGACTTGAAAACCGCCGCTGTCGGTCAAAATAGGATGATGCCAGCCGTTAAACTGATGCAAGCCGCCGCATTCGTGCAGCACGTCGAGGCCAGGACGAAGGTAAAGATGATAGGTGTTGCCTAGGATAATCTGCGCCTTGATCTCTTCCTCTAAGTCTCTGATATGCACGGCTTTAACGCTTCCAACGGTTCCGACGGGCATGAAAATCGGGGTCTCGATATCACCGTGGTCGGTGGTTAAGACGCCGGCTCGCGCATTGCTTTTCGCATCGTTTTTGACCAAAGAGTACTTCATTTGAAAAATTTGTGCAAAAATACAAATAATTTTGATTGATAGAGATTTTTAATATCTTTCTCGAATTACTCTCAGTACCCTGTGGTAAGTCGTATTTAATTTTTTACTATTTTTGCAAATTATAAATATTGAATGTGATGGAAGTTGTTTTTAATTATAAATCTCTGAGTTTCATTGCGTTATGCATTTTTGGCTTGTGCTGGCTGATTCAGATGTGCTATTTCTGGGGTATTTTCAGTCGATTGGCGTTTTTAAATAAGAAAAAATATGACAACGACAAACCTGATTACGAGCCAGTCTCCGTAATTGTCTGTGCTAAAGACGCTTACGAGTATCTCGTTGACCTAGTGCCGAGAATTTTGTCGCAGGATTATCCTGATTTTGAGCTTGTGATTGTGAACGACTGCTCGACTGATGAGACGATATATTATCTCAATGAGCTTGTGCGTCAGCATCCTGATGTTAATGTCGTTTCTTTGACGCAAAGTCTGAATTTCTTTCATGGCAAGAAGTTCCCGCTCAGTATGGGAATCAAGTCGGCAAAACATGATCTTTTGCTTTTGACTGATGCCGACTGTCTGCCGAAAAACGACCAATGGATTAAAGGTATGGTGGGCGCTTACCGTAAAAACACTGAGGTGGTGCTTGGATATGGTCCTTATTTTACTCGTAAGGGTTTGTTAAACAAGCTTATACGATTTGACACGCTTTATACCGCCATTCAGTATCTCTCGATGGCTTTGGCGAAGATGCCTTACATGGGGGTCGGCAGGAATTTGTCGTATCGTCGTGAGCTTTTCTATAAAAACAAAGGCTTCACGTCGCATTATACCATCCCTTCCGGTGACGATGACATTTTTATCAGTCAGGTGGCGAACAAGAAAAACACTCGCATTTTCATTGACCCGAAGAATCGTGTGGAGTCGGAGCCTAAACATACATTTGGCAGTTGGATTCATCAGAAGTTGCGTCATTATTCCACGGCCAATATGTACAAGCGTTCGACGAACATTATTTTAGGTTTGTTGTTGTCGAGCAGAGTTTTCTATTATGCGTCAGCAGCGGTGCTTTTCTGTCTGTCGCCGGCATTTTATTGCAATACGGATTGTCCTGTTTATTATGTCGCAATAGGTGGATTCATGCTTCTGCATTACATCAGCATGGATTGGATTTATATAAAGTCGGCTAAACAGTTGGGGGAGAAGAAGTTAGGGTTGTTTTTTACGCCTCTTTATGATATCTTCTTCACCTTATTTACCACTTTGTTAGGTATCAGGAATACTATTTCGAAACCTAAGGGATGGTAAAGTTTTTTCGGGGGGTGGGGTATTTTTAATGTCCTTTTCAAAATGCTCAACAGTACCCTGTGGTAGGTCGCATTTAGAAAAGGACATTAAAAATTTTAAACAATAATAATTGTAAAATGCTCAACAGTACCCTGTGGTAGGTCGCTTTTTATTTTAGTACTTTCAATGTTTTTCCGTTTACTTTAACTAGATATACTCCTTTGTTCCAGTCGGAGGTGTTCAGTGTCATCTCGTCGGTTGATTCAGCTGATATTATTCTTTGTCCGAGAGCGTTGTAAACTTCAATCTTCAGGGCTCCGTCCATCTTGATAATCAACTGATTGTCAATAGGATTCGGATACATTGTGAATGAATTTGCATCGATGTCGTCTACTGACAAGCCATATTGACATTCGATTGCTCCGAGGTCTATTTGATTGTTCACGATACGTTGATTTCCAAGGAAGTCAGGGCCTGTGACGCCTGTCACTGATTTGTCGCCGGCGTCGACGCACACAGAATATCTGTCGATGTAGTAATTGCCTTCGTCAGGGTTCTCGAAACGGGGGTAATTGCCGCTTTCGGTGCCGTCGTTATCAGAATCCAGATTGATGATATTTGTTCCCTCGAAGCCGCCTTGGATGCCGCAGTTGGTGTATTTCGAGGTGCCGACTATTTGATTTGCGTTTCCGTTTGCGATATTACCCCAGAAGATGCTGTTGTAGATTTTGCTGTATTTCGTCTCGTTATACATTCCGCCGCCGTCTTCAGTCGCCTCGTTGTTGACAAAATCGCAGTTTATCATGGAAATGTTACCTTTATTATACATTCCGCCGCCAAGTTGAGCGTTGTTATGGTCGAAGATGGTGTTCACTATTTTGCTTTCCTTGTTGGCGAACACGTAGTAAGCGCCACCTTTGGTATTTGCGGTGTTGTTTGAGAAACGGCAGTTCAGGATTTGCACGCCCATCATGTCGCACAATGCGCCGCCGAGCGAGCCGGTGTTGCCGCTGAAGGTGCAGTTTGTGAACTTCACGGTTGCGTTATCGTAAAAAGCGGAGATGATATATGCGGCGCCGCCAAAGCCGTTGGCGTTGTTATTCAAGAACTTACAATTTGCAAAGCGGCTGTTGCAGCACAGATAGGCACCTGCGCCCGAGCCATAGCTTCCATTTTGGATTGTAAAGCCGTCCCAGATTGAATATTCGTAATTTGCGAAATGGTCGGTTTGATACAAGACACGATGCGCGTTTTGTCCATCGAGAATGGTAGGGTTGGCCTCAAAATCGCGGTCGTCGAGGTTGAAGTCAGGACCTTCGTTGCCAGCGAATCCGCCGTAAACGCGATTGTTTCTGTAAATCGGGAAGCAGCCGCTGTCGCTGTTAACATCGCCGTAGTATGTTCCGGTTTTCACCCAGACCATCTTCGAGACGTCCGTTGCCATCGCTGTGGCATATTCTAAATAAGGTGTGGCGTTCTCCCACGAAGAGCCGTCGCCGGTGCCGTCGGTAGCAACATAAATGATGCCGTTTTCGTCGGGGTTGACCTCCAACGGGACGATGCTCATCACGATAGCCTCGTTGTTGTGATATCCGGCCACGTCGTCGATGCTGTAGTAGTCGTTGCCCGAGCCGCTCCATCCGAGGTTAAAGCTGAAATAATTGTTGCTGTCGTAGCCGTCGCAGACTATGGCGTGACCGCCGCCGGAGTCGCTGGTGCCCGAGAAATACAGAGGCTGCGACTTGTCGAGCTCGCTCTTCAGAAGTGCAATCCAATCCTCTGTCGTATAGCTGCTACGCTGTTTATACACCGCTGAGCAATAGCCGAAATATTGGCGCAATGCCGTCTCCACATCAGGAGAGTAAGCGCCACTGCCGTCGGGAGCGAAATTCATGTTGACGCTGACGCCGCAATGATACATCAGCAGAGCCACGGCCTTCGCCGCCTCGTTAGCCTGACTGCCAAGTTGAACCGGCATGATGTCCCAGTTATATGTGGTGGCGCCGAAATTCGCCGACTGTTCGCCGTAAGTGCCATGGATGTAAGAATGTGAGCCGTGACCGTGGACAGGATGATCCCAATATTTCATGATCTGCGACATGGCGCACGCTACGCAGCCCGCATAGCAGTGTCCGCCCGGACCGCCCCACCAGCCGCCTCCTGTTTCAGGAGCGTAATAATTATAAGGATAATCCTGATTCCACAAAGTCTGGGTCAACGGGTCGACGGTTTTTGTGTTTTTAGCAGCAGGTAACTCGTTGTTTTCCAATAACTTCCATTCTTTTTCAACTTCGTCGTTCAATGGTTGGCCAATGCTGTTCAAATATTCAACGCTGTTGCGGTAATTGTTGATGAAATACATCGCCGTTTCCGGAATCTCGCCCTCGTAGCTGTGTCTCACCGAATAAGCCAAAACAGGCCGCATGTTTTTTGATGCTGAGACAATCACGAAACCGCCGCCTTCCTTGTTAAAAATGTACAGACAAGGCTGGTTGTCGGAACCCAATTCGGTATGGAAAAGCGTCAGTTCGACATTGGATTTCCCGCTTTTATTGGAAATGAAATTTGTTCCGATCTCTTTTGCAAATGATTCATTTACAAAGTTTTGTGCTAGCAAACCATTTGCCAAAAGCAGAGTCGTGACGAACGAAAAAAATATTTTTAAAAAATTTTTCTTCATTTTTGTGTTAATTTGATGCTGCAAAGATATAAATTTATTAAATTTGCAGGTTAAAATATTGAAATTAATATAAAAAAATATAGCTAAATGAATGATTTTCAAAAAGAAATACTTGCCGGTATCCCAAATGAATTGCCGGAAGTAAAAGAATACGACAAGAACATCAACCATGCGCCGAAACGTAAGGATATCTTGACGAAAGAGCAGAAGAGACTCGCTTTGAAGAACGCTCTGCGTTATTTCCCGGAGAGACTTCACGCACAGTTGGCTCCTGAGTTTTACGAGGAGTTGGAGAAATACGGCCGCATCTACATGTACCGTTATCGTCCTTCGTACAAGATGTATGCCCGTCCGATCGACGAATATCCGGCGAAATGCCGTCAGGCAGCAGCCATCATGCTGATGATTCAGAATAACCTCGACCCGGCGGTGGCACAGCATCCGCATGAGTTGATTATCTACGGCGGCAACGGCGCCATCTTCCAGAACTGGGCACAATACCGCCTCGTGATGCAGTACCTCGCCAACATGACCGATGAGCAGACATTGGTGATGTATTCAGGTCACCCGATGGGATTGTTCCCTTCGCACAAAGAAGCTCCGCGCGTCATCGTTACCAACGGCATGATGATTCCAAACTACAGCAAACCGGACGATTGGGAGCGTTACAATGCCCTCGGCGTGACACAATACGGACAGATGACAGCGGGTTCGTACATGTACATCGGACCACAAGGCATCGTACATGGCACCACAATCACCGTTTTGAACGCATCACGTAAGCAAGGTGGCACACCGGCAGGCAAGCTGTTTATCACAGCGGGTCTCGGCGGCATGTCAGGCGCTCAACCAAAGGCTGGAAACATCGCTGGCGTGGTGTCAATCACAGCTGAGATTAACCCGGCAGCGGCACAGAAACGCTACAACCAAGGCTGGGTCGATGAGATTCACGAGAACCTTGACGAGTTGTTTGAGAAAGTCAACGATGCCCGCGCAAAGAAGATCGCACGTTCATTTGCATATCAAGGCAACGTAGTCGACCTGTGGGAATATGCAGCAAACAAAGGTATCCAGGTGGATTTGGGTTCCGACCAGACATCGTTGCACAACCCATTTGCAGGCGGATATTATCCAGTAGGTTATTCTTTGGAAGAGTCAAAGAAGATGATGGCAGACGAACCGGCTAAGTTCAAAGAGGCAGTTTACGCTTCGTTGCGCCGTCATGTGGCAGCTATCAACAAGCTCACCGCAAAAGGCATGTACTTCTTCGACTACGGTAATGCATTCCTCCTTGAAAGCAGCCGTGCAGGTGCAGATATCTTGAAAGAAGACGGTAAGTTCCGTTATCCATCATATGTCCAAGACATCATGGGACCAATGTATTTCGACTACGGCTTCGGTCCGTTCCGTTGGGTCTGCACATCAGGAAAACCTGAGGATTTGCAGGTCACCGACGACATCGCATGCAAGGTTTTGGAAGACATCGCCAAGTCATCACCTAAGGAGATTCAGCAGCAGATGCACGACAATATCCAGTGGATTAAGGGCGCACAGGCCAACCACCTCGTCGTGGGCTCACAGGCTCGTATCCTTTACGCCGACTGCGAAGGCCGTACCAAGATCGCTGCTGAGTTCAACAAAGCCATCGCTGACGGCCGCCTGACAGCACCTGTAGTTCTTGGTCGTGACCACCACGATGTGTCAGGTACCGACTCACCGTTCCGTGAGACTTCAAACATCTACGACGGCTCATCATTCACAGCAGATATGGCTGTCCAGAACGTCATCGGCGACGGATTCCGCGGCGCAACATGGGTTTCGATCCATAACGGCGGCGGCGTAGGCTGGGGCGAAGTTATCAACGGAGGCTTTGGCATGGTTCTTGATGGAACACCAGAGGCTGACAGACGCTTGCACTGCATGTTGCACTGGGATGTGAACAACGGAATCGCCCGTCGTAGCTGGGCTCGCAACGAACCGGCCATGTTCGCCATCAAACGCGCCATGGAGGTCGAGCCACGACTGAAGGTCACAATGCCGAATATCGCAAGCGACGAAATGATTGCAAAAATTGTTAAATAATTAAAAAATAGAACGTATGAAAAAATTATTACTAACATTAGCATTAATGCTTTCTGTGTTCGCATTGTCAGCACAGAGTTTTCAGGTAACTGAAAGAGAAACAGGCAACGTAGTTGAAAGCGGCGCCACATATTACATCTTTGACGACGGTTCTTCATATTGGGGCGTAGGTGAGGAACTTTTTCTTGAATTTGAGGTTACAGCATTTGGAAATGTCAGACTCGTAGCCGAAAAAGTGGAGAACAATACTGTTGAAAACAGCAGAAATTACATTTGCTTCGGATTATGCTATGGATCTGAAACATATGTTACCGCTCCAGTCGATTTTAATGAATATCATCCATCAGATCTTTATAGCATGCACTACGGTGCGGAGATAGATCACAGTTATACAGAGATTCTTGGTCAGGAATTGAGCATGACATATTATCTCTATGAAGCCGCTACTCCGGACGATAAATTCGTTATCAACATCGTCTTCAAATATTCTTTGGATGGAGTTGATGACAACAACAGTGTCGACACATTCAGCAACGCTTATCCGGTGCCTGCACGCGATGTAGTGAATTTCGACTACAATTTCGCTTCAGACGTGAACGCTGAGATCGCTGTCTACAACATGATGGGACAGGAAGTTTTGAGAAATGCCATCACTGGCGTGTCTGGCAAGGCAAGCGTCAATGTCAACAACCTCGCCGACGGCGTTTATTTCTACAGCCTCATCGTGAACGGCAAGACAGAGAAGTCGAGCAAGTTCGTTGTTAAAAAGTAATTGACAAGATTAAACATAAAAAAGAGTGAAGCCGCAGGCTTCACTCTTTTTTTATTCGATATTTAGTTCGTTGATTTTCGATTTTTCGAATCGTTCTTTAGCGTAGTTGAGGTCAACGACGAGTTTCTTTTGGTCTGATGACGGCAGCTCGAACATGTCGTCGTTGAGTATTGCTTCGAGGATTGAGCGCAAGCCTCGGGCGCCGAGTTTGAACTCGATGCTCTTGTCGACGATGAAGTCGAGGACTTCGTCTTTGATGACGAGCTCGATGTCGTCCATTCCGAACAGCTTTGTAAACTGCTTGGTGATGGCGTTCTTTGGCTCGGTGAGGATACGTTTGAGAGTACCTCTGTCGAGAGGGTTGAGGTAAGTCAAAATCGGGAAACGGCCTATGATTTCAGGGATGAGACCGAATTTCTTCAAATCCGACGGCGCGATATACTGAAGCATGTTGTCGCGGTCGATCTGTTTCTTGAGGTCGGAGCCGTAGCCTATTGCGTTGGTTCCCACACGGTTGGCGATGATCTTGTCGATGCCGTCGAAGGCGCCGCCTGCGATGAAGAGGATGTCTTTGGTGTTGACCTGGATCATCTTCTGCTCAGGGTGCTTGCGTCCGCCTTGTGGAGGCACGTTGACGACAGTTCCTTCGAGGAGTTTCAGCATCGCCTGTTGCACACCCTCACCCGACACGTCACGCGTGATGCTTGGGTTGTCGCCTTTGCGTGCTATCTTGTCGATTTCGTCGATGAAGACGATACCTTTTTCCGCCGCCGCCACGTCGTAGTCAGCAGCTTGCAGTAGCTTCACCAAGATGTTCTCCACGTCTTCGCCAACATATCCTGCTTCGGTGAGCACTGTGGCGTCGGCGATGGCGAACGGCACATGAAGCATGCGCGCTATCGTCTTGGCTAACAAGGTCTTGCCTGTTCCTGTCTCGCCCACGAGCACGATGTTAGATTTCTCGATCTCGACCTCGTCGGCGGTCTCTTTCTGGTTGAGACGTTTATAGTGATTGTAAACGGCGACCGAAAGCACACGTTTCGCCGCATCCTGTCCGATGACGTACTGGTCAAGGAAATTCTTGATTTCCAATGGCTTCAGAAGCTTGAAGTCGGGGACCATGGCACGGCTGCGGTGCGCCATCTCTTCGTTGAGCATCTGATGGGCGCGGCCGACGCATTCGTCGCATATAAAACCACTCATGCCTGAAATCAGGAGGTTGACCTGGCTCTCAGGGCGTCCGCAGAAGGAACAGAAATTTTCTTGTTTTTTCGACATTTTTAGTTTTTAGTTTTTAGTCTTTAGTCCTTAGTTTACTAACAACTAACGACTAAAGACTAACGACTATTTATTTTTAATAAGAACTTCGTCAACCATGCCGTAAGCCTTGGCCTCTTCCGCTGTCATCCAGTAGTCGCGGTCGGAGTCGGTCCACACCTTGTCGTAAGGCTGTTTGGTGTGGAGGGCGATGATTTCGTACAGCTCTTTCTTCACCTTCTGGATCTCACGTGCAGTGATCTCGATATCCGAAGCCTGTCCCTGCATGCCGCCCATTGGCTGGTGGATCATGATGCGTGAATGCTTGAGCGCTGAGCGTTTGCCGTCGGCGCCGGCGCAGAGCAATACTGCCGCCATCGAGGCTGCCATGCCGGTGCATATTGTCGCCACGTCAGGCTGGATGAACTGCATGGTGTCGTAGATGCCGAGGCCTGCGTACACCGAGCCGCCAGGAGAGTTCAGATAGATCTGGATGTCGCGTTTCGGGTCGGCTGACTCGAGGAAGAGCAGCTGTGCCTGGATGATGTTAGCGACATAGTCGTCAATCTGGTCGCCAAGGAAGATGATGCGGTCCATCATGAGGCGTGAGAACACGTCCATCTGTGCCACGTTGAGCTGACGTTCCTCGATGATGGTCGGGGAGATGTAGTCAGTGATGGTGTTGGCGTATTTCTCGAGGCCTAAACCGTTGATGCCGCGGTGCTTGGTGGCGTATTTATAGAATTCGTTGTTGTTATTCATTACTCAGCTTTCTTGGTGGTTTTCTTTGCTGTAGTCTTCTTTGCCGTAGCTTTCTCTGCCTTCTCTTCTTTCACTTCAGCTTTTTCTTCTTTCTTCTCGGCTGTTTTCTTTGTAGTCTTCTTAGCGGCAGGCTTCTCTTCTTTTGGAAGGACAGCTTTCACAAAACCTTCGTAGTCGGTGTCGACGACAGTCACCTTCATTGCCTTTTTCAGGAAAGCGGTGAGTTTGTTGTCGGCTACCTGGTTCTGGATGTTCTGGCGCTGGTTTTCGTCTTTCAATATAGAGTCGACGATGCCGTTGAGGCGGCCTTTCATATCCTCGTCCATGTTGGCTGTGTCGAGGTTGCCGAAGTACATCTTTGTCACGAATTCGCGGATTTCTTCCTCTTTGAGGACGAGTTCAGGGTTAGCCTTGACGATGCTTTCCTCGATGAGCTGCCATCTGAAGGTCTTTGAATATGTGTTGTCGTAGTTCTTCTCTACGTCTTCTTCGTTGATTTTGCCTTCGCTGTTGGCGACGATCCAACGTTTCAGGAATGCGTCAGGCATGTCGAACTTGATTTCGCTCACGAGTTTGTCGATGGCGTTGTTGAAGAACATACGTTCTGCCTCGACCACGTACTGGCGTTCCATTTCGGCGGCGACTTCCTTGCGGAATTCTTTCTCGTCTTTGATGTCCTTGCCAGGGAAGATCATCTTGAAGAGCTCTTCGTTGAGTTCAGCCGGTTTGTCGTCTTTCTTGTTGCCTTCCTGGATACGTTTGATAGTCTCGTCGATCTCTTTTTTAGAAGCCTTGATGTTGTAGTCGTTAATCGCGATTTTGCCAAGGTCGACTTTGATTTCAGGCTTCAGGCCGACTTCGAAGAAGAAACTCATAGTCTCTTGAGTCTCAGGATCGGTAGGCTGCTGTTTGTCAGGATCTGACAGCGGGTAACCCATCACGTCGAGTTTGTTTTCAACGATGTGGTTGTTGAGAGCTTCTGAAACCTTCTTGTTCAATTTGTCGAAAGTGACTGCTGAGCCGTACATCTTCTCGATCATTCCGAACGGTACTTTGCCCTGACGGAAGCCTGGAAGAGTAGCTTTGTGCTGATAGTTCTTTAATTCTTTTTTAACATCTTCTGCGTAATCTGCTTTGTCGATGTCGATTTGGATTGTGGCGAGAAGGTCGCCCTTTGCTGTCTGTGTTGTCTTCATTATCAATAAGTTATTTAATTTATTCGTGCGGATGAAGGGACTCGAACCCATACTCCTTACGGAACCAGATCCTAAGTCTGGCGCGGCTACCAATTACGCCACATCCGCAGATTTTTTTGAGGGTGCAAAATTACAATTTTTTTTTGAAAATCAAATGAATAAAATCAACTTTTTTTAATAATTTTGCGGTCGTTATATGATGAAAAGACATAGACATATTTTTAGAAAAGCAGGAATTCTTGTTTTGATACTGTTTTCTTTCTTTACAAACAACATCTCGGCACAGTTTTTAGGTAGCTCCACGAATTACTCAGGTTCGAGCGGACTCGCAGTCAATCCGTCATTGATGACAACGTCGTTTGTATATTCTGATTTCGGACTGAATGTTGGGATTTCCGCATACAACAATTTCGCCTTTGTCAAAGCTTCTGATTTATATAATATCTTGACAGGCGGTGGTTTTTCCGATTATTATAAGAATGGAAAGCGTTATGATTTTGACTTTGTGATGAACACAAAGCCGAAATATTTTTATGAAACTCTTGATTTGAAAGTCCTTTCGACGATGTATAACTTCAACGGTAAAAATGCCTTTGGTTTGTTTGTCAACAATCGTGTTTATGCAAGTGGGACAAGAATTCCTTGGGAGATACTTGAAATAGGTGTCGTTTCAATGGAAGACGGCGATTATAGTGGTAAAAATTATCATTCGGAGAATTCAAAAGCCGGTGTTATGGCTTGGTCGGAGGTGGGAATTGCGTATTCTTTGACTGTTAAAGACCGCTATTATGACAAGATTGATGTCGGTGTTACGGCGAAAGGTCTGCTCGGTTATGCCGCAGCTGCGGTGAATCTCAAAGAGGTTGACAAATATATCATCAACAGCGATTCGACCATTATCCATAAAGTTGACATGACGGCGGCTATGTCGGCTCCGATTGATTATTCTGCCGACTTTGCTGATGGCGAGGTGTTTGATAAAAATAAGATAGTCAACGGATGGGGCGCCGGTGTTGATATCGGTGTGACCTATACTCACAAGAGGGAAGAAAAGATGGCCGGTGTGGTGAAACGTCCGTGCACCTTCCCGAAGATTCCTTATGTTTGGCGGCTTGGTGTCTCGCTGTTGGATTTCGGTGCGATTCGTTACAACAAAAATGCGAGAGTTTATAATATTTATTCTGATACCGACAAGATTATCGATGTTGATAAATTGAAAGATGTCAAGGATTTTGACTCGATGATGGACACTATAACCATGACTTTTTATGACAACACTGACGATTCTTTTGCCGGTGACAGTTTTCTTATGGGACTGCCGACGGCTTTGAGCGTACAGTTCGACTATAACATTTACAACAAATTTTATGTTAATGCCACATGGATTCAGCCGGTGCGTTTCTTTGAATATTCGGTGAGCCGTCCTCCGCAGCTTGTCGTAGAGCCGCGTTTTGAGAGTACTTACTTCGATTTTACGTTGCCGGTTACGTTGTATAATTACCATAGGTTCTTGGTTGGAGCGGAGATGAGACTCGCATTTTTGACTGTCGGGACACAGAATATTTTTAATTTTCTAAGATATGGGGAATCTTATGGTCTCGATGTGTACGTGGCGTTGAAATTTAACCTTTACAAAGGAAAATGTCCGAATAGAGTTCGGAAAGACGAGTGTTGGAATGCCAATTTCAGATAAATCCTTATTTTTTTACGTTGAGAGCCTCGCGCAAGGCGTTGCCCATGAGCATGAAAGCGAGCACTAGCAGCATGATTGCGATGCCGGGTAGGATGGCGAGGTAGGCGTCGTTGAGGATGATGTAAGCGTAGTTTTCCTTAATCATCGAGCCCCACGACGGCATTGGAGGTTGCACGCCGATGCCAAGAAAACTCAATCCTGCTTCGAGGAGGATGGCAGTGGCGAAGTTAGCCGCTGAGATGACGATGATAGGGTTGAGGATGTTCGGGATGATATGCCTTATGATTATTCTCGTGTTTTTGAATCCCAAGGCACGTCCGGCTTCCACGAAAGTAGTCTCACGGATTGAGAGGATCTGACCTCTGGTGACGCGTGCCACCTCGACCCACATGGTGAGACCTACGGCGATGAAGACTTGAACGACACCCTTGCCTAATGCAAATGTTATCGCTATGACTATCAACAAGGTAGGCAGCGACCACACTATGTTGATGAGCCACATCGTGACGTCGTCGACGCGCCCGCGGAAGAAGCCGCCGAGGCCTCCGACGAACAGACCGATGACCACAGAGAGGAACACAGCTATGAAGCCGACGCTGAAGCTGATTCGAGTACCGAGGACGAGGCGGCTTAAGAAGTCACGCCCGAACTGGTCGGTGCCAAGGTGATATTTGCGATGGATTACAGGATTTTCAGGCAAAAGAGAGTTATCCACGACCTCTTCCTGGACGGTGCCGCTATGCTCAGGATTGAAGATATAAACTGTCGTCGTTTTCTCTTCAATTTTCAGTGAGTCGAACGGGATTTGGCGGTAAGGCGAGGGCTGTCCGCTCATCAGCTTGTGCCAGAAGCCCACTTCTTCGACTTTCGTCGGCTTGTTGACGAGCAGGATATCGACCTCGAAGCCTGGTTTTTGGGTTGAAATCTCAAGAATCTGGGTGTTTGCGTCCGGGGTGTTATCCGGAATGATGAAATAGGCGAAGACCGCCATCAGTGCGCATAAGATGATGAAAATCAACGAAATCATGCCGGCGACGTTGCTTTTGTAGCGACGCCAGGCTATCTGACCGGGGGATAGAAACTCGTTGTTTTTCATCATATAATTTTTTGCAAAAATAATAAAAAAGCTATTAGTTTTGAAATTTTAATTTCATTTTCGAATTACTCTCAGTACCTTGGTGGTAAGTCGTAATTCTGCAAATGACATCAATAATCTATAAAATGTGAAAAAATATTATAAATCTTTATTATGATATTAAAAAAAGTGTAATTTTGCGCCCCTGAAAAAGAGTAGTTAGCCATGAATAATTATATAATGAAAAAACTTCCGAATCGGAAGGTTTTGCTGCTTTTATTGGTGCTTACGGCGTGTTTTGTGTCGCCGGTGAGAGCCCAGTATAGCGATGGTTTCTTCCGTAACAATGAGCTATACAATGACCGTGACGGCGTATTGGGAGGTTACAATATAGGGACACAGATTTTTGGTTCTGATGTATATGGAGGATATAATATCACGACTCAAGTGTTTGGGCAAGAGGCGCCGCTCGGCGGAGGATTGGTTGTCCTGGCAATAACAGGCGTAACATATGCAATCAAAAAAAGGAAAAATAATAATAAAAAATAACCATCATGAAGAGAATCATAACATTTGCCATCACTATAGCTTTATTAATAGGATTAATCCAGTGCAAGAAAAAGGTGGCAGAAATCACACCTGCTACACCTGAAGTCAACGGAAATTTAGTTCACATCAGGGTGAATGCCGGACATGGCGACAGGCATGTCGTGTATCCTGAATCAGGTGCCTACGTCTTTCAAAATGGCGACAAACTCTATGTGGGCAACAATGGCCATTATATCGGCACCTTGGAATACTATGACGGTGCTTTCAGTGGCGACATCTACAATGATACAGCCAGTTACCATGATTATCTGCACTTCTATTTTATTGGCGGTGAATATACTGGCTCCCTGGTTGCGACGGTAACAGAATCGTTTGAATGGAGCATCGCTGACCAAACGGGTAGTAAGCTTCCTATTCTTTCATACGGTCATTCCACAAAAAAATTCACTACCACAACAGCTGTCTATTCATGTATACTTGAAAACCAGTGCGGCTTGGTGAAATTCTGGGCTTGGCCAGCGCCATCTGAAAATAATACTCTCGTCACGATTTCGGGGATGAAAACCACAGCTGTCATCGACTTTGCCAATCCTGGTATAACCTCCACCGATGCCATTGACGATGTGAAGCTCCATAAGATTAGTGGCTCTGATCCCGCCGAGAGGTGGGCCATCCTGCTGCCGCAGAGTTCGGTGCAGGAAGCCACGGTCTCATACAAAGACGCAGACAACCATGACATTGCCCAGAATATCTTCATGCCTGCCATAAAAGCCAACACTTACTATGGTGGATACAACGGCATATCTGTTGGACTCGAATATGTTGACCTCGGACTTTCAGTGGATTGGGCTGCCTGCAACGTTGGATCATGCACGCACGAGGGTTACGGCAAATTCTTCGCTTGGGCCGATACCAAACCCACGACTTCATACTGCTGGAGCCACTACCCGTATGCCCAAGACCCTAACCCATACGATGGTGATACAATTCACTGGGAACCTGGTGATAATGGACCCAATCTGTGGCTCACTAAGTATAACACCCAAGACACTTGGCTCCCTGAATCATTCGAGACCCCCGACGAAATTACCACCTTGGAGGACAGTGACGACGCGGCTTTGGCCATTATGGGCAATGGTTGGCGTACGCCCACAAAAGCGGAATGGGAAGAACTGAAAGCAGGAACAACCCCATCATTGGATACGGTGAACGGCATAGGAGGCATACGGTTCACAGCGACGAATGGCAAGAGTATCTTCCTGCCCTTTGCCGGTTTTTACAGCGGTCCTCAACACGCGGGCTATTACAATTCGGACAGACTGCCCGTGGGTGAATACTGGTCGAACGAAATCGACTCAGACAAACCGTACCAAGCGTGGTGTTTATATATCGATGACCCAACCTATGGTTATGACCCAGATGATCCAGAAGGATCACTTGAACACATCTGTGTGACGAGCGGGGATCCAACTGGTTCAAGTACTGTGGGATTCATTCGCAACGAAGGACGGCCTGTAAGGGCAGTGAAACCTAAGACGATGAAATAATATTTAAAAATCACAATAAAAGTTCGGTGTTTTGAAGAAAGCATCGGACTTTTTTGTTTGAGAATTTGAAAAAATTATTAACTTTGCGAAAAATTATTGTAATGAAAAATTTGCAAAATATCATAGAAAAAGCATGGGACGACCGCTCGTTGCTGGCGAAAAACGAGACGCGTGAGGCGATTCGTGAGGTTGTGAGACTTCTTGACAAGGGTGAGATCCGTATCGCTGAAAAGCTTGACGGTCAGTGGATTGTGAACGAGTGGCTGAAGAAGGCAGTCATCATGTTTTTCCCGATAAACGATATGGATGTGTCGAAGAGCGGCATCTTTGAATATTACGACAAGATTCCGTTGAAGGGCGGTTTCGAGCAGGCTGGAGTGCGCGTAGTGCCGCCGGCGACGGTGCGTTACGGTGCGTTCATCAACCGTGGCGCGGTGCTGATGCCTTCATATATTAATATAGGTGCTTATGTTGACAGCGGTACGATGGTCGACACCTGGGCGACGGTGGGCTCGTGCGCGCAGATAGGGAAAAACGTGCATCTCAGCGGCGGCGTTGGCATTGGCGGCGTGCTTGAGCCCGTGCAGGCGGCTCCTGTAATCATCGAAGATAACTGTTTCATCGGCTCACGTTGCATTGTGGTGGAAGGAGTGCGCATCGAGGAAGAGGCGGTGCTTGGAGCGAATACCGTCATCACGCAGTCGACGAAGATTTTGGATGTCACCGGAACTGAGATTAAGGAATACAAAGGCGTGGTGCCGGCGCGTTCGGTGGTGGTGCCGGGCTCATACACGAAACATTTCCCGGCAGGCGACTTCCAGGTGGCTTGTGCGTTGATTATCAAGAAGAGAAACGAGTCGACGGATAAAAAAACATCTCTCAACGAAGCGTTAAGAGATGTTCAGGTTTGAGGGTAGAAGGTCGGATTCGAACCGACGACCCACGGAACCACAATCCGGTACTCTAACCAGCTGAGCTACATCTACCATCTGGATTTGCGGGTGCAAAAGTACACATTTTTTTAATACGAAAGCAAAAAATTCATTATTTTTGCAAAAAATTTTTCAAGGGTGGGCAGAATAATGGCAATCGACTATGGCAGAAAGCGTTGCGGCATCGCCGTGACCGACCCGCTGCGCATCATCGCCAACGGTTTGACGACGGTGAGGGCATGCGATTTGGTTGCTTTTATTCAAGATTACGTAAAGAATGAGCAAGTCGACGAGATAGTTGTGGGCGAGCCGAAGGATATGCACAACAACCCGTCGGAGTCGGCACAGTACATCGAGCCTTTCCTGAAACAGTTGAAAAAAGCGCTACCCGACATGACGGTAAAACGTTTTGATGAGCGTTTCACCTCCGTGATGGCGCATCAGACCATGCTCGACGCCGGTTTAGGCAAAAAGGCACGGCAAAACAAGGAGCTCGTCGACACCATCAGCGCGACGATAATCCTGCAATCGTATATGGCATCGATAAAATAAAATATAAAATGGTATTACCAGTTGTGGCTTACGGTCATCCGGTGTTGAAGCACGTGGCCGAAGATATTGAAGAAAACAATCCTGAGATTCAGCAACTTATCGCTGATATGTTCGAGACTATGTATCATACCGAGGGTGTCGGTTTGGCAGCTCCGCAGGTCAACAAATCGATAAGATTGTTTGTGATCGACTGCGACCCGTTTAAGGACAAATATCCTGACGGCGCTGGTGTGAAGAAAGTGTTTATCAACGCTGAGATTCTTGAGTTCTCGGAAGACACGTGGATGTTTAGGGAAGGCTGTCTCAGTCTGCCCGACATGGGAGAGGATGTGGAGCGCCCGAAGAAGGTGAAGATTTATTACATGGACGAGAATTTCGTGGAACATGAGGAAGAATTCGACGGCATCGTGGCGCGCGTGATTCAGCATGAATACGACCATCTTGAAGGGAAATGCTATGTCGACAGAATCAGTTCAATGCGTAAGATGTTGCTGAAGAATAAGTTACGCAATATTTCGGAAGGAAATGTCGATGTCGATTACAAGATGATATTTCCGAATAAAAAACACCACAGATAAAGTTTAGAGTTGAGAATAGTTTAAAAGTTTAAAGTGGAAAGATGAAAAAGTTTATAGTTTTTTTTGTTTTGGTTCTCGTTTTGGTTTTTGTCGGTTGCGGCACAAACGACCCGGCGAAGAGAATTGAGAAGTTGGAGAAGCAGCTATTATCGACTGAGGAGGCGGTAAATCCTGAGGTCGCGAGCGATCTGGTTGGAGCGTACTGTGATTTTGCCGATGCCAATCCGAATGACGCTAAAGCGCCTGAGTGTCTTTTCAAGGCGGTGGATGTCTCGATGAACCTCAACGAGCCGCAGCGCACTATTTATATCATTGATAAGCTGTTGAAAGAATATCCCGATTATCCTCGCACGCAGGCTGCTTTGTTTGTGAAGGCGTTCATTTTCGAAACCAGATTCGGCAACCTCGACATGGCTAAAAAGCTTTACGAGCAATATCTTGAGATGTATCCTGATGGCGAATTTGCCGAAAGCTGCCGTGCATCAATAGAAAACCTGGGCTTGACACCGGAAGAGTTGGTGAAGAAATTCGAGAATCAATAAAAATTTAAATTTTTTGTTTATTATTTAATATTATTGTTTATTTTTGCGCCCATAATATGAATAGAGTTATGACTATCAAAGCTGATGCTCGTTCATAATTAACTGTTTAAAATAAATCAATAATATGAAAAAGCTTTTAAATGCGAAAGCTTTAATGCTTTTATTAATGGTGGCTTTGGCTTTCGGTTTAACACAATGTAAAAAGAAAAACATTGACACAATAACCTCGGCGACTCCTATTGGCGAGCCAGTTTACATCAATCTTTATATTAACAACGTCGGCAAGCATATAGTATATCCTAACACAGGCATAGTGGAGTATAGCGAGGGTGATAAACTGTATGTCGGAAACGACGGCAAATATATCGGTATGTTGACATACCATGACGGCAAATTCGGCGGCACAATCTATGGACCTCAAACGACAGACTACCTGCATTTATATTTTGTTGGTGGACTTGAGCTTGGCGATATCACACCTGACGAAGATTTACTCACTGTTGGCGAAACCACATCATTCAATGTTGATATTTCCGATCAGAGCAGCAACCTTCCAGTTCTTTCCTATAATCATTCGACACAAAAATATACTGAAGGCCTCACAACCTACGGCTGTATGTTGCTCAACAAGTGTGGCTTAGTGAAGTTCACCCTGACTAATGGCACTTCGGAAGCCGTTAAGGTTATCGGAATGAAGACTGGCGCAACCATCAACTTCGCTGACACGGACAAGCCTATCGTTGCAAACGGCAAGAGAGACGCTATCACGTTGAAATCGGAGAGCGAGACTGACAAATTGGCTATCTTTCTTCCGCAGGATGCTGTCTCCGACGGATTGGCTCTGATAAACGGTGTCGCTTATGACTGCGCTGTGGCGGCGGTTGCAAACAATGATTATATAACAACCAATATTATTGACAATACGACGCCTTCGACAGATAAAGTGTTTACTGTGAGTAAGAATGGCAATGTGGTTCGTTTTAGTTTAGGTAACCTGCAGTATGACCAAACAACCCAAAAATACAGTTTCATGGAACATCAATATGACATGGTGGAAACTCCATGGCAAAATGTCGGCGATAACTATTCGAAGCAGAATATAGTGAGTCTCTTTGGCTGGGGAACTGGTGACAACCCAACAACAACATCAAGCGATGTTGATGATTATGAAACGTTTAAAGATTGGGGCGATTATTGTGGTGATCCAACTGGTGGATCATATCATTGGTATACCCTTTCGGAAGATGAATGGTTATGGCTTATAGGTAATAAGAATAATGCTAATCCTGGTGTCAACTGTAGGGAAGGGAATCGTTTTCTAAACGCTCAAATCACTGCCAATAGCAAGAATTATTATGGACTTATCATATTCCCTGATGGATACAGTGGTGGTATAGGTAGTTATTCGTATAATAATTATGAAACTAGAACCAAAGTGTCGGCAGATGACTGGTCTTCGATGGAGGCGGTTGGCGCTGTGTTTTTGCCTGCCGCTAGCGATCGCAGTGGGGACCATGTGATGAGCGATGATGGCACGGGCCACTACTGGACCTCTACACCTTATGTTGATCATCCTTACGCTGACAATCAAATATACCAATTGAGATTCGATGACGGATGGATTGGCACGGCCGTGAGCCCTTGCGCCTCGACCGGCTGTGTCTATGGTCAGTCTGTGCGCCTTGTGCGATAGGCTCGACTATCGGTATTCTTTATTGTATTTTTCAATTAAATCCAAAATTTCATCTCTTCCGATTTTCTTTTCGGAGGAGGTGACAATCATTGTGGGGAGTTCTTCCCATTCTTCCAACAGTTTTTTCTTGTAAATACCAATGTTTTCAGCGAGTTTCGTGCTGCCGAGCTTGTCGGCTTTGGTGAAGACTATCACAAAGGGAACCTGATTTTCGCCAAGTCCGGATATGAAATCCAGATCAATTTTCTGCGGCTCGATGCGGCTGTCGACCAAGACGAATGTCGCTACGAGGTTCTGACGGCCTAAAATATACTCGTCGAGCATCTTTTTCCACATCTCACGATCTTTTTGCGAACGCTTTGCAAAGCCATAGCCGGGAAGGTCGACCAGATACCACTCGTCGTTGATAATGAAGTGGTTGATGGTGATGGTTTTGCCCGGTGTAGCTGACACTTTCGCCAATTTGTTGTTGCCCGTCAGCATGTTGATGAGCGACGATTTTCCGACGTTGGAACGTCCGATGAAAGCATACTCAGGCTTGTCGGCCTTCGGAAGCTTGTTGACGTTGGTGTTCGATTGCAGAAATGATGCGGTCTTAATCAGCATTGTTGATATTTTTTGCAAAGATACGAATTTTTTTGTCATTTCGACCGAAGTGGAGAAATCTCATCCAATTTGTCGGAGATTTCTCGATTCCGCTTCGCTGCACTCGAAATGACAGGTGTTGTTAATAACTTTTTTGAGTGTTGATAACTCTGTTGATAAATTTTTAAAAATTTTTTGTAAAAAAGTGGGAATAAGTGGGAAAAAATGTATAATTTTGAAACCTGAAAAATTTGTATACAAATGGATTATCCGATAGGTGAATATTATTGTAAGTTAGACGCTAAAGGAAGACTCCTGCTTCCAAGCAGTTTTAAGGAACAGCTGGGAGAGGCGTTGGGTGAGGGATTCGTGCTTCGCCCGGGTCTTTTCGAGACGTGCCTCGACGTGTACGGAAGGGACGATTGGCGTAAATTACAGGAGAAATTGGGTAAGCTGAACCCGTTTAAGAAGGAAAATCAGATGATGATGCGCCGCATCAACGCCGGTGCGCGACTGGTGGAGATGGATGGCAGCGGTCGTCTGCAGATTCCGAAAGACCTCGTTGAGAAATGCGGCCTGATCAAGGAAGTGGTGATAACGTCATTGCCCGACAGGATGCAGATCTGGGGCAAGGAACAGATGGAGCAGAGCAACGCGCAGATGACAGATGAGGAGTTCTCGCAGATGCTTGAAGACCGTCTTGGAAATATTGATTTTGAATAAAAATTTGTGAGATGTATCATAATCCTGTGTTGTTGAACGAGTGTATCGATGGCCTGAACATCAATCCGGAGGGCGTTTATGTTGACGTGACCTTCGGCGGTGGCGGTCATTCGCGCGCCATTCTCGAGAAGTTGAAGGGCGGCCACTTGTATGCTTTCGACCAGGATGCCGACGCTGCCAAGAACGCTTTCGAGGATGAACGATTCACCTTCATTCCTCAAAACTTCAGATACATGAAGAATTTTGTGCAGCTTTACGCTAACACTAAAGTTGACGGGATTTTGGCCGACTTGGGAGTGTCGTCGTATCAGTTCGACACGCCGGAGAAGGGCTTCTCGACACGTTTTGAGGGTCGCCTCGACATGCGCATGAATCAGAACGACCCTGTCGATGCGGCTAATATTGTGAATACATACGAAGTGGAGGCTTTGGCGAGTGTCTTGTCGCGTTACGGCGAGTTGAAAAACGCCATGGCGATAGCACGCGATATAGAGATGGCTCGTGACACGCAGCCTGTTGAGACGACGACTGACTTGAAGAACGCTGTGGCCGCACATCTGCCGAAAGGCTCGGAAAACAAAGTGCTAGCGCAGATTTTTCAGGCGTTGAGGATTGAGGTGAACAAAGAGATGGAGGTGCTGGAGGCGTTTCTCACGCAGTGCGCCGACGTCTTGAAGCCAGGTGGAAGGTTGGTGGTGATGTCGTATCATTCGTTGGAAGACCGTTTGGTGAAGAATTTCATGAAGAGCGGCAAGGCCGACGGCGAGGTGGAGAAAGATTTCTTCGGGAATCAGCTCACACCTTATAAATTAATAACACACAAGCCGATAGTGCCAAGCGACGAGGAAATCGCGAGAAACAGTAGGGCAAGAAGTGCTAAATTAAGGATTGCTGAAAAAGTGTAGAGTTTAGAGTAGTTTAAAAAGTTTAAAGTGTAAAGCGTGATGAAAGAGAAAAAAGGTTCGTTTTTCAACAATTATTTGGGAGGTGACGTCTTCTCGAAAAAAACGGTGATACAGCAGCTGCCGTTTGTGTTGTATGTGGTGTTTTTGCTAATGCTTTATATTACAAACACTTACATTGCTGAAGATATCAACCGTGAGGTGCTTACGAAGACAAAGCTCATGGAGGACCGTCATGTGGAATATGTTTATAACAAGTCGGAGATAACCAGGATGACAAAACAGTCGGAGCTGGCTAAGATGTTGAAAAACAAGGGTATAAAAGAATCGGTTGAGCCGTTGAAGAAGATAACTATTAATAAGGTGAATTAAGAATTATGAGTAAGATGGATTTTAGCGATGTTTGGCGTGTTGTGCTGATATACGTGCTGATGCTCGTAGTAGGGGTGGCTATTGTCGCTAAAGTCGTTGTTATTCAGACTGTTGACAGAGAAGAGTTGCTTGAGAGCGCGCGCAAGGCCGATATCCGAGTGGTGAAGGTTCCGGCCGTGAGAGGCAATATCTTTTCGAAAAACGGCACACTTCTCGCCACCACGATTCCGGTTTTTGACGTTTATTTCGACCCCGTCGCGGTGCCGGAAGACAGGTTTAAGGAAGATATCGACAAGCTGTCGGACAGCCTCGCGAAGATGCTGAAGGCGCACACTAAGTCGCAGTATGTGAATATGTTTTCCAAGGCGAGAAACAACAACAAGCGTTATGTGAAAATCGCCAAGAAGCTCAAGATTGAAGAATACGAGCGAATCAAGACGTTCCCGATTTTTAAGGAGAGACTTGGAAACGGTTTCATCTCGGAGAAGCAGTTGGTGAGAGAGCGTCCGTACGGCGACATCGCGATGCGAGTGATAGGTTATGTCAACTATAACGACACACTGAAACCGGTTATGGTTGGTCTCGAGGGCGCTTACGACACCTGTTTGAGCGGCAAGGACGGTCTGCAGATGCGCCGTCGTATCAACGGAGGCCGTTTCATCGATGTGCCGTCGTCGACAAACATCACGCCGAGGAACGGAAAAGACATCTATACCTCCATCGACGCGAAGATTCAGGACGTGGCGGAAGAGGCGCTGCGCCGCTGTCTCGCTGAGAACGAGGCGTTGCAGGGCTGTGTCATCATGATGGATGTGAAATCGGGATTTATAGAGGTGATGGCGTCGCTGAAATATAACGAGAAAAAGAAAAAATACGAGGAGTCGTATAACTTCGCCATCGCGGAGAATGTGGAGCCTGGCTCGACGTTCAAGGCTATCACCATGACGGCATTGCTCGAAAACGACCCGAACTTTAATATCGACCGCGTGCTGAATCTCGGCAAGACAGGCAAGATGAAGTTTCATAACCGCATCATGACCGACTCGCATGTGGTGGGAGAGGGCGTCCCGACGGTGAAACAATGCTTCTGGGAGTCGTCGAACATCGCGTTCGGATACCTTACTACAGAAGCGTTTGAAGATAATCCGCAGAAGTTTATCGACCTGATTTACAAGACAAAAATCAACGAGCCGCTGAACCTCGACATAAAAGGCGAAGGCAAGCCTTACATCAAGAGCACCACGAGCAGGCTGTGGTCGAAGGTGTCGTTGCCATGGATGTCGATAGGTTACGAAGAGACGGTGACGCCGATCACGCTGTTGACTTACTACAACGCCATCGCCAACAACGGCAGGATGGTGAAGCCACAGTTTGTGAAAGAGATTCGTCGTGGCAACGAGGTGGTTCGGAGGTTCGACACCATCGTGATAAACGAGCAGATAGCGTCGCCGAGGACCATCAAGACGTTGCAGGGACTGTTGAGAGGCGTGGTCGAGAACGGCACCGCCAAGCTTTTGAGCAAATGCGCTTTCTCGGTGGCCGGAAAGACCGGAACGGCTCAGATTGCGAGCAACGGCAAATATAACAAGAAGAACTACACCGCTTCATTTGTGGGCTATTTCCCGGCCGACGACCCGAAATATACCTGCATCGTGGTTATCAGCAACCCTATGGGCGGAAAATACTACGGAGCTTCGGTCTCGGCGCCAGTCTTCAAGGAGATCGCTGAGAAGGTATATGCCACAGAGCTCGGCATCAAAGACGAGACCAGCAGCTATCCGGCTAACGCTGACAAATATACAAAGGCGACGATGGCGTATTACGAAGACGTGAACGACTACTGCACTATGGCGGGTGTGAGGATGGTCGACGCGGATCTGAGCTCGGAGTGGGTGAAGGTGAGCCCTTCGAAGAACGGCGGCGTGACGATTCAGAGCATCGACCTTGACAACGAGGTGGTGCCTGATATGACCGGCATGAACGTGATGGACGCCGTGTATCTCCTCGAGTCGATGGGATGGAAGGTGGGATTCAGCGGCAGAGGCTTGGTGGAGAGCCAGAGCGTGAAGGCGGGGACGAAATTAGAAAAAGGCGGAATCATAGTTTTGAAATTGAAATAAAAATGAATATAAACGAGAATTTAAAAGGTGCGAAGGATTTGCAGTTCGACTCGAGGAAGTGCACTGATGGCAGTGTGTTCTTCGCGGTGCGCGGCACACAAGTCGACGGACACGATTACATTGCGAAGGCTATTGAGAACGGCGCGAAGAAGATTGTGTGCGAGAAGATGCCGGAGACGTTGGCCGACGGCGTGGAGTATTTCGTGGTTGAGAACAGCGCGAAGACGTTGGGTCTGGCGGCATCGGAATACTACGGCAGGCCTTCGGAGAAGCTGCATCTTGTGGGTGTGACGGGAACGAACGGCAAGACCACCATCGCTACCTTGTTGTATCGTCTCTTCACCGACGCAGGCTATGTGTGCGGACTCCTCTCGACGATAGAAAACATCGTTGGGAAGAATGTGGTGCCTTCGACACATACCACCGGCGACCAGCTGGAGCTCAACTCGTTGCTGGCGCAGATGGTGGAGGCAGGCTGCGAATACGCCTTCATGGAGGTGAGCTCGCACAGCATCGACCAAGACAGAATAGCGGGCTTGCATTTCGCAGGCGGCATTTTCACAAACCTCACCCAAGACCATCTCGATTATCATAAGACCTTGGCCAACTACCGCGACGCGAAGAAGAAATTCTTCGACAACCTGCCGGCGACGGCGTTCGCGTTGACGAACCTCGACGACAAGAACGGCATGGTGATGCTGCAGAACACCAAAGCCACGAAAAAGACATATTCGCTCAAACATGACGCCGATTTCAAGGGTCTCGTGATGGAGAGCTACTTCGACGGCATGGAGCTGAAGATAAACAACAAAGCTGTCTCGACATATCTCGTCGGGCGTTTCAACGCCTCGAATCTGCTGGCAATCTACGGCGCTGCTTCTCTGCTTGGCATGCCTGAGGAAGAGGTGCTGCAGGAAGTCAGCAAGCTGCACAGCGCGGCGGGACGTTTCCAGATGGTGAGCTCGAAAGACAGCATCGTGGGCATCGTCGACTACGCCCATACGCCTGATGCATTGGAAAATGTGCTCTCGACCATCAACGAGATAAGGACACACAACGAGACGCTTATCACCGTGGCAGGTGCGGGCGGCAACCGTGACGCCGACAAACGTCCGAAGATGGCAGCGGCGGCGGTGAAGCTGTCAGACAGACTCATCATCACCAGTGACAACCCGCGTTTCGAGGAGCCGGAAGAGATCATCCGACAGATGAAAGCCGGCGTCCCTGGCGAGTGTTACAACAAGGTTTTGTGCATCACCGACCGTCGTGAGGCGATAAGAACGGCGGTGGCGTTGGCAAAGCGTGGCGACATCATCCTCGTGGCGGGCAAAGGCCATGAAAACTATCAGGATGTGAAGGGCGTGAAACACCATTTCGACGACAGAGAAGAACTTGAAAATGCTTTTAACGAAAAATAGGAGGCGGAGATGTTATACTATTTCTGGAAATATCTTAGTTTGAGATTCGGTCTGCCGGGCGCCGGCGTGCTCGACTACGTCACTGTGCGCGCCATCATCGCGATAATATTCTCGCTGGTGATATCTGTGTGGTTCGGCAATTTCTTCATCGATTTCATGAAGAAACGTCACATCTCGGAGGTGCAGCGCGACGCTAAGATTGACCCGTTCAACGTGAACAAGAAAGGCGTCCCGACGATGGGCGGCATCATCATCATCTCATCAATTCTCGTGCCTTGCCTACTTTTCGGTAAGGTGCTGAATATCTACATGATTCTGATGCTCGTGACGACTCTCATCCTCGGCGGGATAGGCTTCGCCGACGATTATATCAAGACTTTCAAAAAGAGAAAAGACGGCTTGAACGGATGGTATAAGATCTTAGGTCAGGTGACGTTGGGTTTGATAGTTGGACTGACGCTGCGTTTCAGCCCTCAGGTCGTGATGAACGAGATTGTTGAGACGAGAATCGAGGATAACAAGGAAATAGTGATTAAGAGCCCTGACGTGAAGTCGACGAGAACCACCATTCCATTCTTTAAGAATCATAATTTGAACTATGCCGACATCTTCAATTTCATGGGCGAGCCATACAAATACTGGGCAGGATGGGTCTTCTTCGTGATGTTGACGGTGTTTGTGGTGGCTGCTGTCAGCAACGGCTCGAACCTCAACGACGGCATGGACGGCATGGCGGCGGGTAACTCCGCGATAATAGGATTCGGCATCGGCATTCTGGCGTATCTCTCGAGTAATGCGGTGCTGTCGGGATACCTCGATATCATGTATATCCCGGGCAGCGAGGAAGTGGCTGTGTTCCTGGCTTCTTTCGTGGGCGCACTGATAGGCTTCCTGTGGTTCAACTCCTTCCCGGCACAGGTGTTCATGGGCGACACTGGCAGCCTGACGATAGGCGGCATCATCGCGGTGTCGGCTGTGATAATCCACAAAGAGCTGCTGCTGCCGATAATGTGCGGAATATTCCTGTTGGAAAGCATTTCCGTCATCGTGCAAAAGGCTTATTTCAGAGCTGGAAAGAAAAAAGGAGTGCATCAGAGAGTGTGGAAACGCACACCTATCCACGACCATTTCAGGACATCGATGGAGCAGGTGCTGAGCGGCGACCCGACCTCGACGGTGATTTACAAAGGCCCTAAAAACCTCTATCATGAGGTGAAAATCACACTCAGATTCTGGATCGTGACAATCATTTTAGTGGCTTTCGCGATTTTAACATTGAAGATAAGATAAAAAATAGATATTATGACATTAGAACAGTTGGCAAAACAAGGTAGAAGAAAAGAGATTTTCACGACGGCGTTCACCATCAACCAGAGCATCAGTCATGCTCGAAACACAAATCTGAAGAACAGTTTCGTTGATTGTGAGCACATCAAACACAGGAACGAGCTCGTGGCGGTGCGCAACGGCGTGAAATACATCAACGACAGCGCGGCGAAAAGCCTCTCGGCGACATGGTTCTCGATAGAGAGTATCAACGAGCCTACCATTTGGATCGCTTTGGCAGGAAATGAGGATTATGAAGAGATGATTCCTGTTGTGCGTCAACATGTTAGAACGATAATCTGCGTTGGTGACAACGTCCAGCCTATGCATTCGGCTTTGGGCTGCCTCGTCCGTAACCGTGTGATAGAAGCTGAAACTATCGAGGAAGCTATGAAGATAGCCGAGTGTAAGGCTGTCTCCGGATACAGCATCCTTTTCTCGCCAGGCTGCGAGATTCAAGGAGTTGACGTTAGGAAAATGGAGAAAGTTTTTGTCAAAATGGCAAAAGAGTTATCATGATAGACAGAGAGACGGTCATAGAGAAAACTAAGAACCTGTTTCAAGGCGACAAAGTCATCTGGGTGGTGGTTGCGTTCCTCACCTTGATATCGTTGCTCGCTGTGTACAGCGCCTCGGAGTCGGTGGCAAACAGAAGCTACAACGGCAACAATGCCTTTGTGCTGCTGCGTCATGCCATGATGCTGCTGCTTGGCTTGGTGTGTATGTTCGGTGCTTCGCGCCTCAACTACAAACGCTACTCGAAGCTGCTGCTCCTGCTTTTCTGGATTGCCATCCCGTTGCTGATCTACACCCTGTTCTTCGGTAAGAACCTCAACCATGCGCAGCGTGTCATCGGCATCGCGGGAGTGACGTTCCAGACCAGCGACCTGGCGAAGATAGCACTCATCGGATTCCTGGCAAGGGTTCTGACGCTTCGTCGTGACGAACTCAATAACTATAAAGAGATTGGCATCAGGGTGATGCTGCCGATTTTGGTGATCGTGGGTCTTATCTTCCCTGAGAACTTCTCGACGGCGGCTATGCTTTTCGCGACCTGTATTGTGATGATGTTTTTAAGCAAGGTCAAGCTGAAGTTTATCTTCGGATTTATCGGAATCATCATGGTGGCGGGAGCGTTTTTCATGCTTATCTCGTTCGCCTTCTCAAAAGACAACCGCAGTGCCACTTGGGTCAACCGTATCGAACGATTTTTCAGCAGCGAGGAGGAAGAAGCCGACGACACCGCCAATTTCCAGGTGATGCAGTCGAAGATAGCCATCGCTGGAGGCGGAATCGTTGGAAAGTCGCCTGGAAAGAGCACGCAGCGTAACGTGTTGCCGCATCCTTACTCAGATTTCATCTACGCCATCATCTTGGAGGAGTACGGACTCTTGGGCGGCATTTTCGTGTTGGCGTTGTACCTTATCCTGCTGTACCGAGCGACGCGTATCATGCTGACGGCGCCGCAGTCGTTCGCGGCCTTGCTTGCCATGGGTCTCGCCTTCAGCCTCGTGATGCAGGCGATGGTGAACATGGGCGTCGCCGTGGGACTGTTTCCGGTGACGGGACAGCCGCTGCCGTTCATCAGCATGGGAGGAACGTCGCTGTTGTTTACAGGACTTTCGATAGGAATACTTATCAGTGTGACAAAAGAAGTAGAAAAAGTTAAAAATAATGAAGACAGAGAGCCAGATACAGAAGAAGAGCCCGAGGCTGATAGTTAGCGGAGGCGGAACGGGAGGCCATATTTTTCCTGCTATAGCCATCGCCGACGCTTTCAAACGCCGTCATCCCGACGCGGAGATATTGTTTGTCGGGGCAAAGGGCAGAATGGAGATGGAACGCGTGCCTAAGGCAGGCTATCCTATTGAAGGACTGTGGATTAGCGGTTTCAAACGAGAGCTCTCTCTCGACAATCTGAGCTTCCCGTTCAAGCTGATAAGCAGTCTCTGGAAGGCGAAACGTATCTTGAAGAATTTCAAACCTGACGCTGTCGTCGGCGTCGGCGGCTTCGCGAGCGGCCCGACCATGCGCAAGGCTACGTCGCTTGGTATACCTGTCGTGATACAGGAACAGAACTCGTTTCCAGGCGTGACGAATAAGATTGTGGCTCCTAAGGCGGCGAAGATATGCGTGGCTTATGAAAACATGGAACGCTGGTTCCCGAAAGATAAAATAGTTCTGACAGGTAACCCGTTGAGAAACAACGTCGTTTCAATAGAAGGAAAACGTGAGGAAGGAGCGAAGTTCTTCGGTCTCGACCCTCAAAAGTCGATAATTTTGCTCGTAGGCGGAAGCCAAGGCGCCCTCGGAATCAACAAAGGTATCTCGGCGAAACTTGCGATGTTTAAAGACGTCGATTATCAGTTGATTTGGCAGACAGGAAAACTTTATATCGAGCAGGCGGAGAGAGAAATCAGGGAGCTCGGACTTGAAGACAAGGTCAAGCCTACGGTTTTCATCGACAGGATGGATTTGGCCTACGCTTGTGCCAACGTGGTGATCTCACGCGCCGGCGCGATGTCGATTTCGGAGCTTTCGTTGGTGAAAAAGGCTGTGGTTTTCGTCCCGCTTCCGACAGCTGCCGAGGATCATCAGACCAAAAACGCCCAGAGTTTGGTCGACAAAGACGCCGCTATTATCGTGAAAAACAACGAGACTCCGGAGAAACTTATCCCCACAGTCTTCGAATTGATAAAAGATGAAGAAAAAATTTGCAAAATGCAAGAAAATATTGCTAAATTTGCAAGACCAAACGCGGCGGAAGATATTGTAAACGAAATAGATAAGGTTTTAGGATGATATATTTCTTAGGAATCGGCGGAATCGGTATGAGTGCATTGGCAAGATATTTCAAAGCCAAAGGCTATAAAGTGGCGGGATACGACCGTACCCCATCGCCTCTGACAAAACGTCTGGAGGGCGAAGGAATCGCTGTGCACTATACCGACGACCCTGCTTTGATTCCTGAAGACATCGAGTTCGTTGTGCTGACACCGGCTATACCTGCCGACTCGCGCGAACTGAACTATCTGAAAGAGAAAAACGTTGAGATTATAAAACGCGCCGAAGTGCTTGGCATGCTGTCGCGCCAGCACGAAGCCATCGCGATAGCCGGAACGCACGGCAAGACCACGACAACAGCTCTCGTGACGCATATCCTGATGACCGCTAGCAAGAAACTGTCGGCCTTTATCGGAGGCATTGCACGCAACATCGACAGCAACGTGGTGATAGGCGAGGAAAAAGACGACCTGATAGTGATGGAAGCCGACGAGTTCGACCACTCGTTCCTGAAACTGTCGCCATTCGTGAGCGTCGTGACCTCAATCGATGCCGACCACCTCGATATCTACGGCGATTATCAGCATCTCGTTGACAGTTTCAACGAGTTCGTGAACAAGACCTCCAGCGACGGCTTGGTGGTTTATCACGAGAATCTGCCGATAAAAACTGATAAGAAACATATCACCTACGGCCTCGAAAACGCCGATGTGATTGCGAAAAATATAGAAATCGTTGATGGAAAAACGCAATTTGACGTTGTGGTTGCTGGTAACGTTCCGAGTTCTTTCAAAATGCAGCTCTACGGCAACCACAACGTTCAGAACGCCCTCGCCGCTATCGTCGTTTGTTCGTATCTTGGTATTTCTCAAGAGGATATCCGCGAAGGCTTGGAAACCTTCAAAGGCGTTCAGCGTCGTTTCGACATTCGTGTTAGAGACGAAAAACATGTTTACATCGACGATTACGCACATCATCCGGAGGAGATAAAAGCGGCATTGCTGGCTGCTCGTAAAGTGTTCCGCGACAAGGAGCTGACGGTGGTGTTTCAACCGCATCTGTTCACAAGAACCCGCGACTTCATGGATGGCTTCGCCGAGAGCCTGTCGCTTGCCGACAGAGTCATTCTGCTCGACATTTATCCGGCACGCGAGCTCCCGATAGAAGGCGTCACATCAGCGGCGCTTCTCGAAAAAATCACTGCGAAAGAAAAAATGCTTTGCAGTAAAGATGAATTGCTGAAAAAGATACAATATATTGACCCTGAATTAGTTATGACTGTAGGCGCAGGCGATATCGACCGCTTCGTGCCGCAAATTGAAGAGATGTTCAAGAAATGAAAAAGTTCCTTAAAATATTGGTCTGGGTGCTGACAATCGCCGCGATTGGCTGCCTGTGGTTCTTTACCCATAAGGAACATATCGAGCATCCTTTGAAGGGCGTCGAGCTCACCATCCATCGTCAAAAAGAGAATGGTTTTATCGATAAAGATGTTGAATATCAGAAGATTATGAGGATCTGTGATACGGCAAAAAATAATGATATCACGAAAATTCCTCTCGATAGCGTTAGAAATTACATAAAATCGATTCCGTGGGCCGTTTACACCGAGGCGAACATTACTTTTGATGAGGTTTTGGAGGTGAATATCGTTGAATGTCAGCCTATTATGCGAATCTACGACAAAAACGGCCGCTCGGTTTATCTCGACGCTGACGGCAACGTTTATCCGACAAAAAGCGGCTATTCGGAGCATTTTCTGATAGGCAGCGGCAATATCACGAAAGACGATTTGCCGAAAGTTTTTAAAGTGATGAAAAGTGTTCTAAATAATTTATATTCAAGCTGTTGCGTGAAGCAAGTTTATTTCGACGGCAAAAACTACGAGCTTGTGTTGAACAATGTCGACATGAAAGTTATTCTTGGCGACGATCAGGATGTTGACGAGAAGCTGATGAATATGAAGTATTTCCTTGAGCAGATGCAAGGTTCGCCGGAGCTGAAGAACTATTGCAAGATAAATTTTAATTTTGAAAATCAAGTTGTTTGTACGAGAAATAAAAACAAAAAATAATGAGTAATCCTGTGTATATCGTAGGCCTCGACATCGGCACTACAAAGATCGCCTGTTTCGTCGGCGAAAAAGTTGAGAATGGAAAAATCGTCATCCGTGGCTATGGCAAGACGGAATCGACTGGTGTGAAACGCGGCATGGTCTTCAATATTGAGGAGACTGTGAACGCCATCCGCAGGGCTGTCGACATGGCATCGGAGCAGTCGAACGTGGATATCAGGACGGTGAACGTGGGTATCGCCGGACATCATATCCGCAGCGTGCAGCACCGTGGTGTCTTGATGCGCGACAATCCTGATCTGGAGATTACAGAGGACGAAATCGAGAAACTGCGTCAGGATGTCTTCAAACTCGGCATGACACCAGGCGAGGAGATCATCGACGTCATCCCTCAGGAATATATCGTCGACGACGAGATGGGAATCCGTCATCCGAAAGGCATGCTAGGCAGCAAGCTCGAGGCTAATTTCCATGTCATCATCGGCCAGGTGGCGGCAGCTCGCAACATCGTGACTTGCATCAAACAGGCTGGTCTCGAGATGGAACACATGATTCTCGAACCTATAGCTTCAGCCGAGGCTGTCCTTGGCGAAGACGAAAAAGAGGCTGGCGTGGCGCTCGTCGATATGGGCGGCGGCACAACCGACATCGCCATCTTCTACGATAACATCATCTATCACACCGCGGTCATCCCGTTCGGCGGCAACGTCATCACTGAAGACATCCGTCAGGGCTGCTCCATCATCAAGAAACACGCCGAAGAGATTAAGGTGAAGTTCGGCTCGGCGGTGGCAAGCGAGAACCGCGACGACGAGGTGGTGTCGATACCTGGAATCCGTGGCCGTGAGCCGAAAGAGATATCTTTCAAGAACCTCGCCAACATCATCCAGGCTCGTCTTAGCGAAATCTTCGACGTGGTGAACTACGAGATTCAGAAGGTCAATAGCGAACATAAGCTCATCGCCGGCATCGTCCTCACAGGCGGCGGCGCGATGATGAAACATATCCAACAACTCGCGGCGTTCAAGACAGGTCTCGACGTGCGTATCGGTTACCCGAACGAATATCTTGCCAACGACACTGCCGAAGAGCTCGCAAGCCCGATGTATTCTACCGGCGTCGGACTCGTCATCGAGGGTATCGCTCGTTACGAAAACGCCCTGAAACACGGACAGATCGCCAGAAACAACGGCGTTAAGGAAAGCTACGAAGTCGAGGAGGATAACGACAACGAGGAAATCGATATAGAACAGGAAATCATAAAAGATAACAAAGAAGGCGGTCTCTTCCGCCGTTGGGGACAGTCGATTATCACGACATTCGCGGGCAAATTCCTCAAAGAAGACGATATAGATAATGAAAAACTTGACTAAAAAATAAGAACGATGACTGACTTAGTAAGATTTGACGAACCAGAAGAAAAAGCTAACATCATAAAGGTGATGGGTGTTGGCGGAGGCGGCAGCAACGCTGTCACGCACATGTTTTCGGAAGGTATAACAGGTGTTGACTTCATCCTTTGCAACACCGATGACCAGGCTTTGCAGAGAAGTCCTGTCGAAAACAAGTTGCACATTGGCGACCATGCTCTCGGTGCCGGTAATATACCTGCGGTGGGACGTCAGGCTGCTGAGCAGACCGAGGACAGGATCCGCGAGGCGCTTCAGGATGACACCAAGATGTTGTTCATCACTGCCGGTATGGGCGGCGGCACAGGCACAGGAGCCGCACCTGTGGTGGCAAAGATAGCACGCGAACTCGGAATCCTCACGGTGGGCATCGTGACACTGCCGTTCAGCTTCGAAGGCAAACGCCGTCAGCAACAGGCACAGGAAGGTATAGCCGAACTGCGCAAACAGGTCGACGCTCTGCTCGTGATAAGCAACGACAAACTGCGTGAAGAATACGGAAATATGAAGCTCACGGAGGCTTTCAAAAAGGCCGACGACATTTTGAAGATAGCAGCGAAAGGTATAGCCGAAATCATCACCGTGACAGGCTATGTCAATGTCGACTTCGAAGATGTCAACAACGTGATGCGTAACAGCGGAAAAGCCATCATGGGCTCAGGATACGCTGTAGGCGAAGATAGAGCACTGCGCGCCGTGGAAGAGGCCGTCAACTCACCGCTTCTCGACGACTCCGACATCACAGGAGCAAAGAATATCTTGGTTTACATCACCTCAGGAACAGAAGAGGTGTCGCTCGACGAAGTCACCGAAATCAACGAATACGTCCAGGATGCCACCGGTAAGGTGTCGGAAGTCATCTGGGGCAACGGCGAAGACCTCTCTCTCGAAAACGGTCTGCGCGTGACACTCATCGCCACAGGATTCGGCGAAGTGCCAGAGAAGAAAGAAGAACCGATAAGACATACCTTTGCCGAAAACAAGCTGAAAGAGCCTGAAAAAGAGGTCGTAAAACAGCCTGTAAACATCGTCTTTGATGATCAGGATGATGAAGAAGAGGTTGAGCAAAAGGTCGAACAAGAGATCGAACAACCGGTAGAGCAAAAGGTCGAAGAACCGGTAGTGGAGGAGCAACAGCCTGTCGTCGAAGAGAAACGCGAAGAGCCTGCTCCGACAGTGAAGCGTCATGTCCTTTACGATGACGACTTCTCGTCAAAAGAAGAGGAAAATGATGACGATTACGACGACAACGGCGGCGGCGACAGCGGTATCAAGGTGAGAAGAATAACGCCTGACCAGACGAGCTCCAACGAGCCGGCGGCGCCTTCGGTAAAGAGATACGACAACCCGTTTAGATTCGATGACGACGATGTTGACGTGCCTGGTTTTAAAAACATGGTGGCGACAAAGATAGCTCCTGCTCAGGTCAAACAACTCGACCAGAAGGAAATGCTTCGCCGTCAACGTTTCATGTCGTTCAACACCGACTTCAGAAATCAGGCGAACCTCGAGAGCCTCGAAAACATCCCGGCTTACGCCAGAATGGGCATGAACATCGCTAAAGAAGATAACGAGATGTCTCGCTTCTCGGTAAACAAGGAATCGGGACTGCGTGAGGAGAACTCTTTCCTTCACGATAACGTTGATTGATTATGAAACGATTGGCGATTTTTGTATCGGGAGGCGGCACTAATCTGCAACAAATTGCGGAGTATTTTGCACCCAAAAAAGTTGCAGAGATAGCGTGCGTTGTGAGTAACAACAAAGACGCGTATGCTAACCAGAGGGCTAAGAACCTCGGCATACCTTTGATAATGATTGACCGTCAGAGTTTTAACGACAAGTCGTTTTCCGATAAACTGAAATCGATGAACGTCGACTTGATCGTCTTGGCGGGCTTCCTCTGGCTGATTCCGCAGCATCTCATTGACGCTTTTCCGAACAAAATCATCAACATCCACCCGGCTTTGCTGCCGAAATATGGCGGGAAAGGCTTCTACGGACATCATGTTCACGAGGCGGTGGTGGCGGCTCACGAGAAAGAATCGGGCATCACCATTCACTACGTGAACGAACGCTACGACAGCGGCGACATCATCTTCCAGACCAAAGTGGCGCTTTCGCAATACGACACTCCCGACGATGTGGCGGCGAAAATCCATGTCTTGGAACAGATGAACTTCCCGGTGGTGATAGAGAATCTCTTACTTGAAAAATAATTGTTTTTGCAAAAAAATTTAAGATGAAAAAGATATTTGTAACAACGCTGTTTCTCGCTATCGCATTGATTTCCAATGCACAAATAGATAAGATTTTAGGTGAATGGAAGTCGGTCGACGATAAGACTGGCGAGGTTACAGGTGTCGTCGAGATTTACAAAAATCCGGATAACGGTATGTATTACGGAAAAACGACGCGCGTCTTCGAAAACGGCAAGGAACTGTTTGACCCTCAATTCATTGGGATGATAGTTATAAAAGATTTCAAGGAAGAGGACGGCAAACTCGTCGGCGGAACATTATATGAGCCGCATGAAGATAAAAACTATTACGGCAAAATTTCTTATAACGCCAAGGATAACACGTTGATTATCAGGGGTTCGCTCGATAAGCGAGGCTGGCTGGGACGTTCTCAGACTTGGGTTAAATAAAAATTAAAAACTATGAATAAATACTCCGAAAAATTAGCTGATTTAATCAATGTCAGAGAAAACGTTGATTATCAGACAGCCGACAGCTCAATACGTAAAAACATCGCGTTTAAAGGCCCGAACGTCATCATTTTGGCATGCGCCATCATCATTGCGTCTGTGGGTTTGAACGTCAACTCAATCCCGGTCATCATCGGCGCCATGTTGATTTCACCTGTCATGGGCCCGATTTTAGGCTTCGGCCTCGGTCTCGGCACCGAAGACAATAGCCTCATGAAAGACTCGCTGAAAAACTTCGCGATAATGGTGCTTATCAGCATCTTCGCGTCGTTTTTTTACTTCCTTTTGAGTCCTCTCACCTTGGAAAATCCGTCGGAGCTGTTGGCGCGTACCAATCCTACCATCTATGACGTGCTCATCGCTTTGTTCGGCGGCTTTGCCGGTATCTTGGAGACATCCCGCAAGGAGAAAGGCACTGTGATTTCCGGTGTGGCCATCGCCACAGCCCTCATGCCACCACTCTGCACCATTGGATACGGCATCTCGAGACTGAACATTACGTTTATCGGCGGCGCCCTCTATCTGTTCCTGATAAACAGTATCTTCATCGCATTGGCGACTTTCCTCGCGGTGAAATTCTTTAAATTCCCTGCAGTTGAGACAGCCGACGGAAAACATAAACGCATGTCGAAAGCCTGGTATGCAATCATCCTCACGGTCATCATCGCCCCGAGTATCTGGACGGCTTTTAACGTGGTGAAGGAAAACGATTTCAAGATCAAATCGGCTAAATTTGTCCAGGAAAATAAGAACATGGGCAAGAGTTTCGTCTACGACCACAAGACGATTTATTCCCGCAAATCGGCCAAATTGGAGATTTTTGTGGCAGGCGACGTCTTGTCGGATGAGGCGAAAGAGAAGCTTTATATGAGCGCCGAGAAATATGGCATCATGCGCAGTCAGATTTTGTTCCATGAAGACGCGACATATGTCCGTGAAGACCTTTCGGAGGCTGAGATTTTGAAAGAGATTTATGAGCACACCGACCGTCAGATAAAGGTGCTGAACGACAGTATCGTTAAGCTGAACGCGCGTCTCGAGGCTTATAAAGACAAAGAGATCTCGGTGCAGGCGATAGCGCAGGAGCTGTTTGCGGTGCACCCTTCAATTACCAGTATCAGCGTCACTTGCGGCTCTGTCGTCGACATCGATACATTCACCGAGTCGGAGCAGGTGATAGCGTTCATCTCATGTAAAGAGCATTTAGACAAGACTCTTCACGACCAGATCGAGCGCTGGCTTAAGGTGCGTCTGAAAAACGAAAATGTGTTAGTTGTAGAGGCTAAATAACATAAAAGCGACGTAGCCGAGGGTGAGAATCACTCCCTCGAAACGCGAGATTTTACGGCCTTTTCCAGTGAAAACAGTCGTCAGCATGATGGCGTTTGCCGCAAATAATATCAGAAGCTGTTGATTCATCTTCGAGTCGAACGGTAGTGGAATTATCAGCGAGCTCACGCCGAGCACCATAAAGATGTTTAAGATATTGGAACCCAGCACATTGCCTATCGCGATTGCTGAGTTCTTTTTTAATGCCGCCACTATCGAGGTGATGAGCTCGGGTAGGGAAGTGGCGGTTGCGACGACTGTCAATCCCACGGTGCTCTCGCTCATGCCCCAGCTCAAAGCCAGTTTCTGCGCGTTATTCGAGACGAGCTCGCCTCCGATGTAAAGCCCGATAATTCCGAGAACGAGCTGGAAAATGGTTTTGCTCCAAGGAAGTTCTATTGGCGTTTCCGAGTTCTCTGAGGTCTCCGAGTTCTCTAAAGTTTTCGAGTTCTTCTTAAAAGTCAGCCAAAGATATCCCGCTCCCATCAAAAGCAGCACTAATCCTTCAATCCAGTCGATTGTTCCCGAGGTTCCTCTAAAAAAATCATTTGCCATCAGCGTTATCGCCAAAGTGGCAACGAATCCAGCAGGAATATCTCTTCTTATCGAAACCCTGCTCACATCGATAGGATAAATCATCGCGCTCACTCCTAAGATGAGCAAAATATTCATCGTATTACTTCCAATGATATTTCCGATTGCCAGTCCCGGGCTCCCTTTGACGCACGAGAACACATTGACAATCATCTCCGGCAACGATGTCCCGAACGCCACAATCGTCAAGCCGATAATGAGCGGAGACAACTTAGCTTTCACTCCGACGCTTGTAGCGCCATTCACGAGCCAGTTGGCACCAAGAATCAGCGCCACAAAGCCGAGAATAAGTAGAAATAATGGAAGTAATGCGGTCATAACTATTATTTCTTATGCCAAACAGGGAATTCTTCCCAGTTGTCAGGAAAGCCCATGTCTCGTAACGATAAAAGGGCTCCTCCTTGGCTGTTTAATTGTTTTAATTTTGTTTTTAAATCATTGTTAGGACTGATAATGTCACTAATAAATTTCATGCATGATAACAAAGCAAAAAGTTTGTTTTGCTTGATCTTGCCAAGATATTCTTTATTTATGAAGGGGTGGATGGTGTTGTATGGCATTGTCAATTGAACCATGAAACGGCGGTTCCATATTCTGCTATGATGAGCGCAACAATTCCTGAGATTTGATAAGGCATGTAGCCAATTAGCCATTATTTCCACATCATTAATACCAAACTGTTCTGCAAAAGCTCTTTTTGTTTTGTCTTTTTTCAAACTTTTATATAGTCTGCTTAACGTGCCAAGGGAAACGACTTCCAAAGTCATCCATGAAGGCGGCATATCAGGAGTTGAGAGAATCCTTAATTGGCGGTCATAACGGTAAAGATCAATGATGTCATTGAAGTGAATATCGTTTCTGATGAAATGATGGTCGTTATGAGGATTTGTGTTGTCCTGAAATGGATATGTATATGCTCTTAAACGATAATAACTGATATTCGACAAATAATCCATAGCGTTTTTTTCATCATCGAAAACCATTCCGCGATGTTTTAATTTCAATACCTGCTCGTGTATTGAAATAGGTCTCTTTTGATAAGGCTCTTTTACCATAATTAAAACTCGAAGACCTCCCCGGGTGCGCTGTTCCAATGGGAAGCGTGGGAGGTCATATCGGATGCAAAGATACAAAATATTTTAATATAATTTCTTTTTTTTGAAAAATATTTTTCCTGTACCAGTATAGATAACGCAAGGAAGAAAAAAAGCGCGCCGTGAGGCGCGCTACAAAAACAATGTTGTAAAACTAAAATTCTTATTCCTCTTTTACTAATCTGAAGAATGCAGAAATTTCTTCTTGGTCAATAACCATCCTCACATCAAACTCTTTCTCCTGTGGCATGTAACCATCTTTCTCGCAACGCAAAATGATTCTCACATTGCTTGAAGTTTGGTAAGTTAAACCTTTGATGTCAATGGCTTTAGTCGCTTCATAAGGTGTCGTCATGAGATACTTGTTGTTGGTGCTCTTAACCTCAGGTGTCTTGCTGACAACTCTCCAGAAAATGTCGGCTCCCTGTGGTCTCGATTGAATGTCCCAACGAATTATTGTCTGCTCCAAAGATGTAGTTCCTAAACCTTGAACCTTTTCCTTTGGCTCTTCTTTCTTAGGTTCCTCTTTCTTAGGTTGATTATTCTTAGCTTGCATGTAAATGGTGTACATGTCGGTTACAGGTTTACCCATAGCACCAGAAACGCCGTCAACAACAAAACCTGGTATTCCGCCTAATAATAAATTCCACAAAGTTGTGGCATTAAATTTTTTGTTGACATCTATCGAACCGTATGAGTTCGCATTTTCTGCTTCAATTTTAGATGATTTAAAACCTCTGTTTACTTGAATACGGGTAGGACCATTTACATTATAAGTTCTGCCATCAACTCTAATAGTCGCAGGTTCTCCTGTTGATGTTGATACCGTCACTTTTGCTTTCGTTCCTGACAAAATTGTCGCGCATGACGTGAGGATTGTTATCAATGCCAATCCGATAATGAATACTTTTTTCATGTGTTTGAATTTTAATGTTGTAAATTTTTATTAATAAATAGAATTATTCTTCTTTAACTAATCTAAAAAATGCCGAAATTTCTTCCTGATCCATAACCATTCTCACGTCAAACTCTTTTTCCTGTGGCATATAACCGTCCTTTTCACAACGCAATATAATACGTACGTTGCTTGATGTTTGATATGTTAAACCTTTGATGTCTAAAGCTTTAGTCGCTTCATATGGAGTCGTCATCAGATACTTGTTATTTGAACTTTTCACTTCAGGTGTCTTGCTGACAACTCTCCAGAAAATGTCGGCTCCCTGTGGCCTTGATTGTACGTCCCAACGGATGATGGTTTGCTCTAAAGCTGTATCACCATATCCTTTAACACTTTTATTAGGTTCTTCTTTGGGTTGTTTCGCCTCTTTCAAAAATAAAGCGATTTTTCCCCAATTGACTTGCTCAAGAGCATTTGTATAAGCATTATCAAGACCAAAATGAGAAAAAGTTGTTAGGGATTTACCTTTGCCTGTGGAGTTTTGAGTAAATATATCATTATTCTCATCATCTTTAAGTTTTACTTCAATGTCAACGTAAGATTTACCTGCAAATCCGTCAACATCTGCTTGGTTGATTTTAATGATTAATGTGTAATCTGAAGATGATGACATCTCTGAAAATCCCATCGACTGCACATACTGAATCGTTGGTGTGATATAAAAACTTTTCCCAGACATGTGATAAGTGTACCCATCGTTTTCTTTTTGTGGCTGTGTAGGAATAATTTTAATATCAACGCCACGTTGCAAATTAGAAAAATGTTCCTGAGGCGCTCTTTTGATTTCAATCGAATTGAACTGTGCCATATGCATTTTCTGTTGAGCGCCACAACTTGTTAATGCTAAGACTGAAATGATAGCAATTGACAAAATGAGTAAAAGTCTTTTCATGATATAATAATTAATTGTTAATACAAATTATTCTATTCTTCTTTAACCAATCTGAAAAACGCAGAAATCTCCTCCTGATCCATAACCATTCTTACATTAAACTCCTTTTCTTGAGACAGATATCCATCTTTTTCGCAACGCAAGATAATACGAACGTTGCTGGCATTCTGATTAGTTAAACCTTTGATGTCCAATGCTCTGGTAGCTTCGTAAGGCGTGGTCATTAAGTAGTTGTTGTTCGTGCTTTTCACGTCTGGCGCCTTGCTTACAACTCTCCAGAAAATGTCTGCGCCCTGCGGTCTCGACTGTACATCCCAACGTACGATTGTCTGCTCCAATGCGGTATTATCGGTTTCATAAGCCATATCTTTTGATTCTTTTTTTACTTCCTCTACATAATGGCTTTTACCATTTGTGGCATTATTGGTATAGATGTTGCCTGACGCATATTCATAAATATCAGAAGATGTATTTGATGATGCGTTAGCTCTATTATTAATATTAGGTGTTACGCCAGAGCGTTCATTATATAATTGTTGCGATTTGTCTTCAAACACAAATGTATTTTCGTTGCCATAAGGTTTGAGAATTATATCCTTATACTCATATCCGCCTGGTTCAATTATCATTATATTAGATGCATCTTCAGGTAACAGTTCAAAAAACAAAGAATACTCTGTTATACCTTTATTAATTGTTTTGTAATTAGAATTCTTTTTGTCAATAATATTAATGTTGGAAGCGTTTTTAAGCGGATATCTGATGCTTGTTGCCACATCTTCAATATATGTTTCGCTTGAAATGCCTATTTGTTGTGATGGCGATATGGTGACAATTTTAAAGGTTACTTTGGTATATGTTTCTCGATTCTCTATCTTTGTGATAAGTGTCAGATTGTCTTTGTTGTCACCATTGGCGTATGTCGAAAACTCTTTGGTTTGTCCAAAAAGTCCTTCTGCCAATGATTCAGAAGTCTCAACAAGTTCTTTGAGAGAGTTTAGTTTTGAGTATTTCCTTGATGTGCGCCAAACTTTTGATGTCCTGATATCCAATAGACGCGCGACGATATAATATTCTTCGCCGAATTTTGTAACATCAGCAACACAAACATTACTTGCACCGAATTTTTTTCCTAAGTCAAATAGTTTCGCATCATCGATCTCATAATTGCCACGTTCTTGCGAAACTTGCGCCATAAACTCATCAGTTCTTTCAATGGCGACATATTCGTTAGTTCTGGTTATTGCTGATACGAGTTCGCTGCCTAAAATTCTTTTTGTCTCAGGAGAAACGCTTTCGCTTGATGTGACATAGACTGCTACAGTCTTTTGACAGAATGCACCTACTGATAATACCAAGCAAAAAAGAAAAATAAAAAGTTTTTTCATTTGTGTGTTTTGTTAATAATGAATCTTGTGATGGTGCCATTATTAGTTTTTGCACACAAAAAAGCGTGGCACTTTTTCGCCTTCATCGGAACTTTTGAGGTCTTGGACTACCTTGACATTCCCAATTACAACGAGTAAAGCCCACGCCAAATGGCGGGAGCGCCGTTGCTTTACTCCGGGAATGTCGTTTTGAAAGTGTCCAAGTTTCAAAAGTTCCAGTGCAAGCTACTTCGCTTTTTCTTATTCTATGATGTGCATTTTAAATGCGATTTCTACATAAGCCAAATATTTTGTTACTGTTAAATACCGAATTATTGTCACTGCAAATATACAAAATTTTTAAAATGTATAAAAAAAATAGCGGTTTTTTTACTTCCGCTATTTTTTAATTTGTTTTTTGTGTCGAGACACGCTGGAGAAAAATACTACAGAAGCTTCTTCTTCAGCGTCTCAATCATATCGACTGTCATCTTGTCGAGGTCGTACTTCGGGTTCCAGCCCCACTCAGCGCGAGCGCAGCTGTCATCCATCTTGTTCGGCCAGCTGTCGGCAATAGCCTGACGGATCGGGTCGAATTTGTACTCCATCTCGAACTTCGGATAGTACTTCTTGATGGCGTTGTAGATGATTTCTGGGTCGAAGCTCATTGCAGTGACGTTGAATGAGTTACGGTGCACGAGCTTCTTAGGATCTGCCTCCATGATGTCAACCATGGCGTCGAGAGCGTCAGGCATGTACATCATATCCATGTAGGTGCCTTTGCTGATTGGGCAGTAGAACTTTTCGCCCTTCACTGCTGCGTAGTAGATCTCGACAGCGTAGTCGGTGGTGCCGCCGCCTGGCAATGTGAGGTTCGAAATCAAACCAGGGAAACGCACTGAACGTGTGTCAACGCCGAAACGTGTGAAGTAGTAGTCGCTCAAGAGCTCGCCTGTCACCTTTGTCACGCCGTAGATGGTGTTAGGACGCTGGATGGTGTCCTGAGGTGTGTTGTCGTGCGGTGTCGATGCGCCGAAAGCACCGATTGACGATGGGGTGAACACTGCGCAGTTGAACACGCGCGCCACCTCGAGGCAGTTCACCAACGAGCCGATACCGACGTTCCAACCCAACATCGGGTTCTTCTCTGCTGTTGCAGAAAGGATAGCCGCGAGGTTGTAAATAGTGTCGATGTTATATTTCTTAACCACTTCGACAATCTGCATCATCTGTGTCGAGTCGATTCTCTCAAAAGGACCGTTCTCGACGATCTCACCTGTCAAAGGGCGAAGATCCGATGCCACCACATTCTGGTTGCCGTAAGTAGCACGGAGCTTCTTCACCAATTCTGTTCCGATCTGACCGCCGGAACCAACGATTAATATCTTTTTCATTGAATTTCTTATTTTATAACGCCTAATTCTTTTCCAATCTTCACGAATGCGTTGATGCACTTGTCAAGATGTTCTTTCTCATGTGCTGCCGAAATCTGAACTCTGATTCGGGCCTGGCCTTTAGGAACGACAGGGTAGTAGAAACCTGTTACGAAGATGCCTTCTTCCTGCATCTTGGCTGCGAACTTCTGTGAGAGCGGAGCGTCGTAGAGCATCACGGCGCAGATAGCTGACTCTGACGGTTTGCAGTCGAAGCCCTTAGCGAGCATCTGCTTGATGAAGTAATCGGTGTTGGCGTGAAGCTTGTCCTGAAGCTCGTTGGTCTCTGCCATCATCTCGAACATACGGATACCTGCTGCCACGAGGCCCGGTGCCATTGAGTTTGAGAAGAGGTAAGGACGTGAGCGCTGACGCAGCATGTCGATGATTTCTTTACGGCCTGTTGTGAAGCCGCCCATGGCGCCGCCGAATGCCTTGCCGAGTGTGCCGGTGAGGATTTCGATCTTGCCACGGAGGTTGTAGCGTTCTGTCACGCCGCGGCCTGTCTTGCCGACCACGCCTGCTGAGTGGCTCTCGTCGACCATCACCATGGCGTTGTATTTCTGTGCGAGTTCGTAAATCTTGTCGAGAGGGCAGACGTTACCGTCCATCGAGAACACGCCGTCGGTGACGATGAGGCGGAAGCGGCATTTCTGTGCATCCTGGAGTTGTTTCTCGAGGTCAGCCATGTCGGCGTTGGCATAGCGGAAACGCTGTGCTTTGCAGAGACGCACGCCGTCGATGATAGAAGCGTGGTTCAAAGCGTCGCTGATGATAGCGTCCTGCTCGTTGAGCAATGGCTCGAACACGCCGCCGTTGGCGTCGAAGCAAGCGGCATATAAAATAGTATCCTCAGTGCCGAAGAACTCAGCGATTTTCTGCTCGAGTTTCTTGTGGAGGTCCTGGCAACCGCAGATGAAACGGACAGATGCCATTCCGAAACCGCGCTCGTCCATGCCCTTCTTTGCTGCTGCGATAAGCTCCGGATTGTTGCCAAGTCCGAGGTAGTTGTTTGCGCAGAAGTTCAAGCATTTCTTGCCTTTCACAAGGATTTCAGCACCCTGAGGGCTTTCAATGATACGTTCATTCTTATAGAGGCCATCGGCTTCAATCTGAGCCAATTCCTTCTTCAGATACTCTTGAAAGTTTGTATACAT